>NZ_VFTP01000006.1:0-255033 GCF_006439455.1 Mesorhizobium sp. B2-9-1 | reverse complement strand
GGAGTAGGGGAGTAGGGGAGTAGGGGAGTAGGGGAAGGCATTTCCGAGTGCTGTTCAACACTCCCAAAACATGCTCCCTTACTCCCTTACTCCCCTACTCCCTTAAACTATCAAATTCCCTCGCCGGCCAGCTCTTCCGAGAGCGTCGAGACCTGGTTCTGGGCGCTGCGCATCATCGGGTAGATCGCCAGCACCTTTTGCCAGGCCTCCAGCGCCGACTGCTTGTGGCCGGTTTCGGCCATGATCTGGGCGAGGCCCGAGAGCGCGCCGAAATGGCGCGGCTCGAGCTCCAGGGTACGGTCGATGTCGGCCATCGACTTCCCGTAATTCTTCATCATGAAATGGACGGTGGCGCGGCGGTTCCAGCCTTCGGCATAGTCGGGCTGCAAGGTCACGACCTGGTCGAGGAAGTCGAGGGCGACGTCGAATTTCTGGTCCTCCGTCGCCTTTTGCGCCCATTGCATCATCAGGTCGATCGAGGCGCTGCCCGACTGGTTCCACTCGTTCCAGATCCGGCCGGCGATGCGCTCGGCAGCCTTTTCATTGCGCTCGCGCTTCAGCTCGGCGAAGAGCTGGTCGAGGCGGCCCTGCCTGGTCGGAGCGGCCGGCGGCGGCGTGGCGGCGGGCGGTGGCGCGGCATCTGGCGGCAGCGCGCCTGGCACCGTTTCCGCCCCTGCAGGCAAAGCCGTGCCGGAGAGCAAAAGGGCGGCGAGAAATGCAAAACGAATCCGCATCGCCGGAATCTAGTCCCGGACAGCGGATCGTCAAAGTGATTTTAGCGTGAGAGCGCCGGCGAACCGGCAATCAACATCAGCGCGGCGTAGACGCCGCGCAGCAAGCGACAGCAAGCAAGCTGCGCTCAAGCCTCAGCCCTGGCGCGCCTTGTAGCGCGGAGCGGTCTTGTTGATGATGTAGATGCGTCCCTTGCGGCGAACCAGTTGGTTGTCGCGGTGACGCGCCTTGAGCGCCTTGAGCGAATTCTTGATCTTCATGGTCTTGCCTGTTCGGTCAGGGCCCGTCCCGGGCCGAATTTTAAAGGCGCGCCCGGAAAAAGCGCGCCTTTGAACTTGCGTGGCTCATAAACGAGGTGCCTTGCCCGTGTCAACCACGTGCGCGCGCCCCGAATGCCACAAGTGGGCCGGCAGATCAAATATTCGCCATCTGGCAGCACGGCATTGCGCGACTCAAGGGCGGCTGGGATGGTGCGGTCTCGCCGAAACGACCGGAGATTGCACATGCGCCGCCTGTTTTTGCCTGCCTGTCTTGCCTTGCTCGCGACGGCCCCGGCAGCCTTTGCCGAGGACTGTGACCGCAATGACGACAGCCAGTCGATGCTGAACATTTGCGCCGATGCCGACTATCAGGCGGCCGATGCCAAGCTCAACGCTGCCTACAAGAACATCGTCGGCAGCAACGATCAGGCCTCGAACAAGCTCCTGCAGACGGCCCAGCGCGCCTGGATCGCCTTTCGTGACGCCGAGTGCGCCTATTCGACTGCCGACAGCGAGGGCGGCTCCATCCATCCCATGGAGGTTTCGCAGTGCCTGACGACGCTGACCAATGAACGCATCAAGCAGTTGACATCCGACGCCAACTGCAGGCTGAGCGATCCGAGCTGCGCCGGCCCAGAGGGGGACGACGACCAGGACATGCAGTAAGCGATGGTTATCGGGGCCTGATGATGCGCGTAAAATGGCCCATCTTGCGGCCGGGGCGCGACTCGGCCTTGCCGTAGAGATGCAGCATCAGATCGGGCTCAGCCAGCAGCGCCGGCACTTTCAGCATGTCGTCGCCGATCAGGTTTTCCATCACGCAGTCAAAATGCCTGGCGGGCGAACCCAGCGGCAGGCCGATGACGGCGCGGATATGCTGCTCGAACTGCGAGACGACGCAGGCAGCCTCCGTCCAGTGGCCGGAATTGTGCACGCGCGGCGCCAGCTCGTTGGCCAGAAGCGCGCCGTCGGCCAGCACGAAGAACTCGACGCCGATGACGCCGACATAGCCGAGCGAGGAAAGGATTTTCGAAGCGGCATCCTTGGCGGCGGCTGCCGTTTCCGGGCGAATGGCGGCCGGCAAGGTCGAGGTCCGCAGGATGCCTTCGCGGTGGACATTCTCGGCCGGATCGTAAGCCGCGACCGAGCCGTCCAGCCCACGCGCGGCGATCACCGAAATCTCGCGCTCGAAGGCGACCAGCGATTCCAGGATCAGCGGCACATTGCCCATCGCCTCGCAGGTGCCGGCAAAGCCGCCGGTCTGCATGTTGCGGAAGACGCGCTGGCCCTTGCCGTCATAGCCCATGCGGCGGGTTTTGAGCACGCCGCTGCCGTTGAACGTTTTGAGGGCCTCGGTCAGCTGATCGTCATTGTCGACCGGACAGAACTCCGCCGTCGGGATGCCGATGCCGTTGAGAAAGCTCTTTTCGGTGAGGCGGTCCTGCGCGATTTCGAGCGCGCGTGCCGGCGGATAGACCGGGACCTTTGCCACCAGCGTTTGCGCCGCGGCGACCGGGACGTTCTCAAATTCATAGGTGACGACAGCGCTGGCGGCGGCGAGTTCGGCAAGCGCCGCCGGATCGTCGTAGGCGGCGACGATCTGCCGGTTGGCGACCTGGGCGGCCGGGCAGTCGGGCTGCGGTTCCAGCACAACGATACCGTAGCCAAGCCGCGCCGCGGCCATCGCCAGCATGCGGCCGAGCTGGCCGCCGCCGATGATGCCGATGGTCAATCCCGGCGTCAGGCTCAATCCCGGCGTCAGGCTCACGGCGCGTCCGTCGGCTCGGCGGCGACCTTGGCGGTCTGCGCCGAGCGCCAGGCATCGAGCCGGGCGGCGAGCTTGTCGTCGTTGAGCGCCAGCACCGCCGCGGCGAGCAGGGCTGCATTGGCGGCGCCCGCCTTGCCGATCGCCAGCGTGCCGACCGGGATGCCGGCCGGCATCTGCACGATGGAGAGAAGCGAATCCTGTCCCGACAGCGCCTTGGATTCGACCGGAACGCCGAACACCGGCAGAGGCGTCATCGCCGCCGTCATGCCGGGCAGATGCGCCGCGCCGCCGGCGCCGGCGATAATCACCTTGTAACCGGCCGCCTTGGCACCCTTGGCGAACTCATAGAGGCGGTCGGGGGTCCGGTGCGCGGAGACGATCAGCCGCTTGTGCGGGATGCCCAGCGCCTCCAGCGTTTCCGCCGCCTGGCGCATCGTCGCCCAGTCGGACTGGCTGCCCATGATGATGGCGACGTCGGCACGCTGATCGGTCAAGGTGTGGCTCCGCGGCGGCAAAGGCGCGCCTTAGCGGAATTCGCCAAGGGCCGCAAGGATTGTCGCAATGGCCGCCGCTTCGCTGCCGGCGCGGTCCGTGGCCTCGTGGGCGCGATCCTGCATTCGGCTCTGGAGCGTTTCACCGTTTCACGGAAACGGCGAACCGCTCAATCGCTTTGTTTTGACGCAATTCCAACGAGAGGCTACGGCGACGTCGCCGAGCGTAACCGCTCACGCTTTTCGGAATTGCCCTAAGCAATGATGTCGGGAATGATGCGGTCTTCCAGCGCCGACAGCCGGTCTTTCAGCATCAGCTTCTTCTTCTTCATGCGCTGGATCTGAAGCGGGTCGCAGCCGGTGGCGATCATCGCGTTGATGGCGGCGTCGAAATCGGCGTGTTCTTGTTTGAGCCGGGAATATTCGAGGCGTATTTCAGCCTGTTCCTGTTCGGACATTATCTACCGTCTGCGTATGCATCGCCCAATCGGGCTGTTTGGGCGGGGCCGTGACTTGCGGGTTTGTGACCGGCGGGCAGCCCTTACCACATTTCACTTTGTCGTGGAATGCTACCACGTGGCATTCGACATCGAGATCGGTTGGTGGCAAACTGTCATGGTGCCGTCACAGTCGCAACCTGCGGTGGAGGCCCCTGCGACGGCTGCAATCGAGGAAACCATGAAAGGGAGAACCATTCATGTCTCTTGCATCCCATCTTGATGAGTTGCAGCGGAAACACGGTGACATCGAGCGCGAGCTCACCGATGCGATGAACCATCCTTCGGTCGACGACCTCGAAATCGTGAATCTCAAGCGACGCAAGCTGGCAATCAAGGACGAGATTGAAAAGCTGAAAGCTAGTCCGACGACACACTGAAGTTCTTCCAGGCACCATCATCGCAACCCGCCGCGGTGAATTTCCGGTGGCAAGAAATGCCACCGGGTCGGTGCTTTTAACTGAAATCGCCGGAGAACTCGGCCGCAAATCTTGCTGTCGGCCGGGCTGTTATTTTTCGCATGACTCCAGCCGATTTGCAGGCTGGCACGCCGCTTGCCATTGACAAGCCATCTTTGCTCCGCCACCTCATGCCGAAACTCCCAGATGAAGGCGGCCGGCATGACCGGATATTTTTCTTCTCCCTTCCCGCGTCGCCGGTCGGTCGGCGTATCGGTCGGCGGCGTGATGGTCGGCGGCGGCGCACCGGTCGTCGTGCAATCGATGACCAACACCGACACCGCCGATGTCGACCAGACCGTCGCCCAGGTCGCGGCGCTGCATCGTGCCGGCTCGGAGATCGTGCGCATCACGGTCGACCGCGACGAGAGCGCGGCGGCGGTTCCGCGCATCCATGAGCGGCTGTTGCGGCTCGGCATCGACGTGCCGCTGGTCGGCGACTTCCATTATATCGGGCACAAGCTGCTCGCCGATCATCCGGCCTGCGCCGAAGCGCTGGCCAAATACCGCATCAATCCCGGCAATGTCGGCTTCAAGGACAAGAAGGACCGCCAGTTCGCCGCGATCGTCGAGATGGCGATCAGATATGACAAGCCGGTACGCATCGGCGTCAATTGGGGATCGCTCGACCAGGAGCTTTTGACCCGGCTGATGGACGACAACCAGGCGAAGGGCTCGCCGCTCACCGCGCAGGAAGTCACGCGCGAGGCGATTGTGCAGTCGGCGATCCTGTCGGCCGAGATGGCGGAAGAGATCGGGCTTGGCCGCGACAGGATCATCCTGTCGGCCAAGGTCAGCGGCGTGCAGGACCTGATCGCCGTCTACACCGAGCTTGCCACCCGCTCCGACCATGCGCTGCATCTGGGCCTCACCGAAGCCGGCATGGGCACCAAGGGCATCGTCGCCTCTTCCGCCGCGATGGGCATCCTCTTGCAGCAGGGCGTCGGCGACACGATCCGCATCTCGCTGACGCCGGAGCCGAATGGCGACCGCACCCGCGAGGTGCAGGTATCGCAAGAGCTTCTGCAGACCATGGGCTTCCGGCAGTTCGTGCCGATCGTCGCGGCCTGCCCCGGATGCGGCCGTACCACATCCACCGTGTTCCAGGAACTTGCCCAGAGCATCCAGGCCGATATCCGCAAGAACATGCCGGTGTGGCGCGAGAAGTATCCCGGCGTCGAGAACCTCAAGGTCGCGGTGATGGGCTGCATCGTCAACGGCCCCGGCGAATCCAAGCACGCCGATATCGGCATATCGCTGCCCGGCACCGGCGAGACGCCGACGGCGCCTGTCTTCATCGACGGCAAGAAGGCTGCGACGCTGCGCGGCCCCTCGATCGCGCAGGATTTCGAGAAGATGGTCAGCGACTATATCGAGCAGCGGTACGGACACGGCAAAGCCGCCGCGGAATGAACCGATGCGGCGTTTCCTAAAGGCAACGCTGCTCTTGTTTTTCGTGCTGATCCCGGCGGCTCACGCATTCGCCGATCCGCCGCAGTCGAAGTCGGCCGCCAAGCGCCTGATTTCGCGCGTCTGCGATCTGATCGAGACCCAGGCCCAACAGAACGGCCTACCCAAGGATTTCTTCGCCCGGCTGATCTGGAAGGAGAGCCGCTTCGATCCGGGTGCGGTGAGCCCGGTCGGCGCCGAAGGCATCGCGCAATTCATGCCGGGCACCGCCAAGATGCGCGGGCTCGCCGATCCCTTCGACATCGGGCAGGCCATCCCGGCCTCGGCGAAATATCTTGCCGAGATGAAGGTCAGCTACGGCAATCTCGGGCTGGCGGCCGCGGCCTACAATGCCGGCGAGAACCGCGTGTCGCGCTGGCTGAGCTCGGGCGGCTTCCTGCCAATGGAGACGGAAAGCTATGTCTTCGACGTCATGGGCGAGCCGGTCGACAAGTTCTCGGACAAGTCCTATGCCGGCACCGTCCAGCCGCTCGACCCGAAGATGAGCTTCGCGGTTGCCTGCCGCAGGCTGCCGGTGATCATGTCGCGGACCGTCGCCATGGCCTCGATCAACGTGAAGCCGTGGGGCGTGCAGGTGGCGGGCAATTTCCGCCGCTCGGCGGCGATAGGCCAATGGCTGCGGGTCAGGGGCCGGTTCCCGGCCTTGCTCGCCAGCCGTGATCCGGTGGTGAGCCGGGTTCGCACGCCGATCGGCCGGCGCGGCATCTACGCGGTCAGAATCGGCGCCGACTCGCGCGGCGAGGCCAACGGTATCTGCGACAAGCTGCAAAGCGTCGGCGGCGCCTGCGTGGTGCTGCGCAACCGGTGACTGGGTACCACGAAGTTGGACGTGCTGGCGGGACAGCGCCCCCCTCTGTCCTGCCGGACATCTCCCCCACGAGGGGGGAGATTGGCAGCTTCGCCGACAGCACTCGTCCTGCAACGTTCGTGATTGGCGAAATCCGGCGCGGCATCCGATCTCCCCCCAAGTGGGGGAGATGCCCGGCAGGGCAGAGGGGGGCGCGAAGGAACTCGGCGGTGGCCGCCAGACGCTACCTGACGCTTAAGCCGTCTTCGCCGCCACGGTCTCGCTGAGCCAGGTGCCGATCTTGGCGCCGAGGCGGTCGGGCGAGACCGGTTTCGGCAGATAGTCGTCCATGCCGGCCTCGATGCATTTTTCACGGTCGCCCTTCAGCGCATGCGCGGTGACGCCGATGATCGGCGTGTGATCGCCGTTCTGCGCTTCGATGGCGCGGATGGCGCGGGTCGCCTCATAGCCGTTCATCTCCGGCATGGAGACGTCCATCAGCACCAAGCGCGGGCGCAGCGAGCGGTACATCTCAACAGCCGTTCGACCATTGCCGGCGATGCGGTAGCTGAGGCCGAAACCGTTGAGGATCTGGCCGAAGACCAGCTGGTTCACGTCATTGTCCTCGGCGATCAGGATATCGATCGGGCCGCTCGGCGCGGCGGTCGATTCCGGCGCTGCCGGGACCGGAACGGCCGGGCCGCGGATGACGGTGAAGGCCGGCGGGGCCGCCTGGGCCGCGACCGGCTCGCGCACGAAATGCGCCTTGGCACCTTGCGTGCGCGCCTTCTGAATGGCGGCGATCACGGTGCCCAGCAGCACCGCCGAACGCGCCGGCTTGGTGAGATGCGCGACGATGCCGAAATCGATCACCATGCGGCCGAAATCGACCTGATCGACCGAGGTGAGCAGCACGACGGGGATGGAGGAGAGGCGGCTGTCGGCGGCGATGGCCCTGGCGACATCGGCGCCGTTCATGCCGGGCATCTGATAATCGAGGATGATGCAGTCGACCGAGGCGCCGAGCTGGCAGGCGCGGTCGAGGAAGGCGAGGCCGACCGCGCCGCTTTCTGCGGCCGCGCAGTCGAAGCTCCAGCTTCTCAGCTGCTCCAGCAGGATCTCGCGGTTGACCGGATTGTCGTCGATGACCAGCACACGGGCGCCGGTGACGTCGACCGGCACCAGCTCGTCGCGCGCCTGTTGGTCATGCGCCGGCAGCGGCACGGCGAACCAGAACACGGAGCCGCGGCCGATCTCGCTTTCGACGCCGATCTTGCCGCCCATCAGGTCGACAAGCCGGGCGCCGATCGCGAGGCCAAGGCCGGTGCCTTCATGGCGGCGGGTCGAGGAGCCGTCGACCTGGGCGAATTTCTCGAACACGCTTTGCAGTTTTTCGGCCGGGATGCCGATGCCGGTGTCCTCGACGCGGACCTTGAGCTGGACCACACCGTCGACAACATCGCCGCCGACATCGATCAGGACATGGCCCTTCTCGGTGAACTTCACGGCGTTGCCGAGCAGGTTGGTGACGATCTGGCGGAAGCGCCCGGCGTCGCCGACGACGAAGGCCGGCAGGCGCGGGTCGACGCGCACGATGAGCTCGAGGTTCTTTTCGGCAACGCGCGCCGACACCAGCGTCGCCACATCCTCGACCGCCTCCGCGAGGCGGAAAGGGGCGGGGTCGAGCGTCAGCTGGCCGGCATTGATCTTCGAGAAATCGAGGATGTCGTTGATGATGGTGAGCAGCGCGTTGCCGGATTTGACGATGACGTCGGTGAAGGTCTTCTGGCGCGGCGTCAGCTCCGTCTTGGCAAGCAACTCCGCCATGCCGAGCACGCCGTTCATCGGCGTGCGGATCTCATGGCTCATATTGGCGAGGAATTCGGACTTGGCGCGGTCGGCGGCCTCGGCCTTGAACAAAGATGCGGCGGTCTCGGCGAAGGCGCGGCGGATCGCATTCTCCATCGGCCGGAAGATCAGAAACGCCGCGATTGCGAGCACGGCAAACAGCAGGCCGCTCGCCCACAGGAGGAGCCGGTCGCTGGAAGCATCGGCGAGGCGGCGCTCCTCGTCGAGTGCGGTGCGCACCTTCACCAGCATCGGCTGGGCGAAAAGGTCGTTCTGGTTGCGGATCTCGCGGTAGCTCCACTCGTCGACCTTCTGGGCGACCGCCATCAGGTTGAAGTTGCGCACCATGTCGCGCGCCGACCAGAACAGGTCGTCATTGACCGAAGCGGTGTCCAGCGCGTTGACGGTGTTGTTCGACAGGCGCGGCCTGATCGCGGCGAGTTGGGCGTTCAGGATCCCGATCTCGCCCATCAGGCGTTCGGAATGGCCGCGCGCGGCGGTCGCCAACGCATCGCGCGTCTCGCTGCGCCAGGCGGTGCCGGTGGTCTCGGCGAAATTGGTGGCGTTGCGCAGGTCGCGGGCGAAGATGACGAAATTGCCGCTGAGAGCATCGACCTCGTGGCGATACGAATTCACACGATTGAGCGCGAACATGACGGCGGCCGAAGCCAGCGCGAACACAAGCAATCCCGAAATGTAGCGGATCCGGATCGACCGGAGGAAGGAAGAATATTCCGGCATGCGCAACCCCAACACATACGCACAATTTTAATGGTCTGGATTACGCTTGATTTACATTAAGATTTCGTTGGAGGGAGGCTGGCCTTGTCGCAGCTTCTGATACAAAGGCGATGTATCGCTGTCCGTGACAGACAGGGTAAGCGCGCTGGACTTCCGGACAGCGCCTCGAAACCGGACGGCAGATCGTCAATCCGATGTATCGGAGAGGATCCCGTTTCCCTTGCGCAGTGTGACCCGGCGTCGAGGATGCTCGTCTCTCGCGGCTTGAAAAATGGCGCGGGCAAGCTGTGCGGTAGCGGCGCGTGCGAGGACCCGTTCGATGATCTCATGGCTGTCGGCCCGCCAGAGTTCGATACGATAGGGCAGCGCTTCAGCCGAACGGGAAGAATTGGCGCTCCGTGTCATAGACAGGCCTCTGCCTAATTCGTCGGGCCGTTCCATCTCGAAACGAAATTGTTCTTGTGCCGCAAGGTGACGTAGCGATCCGGATGCTCACGCGTCGCTGCATAATAGGCAGCGTAGCCGATGCTGGCATTTGCCGTGACGGCGAGGACTTGTTCGACACCATTCTTGGCGGCGTTCCACAACTCGACCCTATACGGGAGTTCGTCGTGCTCGGCGGAGCCGGGTTCGTGAGAGACGGGATTTTCCTCGTCATCTCCAGGCTCGTTTTCCGGAGCAAAGCTGTACAGATGGCCCGGATTTCTGAGATTGGCTACGAGAGCGGATGAATATGTCGCCATTGGTCCAAGCTCGTTGCTATGCAGGATAGGCACGCTTATGTTGCGGACGTGTCACCGGACGAACTGCTTAATGCGAGCGTAACGCGGGTTCGACAATGCCACCGACCACAGCCGACGCGCAACACCTTTCCGACAGCCGCCGCCTCGAGCTCTTCATCGACGCTGTCGCCGACTACGCGATCTACACCCTCGATGCAGATGGCCTCATCACCAGCTGGAATGCCGGCGCCGAGAAGATAAAGGGCTACGCGGCTTCGGAAGTCCTGGGGCAGCATTTTTCCCGATTTTTCACAGTTGAAGATCAGGCGAATGGGGTCCCGAGCAGGATGCTTGCCGCGGCAAAGGCGGAGGGAAGATACGAGGCCGAAGGGTGGCGGGTGCGCAAGGACGGAACCAGGTTCTGGTCGAGCGGCCTTGTTCAACGGGTACTGGACCGCAACGGCGTTCTTTTGGGTTACGCGAAGATCACGCGAGACATCACGGAGCGCGTCGCCGCGCATGAGTCGCTGCTGCAGAGCGAGCGGCGCTTCCGCATCCTTGTCGACGGCGTGACCGACTATGCCATCTACATGCTCGATCCAAGCGGCATGGTCACCAATTGGAACGCCGGCGCCGAGCGGCTGAAAGGCTACGCTGCCGAGGAAATCGTGGGCCAGCATTTTTCCAAATTCTACACCCGTGAAGAACGCGCAAAAGGCACGCCGCTCCGTGTCCTCGAAGCAGCCGTGCAAAACGGGCGATATGAAGGCGAGGGTTGGCGCGTACGCAAGGATGGCAGCCGTTTCTGGGCATCGGTTGTCGTCACCCCGATCCATAACGACGCAGGCCAGCTCGAAGGATTCGCCAAGGTTACGCGCGACATCACCGAACGCCGTGCGGCGCACGAAGCCTTGCGTCAAAGCGAGCGCCAGTTCCGCCTTCTGGTGGGCGGCGTGACCGACTATGCGCTTTACATGCTTGATCCAAATGGGCTGGTGACCAGTTGGAATGCCGGTGCGGAGCGCATCAAGGGCTATGCGGCCGAGGAAATCATCGGTCAGCACTTCTCTCGGTTTTACACGGAGCACGACCGCGCCGCCGGTTTACCTGGCCGCGCGCTCTATACGGCAACACGGGATGGACGCTTCGAGACCGAGGGCCATCGCGTCCGTAAGGACGGGACGCTGTTCTGGGCGAATGTCGTGATCGATCCGATCCGCGATGAGCGAGGAGAGCTGATTGGTTTCGCCAAGATTACGCGCGACATCACCGATCGACGCGATGCGGAGATCGCACTCCGGCAGGCGCAAGCGCAACGCGTTCATACGCAGAAAATGGATGCGCTCGGCCAACTGACCGGCAGCATCGTACATGATTTCAACAACCTCCTGACGGTGGTCGAAAGCTATGTTCGCCTGGGCAAGAAAGTCGGCGCCGATCCCGAAATGAAGCGGGCGACCGAATCCGTGGAACTTGCGCTCCAGCGCGGCGCCGCATTGACACGCCAGTTGCTGGCCTTCTCGCGCAAGCAGGCTGCCCGCGCCGAGGTCGTCTCGCTGGCAGAGCGAGTGGAAGCCGTCCGCGCAATGATAGCGGACTCCATGCGCAAATCGGTGAAATTGGTCGCCGCTGTCGGACCCGAAACCTGGCCAGTCAAGGTCGACCCCGGCGAACTGGAGCTTGGTCTCGTCAACATTGCCTTCAACGCGCGGGACGCCATGCCAGACGGTGGCCTGGTAACGATAACGGCGGAGAACGTGCTGTTGTCGAGCGAGGACAACGCAGCCGGCCTGCAAGGTGAATTCGTCGCGTTGCGGGTGACCGACACAGGCATCGGCATTGCGGCAGACGTGCTTCCGCAGGTTTTCGAACCGTTCTTCACGACCAAAGGGCCCGAGAAGGGTACAGGTCTCGGCCTCGCCCAGGTCTACGGTTTGGCGCAGCAGTCCGGCGGCGCGGTCACGATTGACAGCGAAGTCGGCAAGGGCACGACGGTGACGATCTATCTGCCCCGGGCCGATATGGCAGTCGCCGCGCAGAGCGCCGAGCCGGAACAGCCGGCCAGCGCGAATGTGGTGCCGTTGAGGACAAAGGGCCGTTTTGCCGGGGATCAAGACTGATGACGTCGCCGCAGATGCTATGAGGTGACGACGAGAGAGCGGTATCGGGCGGCCACGACCACAATGATCGCCAGGTGAAGCAGGATCGCGAGAGCTGCGCCGATCAATTGCGGGACAAGACCTTCCGTCCGGCCGATCATCCAGATCGTGACGACGCTCAGCGGCAAAAACAAAATGACGCTGGTGACGAGGCCGGGATTGTATTTGCCGAGCCGCGCCGATGTGACGAGGTGCGCGAGCGCGTTCACGATCATGACATTGGGGGCAACCAGGCCCCAGGCGGGTCCCCACAGGAATGCCGCATAAAGAGCCAGCAGGTTGATGCCCCAGACAAACGGCAGGTTGATGACGAGAACCGAGGCGACGGTAAGGGCGTCACGGCCGCCGAAGACATTTTCGTTCGCGAATTTGCGGAACCGGTCGCCGGCGTGCTCTTCGACCTGATGGACCATGTAAAACGGGCTGTGCAGGAAAATCAGGAACACCGGCAGCGGAAGCGATAAGACCGGCGCGGCCGCTATGAGCGATGCTGCCATGAACCCCGCACCGATGACCCAATAATCGGCCAGCCAGGCTTGCAGCTTAAGCATTGGTTCCCCGCCTCCTCAGTCAGCGATCCTGCACGAATGGACGCGCATCGCCAGAACTATTCAAGTGCGTGGACGCCGTGGCGCTACGTGACCATGTCGGATATTGACTGCCGCGACCGCTCCTGAGACAGTCAATGGAAGATGCGCGCCTCCAAAACTTGGCACCCCGCTGGCTCGGCCACCCGTTGCGGCGTCTGGCCTTTCGCCATTGATCAGAGGTAGAACGCGAGCATGAGAAGCGGCCGTGAGCGAACCTATACAGCGGATAGTTGAGACCAACGGCATCCGCCTCAACGTCGCTGAGCAGGGCGAAGGGCCGGTGGTGCTTTTGTGCCATGGCTTCCCTGAATCCTGGTATTCCTGGCGGCATCAGCTGGGCGCGCTCGCGGCGGCGGGCTTCCGCGCCATCGCCCCCGACATGCGAGGCTACGGCAAGAGCGATCGGCCGGAAGCGATCGACCAATACACGCTCTTTCATCTGGTCGGCGACATGGTGGGTCTTCTCGACGCCCTCGAGGCCCCCAGCTCCGTCATCGTCGGCCACGACTGGGGTGCGGTGGTGGCCTGGCATGCCGCGCTGCTACGGCCGGACCGCTTCCATGCCGTCGTCGGCCTCAGCGTGCCGTTCCGGTCGCGCGGCAATGCGCGTCCGACCAGCCTCATGCCGCGAACGGCGGAGTCCCAGTTCTACCAGCTCTATTTCCAGCAACCCGGCATTGCCGAGGCGGAGCTGGAACGGGACCCGCGGGCCTCGGTGCGCGCCATGCTTTATGCGGTGTCGGGAGACGCTTCGGACGGCGGCGCCAGAATTGCCATGGTCCCGCACGGCGGAGGCCTCCTGCAAGCCGCCGAGGTTCCTGCAAGTCTGCCGCACTGGCTCAGCGAAAGCGACAGCGATTTCTACGCCGGCGAGTTCCGGCGCACCGGCTTTGCCGGAGGTCTCAACTGGTACCGCAACATCGACCGCAACTGGGAACTGATGGCGCCCTTTGCCGGCGCGCGGATCAAGGTTCCCGCTCTCTACGCAGCGGGCGACCGTGACCTTGTGGTCGCCTTCCCCGGCATGGATCAACTGTTGGCCAATCTCAGGAACTTCGTCCCGCAAATCCGCGATACGCTGATGCTGCCCGGCTGCGGGCATTGGACCCAGCAGGAGCGCCCGGACGAGGTCAACGCGGCAATGATCGATTTCCTGCGGAGCTTGCCGAACCGGGGCTGATCCAAGGGGAAGCGAGTATCGGCTCCGACACGGAAAGTTGGGCGTGCCGCTCGGCAAGCGACTCGCCCGGTTCAAGTCAGGCACTATCCTCGGCCCGGTAGGCGTCGGGAAGAATGAAGACCTCGTCGGCGCGGCCATAGCCTCCGTCGCGAACTTCCTCGATCAGCACCATGGTGTAGGGGCGTACAGCTTCGCCGAAATAGTCGACGAACATCTGCGTGGTCTTGTGGACGAGGTCTTCCTTCTGCGCCTTGGTGAGGGCGGCCTCGGGCATCTTGAAGTTGGCAAAGGGCATTCCAGGTTCCTTCCGCTGGATTTCACGGCTCTGGATGGAGGGCCGGTGAGGCGTTAGCGACCGGACCGATGATGTCCGTTCGTTGTCCTGGAGCGGATATAGACTGCTGCGGATGCCGGATAATCACCCGGCCATCGACAGCAGTATTCGAATATAGCGAACAATCGGAGCTGTTGTCGGCTTCGGCAACGGCTGCCCGCCTGCGCCACCGTTCAGTTGCTGCGCGTCGCCACGAAGGTCGCCGCTTGCTTGAGCAGCTCAGCCGCTTCGCCGTAGGGCTCGAGCAGCGCATGCGCCTGTTCGATCAGGCCGTGGAGCTGACCGCGCGCCCAATCTGGTCCGTGCAGTGCTGCGAGCGTCGCCTTGCCGGCGGCCGCATCCTTGTTCGTCGCCTTGCCCATCTGCTTTGCGTCGGCGGTCAGGTCGAGCAGGTCGTCGGCGAGCTGGAAGGCAAGGCCGATCGCCGAGCCGAACTCCGCCAGCCGTTCGCGGTCGGCAGGAGGCGCGCCGGCGACAATCGCGCCGGCCTCGCAGGCGAAGCGGATCAGCGCGCCGGTCTTCATCGCCTGCAGCGTGATGATGCCCGCCTCGTCCGGCCGTTCGCGTGCGGCTTCGAGGTCCAGCATCTGGCCACCGACCATGCCGCCGGCACCGGCCGCTCGAGCAAGGGCGAGAACCAGGGTGGCGCGGCGCTCCGCCGGCAGCGCGGTCGCTTCATCGGCGACGAGGTCGAAGGCCAAGGTCAGCAACGCGTCGCCGGCGAGGATCGCGGTCGCCTCGTCGAAGGCCCTGTGCACCGTCGGCTGGCCGCGCCTCAAATCGTCGTCATCCATGGAAGGCAGGTCGTCATGGATGAGCGAGTAGCAATGCACGCATTCCAGCGCCGCGGCGACGCGCAGCGCCGCCTCGCTCTCGGCCGAAAACAGCGCGGCACTTTCCATGACCAGAAAAGGCCGCAGCCGCTTGCCGCCATTGAGCACACCATGGCGCATGGCCGCCATGAGGCGCTCAGGCCGCACGATCTCACTGGTGAGCGGACGCGTGTCGAGGATCCGCCGCAGCTCGGTCTCGACCGAAGCGGCGCACATGAAAAGCGCGGATTCGAAGGCGATTTGGTCGTCTTTGCCCATGGCCGGGAGCGGTAGCCGACACTCAGACATTGCGCAAGCAGGCTCGCGCCTTTATGCCGGAGCAGGCGAGGCACGGGTGGGACGGCTTGACGGAACCGATCGTCGAATATGAAAGCGAAGGGCTGGACATGGCGCGACGTCGGCGCCTGAACCGCGCCGGTCTCAAGCGGCTTGGCCGGCGTTGCCTGGTCGTGGCGCTCGTGCTGGCGGTCATACCGGTCGTGCTCACCTTCCTTTATCTGCCACCCTTCGTGCATCCGGTCTCGACGCTGATGCTGAAGGACCTCGTGACTTTTTCCGGCTACGACCGGCGCTGGGTGTCGATCGATGACGTGGCGCCGGTGCTGGCGCATTCGGTGATCATGTCGGAGGACGGGCAGTTCTGCTTTCATCGCGGCGTCGATCTGGGCGAGTTGCGCGGCGTGGTCGACGACGCGCTGGCCGGCGAGGCGACGCGCGGCGCCTCCACCATCACCATGCAGACGGTGAAGAACCTTTTTCTGTGGTCGCGGCCATTGGGCAGCGTGCGCAAGGTGGTCGAGCTGCCCCTGGCCGTCTATTTCGATGCTGTGATGTCGAAGCGGCGGATCATGGAAATCTATCTCAACATCGCCGAATGGGGGCCGGGCATCTACGGCATCGAGGCCGCCGCCCGGCATCATTTCGGCGTCTCTGCCAAGCAATTGTCGCGAAGGCAGGCGGCGCTGCTTGCCGTCAGCCTGCCCAACCCGATCGCGCGCAATCCCGCCAGGCCGGGACCGGGCCTGCGGCGGCTGGCCTCGTTGATCGAGCGGCGCGCCAGTCGGTCAGGTGCCTATGTCGGCTGCCTTGAGTAGGACGAAGCGGCGCCGGCTCAAAAAAAATCGCGCCGGCGCTGGCCAAAACGGCGCAGGGCGTGTATAGGCACCCGACTTTCTCAGATTATGGCCTCGATGCGGCCCTTTCGCGAGGGTTGCCGGGGCATTTTGACCATGTAGTGGAGCATATCCATGGCCGTTCCAAAAAGAAAAACCTCTCCGTCGAAGCGCGGCATGCGCCGCTCGGCCGACGCGCTCAAGGCCCCGACCTATGTCGAGGACAAGAATTCCGGCGAAATGCGCCGCCCGCATCACATCGACCTGAAGACCGGCATGTATCGCGGCCGCCAGGTTCTTGAGCCGAAGGAAAGCTGAGAAGCTTCCGCGGTTCGTGACCTTTCAAAAGACCGGCCTTTGGCCGGTCTTTTTGCGTGCGGCCCTTGGTTGATGGAGGCCTGGGCCTCGCAGGCTGCAGAAAAGCCGGACAACCGGCTGACATTGTTATTTCATTAGGTCTTAGAGCGTGTTCGCCGCCGCCGGCGAAAAGCCTTGACGGCGCGCCTGCCGCGGATTTTACAAAAGGGGTGCCCCATTGGAGTCGCCCAGATGTTCGGTGCCATCCCGCTGCTGATCGTGCCCTTCGTCCTCTACAATCTCGGCCTGCTCGGATTGTTCGGCGGCGGCGACGATCCCTGGACGACCGAGATGTTCTCCTTCCGCATGATGTCGGGCGGTGTGTTCTCGATGACGCTCGGTGGCCTGATGGTGCTGATCGGCCTGATCTTCCTGTTCGTCGAGATCTCAAAATCGGTGCGCACCACCAATGCCTCGATCCTGGATCATCTTTTGTCGACGCTGGTCTTCATCGCCTTCCTAGTCGAATTCCTGCTGGTGAAGGGTGCGGCGCACTCCGTCTTCTTCACGCTGATGGTCATCGCGCTGTTCGACGTGCTGGCCGGCTTCTCGGTGTCGATGCGGTCGGCCAGCCGGGATATCAATTTGAATTAGGTCTTCCAATGTCGTCATTCCAGGGCGAAGCAGGAGCGAAGCTCCGTCGCGAAACCCTGGAATCCATGCCGCTACCTTCGCCAAGGCGTGCAACGGAGCAGAATTCTGCACCGCAGCAACGCTTCGAAGTCACGGAATGGATGCGAGGAACGTTCCGGCTAATCTCCAAATCCCCGGTACGAAAGCGGTCAATCCACAGTAGCCTCAGCTTTTCGTGCGACCACTTCCTCGTAGGCAGCGCGCAGTTGCTGGCGCACGGTCGGCGTGCCCGGCGGGGTCTTGGATGGCGCGCCCAGATGCTCGTGACGCAGTTCGTCCATGAATTGGTCCCATAGCGGCGGACCGCCCTTTTCGAGCAGCTCGGCTCGGATCGACAATTCTTCCGTAACCGGCAGCCAGACGCGTCCCCAGGCCCCGAGCTGCGCCATGATCGGCACCAGCGTGATCGCCATCTCCGTGAGGCTGTAGATCGCCTTCTGCTTGTGACTGGGGTCGTCGGCCTTGGTCAGCAGGCCGAGCTCCATCAGCCGCTTCAGCCGGTCGGCCAGGATGTTGGAGGCAATGCCTTCCAGCGAGCCGTTGAGCAACTCGCGAAAATGGCGCCTGCCGCCGAAGATCATGTCGCGCAGGATGATCAGGCTCCAGCGGTCGCCAAAGACCTCGAGCGACAGATTGATCGGGCAGCCGGATCGATGCTCGCCGGACATAATGATCTCCAAAAACCAGTTGCATTATGATATCGGTTTTATTATCGTGCAACCAATTGCAAAATGCAAGCGGAATGGAGGAGCAGATGACCACCGCAGCGCAGCGCCCCGACATCGTTTCGGAAAGCTTCGGCAGTCCGAAAGATCCAGCGATCCTTTTGATCATGGGCGCCATGGCTTCGATGCTGTGGTGGCCCGAACCCTTCTGCCGGCAGCTTGCCGGGCGCGGCCGCTTCGTTATCCGCTACGACAACCGCGACACGGGCCTATCGACCAAATATCCGCTGGGCGCGCCGCCCTACACATTCGAGGACATGGTGGACGACGCCATGCGCGTGCTCGACGACCATGGCGTCGCCAAGGCGCATGTCGCCGGCATGTCGATGGGCGGCATGCTCGCGCAAAGCGTGGCGCTGAAATATCCCGAACGCGTCAGCGCCCTTACCGTGATCTCCTGCTCGCCGCTCGGCGTCGATACGTCCGGCCTGCCCGGAACGACCGAAGCTTATAAGGAACATTCGGCCCAAGGCGGCAATGTCGACTGGTCGAAGCGGGAGCAGGTGATCGACTTCATGGTCAAGGACGCCCGTGCGATTGCCAGCACTCGCCATCCGTTCGACGAGGGGCGGACGCGCAAGATGATCGAGGAGGATTACGGCCGTTCCGGCGGTCTCGCCAGCGCGACCAATCATTTCCTGCTCAAGGGCGGCGGCCCGCAGCGGACGGTGCGGGATCTTCGCGTGCCGCTGCTCGTCATCCACGGCACCGCCGACCCGCTCTTCCCGATCGAGCATGGCCAAGCTCTGGCCGAGGCCGTTCTCGGCGCGAGGCTGGTCAAGGTCGAAGGCGGTGGCCACGAACTGCATCGCAACGACTGGCCACAGATCGTCGAAGCCATCGCCGCACACGGCTAGCGCCGGCATGACGCCGGCATGATTGTCATCGTCGACCTTGGCGATGAAGCTTCGCGCGCCGCCTTCCTGAAGGTGTCGCCGACCGGCAAGATGCCGGCGCTCATGACCCGCTCGGCGCAGCCCTGCAGACGGCGCCTTGAGGCCTCCGGCCAAAGCGCATCGCTTTGGGTCTTTGTTTTATGCATGTCGTTGCCTCAGAACCGCTTCACACTTCTGAGCGGCATGCATTGATGGCCAGGGACTATTCTCCCGGCGCCGTTTCCCAGAACTGATCGAGCCAGATGTTGAGCCTGAGGAAGCCGGCACTGCTGACGGTATAGACGCGCCTCGTGCCTTCGGGCTTGGCGTTGACCAGGCCGGCGTCCAGCAGGACCTTCAGATGCTGGGAAACCGCTGGGCGTGAGACGGGCAATCCGGCGGCCAATTCGTTCACCGTCTTCGGGCCGCGCCGGAGTTCTTCCAAGAGATGGCGCCGGTTGGGATCGGCTATCGCCATAAAGGCGTCAGAAAACATCATGCCTTTATTTGTGAGGCAAAGTCTCGCGAATCTCAACTATCGGTTTCAACCTTTCTGCGCGGATCGAGCCGCGTGGCCTCGGGCGTGACCGCGCGGTCCGCGGGCTGCGTCTTGAAGGCATCGCGGTCTTCGATCGGCACCGGCGCGCGGGCGCGGATGCGCAGCAGCGTGTAGCCGGCGAGGCTGAGATGCGCGAGCGCGGTTGCCAGGAAAAGCCCCTCCGGACGCACCGAGCCCATCAAGGCCGCGGCCAAAAGCGGGCCGATCATCGTGCCAAAGCCGTAGAGCAAGAGCAGACCGCCCGAAACCTTGACGAAGTCCTCGGAGCGGGCGTGGTCGTTGGCATGCGCGACGGCGATCGAATAGAGCGTATAGGCGAAGGCGCCATAGGCGGCGGTCATCACGATGATGAAGACGCCCGAACGCGGTGCGATCAGGAAGATCAGCATCGCGACCAGGGCTGCGCCGAAGGCCGCGCCGGCCAGCACGAAGCGCCGGTCGGTTGTATCCGACAGGCGCCCGGCCGGTAGCTGCATGGCGGCACCGGAAATGACCACCAGGCTCATCATCAGCGCGATCTCGGCGGTCGATATGCCGACGCGCGCGCCATAGACGGCGCCCAGCGTGCCCCAGGCACCGTTGGCGATGCCGATCAGGAGGCAGGCCACCGCCGACACCGGCGAGTTGGCGTAAAGGCCTTTGACGTCGAGCTTGACGTCCTGCAGGGGCTTGGGATGCGATTGCGTCGACACGGCCGTCGGAATGAGCGACAGGCAAAACAGAATGCCGGTGATCATGAACAGCGAGGCCGACCGCACATCGCCGCCGGCGACGATCATCTGGCCGCCCATGATCGAGGCATAGGTGACCATCATGTAGAGGCCGAAGACGGTGCCGCGGTTTTCGTTGGTGGCCTTCTCGTTCAGCCAGCTCTCGATCACCATGAAGGCGCCAGCCATGGTGAAGCCGGTGAAGGCGCGCAAAAGGATCCAGAAATATTCGTCGATGATGAGCCCGGTGAGCAGCGCGACGATCGCGCCCGACGCGGCGAAGGCGCCGAAAGCCCTGACATGGCCGGCGCGGCGCACGAGACGCGGTGCGAAGAAGCAGCCGGCGACGAAGCCGCCGGCCCAGGCCGTGCCCATCAGGCCGAGCGATGCGGTCGAAAAGCCTTCCACCTGGCCGCGCAGCGGCAGGAGCAGACCGTGCAGGCCGGATGCGGCGAGCAGGAACGCGGTGCCGCGCAGCAGCGAGAGGATCGGTCTGTAGGTTGCAAACATCGCTTGATCCGGGTTCGAGACGCAGGGCCTGAAGACAGACGTATTCGGGCTTTTCGGCGGCGAGCGAGCACGCCGAACAATTTATCCGCGGCGGAACAGCGACTCGGCGGCGGATTTGGTGGCGCCCTTGGCGGTGCGCTCGGCTTCCAGCCTGGCGATCTCGTCGCGCAGCAATGCGATGCGCTCGGACAATTCGTCGACGGACAGCAAAGACAGGTCCTGGCCGATCTCGTGCGGGCGCTGCTTTTTCCTGGGTTCGTCGTCGAAGATCGCCATCCGTCGCTCCTCTCTTACTCGGCCATTTGCCTGATCTGGCAATCGGCATACATAGAGCAATTCCGGGAAAAGTGCGTAGCGGTTTTCCGTCCGGAATAGCGTAGGAACAAAGAGTTGGAGCAGGTTGGCGCTTCTTCAAGCGCCAACCTGCTCCAGGCAGGGGCGCCGATGCAAACGGGCGGCGATAGACCGGGACACAGGGAGAACACGATATCATGGCAGACGGACAGAAGATTCCGGCGAAGATGACGGCCATCGCGATCTCGCAACCGGGTGGGCCAAGGGTGCTCAAGCCGGAAACGCGCGACGTGCCGGTGCCCGGCCCCGGCGAAGTGCTGATCCGGGTGCACGCGGCCGGCGTCAACCGGCCGGACGTCCAGCAGCGCAAGGGCGCCTATCCGCCGCCGCCCGGTGCATCCGACTTGCCGGGCCTCGAAGCGTCGGGCGAAATCGCGGCGCTCGGCGACGGGATATCGCGCTGGCGCATCGGCGACCGGGTCTGCGCGCTGACGCCGGGCGGCGGCTATGCCGAATATGTCAAGGTTCATGCCGGCAGCGTGCTGCCGCTGCCGGCGGGTTTCACGCATTCGGAGGCCGCCGCGGTTCCGGAAAACTACTTCACCGTCTGGCACAATGTATTCGAGCGCGGCGGCCTGAAGAAAGGCGAGACGCTGCTTGTCCATGGCGGCTCGTCCGGCATCGGCACCACCGCCATCCAGCTCGCCTCGGCCTTCGGCGCCACTGTGATCACCACTGCCGGTAGTAAGGAGAAATGCGACGCCTGCCTGAAGCTCGGGGCCGACCGGGCGGTCAACTACCGCGAGGAGGATTTCGTCGCCGCCGTGAAGGATGCGACCGGCGGCAAGGGCGCCGACGTCATCCTCGACATGGTCGGCGGCGATTACGTCGGGCGCAATTACGATGCCGCGGCCGTCGAGGGGCGCATCGTGCAGATCGCGGTGCAGGCCGGCGCCGTTGCCAGCGCGGACTTCTCCAAGGTCATGGTGAAGCGGCTGACCCACACCGGCTCGACGCTCCGCCCGCGTACCGTCGAGTTCAAGGCGGCGATCGCAGCCGCGCTCGAGGCCCAGGTGTGGCCGCTGCTCGGCACGCGCAAGGTGGCTCCCGTGATGGACATGATCTTTCCGCTGACCGAAGCCTGGCGGGCGCATGAGCGGATGGAAGAGGGCGAGCATATCGGCAAGATCGTCCTCGACGTAGAGTAGGATGGGTCGTTATTCAGGTGAGGCCGGCCTGCAAATGCCGGGCTTCTGTGCTTCCGGTGCTCACGTACTAAAGTACGCTCCGCTCCGGTTCTCGAAGTCCACCATTTTCGACTCGGCCTGACCTGAATCTCGACCCATCCTGGCGTCGGCGCGTGTCCCGGTTCCAAGCTGAACGAAACCTTAATGCTGCATTGCACAAAACGCATTGCGGCCATGCAAAAGCGTCCGTTCAATTTGTGGGCAGGAGTGCCTATTTACGCGGCATCAAACGATTTGACCAAACGACTGGAGAACCATCATGAACCCGATCAGTGCTTTCCGTAAGTGGCGCATGTACAACGAGACCGTGCGCGAATTGAACAAGCTCAATGCCCGCCAGCTGAGCGACCTCGGCATCAACCGTGCCGACATCGAGCGTATCGCCCGCCAGGCGGTGTAATCAGACGCAGCCCGGCCTAGCGGTCGGGCCGCGACATGCAAGCCAGAGCCGTCGAGACGCTTGCTTTGTTTCCGGTTCCAAACCCGCTGGACCTCGTCCAGCGGGTTTTGTCTTTTTAGGGCCTTGAATCGGCCCTTCCAAAAACATTGCGAAAATTGGAGGGAGCGTTTATACAGGCCGCGAATTTCCCATTTTGGTGGCTCTAAAACCACCGCCCGCGCGGGAACGCGGGCGAACGAGAAGGATTTTTGATATGGCCAATTCGCTGCTGATGCCCAAGGCGACCGCCGTTTGGCTGGTCGACAACACCGCGCTCTCCTTCGAGCAGATCGCGCAGTTCTGCGGGCTGCATCCGCTCGAAGTCAAGGCAATCGCCGACGGCGAGTCGGCCCAAGGCATCAAGGGTATGGACCCGATCATCACCGGTCAGCTGACGCGCGACGAGATCGCGCGCGGCGAGAAGGACATCAACCACCGGCTGAAGCTGTCGGAGCCGAAGGTGCGGGTGCCGGAATCGAAGCGCAAGGGCCCGCGCTACACGCCTTTGTCGAAGCGCCAGGACCGGCCGAACGCCATCTTGTGGCTGGTGCGCAACCATCCCGAGCTCAAGGATGCGCAGATTGCCCGTCTCGTAGGCACCACCAAGTCGACGATCGAGCAGATCCGCGAGCGCAAGCACTGGAACTCGGCCAATCTGCAGCCGATGGATCCGGTGACGCTCGGCCTCACCTCGCAGATCGACCTGGACCTTGAGGTCAACCGCGCCTCGCGCGGCCGCGAGCCGGCGCAGCCCGTCGGCGACACGCTGCTGCCCGCCGCGCTCACCGAACGGCTGGTGCCGGCGCCGGAGAAGCCGAAGGATGAGGACCAGGAGCTCGATGCCAACGCCGTCTTCGCCAAGCTTTCGGCGCTCAAGTCGAAGGACAAGGACGAAGATGAAGAGTAAGGAGGGGTCGGCCTTGGTCGACTTGCCGCTCAATAAAAAAGCCCGCTTCGAGCGGGCTTTTTTATTGGACAATGGCTTGGGAGGAAGTCACGTCCGCGCGGCGCGGTCGGGCGCCATGCCGTAATCCTCTGAGCGCTCGACGGCCCGGTAGAAATCGGCGAGCTGCTTGCCCCGTTCCGGCTTGAAGATGCGGCCGGCAATGACGACCGAGGCGATGCGGTCGATGCGGAAGGCGCGGAAATCGTCGCGCATCTCGCACCAGGCGACCAGGGTCCAGACCTTGCCCCAGAACCACAGCCCCAACGGCCTGATGTCGCGCGCGGTACCGCGGCCGGCTTCGTCGGAATAGTCGATGGTCAGCACCTGGCGCTTCTCGATGGCGCGCTCGATCAGGTCGATCGCTTCCCGCGCGGCGTCGCTTACCACCCACATCGGCGTATGGATCTCGGTGCGGGCGATGCGGTCCTTCTCGGTGTCGGGCAGCACGGCGCCGATCTTGACCAGCGCCTCGTCGGCGGCCCTCGCCATTGTGGCACCGCCGAAGGCGCGCACCATGCGGGCGCCGGCAACCAGCGCCACGATCTCGTCACGTGTGAACATCAGCGGGGGAAGGTCGAATCCCTCCCGCATCATGTAGCCGACGCCCGCTTCGCCATCGATCGGCACGCCGGTCGACTGCAGGTCGGCTATGTCACGGTAAATGGTGCGTTCGGAAACCTCGAGCCATGCGCCGAGCTTCTGCGCGGTGACCAGCCGGCCGCCCCGCAAATGCTGCACGATCTGGAAAAGCCTGTCAGCACGACGCATCGCTAGATCCCCCCAGGATATGACTTAAGCCCTTCGCGCGTGCGCTGCGCGGCAACGAATTTCGCACCGAAGGACAATCCGCCTGCGGTCGGCGCCAGCATCGACTGGCCCTGGACGACATCACCGACCGTGGGCAGCGACGGCGTGATGCCGACGATGCTCGGCGTGCTCAGCCTGCCGTTCCAGCTTTTCACCATGCGCGGATTACTCCGGATCGTTGGTTGATGTTCGTTGCTGTCAGGATCGACGCCGCTCCAATTACCGCATGCCTCCTGACAACATACTGTCAGGAGGCATGCGGCGAAACTACCGGCGAACAAGGCTCTTTCCCTGAACTCAACATTACTGGCCGCATTACATCTGGGCGCTACTGCGCTCCAATCCAAGTCGCGGCGCAAAATTTCAGTTTTCACGCACGCGGCCCTGGTAAAGGTCCGGCCAGCCGATGTCCTTGCGGATGTCCGCCGGCAAAGTGTTCAGGAAACGCTGGGTGCGAATCTCGTTGCGCACGGTGCGGATCCTGCCGACATAGTGCTGCACACTACGCAGAATTGTAAAACCGTTCATGACGTCACTCCTCTCTTTTTGATGAGAAGAGTATCTCACACCCCTCCTGACAGCAGTCTGTCAGGAGGTTGGCAGGGCGCGGAGGAAGACGATGCGGTGCCGTTCGCAGCGTTCGAATAGGCCCTATTTCTGTCAGGACTGCTCCGCCCGAGGGTGCGCTCGAGAACAGCTTTGACAGTCGCCATCGATGCTGGTCAAAGGCGGCATGACGAAACTGTTCGCCCTTGTCATCTGCGGCATCATGCTGATCCAAGTCATCAAGCCGCTGGGCTGGCCGGGGCTGAAGCGGCGCGGCGATTTTTGGAAGCTGGCGCTGCTTGCGATGGCCGCTATCTCGCTGGCGGCGGTGCTTGGGCACTGGGCGTAGGCCTGTCCATATTCGGGAAGGACGGCCCGGCGCGTCCTGCCGTTCACGCACAGCAGTCCGGCCGGTCCTTGTCTTTGTCCCGATATTCGTCATGCAGGCGCACCCAGTCCATCAGGTTGTGATAGGGACCCGTCTCGCCGCGGCCCTTCGGCGTCATGTCGAGATAATGATAGGCGCCGATCAGCGCGTCGCCGCCGCGGGCGCGCGACATGAAGGTGAGAAAGATGTCGCCGCACTCGTTGCGGTAGAAGATGCTGGTGCCGGGCAGGTCTTTCGACCGCAACGGGCGCTTCTCGAAATTGTAGGTGGTTTCGCCCGCCGCGATCTGCCTGTCGGTGAAGGAGACCTGCAGGTCGAAGTTGAAATCGGACGCATAGGACGACATCCAGTCGAACTTCCAGCCCATGCGCTGCTTGTAAGGCAGGATTTCGGCCAGCGGCGCACGCGAGACGACGACGAGTGAGACGTCATGATGCTTCAGATGCTGGTCGGCGCCATCGATATGGTCGGCGAGGAACGAGCAGCCCTCGCAGCGGTGGTCGGAGCCCGGCGCCATCATGAAATGATAGACGATGAGCTGGCTCTTGCCGGCGAACAGTTCGGCAAGATGCTTCGGCCCCGCTTCGCTCTCGAAAACATAATCCTTGCGCAGTTTGAACCAGGGCAGTTGCCGCCGCTCCGCGGCGATAAGCTCGCGGAACTTTGTCAGCTCCTTCTCGCGCTCGAGATGCTTCCTGTGCGCCTCGAACCATTCCTCCCGCGAAACCACGGCATTGCGATGCATGACCATCTCCTGTCCTCTCCTGCCAAGGACGTTCGACATCGGCGCGATCCGACATGGTCGATAGCGGTCGGCGCCTGACAAGTGGGAACGCGGCTCGCAAAAAGCAAAAACCCGGGCTGCCAGCCCGGGTTTTATGCACCGCTCAGGGATGGCGTCAGGCGGCCTTTTCCAGCGCCGGTTGCCATTTTCCGAGCGCCGCCAGATGGTTCATATGGGCGCGGTGAGTGAAGGCAGCCTGGCCGGCGGCAATGTTCGAGGCCTTGCCGCTCCATGCCTTCTGCGGCGCGGCCTGCAGCGCGCGGCCATAGGAGAAGGTCAGTTTCCAAGGATGCGGGCCGATGGCGTTGAGGGCATTGAGGTTGGCGGTCGCCTCCTCGTCGTCCTGGCCGCCGGAGAGGAAGGCGATGCCGGGCACTGCCGACGGCACCACTTCGCGGAACAGCTTGATCGTCTTCTCGGCGATTTCCTCCGGGCTGTCGGTCTTGCCCGACTTCTTGCCGGAGATGACCATGTTCGGCTTGAGGATCGAGCCTTCCAGCACGACGCGGGCCGCGTAAAGTTCGTCGTAGAGCTTGATCAGCGTCGCCTTGGAGACGTCATAGCAGGTGTCGATCGAATGCGCCCCGTCCATCAGCACTTCCGGCTCGACGATCGGCACGATGCCGGCCTCCTGGCAGAGCGCGGCATAGCGGGCCAGCGCGTGGGTGTTCGAGGCGATCGAATTGGCCGACGGCACACCCTTGCCGGTGTCGATGTCGATCACCGCGCGCCATTTGGCGAAGCGGGCGCCGAGCTTGTAATAGTCGGCGAGCCGCTCGCGCAGCCCATCCAGGCCCTCGGTGATGGTGTCGCCGGGAAAGCCGGCCAGCGGCTTGGCGCCGAGATCGACCTTGATGCCGGGAATGGCGCCGGCGGCCTTGATGATGTCGACGAGCGGCGTGCCGTCGGCGGCCTGCTGGCGAATGGTCTCGTCATAGAGAATGACGCCGGAGATGTATTTTGACATCGCGTCCCTGGACCGGAACATCATCTCGCGATAGTCGCGCCGGTTATCGGCGGTGGATTCGACGCCGATGACGTCAAAACGCTTCTTGATGGTGCCGGAGCTCTCATCGGCGGCCAAAAGGCCCTTGCCGCCGCTCACCATAGCGGCGGCGATATCTTCGAGACGTTCGCTCATGGGTGCTCTCCTTCGCTGCGTTTATTCCGCGCCGGCAGAACACTACCGCCAAAGGAATGACGCCGGAAAGCTAGAATCGATCGAAAGCCGCGCGGGCTTTGCCTGGGCTCGGACTGTCTACCGCTTCAGCACCTCGACGCCGGGCAGCGGCTTGCCTTCCATCCATTCGAGGAACGCGCCGCCGGCGGTCGAGACATAGGTGAAATCGCCGGCGACGCCGGCATGGTTGAGCGCGGCCACCGTGTCGCCGCCGCCGGCGACCGACACCAGCTTGCCTTGCTTGGTGCGGGCAGCGGCATGCTTTGCGGCGGACACCGTGGCGCGGTCGAAAGGCTCGATCTCGAAGGCGCCGAGCGGGCCGTTCCAGACCAGCGTCGCGGCGCGGTCGATCCAGTCGTTGACGCTCTGCACGGTCTTTGCACCGACATCGAGGATCATGCCGTCGGCCGGCACGTCCGAGATGGCGACGGTCTCGCTGGCGGCGCCCGCCTTGAATTCCTTGGCCACGACGCCATCGGCGGGCAGGATGATGGCGCAGCCGGCTTCCGCCGCCTCGATCATGATCTGCTTGGCGGTGCCGGCGAGGTCATGCTCGCAGAGGGATTTGCCGACATCGGTGCCGCGCGCGGCAAGAAAGGTGTTGGCCATGCCGCCGCCGATCACGAGCGCGTCGACCTTCTTCACCAAATTCATCAAAAGGTCGATCTTGGTCGAGACCTTGGCGCCGCCGACGATGGCCACCACCGGCCGTACCGGATCGCCGAGGCCCTTTTCCAGCGCGTCGAGTTCGGCCTGCATGGTACGGCCGGCATAGGCCGGCAGAAGATGCGCGAGGCCTTCGGTCGAGGCATGCGCGCGGTGCGCGGCGGAAAAGGCGTCGTTGACATAGATGTCGCCATTGGCGGCAAGCTGTTCGGTGAAGGCCGGCTCGTTCTTCTCCTCGGCCTTGTGGAAGCGGGTGTTCTCGAGCAGCAGGACGTCGCCGTCCTTCATCGCCGCGACGGCTTCCGCGGCCTTGGCGCCGATGCAGTCGGCGGCGAAACCGACCGGGAGGCCGAGAACGTCAGCCGTGGCCCTGGCGATCGGCTCCAGCGAGAACTCGGCCGATGGGCCGTCCTTGGGGCGGCCGAAATGCGCAAGCAGGATGACCTTGGCGCCCTTTTTCGAGAGCTCGGCGATGGTAGGCGCAATGCGCTCGATGCGGGTGGCGTCGGTCACCTTGCCGCCGGCGACGGGAACGTTGAGGTCGACGCGCACCAGGACGCGCTTGCCGCTGACGGCGCCGATATCGTCGAGTGTCTTGAAGCCGGCCATGGTCGTTCCTTCCTAGTGCCTTGACGCAATCCGGACGGGAAAACCGCCCACACTTTTCCTGAAATTGCTCTCGCGAAAACGCGGCGACCTTACTCGGCGCGGAAGACGATGCAAGGGCCGCGTCGATGGCGCGCGCGCAAAAATGATGTCGCCGTGAGACATCAGCCTTCGCCGGTTGCCTTCTGCCCGTCCGCTGCGGGCGCCACCGTGTCAACCGGCACGTCGTCGGCTGCCTGCTTCGCCGCCGGTCTGCGCCAGCTGCGGATCAGCGCCGCGATGCGGTCGCCGATCTCGCCGGCGCTCATGAACATCGGCACGCGC
The DNA here is from genome assembly GCF_006439455.1 of Mesorhizobium sp. B2-9-1. Taxonomy (NCBI): domain Bacteria; kingdom Pseudomonadati; phylum Pseudomonadota; class Alphaproteobacteria; order Hyphomicrobiales; family Phyllobacteriaceae; genus Mesorhizobium; species Mesorhizobium sp. B2-9-1. Next base: position 226,455 of record NZ_VFTP01000006.1, on the reverse strand, counting down.
GCGACCGGCGCGGTGGGCTCGAAAGACAGGCCAAGGCCGGTGATCCTGCCTTTCTCGTCGACATCGCGCACGATCAGCTCGATCGGGCCGATCATCACACGGTCGGCATATTCGGCACGGCCGCCGAGCCGCTCGGTAACGAGCGCTGCAACGGTGAGCTTCTGCTCGGCCTCGGACAGGCCGGGGGCATAGGCGGCTTCCAGCTCCGCGGCCGAGCGGGCCGGATCGACGGCAAAGGCGCCGAAGAAGTCGGCATCCTCAGGATCGACCACGGCGCGGCTGGCGAAGAGCTTGTCGAGCAGGCGCGGGTAGCGGTCCGGCACGAAGATGTAGACCTGATCGCCGGCCGCCAGCCGGCCCATGTCCTGAAAGCGCATCGAGCGGCCGTCGCGAAGCACCAGCGAGGGTCTCGCCCAGCGCGGGATGCGCTCGCCCCGCGCCACCGGGCTGCCGGGTGCTACGCGATAGGCGAGCAGCTCATGATGCGCCGAGCCCGGCAATTCGAGCTCCACCTTGTCCAGCGGCCCAAGACGGGGCGGCACGATCAGGCCGAGGCGCCGCGCCAGCGGACCGACCGTCCAGCCCTGCACCACCAGCGACACCAGCACGATGATGAAGGCGGCGTTGAAGATCAGCCGGCCGTGCTCGAGGCCGCCGAGCAGCGGCGTGATGGCGAGCAGGATCGAGACCGCGCCGCGCAGGCCGACCCAGGAGACGAAGGCGACCTCTGGCCGCGGCAGGCGGAACGGGACGAGGCAGAGCCAGACGGCGACCGGGCGGGCGACGAAGATCAGGAACAGGCCGAGCAGGATCGCCGGCACAAGAATTTCGGGGAATTGCGAGGGTGTGGCGAACAGGCCGAGGATCAGGAACATGATGATCTGCGCCAGCCACGACATGCCGTCCTGGAAGCGCTTGAGGATGGTGACGGCGCGTATGTCGGAATTGCCGGCGACGAGTCCGGCAAGGTAGACGGCGAGGAAGCCCGAGCCGCCGACGGCGCCGGCTGCCGCGAAAACCATCAGCGACAGCGTCAGCACGAAGATGGGCAGCAGGCCGTGATCGAGATTCAACCGCTCGACCAGACGCACGATGGCAAAACCGCCGAGCACGCCGATGACGGCGCCGAGCCCCATATTGGCGAGGAAGCCGAGCAAAAGGTTGGTGGCCAGCACATTGGCTTCCGGATTGGCATGCGCGGCGATGATCTCGACCAAGGTGATGGTGAGGAAGATGGCGATCGGGTCGTTGGTGCCGGATTCCACTTCGAGCGTCGCGCGCACGCGCTCGCGCAGGTGGATCTCGCCAGCGCGCAGCAGGAAGAAGACGGCGGCCGCGTCGGTGGAGGCGACGGCGGCGCCGAGCAGGGAGGATTCCAGCCAGCTGAGCTTGAGAACATAGGAAGCGGCGGCGCTGAAGATGGCTGTGGTCAGGATAACGCCGATCGTGGCCAGCGACAGCGCCGGCCCGGCTGCTTGCCTGAGCGCGTTGAGCGGCGTGCCGAAACCGGAATCGAACAGGATGACGGCCAAAGCCAGTGAGCCGGCAAAATAAGCCAGCCGCGCATTGTCGAATTCGATGCCGAGGCCGTCGACACCGGTGGCAAGCCCGATGCAGAGGAAGAGCAGCAGCAAGGGAGCGCCGAAGCGGAAGGCGATCAAGCTCGAAAACGCGGCGGCGACAATGAGAGCCGTGCCGACCAGCGTCACGAGATAGATCGCATGCTCCATCCGCTATTGCCCCTCCAAATCCCTCTGTTTGTTGCTTTACGGGAGAGTGGGGCGAAGACATGACCAGTGCAAGGCAACAGGATGTTTTTTGGGGTCAATGCTTCCAAACTTCGTCATTCCAGGGCGAAGCAGGAGCGAAGCTCCGTCGCGGATTCTGGAATGACGACGCGACTGGTGTTCCGGCTAGTCACCATGGTGCGCGGATCCGCCGAGACTTAAACGAAGACGCCCGGCCGAAGCCGGGCGTTTTGAACTGTAAATTGACGGCAGCGATCAGCCGATGGTCTTGCCGAAGGCTACGGCGGTGTCGCCCATGCGGTTCGAGAAGCCCCATTCGTTGTCGTACCAGGACAGCACCGAGACGAAGTTGCCGTCCATCACCTTGGTCTGGTCGAGCGCTACGATCGAGGAATGCGGATCGTGGTTGAAGTCGATCGACACGTTCGGGTGATGGGTGACCGACAGAACGCCCTTCAGCTTGCCATTGGACGCGGCGATGACCGCTTCGTTGATCTCCTGCGCGGAGGTCGAGCGCTTGGCGATGAACTTGAAGTCGACGACCGAGACATTCGGGGTCGGCACGCGGATCGAGATGCCGTCGAGCTTGCCCTTGAGCTCGGGCAGGACAAGGCCGATCGCCTTGGCAGCACCCGTCGAGGTCGGGATCTGCGACAGCGCCGCGGCGCGGGCGCGGTAAAGATCCTTGTGCATGGTGTCCAGCGTCGGCTGGTCGCCGGTATAGGAATGGATCGTCGTCATCATGCCCTTCTCGATGCCGACGGTCTCGTGCAGCACGGCCGCCAGCGGCGCCAGGCAGTTGGTGGTGCAGGACGCGTTCGAGATGACGATGTGGTCCTTGGTCAGCTTGTCATGGTTGATGCCGTAGACGACGGTGAGGTCGGCGCCTTCGGCCGGGGCCGAAACGAGAACGCGCTTGGCGCCGGCGGTCAGGTGCGCGGCGGCCTTGTCGCGGGCGGTGAAGATGCCCGTGCATTCGAGCGCGATGTCGATGCCGAGCTCCTTCCAGGGCAGCTGGGTCGGATCCTTGATCGCGGTGACCTTGAATTTCTCCTTGCCGACCGAGATCTGGTCGCCGTCGACGGTCACCTCATGCGGGAAGCGGCCATGCACGCTGTCATAGCGCAACAGGTGCGCGTTGGTCTCGACCGGGCCGAGGTCGTTGACGGCGACCACGTCGATGTCCTTGCGGCCGGATTCATGGATGGCGCGCAGGATGTTGCGGCCGATGCGGCCAAATCCGTTGATGGCAACTCTGACGGTCATTGTTCTCTCCCTTGGGGCGGATGGGTCCGCAGTGTCATAACGGCGGAAGGCGCAAGAATCCAGCCGCAGAACGTCGCATTTAAATCGATTAGGTTGGTCCAGCCCGGCAAAGCGTCAATCGATGTTGCCGGGCTGAGCCAATTCTTAGTTGCCGCGCAGGCGGGCTTCGACCGCCTTGGCCGCGGCCTCGGCGGTGATGCCGAAATGCGGATAGAGCTGCTCGATCGAGCCGGAGGCGCCAAAACCGTGCATGCCGACGAAAATGCCGTCGGTGCCGATCAGGTGATCCCAGCCCTGGCGGATGCCGGCCTCGATCGCGACCTTCACCTTGGCGCTGCCGATGGTCTTCTTGCGGTAATCCTCGCTCTGCTGGTCGAACAGCTCGAAGCAGGGCACAGAGACGACGCGGGTCGGATGGCCGTGCTTTTCCAGCAGGTCGCGCGCGCCGAGCGCGATCTCGACCTCGGAGCCGGTGGCGAAGATCGTCACCACGGCCTCGCCGCCGGCGGCGGCCAGCTCATAGGCGCCCTGGCTGGAGAGGTTCGTTGCCGAGTGCTCCGTGCGCACGGTCGGCAGGTTCTGGCGGGTCAGCGCCAGCGTCGAGGGCGTCTTTTCGGATTCCAGCGCAATCTGCCAGCATTCGGCGGTTTCGACCGCGTCGGCCGGGCGGAAGACATTGTGGTTCGGGATGGCGCGAAGTGCGGCCAGATGCTCGACCGGCTGGTGCGTCGGGCCGTCCTCGCCGAGGCCGATCGAGTCATGCGTCATGACGAAGATCGAGCGGATGCCCATCAGCGAGGCAAGGCGCATCGACGGGCGGGCGTAGTCGGAGAAGCACAGGAAGGTGCCGCCATAGGCGATCAGGCCGCCATGCAGGGTCAGGCCGTTGATCGCCGCCGCCATGCCGTGCTCGCGAATGCCGTAGTGGACATAGCGCTGGCCGTAATCGTCGGGCGTGATGTTCTTGGTCTGGCTGGTCTTGGTGTTGTTGGAGCCGGTGAGGTCGGCCGAGCCGCCGATGGTTTCCGGCACCGCCCCGTTGATGACCTCCAGCGCCATCTCCGACGACTTGCGGGTGGCGACCTTCGGCTTGTCGGCCGACAGCTTCTTCTTGTAGTCGGCGATGACGGCGTCGAAGTTGGAGGGCAGCTTGCCGGCGACGCGGCGCTCGAACTCGGCCTTGAGCTTCGGCTCGGCCTTCGCCAGGCGGCCTTCCCAGTCGGCGCGGGCCTTGGCGCCGCCCGTGCCGACGGCGCGCCATGCGTTGAGGATGTCGGCCGGAATCTCGAAGGGCGGCGAGTCCCAGTTGAAGAATTTGCGCGCGCCGGCGATTTCCTCGGCGCCGAGCGGCGAGCCATGCGCCTTGTTGGTGCCGGCCTTGGTCGGGGCGCCGAAGCCGATGGTGGTCTTGCAGGCGATCATCGTCGGCTTGTCGGAATGGCGCGCCGCCTCGATGGCATAGGCGATCGCTTCCGGATCGGTGCCGTCGATGTGGCTGGCGTTCCAGCCGCACGCCTGGAAGCGGGCGACCTGGTCGGTGTTGTCGGCCAGCGAGACCGGACCGTCGATCGAGATGTTGTTGTTGTCCCAGAAGACGATCAGCTTATTGAGCTTCAGATGCCCGGCCAGTGCGATGGCTTCGTGGGAGACGCCTTCCATCAGGCAGCCGTCGCCGGCCAGCACATAGGTGTAGTGGTTGACGAGGTCGTTGCCGAAGGCGGCGTTCATGATGCGCTCGCCGAGCGCAAAGCCGACCGAATTGGCGAGGCCCTGGCCGAGCGGGCCGGTGGTGGTCTCGATGCCGGCGGCATGGCCGTATTCGGGATGGCCGGCGGTCTTGGAGCCGAGCTGGCGGAAATTCTTGATCTGGTCGATCGTCATGTCCTCATAGCCGGTGAGGTAGAGGAGCGAATAGAGCAGCATCGAGCCGTGGCCGGCCGACAGAATGAAGCGGTCGCGGTCGGCCCAGTGCGGCGCCTTGGCGTCGAATTTCAGGAAACGGCTGAACAGAACCGTGGCGATGTCGGCGCAGCCCATGGGCAGGCCGGGGTGACCGGAATTCGCCTTCTCGACGGCGTCCATGGAAAGGAAACGGATCGCGTTGGCCATCCGATCATGTTGTTCACGCGAGGTCATGCTTCCTCCGGAAGTGAGTTGGAGCCTGGGGAGAACCCTTGGAAAAGGATGCCGCGACACATAGCAGGCGCGGTCTTTTAGTCAACAAATCGGGATGGATTTTGCCGGGCTTGTGATGGCACCCGGCGCCTACATTAGCGATAGCGGGGGACAGTCGCGAGAGCTTTGTTGACGCGCCCTTCACCCGGCGCCTAATCTTTCGCAGGTAACGCATTCTGAACGCGTGCGATTCGGTGATGGGCAGGGCATAGGACGAGGCCATGACCGGGGAAACGACCCTCAAGGAAGTCATCGCCAGGCTGGGCAAGGCCATGGAAGGGCTGGAAAACGCCGTGGCGGCGAAGCTCGAGCATGAGCGCGATTATTCGGAAGCCGAGGCCGAGGTGCAGCGCATGAACGCCGACCGTTCGCGCCTGGCGCAGGAGCTCGACAATTCCGAAGCGCGCGCCGAGCGGCTGGAGGACGCCAACAAGGAAGTGTCGCGGCGGCTGGTGACCGCCATGGAAACCATCCGCGCGGTCCTGGACAGGTAAGGCAATGGCACAGGTCACGGTTTCCATCGACGGCAAACAGTATCGCATGGCCTGCGACGAAGGCCAGGAAGAGCATCTGATCGACCTTGCCGAGCGCTTCGACCGCTATGTTTCGCACCTGAAGGATTCCTTCGGCGAGATCGGCGACCAGCGGCTCACCGTCATGGCCGGCATCATGGTGATGGACGAGCTCTCGGAGCTCACCAAGCGTGTCAAAGGCATGGAGAGCGAAGTGCTGACCTTGCGCAAGACGCGCGACGAGGCGCTGACCAAGGCCGACAAGAGCGACAGCGTGCTCACGACCGCGCTCGGCGCGCTCGCGCAGCGCATGGAAGACCTCACGGCGACGCTCGCGATAAGGAAAGCCTGAGCGGCCCCACCTCTCGCAAAAAGTGGAAGAATCCTGCCGAGGATCGCCGCGCCCGCGAAAAAAATTCGGCTGCAGCGGGCTTGGGTACGGTTCCCGGCGTTTGACCGATGCCGCGATGGTGGTAGCTTAGAATGCGTGCCGGCCGCGCCGGCCACCGTTTCAAAACAGGGTAGGGATAGGTCATGAGTCTTCGTATCAACGATGTCGCGCCGGATTTCACGGCCGAGACCACGCAGGGCACCATCAAGTTCCACGACTGGATCGGCGACGGCTGGGCGGTGCTGTTCAGCCATCCGAAGAATTTTACGCCGGTCTGCACCACCGAGCTCGGCACCATGGCCGGCCTCGAAGGCGACTTCAAAAAGCGCAATGTCAAGATTATCGGCATCTCGGTCGATCCGGTATCGAGCCACGAAAAGTGGCAGGCCGACATCAAGACCGCTACCGGCCAGACGGTGAACTATCCGCTGATCGGCGATAAGGACCTCCATGTCGCAAAGCTTTACGAGATGCTGCCGGCGGGTGCCGGCGAGAGCTCGGAGGGTCGCACGCCGGCCGACAACGCCACCGTGCGTTCGGTCTATGTCATCGGGCCGGACAAGAAGATCAAGCTGGCGCTGACCTACCCGATGACCACGGGCCGCAACTTCGACGAGATCCTGCGCGTCATCGATTCCATCCAGCTGACGGCCAAGCACCAGGTGGCGACGCCGGCCAACTGGAAGCAGGGCGACGACGTCATCATCACCGCCGCCGTCTCCAACGAAGACGCGATCAAGCGTTTTGGGGCGTATGAGACGGTTCTTCCTTACCTCAGGAAGACCAAGCAGCCGACGGCATGAGCCTTTTTTCCTTCTCCCCGTTCAACGGGGAGAAGATGCCCGAAGGGCGGATGAGGGGCGGCGCGGCGTTCGAAGATAAGCGCGCCGGCCCTTTGAAGCGATTGTTGCCCGGACGATGACCTTGCAGCCTCGGCGCTGCCCCTCATTGTCCTGCCGGACATTTCTCCCCGTATAGCGACGGGGAGAAAGGGCTGGTCCGCCGCTTTCGCCAAATAAAACGGCGGCGCCAGAATCTGGCGTCGCCGTTTTGTTGTTGCTCAGTGCGCGGGTGGCTTTACGCCGCCGGCTGCGCCTCGATGGTACGCAGCGCCTGGGTCTGGCGCTTGGCGGCCGCCTTGACCGCGTCCTGCACCTTCTCGAAGGCGCGCACCTCGATCTGGCGCACGCGCTCGCGGCTGATGTCGAACTCGGCCGACAGTTCTTCCAGCGTCAGCGGCTCCTCGGCCAGGCGACGCGCCTCGAAGATGCGCCGCTCGCGGTCGTTGAGGACCGACAGGGCGCCGGACAGCATGGAGCGCCGGTTTTCCAGCTCGTCCTGCTCGATCAGCATCTCTTCCTGGCTTTCGTGATCGTCGACCAGCCAGTCCTGCCATTCGCCGGATTCGCCTTCGCTGGCCCGGATCGGAGCGTTGAGCGAAGCGTCGCCCGACAGGCGGCGGTTCATCGACACCACTTCGGCCTCGGAAACGTTGAGGCGGGTGGCGATCTCGGCGATCTGGTCGGGCTTCAGGTCGCCATCGTCGAGCGCCTGGATCTTGCCCTTCACCTTGCGCAGGTTAAAGAACAGACGCTTCTGATTGGCGGTGGTGCCCATCTTGACTAGGCTCCACGAGCGCAGGATGTATTCCTGGATCGAGGCCTTGATCCACCACATGGCATAGGTGGCGAGCCGGAAACCACGCTCCGGCTCGAATTTCTTCACGGCCTGCATGAGGCCGACATTGCCTTCCGAGATCACCTCGCCGATCGGCAGGCCGTAGCCGCGATAGCCCATGGCGATCTTGGCGACGAGCCGCAAATGGCTGGTGACGAGCTTGTGGGCAGCCGTAGTGTCCTGATGCTCGGCATAACGCTTTGCGAGCATGTACTCTTCCTGCGGCTGAAGCATCGGAAAGCGACGGATTTCTTCCAGGTAACGGGCGAGACCGCCTTCACCGGAAACGATACTGGGTAATGATTGGGCCATGATAGCGCCCCTCTCTCTTTGGAGTGGATGCCCCCGAAACGCGGCGGGCATGCGTCACGGATGCCAAAGGCTCATCCGCGACAACCTGTGTATATAGGAACAAAACCAGAAAAGACAGGCATTTGTTCAACGCTAAACAGTCTGTCACGTTGAAGTGAACAACGCCGGTCAGGTTTTTGGCTGGTTTGCAGCTTGTTCGTGGCGGGTCGGTTCAGAGTTTCCGGAAGTCGCCGACGAGTTCCTCCATGTCTCCCGGTATCGGCGCTTCGAACCTCATCGTTAGATGGGTGGTCGGATGCCGGAATTCAAGGAGCCAGGCATGCAGGGCCTGCCGCGGAAAGGCGTTGACCTTGGCTTTCAAGGGTTCGGGCAGCCGATTGGCCTTGGTACGGAACGCCTGCCCGTAATCCGGGTCGCCGATCACGGGGTGGCCGATATGAGCCATGTGGACGCGGATCTGGTGGGTCCGGCCGGTCTCCAGCCGGCATTCGACCAGGCTTGCCGTGGCGAAAGCCTGCTGTCCTTCGCCAAAACGTTCGACGACGCTGAAATGTGTAACGGCATGGCGGGCGTCGTCGCGGCTTTCAGGCACCACCGCGCGGCGGACGCGGTCGGCGGCGCGGCCCAGGGCAGTCTCGATGGTGCCGGTCGGTCGCTGTGGAATGCCCCAGACCAGCGCCAGATAGGCGCGTTCGAGGTCGCCGGTGCGGCCGTGATCGGCAAAGGCTTCCGACAGCGCCTTGTGGGCGCGATCGGTCTTGGCCACGACCATGACGCCGCTGGTTTCCTTGTCGAGGCGATGGACGATGCCAGGACGCCTAACGCCGCCGATGCCGGACAGGCTGTCGCCGCAGTGATGGATTAGCGCGTTGACCAGCGTGCCGGTCCAGTTGCCGGCGCCGGGATGGACGACCAGTCCCGCCGGCTTGTTGATGACGATCAGCTCGTCGTCCTCGTAAAGAATGTCGAGGGGAATGTCCTCGCCCTGCGGCTCTGCCGGCTCCGGCGCGGGCACCAGGATCTCGATCGTCTCACCGACCGTCAGCTTGCGCTTGGCTTCCAGCACCTTCCTGCCGGCGATGGAGACCGCGCCTTGCTTGATCAGCGCCTGCACCCGGCTGCGCGAGAGCTCCGGACCGAGCTTGGCGGCAAGCCACTGGTCGAGGCGCTGGCCGGCGGCATCGGCGCCGGCTTCCAGCACGGTGGCTTCGCCTGCGGCCAACTCATCGTCCGTCAGTTCCTCCCCTATCAATGTCGAACTCTCTTCGTTATGAGCGCTCATCGAAACCCGTTGCGGATTGTTTAGCCATGGCCCGGCCGATCGCCGAAGAAGATGAGGAAAAGCCGCTCGACCCCGCGGCCGAGAACGTGCGCCGCAAGCTCGTCCGCTTCATGATCGTCAATCTCGGCCTTCTGTTCCTCGCCCTTATGGTGGTGATCGGGGCGCTTGTCTACAAAGCCCGCAACGCGCCGGTGACCGGATCGGCGCCCGCGGGCGATGTCCAGGCTCCGGCCGGTGCGCCGCTCGCGGGCGACATCGTGCTTCCCGTCGGCGCCAAGGTGATCAGCCAGTCGCTCTCCGGCAACCGCCTGTCGATCGACGCCGAGCTTGCCGATGGCGGCCGTTCGATCTTCGTCTACGACATCGCCGAGCACCGCATCATCGGCCAATTCGCGGTTCGCAACAAATGAGCGGCTTTGCCGAGCAGCGCAGCATTGCGACCGTCGCGCTCGTCGTTGCCAATTACGACGAGGCGATCGCCTGGTATGTCGAGCGGCTCGGTTTCCTGCTCATCGAGGATGTCGATCTCGGCGGCGGCAAGCGCTGGGTCACCGTCGCGCCGGCGAAGGGCAAGGGAGCGCGCTTGCTTCTGGCAGAAGCTTCCGGCGAAGAGCAGGCAAGCCGCATCGGCAATCAGACCGGCGGCCGGGTCTTTCTCTTCCTCGAGACCGACGATTTTTCCCGCGATCACCAGGCGATGCTCGCCAAGGGCGTCGAGTTCCGCGAAGCGCCGCGCTTCGAGGTCTATGGCACGGTGGCGGTCTTTGCCGATCTCTACGGCAATCTCTGGGACCTGATCGAGCCGAAACGGCAGGGCTGACCCGTGACGTCCGGCAAAGCGCGCGAAGCGGTCGAAACCCCAAGCGGAGCACTCGTTTGGCAAACCAATGAATGCTCCGCTTAGGCTTCTTGTTTTGTCGGAATTCTTGTCGGAAAACCGTACGACACTTTTCCGGAATCTGCTCGGTTGCTTTTTCGCGGCCGCCAGCCTATGTAGCCGGTTCTTGAGCGCGCCCATCGTCTAGCGGTCAGGACACCGCCCTCTCACGGCGGGAACAGGGGTTCGATTCCCCTTGGGCGTACCAAGCTTTTAAGCGTTTAGCTGTTTAATAACGGTCTAATAAAGACCATTGCCGCCCTCATTTTCGGAGAGCCACAAGGCGCGCACAACCCTGTCTGCACCTGACCGGCCGAATTGCGCAAAGTTCTATAGCGTCGGATGTTGCCCCCTAGTTAAGCGCCCAGACGCTCCTCCGTATAATTATTGTCATCATTCTTTGTCTCGGTGGTGATTTTGGAGCGAACGGGCTTGCCGTGACTAAGGGGAATTTCGGCGTATGTTCCATCAGGGAATTCAGCTACGATTTTCATGTCGCCGCCAAGCCCTCGCACGTAGCGTTCCATAGTCTTGATCTGGACCGATGCGGGAGACTTCTCGATACGCGACACCTCGGCTTGCTTCAGACCTGTTCTAGCAGCTACGGTCATTTGCGTTACGGACATAGCCTTTCGAAGCTCGGAAAGATGTACAGCCCTTAGGATTTCGGCAGCGCCCTTTTCGATCTTGGCCCGACGCTCTGCTGGTAGAGCGTCAATGCGTTCGCGAACGGGGCGAAAATCTGATCGCTTTGCCATTAGTCTACTCCTTTTCTGCCTCAAGCCATTCATCAAACCGTTCGTCTGCGGTCGCGATGAGCTTCTTGTAAAACTTGCGCTGCGCCTTGCCTTCCTTGTTTCCACCACACAGGACAACGGCTTGACGGTCTTCGTCGAACGCGAAAGCAAAGCGCCAAACACCGCTCGCATTGAATCGGATTTCTTTCATTTTCTTGTGCTTGGACCCATTCAGCGTATCAACGAGAGGGCGCCCGAGATTGGGACCAACTTCCTCCAGAGCCAGCATCACTTCATCGAGCTTGTCCGAGACCTCATCATTGAGGTCTTCACGCTCCCGGACAAAGTCCGGATGTTCGAGAACCGTCCAAGCCATTGGCGGAATATAGGTTTAAACTGATATAGCGTCAATCTGATAATTTTTCGCTCCGCTCTTTAGTGGTTGCCCCCTCTATCCCGTGGGTGGCCCCGTGCTATTCATACCGCAACAACAGCGCGTACCCCAGGCGGGGGCTCTTTTGGTTTTTAGCTGACACCGCCAATTCCATTCGCGAAGCGAGCAGCAGAGGAAGATCAGAGCGGATCGGACAGCGGTGGCGGTTCCTACAGAGGGGTTTCCGAATGAGAAGTCACCAATGCTGGACGCGAGGCGGTGCATGTGATCGGAAAAACGCCGTACGGGGAGAACGCACATTTCGCGCTGATCCGGCAATCGCGAAAAAGCCTTTCCGCCTCCTAAAATCTCATCGTGAAAGAGATGGTCTCAGCCAAGGCATGTCGATGAGGTCTATGCCGCTCTTCCGCCGAAAGGATTTGCCACAGCGCAGCCCTCAAATCTTTGGAGGCAACCCGCTCCCTATCACTCTCCAACCCTGGTCGTGCTCGTTGCTTCTGGCGTGCGGCTGTCGAATGAATTAGCTTCGGAGCATGGATCCAAAGCGCGGCCGTGCGCAGGGCACAAGGGCGAGAAACTGCAAATAGTCATAAGCTCTCGGGGAGGAGTCCAATGCGGAAGCTGCAGTCGCAAGGCGTTCATCACATCACGCTGGTCGGCGCCGGGCGCCAGACCTCGATCGACTTCTGGGAGGGCGTGCTCGGCATGCCTTTCATCTTCGAGCAGCCCAATCTCGACAAGGCGAGCGAAAGCCATCTCTACTTCGATCCCGGCGACGGGCGGCTGATCACCGTGTTCACCGACGAGACCCGGGTCCCGGTCAAGCGGCGGACACCGACCGATATCGGCTGCGTCCATCACATCGCGTTCTCTGTGTCGCGGGTTACCTTCCTGCAGGCTGTCGCGCGGCTCGACGAGCGCGGCATCAAGCACAGCGGTGTCAAGGATCGCGGCTTCATGGATTCGATCTATTTTGAAGATCCGATCGGGCTGTTGATCGAGCTCGCGTCCTACCGCTTCGACCCGCCGGCCGGCTTCGCCCATGCCGACGTGCTGATGGAGGCGCACAAGATCCGCGTGGCGCGAGGCGACTACAACATCGCCGAATTGCATCTTGCCGACGCTATCCAGGCGCTGGCCGAGCGGTCGCGCGAAACACTGTCGGAAAACAGGGCGCCGAAGAATCCGTACTGAGCAAGCAAAGGGAGGGACATGAAATGGCAAAAGCTGCAACAAAGAGCGCGAAGAAAGCCGCTACCAAGGCCGCGCCGAAAGCAGCGGTAAAAGCCGCCGCGAAATCGGGCGCCAAGGCATCGGCGAAGGCGGCGGCCAAAGCGGCCGCGAAGGCGACCTCGAAAATGGCGAAGCCAGCTAAGAAGCCTGGCATAAAACTCAGTATGCTGAGGCCGAGCGTCAACAACATGACGGTGAGGGTGTTCGCGCGCGCGGCCGGGCTCGATCCGGCGGAGACCGATGCCTGGGGCCATACGCGCTCGCCCGAATTCCTGGCGCGCAATCCGGCGCATCTGACGCCGATGATCGAGGACAAGGGCCTGCCGCGCGGCGTGCTGTGGGAAAGCTGCGCCATCATGCAGTATCTCGCCAACAAGCACGGGCTGGACAAATTCTATCCGAAGGCGCCGGCCAAGCGGGCGATGATCGACAGCGCCATGTTCTATCTGGTCGGCACGCTCTATCCTTATGTCGCGCGCGCGACCTATCCGGCGCTCGGCTTCCCGCAATATGCCGGCGAAGTCGGCCACAGCGATGCCCATCCCGACAAGAAATCGGACGCGCAGAAGGCGGCGATGGCCGCGATCGCCGAGCCGCTCGAGGTGTTTCACTCCTTCTTTCGCAACGGCAAACCGTTCATCGGCGGCAACAACCCGTCGATCGCCGATATAAGGCTGGCGGCGACGCTGGAATTCCTGGCGGTCATCGACTACCCGCTGCCCAAATGGGCGAAGGAGTACGTGGCGGCGCTGGAGAAGAAGCTCGGCAAGGCCTATGCGGAGCCGGCCGGCGACGTGCGCGGCTACATCGCGCATGTGAAATCGCAGGCCAGGGCGTAACAGCCGGCTCAGGTTAAGGTTTCGTTTACCCAACGCCTGTCTACTGGTCACAGTCCTCGCCGCGACCACGGATGTACTGGCGCGAAGCGGAGGCGAAGGGAAAGGTCGGCCCAGCGCCGACCTTTTGCTTTTCCGGCGGTTGTATCGCCTCCCACGGCAATCACGACATACGACTTATCCGGTGCCAGACCGGTTGAAGTCCTATTGTCATCGGCGTGATTGATCCTACCATTATCTTGGGTTGCCAAGTGCGAGCCGGGCAAAAAGCGATGAGGACGGCGATGACAAGAATGATGAAACTTTCCGCGGTCGCGAGCGCGCTCCTGGCGAGCGCCACCATCACGGCCGAAGTCGCGCCGCTCAACGGTATGAACGAGGTTGGCGCCGCCCTGCTCGCCTGCTGGACACCGCCGGCCAATTCCGACAATTCCTCGGTGACGCTCAGCTTCAGCTTCAAACGCGACGGCACGCTGATCGGGCCGCCGAAGACGACCGCTATTCATGTCGGCGGCGACGACAAGGCGCGCAAGGCCTATGTCGACGCTGCGACCAAGGCCCTGAACGATTGTCTGCCGCTCAGCCTTTCGCCCACACTGGCGCAAGGCATTGCCGGAAACGTCTTTACGCTGCAGTTCAACTCGCCGAAGAAGTAAGCCACGGCGAAGGCGCCGAGCCTAAGGCGCGTCGCGATCTTTTTAGGTTCGCTCCATGCGCTTTAGGTTTTGATTTTAGGCATGTCTTTATCCCGAAACCGGTTCCCACTTTCGGGAGAGTCCCACTTTTCCCGGAATTGCTTTCAGGTTAAACCGCGTGCGCGCCTGATCTGGGCGTGCTTTTCCAACTCCGGCATCTCGAAGACATAATCGTTCCAGGCGGAGTCCGGGATCTGCCCGGCCAGGTAGCAATCCAGCAGAAGGCTTTGTTCGGGGGTAAGGGCTCTCGGCGCATGCTCATGATCCAGCCCAAGCGAATGGATCAGGTTTCTGGTCAGGCCAGAGACGGTGAAGTGAATGGACATCTTCAGTCTCCTCTGCGCTGCGCGCGTCACATCAACGCCAACAACGCCCGTCACCGGGCAAAGGTTTCATCAGCGATCCGTGATCGCACCGCGGTCGAGGCCGGGCTGAATCTGTCGGGTTGTCTTTCTGCATCCGGGCAGTGGATCGAGCCGGCATCGACCGGCAGATTGAGGCAAAGCTACTCGCAGACGACGCGGTAGCGCTTGCCGGTTTCGCCGACATTCCTGCAGGTAAGGGGGGGCCGCTCGCCCGAAGACTGATCAGCCAGATTCTGGTTATAGGAAGGCCTTGCCGGAAACCTGGAATAGCGCCGGACCGGCGGGCCTTGCGGCGCGCCCGGCGGCGGCAAGGGGAACACGTCCGACGCGATCTGCCGCGACGCGGTCGTTCCCGGCGGCGCCTTGTCCCAGACACGCCTGACGTCCATCCGGCTCGGGACGATCACCGTGCCGTCGTCGCTGCGCGCGCAACCGCCCGCCGCAAGCAGCGCCGGGCACAGGATGAAAGCCGCGATTCGACCAAACATTAGCAACACCTCAGTCACCTTATAATGCGTTGTTGCCATGATCGCCAACGGGCGGATTACCGCAGCCGGCGCCAGGGTCGGAATCTGGCTCAACGTCACCGGGCGGCAGGCGGTTGCAATCATTATGGTTAGCGGATCGTTAATGCTTGTCGGGCACATTCCGCCGATGGACCGGCACAGTTCGGCCTTGGGGGTAGGAATGGCGGATACGGACGGGACTGTCGAGGCGGACAACAAGGCGGACAGGCGCGGCAACGAGGCCTTTCTCGGCGACGTCCACGATATGGCCGGGACCTCGGAAGCGCTCGCCAATCTCAGGCTGATGGTCGATTCGATGCCGATCGGCGTCATCGTTCTCGATGCCGAATTGCGGGCGGAGGTGGTCAACCGGGCATTTTACGACTTCTGGCAGATCGATCCGCGGCGCGCTCCGGCCGGCAGTCGCTTTCGCGACCTCATGGAAGCCAGTCGTGATGCCGATCCGTTCGGCGCCGAGGAACAGGCGTGGCAAAGCCATGTGGCCGAACGGGAGGCCGAAATCCGGGCTGGAAGCGCAGGATCCAGGCAGTTGCCGCGCAAGGACGGCCGCACGCTGATCGCCTCGCTGGCGCCTCTTCCAGGCGGCAAGCGGCTGATCTCCTATGTCGACATCACCGACATGAAACAGCGCGAGACCGAGGCAGAGGACGCGCGCAAGAACCTCGTCACCGTGCTGGAGTCGCTGCCGGCAGGGGTCATCATCTACGATCGCGACGACCGCTTCGTCTTCGCCAACCGTAAGCTGCAGGATACGCTGCCGGCGCTGAAGCCGGCCTGGCAGCCTGGCCGCACGTTCCGCGAGGCGTTGGCGCTTGGCCACTCCGTCGGCTACTTCCGCTCGAGCGGCGACCCCGGAATCGACGGCCTGTATGGCGTCGACACAGAGCGCTGGCTTGACGCCATGCTCAAGCGGTACCGTTTGCCGAGCTCGGCCTACGAACGCCTCAACGCCGACGGCCGCTGGTACCAGGTCTATGACATGCGCACCGACGACGGCACATTCATCGGCGTGCGCGTCGATATCACCGACATCAAGGCGCGCGAGAAGGCGTTGCGCGATTCCATGCGCCAGATCGACCTTTATCGGCATGTGATGGACGAACTGCCCGTGGCAGCCTTCATCAAGGCCGACGATCTCAGCATAGAATTCGTCAACAAGGCCTGGTGCGCGCTGACTGGACTGCCCAAGGACGAGGTGCTCGGCAAGACCGATCGCGAGCTTTTCGCGGCGCAAGAGGCGGACGGTTTCAGCAATGACGACAACGAGGTCGTGGCGACCGGCGCGGGGCGCGAGGTCGAGGAGGCCGTCACCCATCGCGACGGCACGGTGCGCCAGCTGATGACGCGCAAGAGCCGGCTGGTGGCGATCGACGGGTCGGTGCATCTGGTCGGCTCCAGCACCGACATCACCGACGTCAAGGCGCGCGAGCAGGCGCTGCGGCAGAGCATGAGCGAGAACGAGGTGTTCCGCAGCCTCATCGACAATGTGCCGGTGTCGATCTATGCCAAGCGTTCGGACCTCAGGCAATTCTACGTCAACAAGGGCTGGTGCGATCTCACCGGCTTCAGCAAGGAAGAAGCCGTCGGCAGGACCGATGTCGAGATTTTCGGCGCGGACGGCGAAGCCTTCGTCGCCGGCGACCTTGCCGTGCTGCGCACCGGCGAGACGCAGGAGATCGAAGAGACGGTGACGATGCCGGACGGCAGCGTCAGGCACCAGTTCGCGCGCAAGGGCGCGATGATCGCGTCGGACGGCTCGCTCTATCTCATCGGCTCCACCACCGACATCACCGAGCTCAAGCAGCGCGAGGCCGAGCTCAGCGAGGCGCGCCGGCGCGCCGTGCTTGCCGACCGGGCCAAGTCGGAATTCCTCGCCAATATGAGCCATGAGATCCGCACGCCGATGAACGGGGTTCTTGGTATGGCAGAGCTGCTGGCAAAGTCGGACCTCGATCCGAAGCAGAAGACGTTCACCGATATCATCGTCAAATCCGGCAATGCGCTGCTCACCATCATCAACGACATCCTCGACTTCTCGAAGATCGATGCCGGCCAGCTGGTGCTCGACCCTGCACCCTTCAATCTCGCCGAGGCGATCGAGGATGTGGCGACGCTGGTGTCGACGCGCGCCAAGGAGAAGGACCTCGAGCTCATCGTTCGCATCCAGCCGGGCCTCGACGGCCAGTTCGTCGGCGATGTCGGCCGTGTCAGGCAGATCGTCACCAATCTGCTCGGCAACGCGGTGAAATTCACCGACAAGGGTCATGTCCTGGTCGACGTGACGGGTGAGCGGGTTCCGGCGGGAACGAGGCTCACCATTTCCGTGACCGATACCGGCATCGGCATTCCGGAAGACAAGCTGAAGCAGGTTTTCGAAAAATTCAGCCAGGTCGACACCTCCTCGACCAGGCGGCATGAGGGCACCGGGCTTGGCCTTGCCATCACCTCGCGGCTGGTCGAGATGATGGCCGGCGAGATCGGTGTCGACAGCGCCGAAGGCAAGGGTTCGACCTTCTGGTTCACGATCACGCTGCCCAAGGCCGAGCAGGGCGGTCAGCGCATCATGCCGGTCGACGTCACCGGCGCGCGCGTGCTCATCGTCGACGACAATGCCGTCAACCGCTCGATCCTCAGCGAGCAGATGGCGTCATGGACGTTCGATTCCTGCGCGGCCGAAAGCGGCGCCGAAGGGTTGAAGGTGCTGATTGCCGCCGCCGCCTACGGCGTGCCGGTCGACTGCGTCGTGCTTGACTACCAGATGCCGGGCATGACCGGCGCCGAGATGGCGCGCATCGTGCGCAATACGGCGGGCCTGGCGCATACGCCCATCATCATGCTGACCTCGGTCGACCAGTCGCTTGCCGGCACGGCCTATCGCGACCTCGGCATCGATGCGCAGCTGATCAAACCGGCGCGCTCCTCCATTCTCCTGGAAACGCTGGTCTCGACCATCCAGCGCCACCGCCACAGCAGCGCGGCGGCGCAACCCGCCATTGGCGCCGGCAGCCCTCCGCAAGCCGCTCCGGCGCAGACGGCGGCATCGGAGCGCGCCATGCTGCAACCGCCGCCGGCGCGGGCGCGTCCGCGCCCCGCCGATGCCGAGCGCGAGCTCGACATCCTCGTCGCCGAGGACAATGAGGTGAACCAGATGGTGTTCACCCAGATCCTTGGCGAGACCGGTTACCGCTTCGAGATCGTCGGTAACGGCCGCAAGGCGCTCGACGCCTTCGGCAGGCTCAATCCGCGCATGATCCTGATGGATGTATCGATGCCGGAAATGAACGGGCTGGAGGCGACGGGCGCCATCCGCCGGCTCGAGCAGGACATGGGCACGCATGTGCCGATCGTCGGCGTGACCGCGCATGCCCTGAAGGGCGACCGCGAACGCTGCCTGGAAGCCGGCATGGACGATTACCTGCCGAAGCCGATCAGTCCGCGGGCGCTGCTCGAAAAGCTCGAGCGCTGGCTGGGCTCCGACGTCGAGACCCGGCGCAACGCCGGTTAAAACGAATTTGGCGGGCAAGAACGGCGGCAAGAGGCTGACGCATGCGTATGGTGCGATCGCACCATACCAAAGCAAGCGCCAAGTTCGGACAATCGTGACATTGATTCCGCTCTTCGGTTACGGGCGGGAGCAGCGACCGCCAACAAGAAACAGCGTCGACTCTACCCCAACGGACCCTGTTTTCGGCGATGGCCAGGCCATGATCCGCTCTGGCTTACAGGCAACGCACTCTCGTCCGGCTTTTATTTCCCGGCGGCCGTCATCCGGCCGCCGGGGATAAATTTTGTTTCAAAAGTCAGACAAGTTGCTGATTTCCGCGGCAAACTCCGGCCGGCCCTGCGAGGCTGACGCGGACCCTTCCGTGCATCCCCCTTCAGGCGTTACCGGGCTGACACGAAACTGTCATGCGACTGTAATAATCGAGGGCTATTGCGCTGACCGGGCGCCGATACACGGGTGCCGAAAGACCATCTTCCGAACAGGAGCAGGCCACATGAGACATTTCATCCGCTCGGCGGCCGTTGCAATTGCAATGGCTGCGGCATCAACCCTTAGCATGGCCGCCGCGATGGCAGCCGACATTTCCGGCGCCGGCGCCACCTTCCCCTATCCGATCTATGCGAAGTGGGCCGACACCTACAAGAAGGAGACCGGCATCGGTCTCAACTACCAGTCGATCGGCTCCGGCGGCGGCATCAAGCAGATCAAGGCCAAGACCGTGACCTTCGGCGCTTCCGACGCGCCGCTGAAGGGCGAGGATCTCACCTCCACCGGCCTCGCGCAGTTCCCGATGGTGATGGGCGGCATCGTGCCGGTCGTCAACCTCGAAGGCGTCAAGCCGGGCGAGCTGGTTCTGGACGGCCCGACGCTGGCCGACATCTTCGCCGGCAAGATCACCAACTGGAACGATGCGGCAATCAAGAAGCTCAACCCCAAGATCAAGCTGCCCGACCAGGCGATCGCGGTCGTGCATCGTTCGGACGGCTCGGGCACCACATTCAACTTCAGCTATTACCTGGCCGACGTCAGCGCCGACTGGAAGTCGAAGGTCGGTGTCAACACCGCGCTCGAATGGCCGGTGGGCATCGGCGCCAAGGGCAATGAAGGCGTCGCCAACAACGTCTCGCAGACCGGCGGCGCGATCGGCTATGTCGAATATGCCTATGCCAAGCAGAACAAGCTCACCTATACCGACATGGTGAACAAGGACGGCAAGAAGGTCGAGCCGACCGCGAAGGCGTTCTCGGCCGCCGCGGCCAATGCCGACTGGAACTCGCAGCCGGGCTACGGCGTCATCCTGGCCAACCAGGCGGGAGCCGAATCCTGGCCGATGACTTCCGCCACCTGGATCCTCGTCTACCAGAAGCCCGATGATGCGGCAGCCACGGCCGAAGCGCTCAAGTTCTTCGCCTGGTCCTATGCCAAGGGCGACAAGATGGCTGCTGAGCTTGACTACGTTCCGATGCCCGACAAGGTCGTGAAGAGCGTCGAGGAAATGTGGGGCAAGGACATCGTCGACAAGGACGGCAAGCCGGTCTACTCCGGCATGTAATTCCCGCTGAATGAGGAGGGCGTCTACGGCGCCCTCCTGTCTCTTTCGAAATGCGAGGGGCTAAATGACAGCCGTTTCCGAAGCCGCGACATCGTCCGCCATGCGGACCAGAGAAGCGACAGTGCGCCGCTTCGCCGTCACCGACATGGTCTTCCGGACGGCGACGCGCCTTTCCGCCATGCTCGTGCTCGTTCTGCTCGGCGGGGTCGCGATATCGCTGGTCGCCGGATCGTGGGAGGCGCTGTCGAAGTTCGGCTTCTCCTTCCTGACCACCGAATCCTGGAACCCGGTCACCGAGAACTTCGGCGCGCTTGCGCCCATCTACGGCACCATCGTCACCTCGGCCATCGCCATTCTCATCGCCGTGCCGATCGGCATCGGCATCGCCGTCTTCCTGACCGAGCTTTGCCCGCGCCCGCTCAGGCGCCCGATCGGCATCGCGGTCGAACTGCTCGCCGGCATTCCCTCGATCATCTACGGCATCTGGGGCCTGTTCGTCTTCGCGCCGTTCCTGCAGACGACGGTCCAGCCCTTCATCATCTGGCTGTTCAAAGGCATCCCCGGTCTCGACAGCCTGTTTGCCGGTCCGCCCTACGGCATCGGCCTGCTGACCTCGTCGCTGATCCTCGCCATCATGGTGCTGCCCTTCATCACGTCGATCACCAAGGACGTGTTCGACACGGTGCCGGCGGTCCTGAAGGAATCGGCCTACGGTATCGGCTGCACGACGTGGGAAGTGACCCGGCGCGTGACCATCCCCTACACCCGCGTCGGCATCATGGGCGGCGTCATGCTGGGCCTCGGCCGCGCGCTCGGCGAGACGATGGCCGTCACCTTCGTCATCGGCAACGCGCACCGCATCAGCGCCTCGCTGTTTGCGCCGGGCACGACGATCTCGGCGACTATCGCCAACGAATTCACCGAAGCCGACGGCAACCTCTATACATCCTCGCTGGTATCGCTCGGCCTGATCCTGTTCATCATCACCTTCATCATCCTCGCGCTCGCACGCTACATGCTCTTGCGCATCGATAGCCGCACGGGAGCCTGACCGATGTCGACTGCCCAATCGCTTCACCAAAGCCGCAAGCGCAAGAATGGCGTGATGATGACGCTGTGCGTCGTCGCGGCGGGCATCGGGCTGGCCTGGCTGGCGCTGATCCTCGGTGCCCTGCTCTACAAGGGACTTTCCGGGGTGTCGCTTTCGGTGTTCACGGAAATGACGCCGCCGCCCGGCGATGCCGGCGGCCTGCTCAACGCCATCTACGGCAGCATCGTCATGACGATCATCGGTATCTTCGTCGGCACGCCGATCGGCGTGCTGGCCGGCACCTACATGGCCGAATACGGGCGCTTCTCGAAGCTCACGACGGTGGTGCGCTTCATCAACGACATCCTCTTGTCGGCGCCGTCGATCATCATCGGCCTTTTCGTCTACGAGCTGATGGTGCGGCCGATGGGGCACTTCTCGGCGATCGCCGGCGCGGTCGCGCTGTCGATCCTGGTGATCCCCGTCGTGGTGCGCACCACCGAGGACATGCTGAACCTTGTGCCCAACGCGCTGCGCGAAGCAGGCACCGCCATCGGCGCGCCGCGCTGGGTGGTGATCCGCTCGGTTGCCTATCGCGCGGCGCTCTCCGGCATCGTCACCGGCATCCTTTTGGCGATCGCCCGCATCTCCGGCGAGACGGCGCCGCTTCTCTTCACCGCGCTCAACAACCAGTTCTGGTCGAGCAATCTCAATGCGCCGATGGCCAGCCTGCCGGTAACCATCTTCCAGTTCGCTCTCAGCCCCTACGAGGAATGGCAGCAACTGGCCTGGACGGGCGCACTCATAATCACCCTGACGGTTCTCGGGCTGAGCATCATCGCCCGCAGCCTAACCGGACGCAGAGAGGACAGATGAAACCGATGTTGTCCACCGACCTGAACGCAGCCGATACGACCGTCGAGAAGGCCAAGATCGAGGTCAAGAACCTTAATTTCTACTATGGCCAGTCGAAGGCGCTGAAGGACATCAACCTGTCCCTGCCCGAGCGCAGCGTGACCGCCTTCATCGGCCCGTCGGGCTGCGGGAAGTCGACGCTGCTGCGCGTGCTCAACCGCATCTACGAGCTCTATCCGAAGCAGAGCGCCGAGGGCCAGGTGCTGCTCGACGGCAAGAACATCCTCGACCGTTCGCAGGACCTCAACCTGCTCAGGACCAAGATCGGCATGGTGTTCCAGAAGCCGACGCCGTTCCCGATGTCGATCTACGAGAACATCGCTTTCGGCGTCAGGCTCTATGAGAAGATCAGCAAGGCCGAGATGGACGGCCGCGTCGAGCAGGCGCTGAAGCGCGCCGCACTCTGGAACGAGGTCAAGGACAAGCTCAACGCCAGCGGCCTCAGCCTCTCGGGCGGCCAGCAGCAGCGCCTGTGCATCGCCCGTACCGTGGCGGTGAAGCCGGAGGTCATCCTGCTCGACGAGCCGGCCTCGGCGCTCGATCCGCTGTCGACCGCCAAGATCGAGGAATTGATCGACGAGTTGCAGGCCGACTACACGATCGTCATCGTCACCCACAACATGCAGCAGGCGGCGCGCGTGTCGCGGCAGACGGCGTTCATGTATCTGGGCGAGCTGGTGGAGTTCGACCGGACCGAGAAGATCTTCACCTCGCCCCGCGAAAAGCGCACGCAGGACTACATCACCGGCCGCTTCGGCTGAGCTCATACGAGGACATCATCATGGCCGAACATACCGTCGCTTCTTTCGACGAGGATCTGAGACAGATCAGCCGGCTCATAAACGACATGGGCGATCTCGCCAGCTCGATGGTCGGCGCTTCGACCAGAGCCCTGCTCGAGACCGACAATGCCATGGCGCAGCGCGTCGTTTCCGACGATGCCATCATGGACGCGCGCCAGCGCGAGCTCGACGACCGCGCCATCACGCTGATCGCCAAGCGCCAGCCGATGGCCGATGATCTGCGCAACGTGGTCGGCTCGATCCGCATGGCGGGCGACCTCGAACGCATCGGCGATCTCGCCAAGAACATCGCCAAGCGCGTCGGTTCGGTCGGCGTCAGCGCCGCGCCGCGCGATCTCACGCATTCGATCGATTCCATGGCGCAGCTGGTACTGATCCAGGTCCAGGCTGTGATCCAGGAATATACGGTGGGCGACGCCACGGCGCTGGCCAAGCTTCGCAACGACGACGAGCGCATCGACGTCAAATACACATCCGTCTTCCGCGAGCTCCTGACCTACATGATGGAAGACCCGCGCAACATCACCGCTTGCACGCATCTTCTGTTCTGCGCCAAGAATCTCGAGCGCATCGGCGACCATGTGACCAACATCGCCGAGAACGCCTATTATGTGCTGACCGGCACGCAATTGCCCGCGAATCGTCCCAAGCAGGACGAGACGACAATGTCGGCGCCGGCGGCCTGACGAAGGGTATCTGCCAATGATCGCGCCACGCATCATGGTGGTGGAGGACGAGGAGCCGCTTGGGGTGCTGCTCCGCTACAATCTCGAATCCGAGGGTTACCAGGTCGAAGTGGTGACCCGCGGCGACGAGGCCGAAATCCGCCTTCAGGAAAACGTTCCCGATCTGCTCGTGCTCGACTGGATGGTGCCGGCAGTTTCCGGCATCGAGCTCTGCCGGCGCCTCAGGATGCGGCCCGAGACCGAGCGGCTGCCGATCATCATGCTGACCGCGCGGGGCGAAGAAAGCGACCGTGTTCGCGGCCTCTCGACCGGCGCCGACGACTATCTGGTCAAGCCGTTCTCGACGCCGGAGTTCATGGCGCGCGTCAAGGCGCTGCTGCGCCGCGCCAAGCCGGAGGTGCTGTCCAGCGTGCTCAAGGTCGGCGACATCGTGCTCGACCGCGAATCGCATCGCGTCTACCGCAAGAAGAGCGAGATCAGGCTCGGCCCGACCGAGTTCCGCCTGCTCGAATTCATGATGCGCCACCCCGGCCGGGTTTTCTCGCGTAGCCAGCTGCTCGACAATGTCTGGGGCGAGACGATCTATATCGACGAGCGCACCGTCGACGTCCATGTCGGCCGCCTGCGCAAGGCCGTCAACAACGGCCGCATGCCGGATGTCATCCGCACCATCCGCGGCGCGGGTTACGCGATCAGGGAAGATTAGGCCCAGGGCGCCGCAGTCCTGACGGGCCATGCACTTCCAGCATCCACGCTGGTGAGTAGCCGAGACGCTTGTGCCTCGTCATCCACGGGCGGAGCAAGGAGCGAAGCGACGCAGCGCAGACCCGAGGATCCATTCCGTGACGTCGACGCGCCGCGGCGGTCCAGAATTTTGCACCGCTGCGCTCGACGCGTGAGGTAACGGCATGGATTCCAGGGTCTCCGCGACGGAGCTTCGCTCCTGCTCCGCCCTGGAATGACGAAGCTGTGGGGCCTTCGCTAATTTCAAGCGTCTGCTGCTGTCCCCGGACCTCTTCAAGGCTGCCTCAGGCCACGTTCTTGCCTGCGGCACCCGCTCTCGCCTGGCCTCCCGGCGCGAAAATTTCCTGGTCGACGAAAGTCAGCGCGCGCATGGCGCAGCCTTCGCGGATCAGCGGCAACTCGTTCGGCTCGGTGTCGAAGGAGATCGATTCCGAGTGCTGGCCGCCGGCGGTCTGGGCGATCGCCTCGCGCAGCGCCGGCTCGATCAGGTCGAAGGCGGCCGCGCTGACGCCGACCATGGCGACGGGCGCCGGATCGATGAGGGCGAACAGGCTGCCGAGACCGAAACCAAGCGCTTCGCCGGCCCGGCGATAAGCCTCCCGTTCGGGGCCGTCCCTCTCGCGCGCCTTCGCGGCAAGGGCCCGCATGTCGGCGTCGCCGACGTCGACCGGCTCGGCGTCCTCGCTCATTTTCATGGCGCTGCGCCAGATCGCATAGTTGCCGGCATAGGCCTCGACGCAGCCGCGGCGGCCGCAGCGGCAAAGCGCCCCGCCCGGGCGGTGAATCATGTGGCCGAACTCGCCGCCGGAGGAATGCGTGCCAGTGAACAGCGCACCCTTGAGCACGAGACCCATGCCGATGCCGTGCGACAACAGGATGGCGATGAAGTCGTCGCGATAGCGCTCCGGGTCGCGCCATTGCAGCGCCACCGCCATCATGTTGCAGTCGTTCTCCATGGTGGTGGAGATGCCGAATTCCTTCTCGAGGATGTCGGCGAAAGGAATGTCTGTCAGCGGCGTTATCGGCGACCAGAGCATGGCGCGAGCATTAGAATCGGTGATGCCCTGAATGCCCATGGCGATGCGGGCGACGCTGCCAATGTCGAGGTCGGGATCCTGCAGCCGGCGCCGCACGATCGCCACGCATTCGCCGATCAGCTCGTCGCGGGGCATGACAAGCGTGTCCAGGCGCTGCTGCTCCTCGGCAACAACCTGACCGGCATAATCGATCACGGCGACCGACAGAAAGTTCAGCGACAACACCACGGTCAGCACCGCGGCGGCTTCAGGGTTCAGCGCCAGGCCGATCTGAGGCCGACCGCGTTTCAACGCCGTCGGCTCGCTGGCCTTGCTTTCGGTGAGAATGCCCTCCTGGATCAGGTCGGCGGAGATCGCCGAAATGGTCGAGTGGCTGAGACCGGTGGTGGCGGCAATTTCGGTTCGTGATGGCTGACCGGCGCGGCGTACCGCCGAAATCACCATGGCGCGGTTGCGCCGGCGCAAATCGTCGTGGCGGATTCCGACCGACATCGTTTCGCACGTCCTCCCCGGTCATC
The DNA here is from genome assembly GCF_006439455.1 of Mesorhizobium sp. B2-9-1. Classification (NCBI taxonomy): domain Bacteria; kingdom Pseudomonadati; phylum Pseudomonadota; class Alphaproteobacteria; order Hyphomicrobiales; family Phyllobacteriaceae; genus Mesorhizobium; species Mesorhizobium sp. B2-9-1. The sequence continues at coordinate 200,638 of NZ_VFTP01000006.1, read as the reverse complement.
GCGGCCTTGTGATAATGCCATGGCCTGTCGCTGACACGCTAGGGATTGTGGCAGAAGCCAGGGGCTATGTCATTATTTATTGCGGATGCCGAAAAAAATGCCTGAGCCCATCAAAACCCATCAGAATCTCGGTTGACAGCGTCGTTGTGCTGGACCACTATTTTTTTGAGGCTCGAAAAAAAGCCTCTATGCCGGCCTTCGGGCCAGTCTGGGTCGCGCCGCACGGGCGCAGGGAGGATATCATGAAGAAATTTGCAGCCGCCATTCTGGCGGGCGTTGCCATGTCGCTGACGCTGGCGTCCGTAGCCGAGGCGAAGGACAAGGTGATCGGCGTGTCGTGGTCGAATTTCCAGGAAGAGCGCTGGAAGACCGACGAAGCAGCGATGAAGGCCGCCATCGAGGCCGCCGGCGACAAGTATATTTCGGCCGACGCGCAGTCCAATCCGGGCAAGCAGCTGACCGACGTCGAAAGCCTGATCTCGCAGGGCGCCAACGCGCTGATCATCCTGGCGCAGGATGCCTCGGCAATCGGCCCGGCGGTGCAGAAGGCGCTCGATGAAGGAATCCCGGTCGTCGGCTACGACCGCCTGATCGAGAACAAGGACGTGTTCTACCTGACCTTCGACAACAAGGAAGTCGGGCGCATGCAGGCCCGCGGGGTGTTCCAGGCCAAGCCGGAAGGCAACTATGTCTTCATCAAGGGCTCGGGTTCCGATCCGAACGCCGACTTCCTGTTCGCGGGCTCCATGGAAGTCCTGAAGGACGCGATCGACAGCGGCAAGATCAAGAATGTCGGCGAGGCCTATACGGACGGCTGGCTGCCGGCCAACGCGCAGAAGAACATGGAGCAGTTCCTGACCGCCAACGACAACAAGGTCGACGCGGTCGTGGCTGCCAATGACGGCACCGCCGGCGGCGTTGTCGCGGCGCTGACGGCGCAGGGGCTGGCCGGCACCGTTCCGGTCTCGGGCCAGGACGGCGACCACGCGGCGCTCAACCGCATCGCGCTCGGCACGCAGACCGTGTCGGTGTGGAAAGACGCGCGCGAGCTCGGCAAGAACGCCGCCGAGATCGCCTCGCAACTCGCCGACGGCAAGAAGATGGGCGACATCGCCGGCGCCAAGGACTTCACGACGCCCGGCGGCAACACCGTCAAGTCGCTGTTCCTGACGCCGATCGCGATCACCAAGGACAATCTCAACGTCGTCATCGACGCCGGCTGGATCAAGAAGGACGAGGTCTGCGCTGGCGTGCCTGCCGGCAGCGTCAAGGTCTGCAACTGAGCCTTGCCGGCCTTCGATCAAAAATACCTGCGCCGCGGCCAGGAGCGGTTCAATGAACCGCTCCTGGTTTTTGTTGCCGCAATCCCGGACGGAAAACCGCTACGCACTTTTCCTGGGATTGCTTTAAAGCCGCGGCGTTTTCTCAAAAGATTTTGCCGTTCTGCCTCGGGCGGGTAGCTTCTAGGCTGAGTTCCGGCATCCGCACCAGACGGCAAGCCGGCGGGAGGAAATCATGACCGACACGACGTCTACCCAACCGGCGGACACCGCGCGCGCGTCGGAACTCGGCACTGTGGCCCGGTTCCTGAAGGCGACCGAGCTCGACACCCGCATGCTGGGCATGATCGGCGCGCTGCTCCTGATCTGGATCGGGCTGCATGTGATTTCCAGCCTGCGGCTTGGCGTCAACCCGCTCGACTTCGACAGCCGCACGTTCCTGACGCCGCGCAATCTCTGGAACCTGTCGGTTCAGTCTTCGGCCGTGGCGATCATGGCCTCCGGCATGGTGCTGGTCATCGTCATGCGCAACATCGACCTGTCGGTCGGGTCGGCCGAAGGGCTGATCGGCATGGTCATGGGCTTTGCCCAGGCGCATTTCCTGGTTCGCTTCGTCGGGCTTGAACTGGGAAATCCCTGGATCTGGGTTCTGGCGTTGCTGATCGGCCTGGCGCTCGGCCTCATCATCGGCGCCTTCCAGGGCTTCGTCATCGCCTATCTCGAAGTGCCGGCCTTCATCGTCACGCTGGGCGGATTGCTGGTATGGCGGGGCGCTGCCTGGTGGGTCACCAGCGGCCAGACCGTTGCGCCGCTCGACGCCACATTCCAGTTGATGGGCGGCGGCCCGGCGGGCTCGATCGGCGCCAAATGGAGCTGGGCCGTCGGCATCGTCGCCTGCCTGGCGGTCATCTTCATGCACTTCAACGGCCGCGTGCAGCGCAAGCGCTTCCGCTTCCCGCTGCGTCCTGTCTGGGCCGAGACGTTGCTTGCCACGGTCACCTGCGCGGTCATCCTGGGCGCGGTGTGGCTCGCCAATTCCTATCCGTGGCCGGTCGGCATCGTGAACCGCTACGCCGCCGCCAACAACATCACCGTGCCCGAAGGCGGGCTGTTCATCGCGCATGGCATCGCCATTCCGGTCCTGATGGCGGTCGCCGTCGGCCTGATCATGACCTTCGTCACCAAGCGCACGCGTTTCGGCCGCTACGTCTTTGCTATCGGCGGCAATCCGGAAGCCGCCAATCTTGCCGGCATCAACACGCGCTGGATCACCATGAAGGTGTTCATGATCATGGGCGTGTTGGCGACGATCGCGGCGGCGATCTCGTCGGCCAGGCAGAACTCCTCGACAAACGCGCTGGGGACGCTGGATGAGCTGCTGGTCATTGCCGCGGCGGTCATCGGCGGCACGTCGCTCGCAGGCGGTTCCGGAACCGTGCTCGGCGCCATGCTGGGCGCTTTGCTGATGCAGTCGCTGCAATCCGGCATGGTGCTGCTCGGCGTCGATTCGCCGCTGCAGAGCATCGTCGTGGGCGCCGTGCTGGTCGTCGCGGTGTGGCTCGACACCCTCTACCGCAAGCGCGTCTGATAGGAGGAGAAGGACCATGGCTGAAAAATCCGCTCCCGCCGGCGTTCCGCTGGTCGACATGCGCAACGTTTCGATCGCCTTCGGCGGCATCCGCGCCGTCGACGACGCATCCGTCGATCTTTTCCCCGGCGAAGTGATGGCGCTGCTCGGCCACAATGGCGCCGGCAAATCGACGCTGATCAAGATCTTGTCCGGCGCCTATAAGCGCGACAGCGGACAGATATTCATCAATGGCGAGGAGGCTTCGATCTCCAATCCGCGCGACGCCAAGAAATACGGCGTCGAGACGATCTATCAGACGCTGGCGCTGGCCGACAATGTCGATGCCGCGGCCAATCTCTTCCTCGGCCGCGAGCTGATGACGGGTTGGGGCACGCTCGACGACGTCGCCATGGAAGCCGAGGCGCGCAAGGTGATGGGCCGGCTCAATCCGCGTTTCCAGCGCTTCAAGGAGCCGGTGATCAAGCTGTCGGGCGGACAGCGGCAGTCGGTGGCGATCGCGCGCGCGATCCTGTTCAACGCCCGTATCCTGATCATGGACGAGCCGACGGCGGCACTCGGCCCGCAAGAGACGGCGCAGGTCGGCGAACTGGTCAAGCAGCTCAAGGCCGACGGCATCGGCATCTTCCTGATCAGCCACGACATCCACGACGTGTTCGAGCTCGCCGACCGGGTCTGCGTGATGAAGAACGGCCAAGTCGTCGGCACCGCGCGCACGAGCGACGTCACCCAGGACGAGGTGCTCGGCATGATCATCCTCGGCAGATGCCCGCCAGGCGCCATTCCGGGCCCGGGGGCGCTGAAGATCGCGGCATGAAGTCGAACTGGTAGCCGGCTAATTAACGGCTGCGTGATGTGCCAGCCGCGGTGATGGTTTGACCGCGCCATTGTGTTGGCGCCGAGACTTGCCCATAAAGATCGTCGACCGTCCACGGGCCGCATCCTTGATTTGAAGAAGCTCTTTCCGATCGTTGCCTTTGTCGCCGTCGCGCTGATCAGCCTGACCATGGCAGGGTTCGCCTATTTCGCGACGCAGGAAGCGGCGCGAATCAAGTTCGAGGGCACGGCCGACGACGCGCTCAACCGCATCGAGAGCCGCGTCGACCTGCATCTGTCGCTGCTGCGTTCGACGCAGGCGCTGTTCGATGCCCGCAACGGCGACATCTCGCGCGGCGAATTCAAGGCCTTCTTCAGCGCGCTCGACATCGACGACAATTTCGCCGGACTGCGCGGCATCGGCTTCCTGAGGCTCGCCAAGACCGGCGACGAGGCGGCGGTGGAACGCGACATCCTGCACGATCATGGGTCGGCGCATCCGATCTATCCGGCCACCAGCGAGCAGCAATGGCGAACGCCGATCGTGCTTTTCGAGCCGCTCGATACGTCCAACCAGTCGTTCATCGGCTTCGATATGTTCAGCGAGCCGGCACGGCGGACGGCTATCGAGAAAGCCATGGCCGACGACCAGCAACATGCCAGCGGCCTTATCCAACTCGGCCAGGCCATGGGCGCGAAGCAGACCTTTCCGGGGTTCCTGGTCTTCGTGCGGCTGAACGTGGAAACGGCGCCGGACGTCATCAATGCCAGCCGCTCCTCGACCGCTGGCTTTCTCTACGCCGCTTTCCGCGCGCACGACTTGTTCCAGGTCGCGCTCAGCCACGCACCGCTGCTGCCGGTCAATGTCGAGGTCTATGACGGCAAGCCCGAGGCCGGCAATTTGCTATTCCGGTCGGAAGCTCCTCCGGCGGAACGCATCGGCGCGAGGTTTCTGGCACGCCGCGATATCGTCGTGGCGGGCCAGCCGTGGACTTTGCTGTTCAGGCCGACAAGCGCCTTCGAACCGCCGTCCTCGCGCGCCATTCCGGTGATGCTCGGACTGTTCGGCCTGCTGCTTGCCGGTGCCATCGCGTTGGTGGCACGCTACCAGGAGCGCACCTATGAGGCGAAATCGGCGCTGCACGAGGCGACCGAAAAGAGCCTGCTGGAAAAGGATCTGATCCTGCAGGAGATGAAGCACCGCATCAAGAATTCGATCACCCGCGTGCTGGCGATCGCGCGGCAGACGGCCTCGCAAGCCACCGACGTGAAGGAGTTTTCGGCATCGTTCTCGGCGCGCCTGCAGGCCATGGCCGCATCGCAGGACATGCTGACGCGTTCGCGCTGGCAGAAAGCCGATCTCGGCGACCTGCTGCGCATCGAGCTCGGGCAGGTGTTCGGCAAGGACCTTCCCGACGGCGTGTTGTCAGGGCCGGAAGTGCTGCTGGACGAGACGACGACGCAGGCGCTCGGGCTGACCTTCCACGAACTTGCCACCAACGCGCTGAAATATGGCGAGGCCGGCAGTTCGATCAATTCGGCCAAGGGAAATTGGGCTCTCAAGGTCGACTGGAGAGTCGAGGGCCGCGGCCGCCAGCGGACGCTGGTTCTGAACTGGCGCGAGGCGGGTCAGAAGGAACTGGAAGCGCCAGTCAAGACCGGCTTCGGCACCAAGTTGATAGATCTCAACGTCACGCGCGAATTGCGCGGCACGATCGCGCGCGACTACCACGCCGACGGATTGAAGGTGGAGATCAGGATTCCGCTGGCCGCGTAAGGTAAATCAGCGAGTTTGAATTTGAATTCAAAACAAACCGGAGGCCGGCTGCCGGCCCCCGGTCTTTCCCGTGCTGAACTAGTTGCAGCGAGCCGTGTAGATCCGGCCGCGATGATCGCGATACTGGCAATAGCCGTTGCGCAGGTTGCGAACCAGAAGGCCCGACCCGGCGCCGACGGCCGCGCCGATCAGCGCACCCTTGCTGCCGCCGACCAAGCCGCCCACGCCGGCGCCGATCAGGCCGCCGCCGACGACGTCCTGCTCGGTCGTTGTGCAGCCGCTGACAGCGACCACGGCAACCATGGCAATCATCATCTTCCGCATAGAATTGCTCCTCACTTTTGTCCTCACTTTCGGCAGTGCCAGCAACCATTTAGCATGAAAAAAGGTGGTTTGCCTGCCCGATTTTACTGTTGCCTAACGTAGTCTTTTCGGGGCGCTCGCCGTTCGACACGACAAGTATGCCAGGCACCTCCAGCATTGCGAACTCAGTGCCGTCGGGCCGCATGTTCCCGACGATCCGGTCACAGTCGTCCAGCGCGGGATCCGCAGTGGCTGAGGGTCAAAGCCGCATGCGGGGTCAGAACAATTGCCAGGCCGCGGTCAGCGCCACGGCGGCCAGAAGCGCGATCGCGCCCAGGCGGAGCGAAAGATGCGACGACCGCGGCGCCGGCGGCAGCTCGGCATCCTGGAAGCCGCTCATCGAGACGCGGGCGGCCTGCTCCAGCCTGTTCATGTCGGCAACCATCATTTCGGTCTCCCCAGGTCGCGCCGGGGCGCGGATGGGTTTCCGGCGCATCGTCAGCCGGGAGCACAGGATCGGACTTTATGGTGAACAGCCGGTTAAGGGCCTCCGCCGGCAAAGCGCTCCCGTCTCCGTTTTTACGCAATACGGACGGAAGGCTACGGCGAAGCCGCCTGACCGTTGCGCACTTTGCCTGGAATGCTCTTACGCCATCGGCGGCGCTCTCAATCCGTCTCGAAATTCCCGTGCGGGACGGTGAGACGGTATTCCATCCGGTCTCTGCCGATTTCTAGCGTTGCGGAGCCATTCAGCGACATCGGCACGACGCGTTCCAGCGCCACGCTGCCGAAACGCTTCTCATTGCGCGTCGCGTCGCCGACCGCCTCCGTCCAGGTCAGCAAGAGGTTGGGCGAGGTTCCGTCTTCGGCCTCGAGCCTGGCGCGGACCTCGACATGGCCGTCCGGCCGCGACAGTGCGCCATAGCTCACGGAGTTGACGGCCAGCTCATGCATGGCGAGACCGATATGCAGGGCGGCGTTAGGGTTGAGGTAAGGATTTTCGCCCGCGAACCGCAGGCTTTGAGCCAGATCGCTGCTGTAGCGGCCGACCTGGCCGGATACGAGCTCGTGCAGCGCGGCTCCTCGCCAGTTGGAGGATGTGACGAGATCCTGCGAAGACGCGAGCGATTGCAGCCGGCCGCGAAACCGCGCCAGGAACTCGCCGAGCGTCTCCGTGTAGCGCCCGGTCTGCGTGGCGATGCTCTGGATGATGGCGAGGAGATTTTTCGATCGATGGCTGACTTCGCGCAGCAATGTCTTCAGGGTCTGCTCGCGGCGTTTCTGCTCCGTCGTCTCCACCATCGTCGTGACGACGCCGAGGACATCGCCGGCTTCCCCGCGGTCTGCATCGATCCAAAGCTGGAACCAGCGTACGCCCTGGTGCCCCGGAATGCTGAGCTCGAGCTGGTCCGGGTTGCCGGATTCGATCACCTTGAGTTTGGCGGCCCTTATGCGTTCGGCCTGCGCCGGCGAGAGCAAGTCCTTGCCGTCGGCTGTATCGGACGCCCAGGGCGCGTTCATGTTGCGCGCCCAGACCGTTTCCATCTGCCGATCCTGGTAGAGAACCGAAATCCCGGCATTGTGCAGGGCATGAAGCAAGGCACGCCCGACCTGCATCCCGCTTTCCGAAGGATGCATCGCGATCACTTCGCCGTCTTGCTTTTCAAGCCTGTCTTGCGTGGGACCTTGGGAAGGCATCGGAAATCCCCCACTCGGCCCTTGAACGGCCCAATCCGCAACTTGTTCCGCACGAGCCGACACCCTGAAATTATAGGGCTCTCCAAAAACGGTCCGCCGGACGGTGCTCTTTCGAGGCGCCGTCCGGCGGTGGCTGGAAACCGTTTGAGGGGTGCGGCTTCCAGTGTTGCGGTCAGGCTCTCCTGAAGAGGCCTGCAATGAGCGAAATCACCAGGAAGGCGAGAAAGATGAAGAACAGGATTTGCGCGATGCCTGCCGATGTGCCGGCGATGCCGCCGAACCCAAGCGCGCCGGCGATGATCGCAACTACGAGAAATACGAGCGCCCAGTACAGCATGATGCGTCTCCTTCTTATGTCGGGAAAAGAACGTGGCCAGATGGCGTTTGTTCCACCATTTGCTGAAAAAGACGATCCCCTTGAGCGGGCTTTTCCGACCGCACACAGCCAAGCGTCACGCACGGCGCAAAGCCCCCGCATGACGTTCGAAGTCGAGCTTCGGAAGGGATCAGGCGGCGGCCTTGGCCTGACGGTCGAAGAACAGGGCCTGGCTGATCAAAGCCTTGACCATGTCGGGATTGAAAGGCTTGGTGACCAGGAAGGCCGGCTCGGGCCGTTCGCCGGTCAGCAGGCGTTCAGGGAAAGCGGTGATGAAGATCACCGGCACAGGCGTCGAGGACAAAATCTCGTTGACAGCTTCGATGCCCGAGCTCCCATCGGCGAGCTGGATGTCGGCCAAAACCATTTTCGGCCGCGTCCTGCCGAACAAGGCCACAGCCTCGGCATGCGTGCGCGCCGTGCCGACGACGCGGTGGCCAAGGCTCTCGACCATCTCCTCGATATCCATGGCGATCAGCGGCTCGTCCTCGATGATCAGCACGTCGGTCGCAACTTGCCGGGAAATCTCGTTGCTCGCCTGGGCAAGCAGCTCCGAGAACTCATCCTCGTCGACGTCGAGGATCTCCGCCGCCTCGTCCTCGCTGAAGCCCTCGACGGCAACCAGAAGGAAAGCCTGCCTCGGCAGGGGCGCGATCGCATTCAGATTGGCCGCGGCCCGCTGCTCCCAGGCGGTCTGCGCCTGTTCCTGCGGCACGCGGATGGCCACGGAGGTGAACAGCCTGGCGAAAACCTTATACAGCGCAATACGGTCGCTCGAGGCTTCGGGGAAGATATTGGTATCGGCGATAATGGCTTCCAGCATCGCGGCGACCAGCGCGTCACCGCTCTCCTGCGATCCCGACACCGCGCGCGAGAAGCGGCGAAGGAACGGGAGATGAGGAGCGATGGTTGCGGACAGACTCATTATTGACGTCTCCCTCAGATGACGTTTCATGTTCAAGGCCGCATTGGTTGCAAGCCCCTCTGCATCAAACGCCGGCTTTCGGAAAAAGTTCCGCCGGCCGCGGAACTAAATTAGCAGGCGAGCGTTTCGGGTCCAGGGATGGGCAACCAGACGAGGGTTCCGCTTGCGTTGTGGTTTGAAGTCGAAGAGCGGTTCGGGTGCTGGAAATTAGGGCTATTATGAAGGAAATGTCAAAAAAACAGATGGCTGATGCCGCAAGCCGGCATCGGAACGGGGATGGCAATCCGCTTGGTGCAAACTCCGAAATCGCTCGCAAGCTCAAGCAGTATTATGACGAACTGGTCTCGGATCATGTGCCGGACCGTTTCGCTCAGCTGCTCAGCCAGCTGGAACAGACCGAACCTGCCCAGAAAAAGGACTGAGGCATGGCGGCGGTATCCCAGAGCTTCAAGACCGAGCTGCTCGGCGCGATTCCGAGCCTGCGGGCTTTCGCCGTGTCGCTCACACAGAATGCCGACCGGGCCGACGACCTCGTCCAGGAAACGCTGGTCAAGGCATGGGACAAGCATGAGAGCTTCCAGCCGGGCACCAATTTGAAGGCCTGGCTGTTCACCATCCTGCGCAACGAATTCTATTCGCAGATGCGCAAGCGCGGCCGCGAAGTACAGGACAGCGACGGCATCATGACGGCCAGGCTTGCCGTTCATCCGGCCCAGCATGGCCAGCTCGATCTCAAGGATTTCCGCGGCGCGCTCGAGCAACTGCCCGAGGACCAGCGCGAAGCCATCATCCTGATCGGCGCTTCCGGCTTCTCCTATGAAGAAGCCGCCGAGATCTGCGGCTGCGCGGTCGGCACGATCAAAAGCCGCGTCAGCCGGGCGCGCGCCAGGCTGCAGGAGATCCTCAAGATTTCCGGAGAGGACGAGTTCGGGCCTGACGCGATCTCGGCGCAGGTCACAGGTTCGAACGCGGCTTAACTTTCGGGACGCGAAGGCGACAAGTTCCTGCTCGCGCTATTGGGCGTCGTCATTCGGCGCGCTTGACGTATCCGGCATTTCCTTGAGGAACCCGGATTCGCACCGGCCATGATGTGAGCGCGCAAGGCGGCCTGAGATCGCCTCGGCGGCGGCCGTCAGGCCGCCGGAGCGGCCCGTCCGCAGGCGATCGCCACGGCTTCGACGAGATCGTCGCCCGAGTAAGGCTTCGTCACCAGTCGAATGTCGGGGAACGAGTTCTTGACTTCGTCCGAATCCGCATAGCCGGAGGCGAATACGAACGGCACGCCCTCTGCGCGCAACCGCGCGGCGAAATCCAGGGTCGATACCCCGCCAAGCATCAGATCGACAACTGCCGCGTCGAAGCTCCAGGGCAGCGCCTGCCCGTCGATGTCGGCGATCTCTCGCGCGATCGTCACATCCGCGGCGCCGTGGTCACGGCAAAGCTGCTCGACATCCATCGCTATCAGGAACTCGTCTTCGAGGACGAGAATGCGCAATCCGTCAAGCAATGCTGTCACTTATGGGGTGTCTCCTTGGCAGCCGCACTCATGCGCGCAATCCGTCACGATGTCATTTAAAAAAGACATGGGCGTGACGCCCGGCGGAACCGCTGCTCCCCTCAAACGTTTCCTTGTGCCCCTAGGGCAGGGATTTCGAAGAGGGGTCGAATGTCCGCGCGTTTGGTTGCCACTCGCCAATATCCTTGCGAAAAATGCCCGCTGCGGCCACTGCCGGCCTTCCGCGAATTCGACGAGCAGGAATTGTCATTTATCGACACCTTCAAGCGTGGCGAATTGGCTGTCGACAAAGGTGCGACCGTGCTGGTCGAAGGCAGCCACAGCGCGCATCTTTACACGGTGCTGTCGGGTTGGGCGTTCCGCTACAAGCTTTTGCCCGACGGGCGCCGGCAGATCCTCAATTTTTCCATGCCTGGCGACCTCATCGGCCTGCAGGGAAGTCTGATGGGCGAAATGCAGCATTCCGTCGAAGCCCTGTCGCCGATGCTGCTTTGCGTTTTCGAACGCGATCAGCTGCAGGAACTCTATCGCAACCATCCCGGCCTTGCCTATGACATCACCTGGATCGCGTCGCGCGAGGAGCGCATGCTGGATGAGAACCTGCTCAGCATCGGCCGCCGCACCGCGCTTGAACGCGCCGCCTATCTTATCGCCTTCATCGCCCGCCGGGCTCGCGGCGCCGGGCTCAATGGCAAGACACCGGTGCAGATCCCGATCACGCAACAGCACATCGCCGACACGCTCGGCCTCTCGCTGGTCCATACCAACAAGACGATCCGCAAGCTGATGGACCGCAAGCTGATCATGTGGCGAGACGGCGGCTGCGAAGTGATCGACTATGACGGGCTGAAGAAGCTTGCCCGCTGGGAGGGGCTAGGCGAGGAATGCAGGCCGCTGATCTAGGTTTGGCTTGCGACGACCGGAACCATGGCGCCGAACGGGCGTTGAAACCAACGCAAACACAAGGAGTTAGAGAATGGCAACCGCCGCAGGCAAATCCGCCGCAGACGAAGCAACCGCCGCCGATCTGGAGGCCGATATCGAGCAACTGAAAGCGGACATCCAGCGACTCACCGAGCAACTCGCCACGACCGGTCAACACGGCTACGGCGCGGCCCGTCGCGCCGCCGCGGACGGCGTCGAGCAATTGCGCGCGCAGGGCGAAGCCGCGTTCGAGAGCATGCGCGGAAGCGCCGAGGATATCGAAGCGCAGCTGATCGCCAAGGTGCGCGAGAAGCCGGTGACCTCGCTGGCCATCGCGGCGGGCGTCGGTTACCTGTTCGCCCTGCTTTCCCGCCGCTAGCCGCAGATGGGGGCGCTTGTCTCGCTGATCTCGGCCCTCGCCTCGGGCGAGGCGATGGCCGCTTTGCATAGGGCGCGGACCGCGGCAATCCTCTACGGGCTTGCCGCCATTTTCGCCTTGTGCGGTGTCGGCTTCCTCATCGGCGCCGCCTACATCTGGCTGGCGGTCCGCTACGGGCCGATGGCGACCAGTCTCGGCTTCGGCATCGGCTTCCTGGTGGTTGCCGGGCTCATCCTCGTCATTCACAAGCTGATGGCCGGCATGCGCAGCAAGCGCCGCGCGCGGCGACGCCAGGCCGATATGACGGCGGCGGGCGTTACCGCCGCACTTGCCTTACTTCCGGCCCTCGCCAAGAGCAAAGGCGGGCTTGGAGCCATTGTCGCGCCTGCCCTGGCGGTCGTCGCGTATGCTATCTATCGCGAGAATACCAAGTCCGGGCCGTCGAAGCCGGACCCGGAAGACTTGCCTTGAGCAGTGCCGGAGCGCTCATTTCAAGGACGACTCGAGCGGCATCGATATTTCGGCGAAGACGCCCTCCGGGCGAAATTCGTGGGTCACCTCGCTGTCGATGACCTTGGCAAGGCTGCGGCGGATCAGGATCGAGCCAAAACCCTGGCGATCCGGAGGCTCGACCCGCGGCCCACCGCTTTCGCGCCAGGTCAGCACCAGGCGGCGCGCGCCTTTGCGGCCTTGCGTCTTCCAGTCGAGATCGACTTTTCCCGACGGCGCGGAGAGCGAGCCGTATTTCAGCGCGTTGCTGGCGAGCTCATGCAGGATCAGGCCGAGCCCGACCGCTTGATCGGGCGAGAGCAGAAGCTCGGGACCCGAAATCGCGATACGCGACTGGCGGCCCGTGTCGAAAGCCCTGACCTCGATGCGTGCCAATTCGCCGATGCCAATGCCGCGCCATTCGCGGTCGGACAGCAGGCTATGGGCGGCGCCGAGCGCCTGCAGCCTGGCACCGAAGGCCTCCAGGAACGCACTTGGCTGGCGAGCGTGGCGGACGGTCTGCGTCGCCAGCGCCTGCACGGTCGCCAATGTGTTCTTGACGCGGTGGTTGAGCTCACGCAGCAAGAGGCGCTGCCGCTCGTCGCCGAGCTTGCGCTCGGTGATGTCGTAGTTGACGCCGAAGATCAGCGTCGGCTTGCCCTCCCCATCGCGTTCGATCACGCGTCCGCGCGTGGCGATCCAGCGGGGTGGATGGGGCCCCTTGACCCGGTACTCGCCAAAATAGTCGTCGCTGCCGCTCAGCGCGTCGCGGAAACGCGTCTCGGTCTGGTAGACGTCGCGCGGGTCGATGGCGCGCAGGATGTCGCGCGCCTTCAGCCGGTTCGAAGGCGGCAGGTTGAAAAGCTCGGCCAGAAGTGTGTCGCATTCGATCATGTCGGTGCGTATGTCCCACGCCCAGCTCGCCAGCGAGGCGGCGTCGAGCGCGATGGCGCGGCGCTTTTCCTCGCGCGCCAGTTCCGCCTTGGCGATGGCGCCGTCGCGGGTGGCGTCCTTCAGCGTGAACAGGCTGGCCGCGAGGTCGGCCAGCGTCCTCAACTTCGCCAGCTTGTCCTCGGCCGAAAACGGTCTCGGCTGGCGATCGAGCACGCAGAGCGTCCCGATCCTGGCACCGGCCACCACCATCGGCACGCCGACAAAAAAACGGATGTGCTGCTTGCCCGTGACCAGCGGATTGTCGGCGAAACGCGGATCGAGCGTGGCGTCGGTCACCACCATGGGATCGTCGCCGGCGGCGATGGCGTGGGCGCAGAAGGAAGTGCTGGTCGGCGTCTCCTTCTCGTCGAGACCGATGCGCGCCTTTAACCGCCGGCGACTGCTGCCGATCAGGTTCACCAGCGCGACGGGCGCTTCGGCGATTGCCGCAGCGAGACCGGTGATACGGTCGAAGTCCGGATCGGTTGCCGTATCCATGGCGCCCAGGCCCTGAAGCAGGGCGAGCCGCTCCGCATCGATCACGACGCGGCTGACGTCTGCCGGCAAACTATCCACCTTGCTGCTCACCATTCCCTCAAAACGCCACGCAATCGACCATCATATACACGCAATCGGTTGCCGCATGCTTGCTGGGCGTCTTTCCCGACACGGAACCTTCCCGAACAGGATCCGTTACCGACCATGTCGTGCCTGAAGCGCCCGCCGCCGCGCAGCATGGAGGCCAATCGTGACCAAGATCGTACCTGAAGACAAAGCTCGCCAGGGGCATTGGGGCTGGCATGCCCTCAGAATCCTCATCGCCGGGCTGCTGCTCGCCTTCATCGCGTGGGGCGCGGTCGAGATCTACGGCGAGCTGATCAAGTCGCCGACGACCCAGCAGAACGTGCCGACGGCGCCGCCCGCCGAGCAGAAATCCACTCAAGGCAGCTGATCTTTCCATCACGCCGCCTTTGCCTGCGCATTGCGGGAGGGGACAAGCACGTTCAGCGCGCCGGGGTGACTCTCGACCGTGGTTTCCCTCTCCAGCCGGATCAATTCGCCGTCCAGCACCGCGCTGAACTTCCTGGTGGGCGAACGGATTTTCAGCACGACCTTGCCAGCCTGATGCACTTCGACATGCGCGCTCTGGCGCAACCTGCCGCGCAGCATGTCCAGCAGCAGCTTCGCCAGATGATGACGCCGGCGCGCGACGCTGACATAGATGCCGAGCACGCCGCCAGCTGGGTTGTCGGCATAGGGCAGGTGGCCTTCGCCGAACAGATTGTTGGAGATGCCGATGCCGGTCGTGCGGGCGACGATCTCGGCCTTGCCGATGCTCAGGCTCACCTTGAGCGCCGGCGGGTTCTTGATAGCCGCCCACGCCGCGCGCACGGACGCCTGCATCTTTCCAAGGCGCGAGCCGAAATCCATTTTCTCGCGCAGCTGGACCATCTTGGCGTGCATGCCGACGGAGAACTGATGCACGAAAGGCTGGCCGTTGGCGCTCGCCATATCGACGGCGATCACCTCGCCGTCGGCAAAAGACTGCAACGCCGCTTCCAGTGTCTGCGGGATGCCCAGGCCGCGCGCAAACAGGTTCATCGTGCCGGCCGGCAAGATGGCCAGGGCCTTCTTCTTGTTCATGAGGAGAGATGCCGCGGTGGAAATCGTGCCGTCGCCGCCGCCGGCGAGAACAACGTCGATATTTCGCCTGGCGATTGCCTTTTCCAGCGCTGTGGCGACGTCGCGACCGGCAACGATGTCGATCTCGACCGAATGCCCCGCCGCTTCGAGGGTCTGATGCAGCTTTTCGGAAAACACTTCGATGTCGATGGTACGGAGGGTGCCGCCGTCCTGGTTCAGCACCGCAGCAAACCGCATATCCTGCTCCGTGTCGGGTCACTTTGAGCCGGCAGACCCTCAGCCGCAGGCTGAAACGAGGACGCCGCCGCAAAGGTTCCACCGGGAGGTCAGCGATCCACGGACGCGTGAACGCGTTGCGGTTGGAACAACCCTCCGGTCACAACGTTGTGAACCTGTAGACATTGCCGCTTCCGACCTGCCGTCAAGAGGCTGGCCAACGGAGCGTCATGCACAGATCAGGCACGAGGAGAGACCACCATGATGATCCGCACTCTTTTTGCGACGACCGCGATCGCAACCCTTCTAGCAACGGGCGCTTTCGCGCAGACGACGCCCGCCCCGGCTCCACAGCCCCCAGCAGCCGAGAATCCGGCGCCGGTCCCGCGCGCCGATGGCGCGCTGATGAGCAATATTATCGGCGAGTCCGTCTATAACGGCACGGGGGACGATGCACAGAATATCGGCAAGGTTGACGATGTCGTCTTCGATGCCAGCGGCAATGCCAAGTCGGCCATTATCGGGGTCGGCGGGTTCCTTGGCGTCGGCAAGAAGGACGTCGCTTTCGACTACGGCAAGCTGGAATGGGCAGAGAAGAACGGCGACCGCTGGCTGGTCGCCAAGTCGACCAAAGAGGAGCTGAGCGCTTTGCCGGCATTCGACCGCAAGCCTTATGATCCGGCGCCGGCGCAGTCGACCGGCGCTACGCAGCCCGCCAATAACACGACGACAGCCCAGGCTCCCGCGGCCGCACCGGCCGAGCCGGTGAAAAAGGCGGAGGGCAACCTCGCCACCAACATCATGGGCGAGTCGGTTTATAACGGCACTGCGGACGACGCCCAGAAGATCGGCGACGTGAAGGACATCGTGCTTGCCAAGGACGGCAAGGCCGAGTCGCTGGTGATCGGCGTCGGCGGCTTCCTCGGCATCGGCACGAAGAACGTCACTTTCGACTTCGACAAGGCGAAATGGGCGGAAAAGAACGGCGACCGCTGGCTGGTGGCCGAGACGACGAAGGAGCAGCTGCAGGCCCAGCCGGAGTTCGACCGCAAGCCCTATGATCCGGCGCCCGGCACGACGACGGCCGCGAACAACGCGCCGGCAACGACCACGCCTGCGGTGGTCGCTTCGGGCACGACGTCCGATAAGGGAGCGAAGCCGGCAGAGCCCGCCAAGCCGACGGCCGAAAACAAGCCTGCGACGCCGCCGGCCCAGGGCACGGCTGAGAACAAGCCCGCCGATAATAGCGGCGCTGCCACCGACCAGACCAAGACCGCTTCCATCGACAAGTCGACACTGACCGAGATGCCGATGGGCAACATGCGCGTCGACGACCTCAAGGGCACGACGGTCTATGGCGCAAACGACGACAAGATCGGTTCGATCGGCGATGTCGTGCTGACGCCCGACAACAAGCCTGACGCGGTCATTGTCGACGTCGGCGGCTTCCTCGGCATCGGCGCCAAGGAAGTGGCGATCGGCATGGATAAGCTCAAATTCATGACCGACAAGAACGGCAAGAAGTATCTCTACACCAACTTCACCAAGGAACAGCTGCAGGCGCAAACGGCCTATGACAAGAGCAGTTATGCCGCCAATCGCGACCAGCAGAGGATGATTCTGAAGTGACGATCAGCCAGTAGGCAGTAGGAATTAGGCAGTAGGGTATAGGGAAAGAGGCTATTGCCTCCGGCCATCCAACGCGGACCATCTCCTACTGCCTACTGCCTACTGCCTACTGCCTACTGCCTACTGCCTACTGCCTACTGCCTACTCACGTACCCCACCACTCCATCTTCCGTTAGTTCCGCCAGGGCAAGGGACTGATCGAGGTGAGCGGCACGCCAGGCAAGCATCTTCTCGGCGAACTCGAGCCGTACCGGGACATAGGCCGGGTCGTTCGCCACATTGTTCAGCTCGCCTGGGTCCTTCGATAGGTCGAACAGAAGCGGCGGCAGGCCGCCGCCGAAATGGACATATTTGAAGTCCATGGTACGGATGACGGCGAGGTTGCAGGCGTTCGACGCGATACCGAAATGGCGTTCGGCTTCGCCTTGGGCGACCGTGCGGAAATCAAACTCCCAATGCGCGGCGTCGCGCCAGGCTTCCGGTTCGGTTCCGTCCAGCCAAGGCGCGAGCGAACGACCGTCGAGGTGGCGCTGCGGGGCGGCGCCGATCAGGTCGAGCACGGTCGGGAAGATATCGACAGCTTCAGTGAAGCGATCCACGGACGAACCGGCCATGGCTCCCCGCCGCGGATCGCGGATGATCAACGGAATGTGGTAGCTGGCGTCGAAGAAGCCGCCTTTGCCGAGCATGAAATGATCGCCCATCATCTCGGCATGGTCGGAGGTGAGCACGATCACGGTGTCGTCCCAGGCGCCCGCCGATTTGATGGCCTGCCAGATGCGGCCGAGCTGCGCGTCGACCTCGGAGATCATGCCGTAATAGATCGCGCGGATGCGGCGAAAGTTCTCCTCGCTCCAGTCGGGCATGTTGCCCTCGATGCCGGGGACGAATTTTGTCCGCTTCTGCCCGGCCAGATCGTAGGCGAGATAGGGATGGCTCCCGGCTTCGGCCTGCCAACTTGCAGCGCGTTTGAACGCGGGCCCTTCGGCCGGATCGTACATGCTGTTGTAGGGCTCCGGCACGATGAAGGGCGGGTGCGGGCTGATGAAGGAGATATGCGCGAACCACGGCGCGCGCCTCTCCTGCTCGCCAAGCCAGCGGATGAATTCGCCGGCCAGGAACGCGGTCGGCGTCTGGTCTTTCGAATAGATCGGCGGCGCGTTGGTCACATCGCGTTCCGCCTGGCCGCGGGCCGGACGGTGGATGTCGGGGCTGCCTGCGCCGGTGTCGATGCCTTGGGTCCCCAGCCATGACAACCATTGCTTCTGATGCTCGGGCAGGGCCTGGCGCACGGTGAATCCCGGCAGCACGCCTTCATAGCTGCGCAGGCGCGGATCCCCGGCCGCCAGCCGGCGCGGATCGAGCGCGACATCGGTGTAGCCGAACAGGGTGGGATCATAGCCCGCCGCGCGCGCCGAAAGCGCGATGTTGCCATGGCGCGCGTCAAGCGGCGTGCCGTTGCGGCAGACGCGATTGTTCATCTGGTAGAGCCCGGTATAGAGGCACGCGCGGGCAGGCGAGCAGGGTGCCGCCCCGCCATAATGGCGGCGGAAAAGCACGCCTTCCGCGGCGAGCGCATCCACATTCGGCGTCTTCACCACCGGATGGCCGGCCGCCGACAGGCAATCGCCACGCCACTGGTCGCAGGTGATGAGCAGGACGTTCGGGCGGTGCGTGCGATTGTCCAAGATCGTCTCCTTGTGGAAGCGTTCAGATGGAACGGAAATCACCCGTGTTGCAAGCCAAGCTTGGCGACAGATTGGTGAACACATTTCGAACAGGCGTTCACTTTTATGATACAGTCCATTCTTTGTTTGCCCGCTTTGCCGCCGGCCCGCTCATCCTCATATTGGCGTGGACAGCGGCAAGGGTCGCACAAGGACAAGGGAAGGAGCACGACTATGCTCAATCAGATACAGGGGCTGCATCACGTCACCTCGATGGCGAGCGACGCGCGCCGCAACAATGAGTTCTTTACGAAAAAGCTTGGCCTGCGCCGGGTGAAGAAGACCGTCAATTTCGACGCGCCGGACGTCTACCATCTCTACTATGCCGACGAGGTCGGCACGCCGGGTTCGGTGATGACCTATTTCCCGTTCCCCGATATCGCCAAGGGCCGGCACGGCGTCGGCGAGGTGGGCTCGACGGTGTTCTCGGTGCCGGAAGGCACGTTGGCCTATTGGCAAAAGCGCTTCGCCGATGAAGGCGTGGGCAACGTCGCCCGCGCGGAAGCTTTTGGCGAGAAGCGGCTTACTTTCACCGGTCCCGACGGCGACAGTTTCGCGCTCGTCGAGGACAAGGCTGACAAACGCGTGCCGTGGATCAAAGGCGGCGTTCCCGGCGACGAGGCGATCCGCGGCTTTCACTCGGTCTCGCTCCGGCTGAAGGACGGCGGCGCCACCGAGGAGCTTTTGAAGTTCATGGGCTATGAGGAGGTCGACAAGTCCGGCAATATTCGCCGGCTGGCGATCAAGAACGGCAACGGCGCCGATGTCGTCGACATCGAATCGCTGCCGGGCGCCGGCTTTGCCAATCTTGGCGCCGGCTCGGTGCACCATGTCGCCTTCGCGGTCGAGAATCGCGCCAAGCAGTTGGAAGTTCGAAAGGCGCTGGTCGACACGGGCTATGGCGTGACGCCGGTCATCGATCGCGATTATTTCTGGGCGATCTATTTCCGCACGCCGGGCGGCGTGCTGTTCGAGGTTTCGACCAACGAGCCGGGCTTCGACCGCGACGAGGACACCGCGCATCTCGGCGAGGCGCTGAGGCTGCCGGCGCAGCACCAGCATCTGCGGCCCTATCTCGAACAGCATCTGCAGAAGCTGGAAGACTGAGCCATGAGCAAGGACGCTTACATCCACAAGGTGCTGCCCGGTTCGCCGGGCAGCCCGCTGCTCTTCGTCCTCCACGGCACCGGCGCCGACGAGAACCAGCTTCTCGGCTTCGGCCGCGAGCTTATGCCTTCGGCGACGATCGTCTCGCCGCGCGGCGATGTGTCGGAGCACGGTGCTCCCCGGTTCTTTCGCCGCACCAGCGAGGGCGTCTACGACATGGACGACCTGGCGCGCGCGACCTCGAAGATGGCGGGCTTCGTCAAGGCGCATGTCGAGACCGCAAAAGCCTCGGCGGTGTTCGGCCTCGGCTACTCCAACGGCGCCAACATCCTGGCCTCGGTGGTGTTTGGCGAGCCGGGCCTGTTCGACGCCGCGGCGTTGATGCATCCGCTGATCCCGTTCGAACCCCGCGTCCAGGGCAGCCTTGCCGGCCGCCGCATCCTGATCACGGCCGGCAGGCGCGACCCGATCTGTCCGCCCAATTTGACGTCGCGGCTCGAGGCCTATTTGCGCGCCGACGGCGCCGATGTCACAGTGGAATGGCACGACGGCGGGCACGAGGTTCGGCCCAATGAAATCGAGGCGGCGCGGCGGCTTTTTGCGCCGGCGCCGGTTGCCGGAGGAGGCAAATAACATGGCCGACCAACTGCCCGAGATCGAACTGGAAGACCGCGGCTCCAAGGGACGTTACGTGCTGCGCGGCCCGGGCGGCGCCGAGGCCGAGATGACGTTCACCAAGATCGGCGAGCACCAGCTGATCATCGACCACACCGAGGTGCCGGACGTCTTTCGCGGCCAGGGCGCCGGGCTTCGGCTCGTCACGCGCGCGGTCGAGGATGCGCGCGCCGCCTGCAAAAAGATCATCCCGCTCTGCCCCTTCGCCAACGCCCAGTTCCGCCGCCACCCGGAATGGGCGGATGTGCTGAAACAGTAGCACCGTCTTTCCCTTCTCCCCCTGTGGGAGAAGGTGGCTGCGCAGCGGCCGGATGAGGGGTGTTCCAGGAAAAGCCAGCGTCTCACTCCGCTGGAACACCCCTCATCCGTCTCGGCGCTATCGCGCCGATCCACCTTCTCCCACAAGGGGAGAAGGGGAAGCTCTTGGCATTTGCACCGTCCGGTCATCTTGCCTAAGTTGACGGTTCGCCCGGACGAAATCTGTCGTCCCGCCCGTCCCCGATTTGAATGGCTCCCTGATGACCGATACCGACCTGATCCCCGTTTTCGACGGACATAACGACACGCTGCTTCGGCTCTACCAGTCGAAGGAAGCCGACGTCGAAAAGCTGTTCATCGAGGGGACGCCGGGCGGGCATATCGATCTGCCGCGCGCGAGGAAGGGCGGCTTTGCCGGCGGCATGTTCGCGATCTTTCCGCCGCCGGTCGAAAAGTCGAAACGCAGCGCCGTGCCGCCGGCGCCGAGCGACAATGAACCGCTGCCGCCGGAACTGCCCCAGGCCGAGGCGATCACCTCGACAATCGGCATGGCTTCGATCCTGTTCCGGCTGGAGCGCGCCGGCGCTCTGACCGTCTGCCGCAGCGCCGGCGATGTGCGGGACGCGATGGCCAAGGGCTCGATCGCGGCGGTGTTCCACATCGAAGGGGTCGAGGCGATCGATCCGGGGCTTGCCATGCTCGATGTGCTGCATGCCGCAGGGCTGCGCTCGCTGGGCATCGTCTGGAGCCGCCCCAACGCCTTCGGCAACGGCGTGCCGTTCCGCTTTCCGTCCTCGCCCGACACCGGGCCTGGTCTCACCGATGCCGGCAAGGCGCTGGTCAAGGCGTGCAACCAGCTCAGGATCATGATCGACCTCTCGCATCTCAACGAGAAGGGTTTTCGTGACGTGGCCGAGCTTAGCGATGCGCCGCTGGTCGCGACCCATTCCAATGTGCATGCGATCTGCGGCCATTCGCGCAACCTGACCGACTGGCAGCTCGGCGCGATCCGCGAGTCCGGCGGCATGGTGGGCCTGAACTTCGCCACCGGCTTCCTGCGCGAGGACGGCCGCATGAACGCCGACACCAGCATTGATATCATGGTGCGCCACATCGACTCGCTGTTGCAGGCGCTGGGTGAAGACGGCGTCGGACTGGGCTCGGATTTCGACGGCGCCATGATCCCGGCCTCCATCGGCGACGTCGCCGGTCTGCCGAAGCTCATCGATGCGCTGGCGGCACGCGGTTTCGGGCGCGCGCTGATCGAGAAGATCGCTTATCGCAATTGGTTGAGCGTGCTTGAACGCACGATCGGCTGAGACCCTGTCGATATTCAGGTGATGCCGGCCTGCAAACAGCGGCTCTCTGCGCTTCCGGTGCTCACGTACTTTAAGTACGCTCCGCTCCGGTTCTCGAGAGCCACTGTTTTCGACTTGGCCTGACCTGAATCTCGGCAGGGTCTTGGCGCGCTGTCAGCGGTGGCCCATGCGCTTCAGCCATTCCTTGCCGACGCTGCGGTCGCGGATGATTGGCAGGGGATCCTCATGGTCGAGCCGGGCGCAAATGCGGTAGACCTCGAGCGTCTCGGCGTTCATCTCGCCGCGCTTGAAGAAATACATCGCCGCCGCGTAGCGGGTGCGGCCGGACCACATCTCGCCGAGTGGCGTGTTGACCAGTTGCCACTGCTCGGCGGCTTCCGCTTCCAGGTCTTCCGCTTCGCTTGCCATAGTCAAAAGTCCGCGGGCGGGTTGGCGGTGCGGCGGTCGAGCTTGATGAAGGGCCTCGGCACCAATTTCGCCTTTTTCATCAGCTTCTGGTACTGCAGCTCGCGCATGGCGTAAATCTCGACCCAGAGGTCGTCGACGATTGTTTCGCCATAGGGTCGCCGCAGCGAGGCGAGCGCGATGTTGCGCTTGGCCATGGGCGACCACATCGCCGCGCTGACCAGCCCGACTTCCCGGCTCTTCTTGTAGTAGACGATCGCATGCTCGGCCGGGATGTTGCCGTCGATCTCCAGGCCGACCAGCACATGGCGCAGCTTCTTCTTCGTCCGGGCTTCGAGGATGGCGCGGCGGCCGTTGAAATGGCCTTTGTCCGGATCGATCATGAAGCCGAGGCCGATCTCGTCCGGCATGCGCAGGCGGTCGGCGCGGATCGCGTGCTCGGCAGCTGTGAAATCGGCATTGGCGACGATCAGCCCCGCCTCCAGCCGGGCGCGGTTCAGCGCGGTATAGCCAATAGCGCGAATGCCGCGCAGCTCGCCCGCCGCCATCAGCCGGTCCCACAGGCACAGCGCCTTGTCGGCCGGCACGAACAATTCGTAGCCGAGATCGCCGGTGAAGCCGGTGCGCGAGATGGTCACCGCAGCGTCGTCATGCGCGAACTCGGCGACGTCGAAGATTTTCAGCCGCTCGACGCCTGCAAAGCCCGCTTCGCGCAGGATGGCGAAGGAGGTCGGGCCCTGGAGCGCCAGTCCGGCGACCGCTTCGGTCTCTTCCTCGACACTGATCTCATAGCCGATCGCGCTGTCGAGCAGCCAGGGCAGATGCCTTTCCTGCGAGCACAGTCGGAAGCGTGTTGCCGACAGCCGGAACAGCGTGCCGTCGTCGAGCACGAAACCTTCGTCGTCGCACCAGGCGGTGTAGTGGACGCGGCCGGGTTTCAGCTTTGTCACGTCGCGCAGCGTGACGCGGTCGAGATAGGCTTCGGCGTCCGGACCCTCGATCCGGTATTTGGTCATCGGCGAGATGTCGAACAGCGCCGCCTGGCTGCGGATGGCGAAATATTCGAGCTTCTCGTCCCACAGCGAATGCGGCGCGCGGTAGCCGGCCCAGTTGTACCAGTCGTTCGTCAGCGCCAGCGCGTCGATGCGCGGCTGGAAGGGCGTGCCCATGCGCAAAGTGCGGAAGTGGGATTGGGCGAGGGTGCGGGTGTCGGTCGACGGCTTTATGGTGGGATGATGGTTCATGACGGCGTTCCTTCGCGCCCCCCTCTGCCCTGCCGGACATCTCCCCCACAAGGGGGGAGATTGGACGTCACGCTGGCTTTCGCCAATCTCCAACGTCGCAAGAAAAGCGCCGACAGATCGAGCTGCTGATCTCCCCCGTCGTGGGGGAGATGGCCGGCAGGCCAGAGGGGGGCGCCATGGAGCGCGACTTCAGCGATTTGCAAAAGCATCTTCATGCCCTCATCGCGATGATGCGGCGCGCGGCGTTGAGGCCGGGCGCGCCGGAAATGCCGCCGCCCGGATGCGAGCCGGCGCCGGCAAGGAACAGCCCTTCGAGCGGCGTGTCGTAGCCCGACCAGCCGGAGACCGGCCGTGACATCAGCATCTGGTCGGCCTGCAACTCGCCGTGGTGCCAGTGGCCGCCAGGCATGCGGTAGCGCGCCTCGATGTCGGCGGGCGTCAAAAGCTCGGCATGGCGGACGGTTGCGCCGATGCCCGGCGCATAGGTCTCGAGCTGCGCCATCATCGCCTTGAGGAAGCGCGGCTTGCCGGCGGCCCAGCCCTCTCTCAATGCATAAGGCGCGTATTGCACCACGGCCGAAAGCACGCAGGCGCCGGATGGGGCGAGCGATGGGTCGGCCAGGCTGGGCAGCGTGATCTCCATCACCGGCTCGGGCGAGAACTCGCCATATTTCGACGGATTGAAGGCGCGCTCGACATGGTCGGGCGAAGGCGCGACGACGAGGCGGCCCTTGTGGCCGGCGGCGTCGACGCCCGAAAATTGCGGCGGCCGGTCGAGCGCCAGATGGAGCTTGGCCGCATCGCCCTTCATGCGGATGTTCTTCACCTTGCGCACGAAGCCGGTGTCAACCTCGCGCGGGCCGACAAGATCGAGGATAGTCGTCGCCGGGTTGATCGCGGAGACGACGATCTTGGCCTGCAGCGTTTCGCCGCCCTGCGTGACGACGCCGACGGCGCGGCCCTTCTCGACGATCACCTTGGCGACTGGCGAAGCCGGGCGGATCGAAACGCCCGCCCTATCCGCCGCCGCGCGGATGGCGGCGACGACAGCGCCCATGCCGCCTTTCGGCTGGATCTGCGCGCCGGCAAGGCCGCCTATCTCGCCGGCAAGCTTGTAGTAGAGGCCGAGCAGCGAAGTCGGCGAGCGCGGCCCAAGATGTGAGCCGAGCGTCGCGTCGAAAGCAAGCAGGCCCTTCAGACGGTCGTCCGACAGCTGCTCGTCGAGCAGGTCGTAGACATTCATCAGAAGCACGCGCAGGAAGTCGCGCATGTCTTCCCTGCCGAGCCGCTTCAGCGCCAGCGCGGTCTGGCCGAGCCCGGTCATCTCGGCCAGCGACATGCCGCCAAGATCAGGCGGTCGGCGCGACAGGAAAGGCTTCAGTACGCCGGCATAGCGCAGCAATTGCGCGCGCAAATCTTTCCAGGCGGACTGTTCCGAAGGGCTGGCGCCCGTCAGCACCTCGCCATAGGCGCCGTGCAGCACCAGCGGACCGTCTCTCGACAGCGCAACCGACGGCACGAAGTCGCCGCACTCTACCGTCAGTCCCTGGCGTTCCAGCTCCAGCGTCTTCACCACATCGGGATGCAGTCGATTGAGCAGATGCGCGACCGCGGAGACGCGGAAGCCCGGCGCGAATTCCTCGGTGCGCGCGGCGCCGCCGACCTCGTTGCCGGCCTCGAGCAGCAGCACCTTGCGGCCGGATTTGGCCAGCGTTGCGGCGGCGACGAGGCCATTATGGCCGCCGCCGATGACGATGGCGTCCCAGCTCAAATCAGATGACGTCATGGGCAGGGCTCATATGCAGGGTTGGCTTGGCAAGATCGCGCAGGATCTCGGCGGCGGCATTGCGTCCGGGCGCGCCCATGACGCCGCCGCCCGGATGGGTGGAAGAGCCGCACATATAGAGCCCACTGAGCGGCGAGCGGTATTGCGCGTAGCCCGGCACCGGGCGGTTGAAGAGCAGCTGGTCGAAGGTGAGCTCGCCCTGAAAAATGTTGCCTTCGGTGAGGCCGACCTCGGCCTCGATCTCGCGCGGCGTTCGCACTTCCATATGGACGATGCGGTCGCGGAAGCCGGGCGAATAGTCGGCGATCTGCGCAATCACGCTTTCGGCGAAGCCGTCGCGGTCGGCATCGGTCCAGTCCGCCCCCCTTATCCTCGGCGGCGCGTATTGGACGAAGCAGCTCATGAAATGCTTGCCCGGCGGCGCCATGGTCGGGTCGAGCGTCGTCGGGATCATCATGTCGAGGAAGGGGTCGGCCGACCAGTGCCCGGCCTTCCAGTCGTCATAGGCGCGCTCCATGCGCTCGATGGAATCGGTGAAATGCATGTCGGCGCGGTAGACCGGCGAATCCTTCGGCAAAGCCGGGAATTCGGGCAGGGAATCGAGCGCGATGTTGACCTTGCCGGATGAGCCGCGAATTTTGAAATTGCGGACGCGGCGCAGGAAGATGTCGGGCAGTTCCTTCTCCTCGACCAGCTTCAGGAAGGTGCGCTTGACGTCGGCATTGGAGATCACGAGCTTGCCGTAAATCTCCTCGCCGCCGGCAAGCACGACGCCCTTTGCCCTGCCGTTCTTCACCAGCACGTGGTCAACCTCGGCGCCGGTGCGGATGGTGCCGCCCGAGGCCTTGAAGGAAGCGGCCAGCGCCCTGGTGACGGCACCCATGCCGCCGCGCGCATAGCCCCAGGCGCCGACCGAGCCGTCGACCTCGCCCATATAGTGGTGGAGGAGCACATAGGCCGTGCCCGGCGACATCGGGCCGAGCGCCGTGCCGATGATGCCGGACAGCGCGAAGTTCGCCTTGATGACGTCGGTCTCGAAATATTCGTCGAGGAAGTCCGAGATCGACATCGTCCAGAAGCGCAAGGTCAACGCCATCTCCTCGGCCGAGAGGCCGGCGAATTTCCTGCCGAGATAAAGCAGCTCGCCAAGGTCGCGCGGCCTGAAGCTCGTCGGGTCGGGCGCGGTGCGCATCAAGAGCGGCTGGATGAAGCGGCACTGCCTCGTGACGTCGCGCGAATAGCGGTCATAGGCCTCGGCGTCGCGCTTCGAAAAGCGGGCGAACTCGCGGCGATGCGCGTCATGATCGCGGTAGTTGGCGAGGTAGTCGCCGTCGCGCGTGAACACCGCGCCGCCTTCATAGGAGATCACCTGCAGGCCGAAGCGCGGCAGCTCCAGGTCGCGCATGATCTCGGGCCGGAACAGCGAGCAGACATAGGAACAGTTGGAATAGAGGAAGCCCGGCGTCAGCTCGCGGCTGGTGGCCGCGCCGCCGACCCAATCGTTCTTCTCGACCACCAGTACGTCCAGCCCGGCACGCTGCAGATAGCAGGCGTTGACCAGCCCGTTATGGCCGCCGCCGATGACGATCGCGTCCCATGCCTTCATGCGCGCCGAACCTCCAGCCGGTTGCCCTATCTGCTTGTTTCTCCGCAATTCCGGAAAACCGCGTCACGCTTTTCCTGGAATTGCTCGGTGCGTCTTGTTCCCGATTGCCCGAATTTGGCACGGATCACAGTTTTTTGTCCAGCCATATTGAATGAATGTTCAACAAATGGTGTTGCGTTTTCCCATTGATGCGCTAGGCTTTGCCTTGATTTCTGGATTGATCCGCATCGGCATTTGAGGTTGAGGATCCGATGATCGAAACGGCCGACGCCGAGCCGGAATATGACGACACCGCCATCCGCTTCCTCGAAGCGCTGTGGGGCGAAGGCTACCTTTCGCCGGGTGGCCCGGAGGAGGTCGACCGCGTGGTCGAAGGCCTCTCCCTCAAGGGCAAGACGATCCTCGATATCGGCTGCGGCGCCGGCGGCATCACGCTGCATCTGGTGGCAACGCACGGCGCGGCTCGGGCCACCGGCTTCGATGTCGAGAAGCCGGTGATCGAGACTGCGAGGCGAGGGGCGATCAGACAGGGCCTCGATGACCATGTCGACTTCGTCCAGGCGCCGCCGGGGCCGCTGCCTTTCACGGACGCCTCCTTCGACGTCGTCTTCTCCAAGGACGCGCTTTTGCATGTGCCGGGCAAGGACGCGCTGTTCGCCGATATCCTTCGCGTGCTGAAGCCTGGCGGGGTGTTTACGGCGTCGAACTGGATGATTTCGCATGACGGCGAGCCGTCGCCTCAGATGAAGGCCTATGTCGCGGCCGAAGGGCTCTCCTTCGCCATGGCCTCGCCGGCGCGCTATGCCGAAGCGATGCGGTGCGCCGGCTTTACCGACATCACCATCCGCGACCGCAATCCGTGGTACCGCGAGGTCGCGCGCGAAGAGCTTTCGCGGCTCAAGGGGCCGCTCTATGCGCAGGCCGCGGCAGCGGTCGGCGCGGCCTATGTCGACAAGAACATCAAGACCTGGGAGGCGATGCAGAAGGTGCTTGACAGTGGCGAGCACCGCCCCACTCATCTGCGCGGTTGGAAGCCGGTCGGATAGCCGGCAATGCTGGAGATCGTCACACCCATGAAGACTGCAGAGGCGAGCGATGCTCTCCCCGAAACGGCGCGGAAAGGCGACGCCGAAAAGCGTGGCCGCAAGGCCTCGAAAGAGGTCCGGCGACTGCAGCTGATCGAGGCGACGATCGATTCCCTGGCCAAGCGCGGCTATGCCGAAACGACGATGGCTGACGTGGCCGACGGCGCGGGCCTGTCGCGCGGCATCGTCAACTTCCATTTCGAGAGCAAGGAAAAGCTGCTGATCGCCACGCTGCAGCACATGTATGACGAATATTCGGCGCATTGGCGCACTTCCCTGCAGAAGGCGGGCGACGATCCGGCGAGACAGCTGCAGCATCTGGTATGGGCCGATTTCGACCGCTCGATCTGCAACAAGCGCAAGCTTGCCGCGTGGCTTGCCTTCTGGGGCGAGGCCAAGTCGCGGCCGACCTACCAGGCGCTGAGCAGCTCGCGCGACGCCTATTACCAGCAGGTCTTCATCGATCTCTGCGCGACGCTCAAACAGAGCGGCAACTATACCTATGACCCGCAGGTCATCGCGCTGGCGCTCAGCGCCATGCTCGAGGGCTTGTGGCTGCGGCTGATGATGGGGACCGAGGACACCACGCGAGAGACCGCATTGCAGGCGGCGAATGCGTTCTTGGCCGCCGCCTTCCCGAAACACTTTGGCTAAGCAAAAGATGGGGCTAGCAAAAACCGGGGACAGCAACAGCCGGCCAACAAGACCGGCAAACCAAAAGAGGATGGAACAGCATGAAGAAACTCAGCCGACGCCTGACATTGACCCTGGCGCTTGGGAGCGCGCTCGCCGCTTCGGCGGCGGCGTTCGCGGTCGCCGCCGACAAGGATCTGATCGTCTTCGACTGGTCCGGCTATGAGGATCCGAGCTTCCACGGCAAGTATGTCGAGAAGAACGGCGATTCGCCGACCTTCGCCTTCTTCGGCGACGAGGACGAGGCCTTCGAAAAAATCCGCTCCGGCTTCAAGTCCGATCTCGGCCACCCATGCTCGCAGAGCGTGGTGAAGTGGCGCGAGGCGGGGCTGCTGCAGCCGCTCGACACGTCCAAGATCGCAGGCTGGAAGGATCTCAACCCCGGCATCATGGCGATGAAGGACCTTGCCACGACGTCCGACGGCAAGGCCTGGTTCATGCCGTGGGACTGGGGCAACACCCAACTTACCTACAATTCCGACAAGATCGCCGAAAAGGACGTGCAGTCGCTGAAGGCGTTCGCCGATCCGAAATACAAGGGCAGGGTTTCGATCGGCGACAATGTCGACGACGCCTACGCGCTGGCCAGCCTCGCCATCGGGCTCAAGGACTGGACCAAGATGACGGACGACCAGTTCCGCCAAGCATCCGATTTCCTGCGCCAGGTGCACAAGAATGTCCGCTCCTACTGGACCGACACCACCGACATCGTGCAGCTGCTTTCCGGCGGCGAGGTCGACCTCGCCTGGGCCTGGAACGATGCGACCGTGCAGTCGGTCAAGGCCGGCGTGCCGATCAAATCCAAGAAGGACACGGACGAAGGCATCTCGACCTGGGTCTGCGGCTACGTGCTGTTCAAGGACGCGCCCGGCAACATCGACAAAGCCTATGACTATCTCAGCGCCGTCAACGATCCCGAAGTCGCCAAGACGCTGGTCAAGGACTGGGGCTACGGCCAGGCCAATGCCAAGGGCATGGCCGGCGTCGATCCTGCGGTCCTGAAGGAAAAAGGCTACGACGACGTGGAAAAGTGGGTGAACAAGACGCTGTTCCAGCAGCCGCTGCCTTCGGAGCTCAAGCTCAAGATGATCGCCGAATTCGAGAAGATCAAAGCCGGCTATTGAGTGCTGTGGAAACGACCGACCGCTCTTGATTGAAACGGCGTAGCGCCGGCGGCTGGAGCCCGACCAGGCGGGCTCGCCAAAACCGGGGAATTCTCTTAACCTCCCCCATACATTCGCGATGGGGGAGTTCTCGCGCCATGACATCCGTGCTTCGCCGCCTCGCCTTGGCCGCCGTCGTCACCACCGGCGCGGGCTCCGCCTATGCGCTTGCCGAAGGCGGCGGCGATCTCGTGGTCTTCGACTGGTCCGGTTACGAGGACCCGCTGCTGCATCCGGCCTATACCGCCAAACACGGCGCCGAGCCGACCTTCTCCTTCTTCGGTGATGAGGACGAGGCCTTCGAAAAGATGCGCGCCGGCTTCAAGGCCGATATCGCGCATCCCTGCTCGCAAAGCGTGGTGAAATGGCGCGAGGCCGGTCTGCTGCAGCCGCTCGACACCTCGAAGATCGCCGGCTGGAAGGATCTCAATCCGGGCATCATGGCGATGAAGGATCTCGCCACCACCGCCGACGGCAAGGCCTGGTTCATGCCTTTCGACTGGGGCAACACCTCGCTGCTCTATCGCACCGACAAGGTGACGGCGGACGAGGCGCAGTCGCTGAAGATCTTCGCCGATCCGAAATTCAAGGGCCGCGTCACCATCGGCGACAATGTCGATGACGCCTATGCGCTGGCGAGCCTGGTCATCGGGCTCAAGGACTGGACCAAGATGACCGACGAGCAGTTCAGACAGGCTTCCGCCTTCCTGCGCGACGTGCACAAGAATGTCCGCTTCTACTGGACGGACGACACCGACCTCAACCAGGCCTTCACCGGCAACGAAGTCGATCTGGTCTGGGGCTGGAACGAGACCTATGGGACATTGAAAGGTCAGGGCCTGCCGATCGCCATGAACCGCGACACCAAGGAAGGCATCTCGACCTGGGTGTGCGGCTATGTGCTGCTCAAGGATGCGCCGGGCAAGCTCGACCAGGCCTATGATTTTCTGAGCGCCGTCAACGCGCCGGACGTTTCGGAGTATATGGTGAAGACCTTCGGCTACGGTCACGGCAACAGCGTGGGCATGGCGGCGATGGACCAGAAGCTGCTCACCGAACGCGGCTTCGACAACCTCGACAAGTTCCTCGACAAGACGCTGTTCCAGCAGCCGGTGGCGCCGGATCTGAAGCAGCGCATGGTGGCCGAGTTCGAGAAGATCAAGGCCGGCTATTGAGCAGCGTCATCGAAAGGACCGACATCGTCATCGTCGGCGCCGGCTTCACCGGCCTGTCCGCCGCGCTCGAATTGAAGCGCGCCGGCATCGATTTCCTTGTGCTCGAGGCGCGCGACCGCGTCGGCGGCAGGGTAGAGGCCGTGCGCAATGGGCTCGGCGAACTGGTCGACAGCGGCGGCCAGTTCTTGTGCGTGGACATGCCCGAAGTGATGGCGCTGGCGAGGGCCCACGGCAAGACCTTCGTCGAGACCTATGTCGAGGGCGAATTCATCACCTATCCGTCGATGACGCCGGCGGGGGCGGAGCGGAGCTATCATGTCGCGAGGGCAATCCGCGAGCGCATGAACGGGATCGAGCCGGACGATCCGTCGATCGCCGGGTTGACAGTGGCGACATGGCTCGAGCGCCAGGCGGACACGGCCGACGCCAAGGCAGCTTTTCGTTCGATGATCGAGGGCCTGTGGTGCCTGCCGCTGGACAAGGTGCCGTTGTGGTACCTGATCGACAATGATCGCCGCATCACCAACGAAGTGTTCGAGCTGCAGTATTTCCTGCGCGAGACGATGCAGTCGCTGGCCGATGATCTGGCGGCAGATCTCGGCGACCGCCTGCGGCTGGGCGAAGCCGCGACGCGGATCGAGCGCCGGCGGCAAGGCATTCGCGTCGTCTCGATCGGCGGCGTTGTCGAGGCGGGCGCGGCGCTGGTCGCCTTGCCGCCGGCGACGGCCGCGAAGCTCGATTTCGC
Organism: Mesorhizobium sp. B2-9-1; assembly: GCF_006439455.1. NCBI lineage: Bacteria > Pseudomonadati > Pseudomonadota > Alphaproteobacteria > Hyphomicrobiales > Phyllobacteriaceae > Mesorhizobium > Mesorhizobium sp. B2-9-1. The sequence goes on along the minus strand of NZ_VFTP01000006.1, from coordinate 169,157 downwards.
GCCGTCTTTGCCGACTGAGCTGGCGAGCGCGCTCGGCGTCTGGGAAAGCGGCGCGGTGATCAAGATCTTGGTGCGTTACGCAAAACCTTTTTGGCGCGAGCGCACCTTGAGCGGCATGGTCATGTGGCGCGACCAGCCGGGGCTGTTTGCCTGCGACGCCAGCACGGATGCCGACCATGCCGCGCTTGCCGTCTTCGTCGGCGGGCCGCTGGCGCTGCGCTGGCATGCGCTCGGCGAGGCGGCATTGCGTGCGGAAATCACCGCGAGGCTTGTCCAGGCGCTCGGCCCGCGGGCCGCCGACATCGTCGATTTCAGCTCGCGCGACTGGACGCATGACCGCTGGAGCGGCGGCGCCTATAGCGACCTCATCACCAATGTGACCGCACGCGATGCCGAGCGCGTGATCCTTGCCGGCGCGCCGCCGGTCTATTTCGCCGCTTCGGAAGTGTCGCCGTCTTTCCCGGGCTATGTCGAAGGCGCGATCGTGGCGGGGCGCATCGCTGCTGCAAAGATTCAGTCCGCCATCGCCACCAGCGCCTCGGGGTCGTAGGCGAGGCGGATCGGCGCGCCGACCGGAATGTCGTCGGCGCCGAAATCGTTGGTCTCGGTCACCGAAAGCGGCTTTTCCAGTCCGGGGATCTCGACGATCAGATGCGTGATCTCGCCGAAATAGTGACGCTCGACGACCTTGCCTGAGACCTCGAACTTCGCCGTCGCGTTGTCCCATAAAACACGCAGCCGCTCGGGCCGGATGCCAAGCGTGGCCGCGCCGCCATTGCGCACGAAAGCCCTTGGCTTGTCGGCCCTGACACGGCCGAAACCCAGTGTGTCGAGCACCAGCGAAGCGCCGTTTTCCTCGACGATCTCGGCCTTGACGAAATTCATGCCGCCGAGGAAATCGGCGACCTGGCGGTTGACCGGGCGCTGGTAGATTTCCTTCGGCGAAGCGACCTGCGCGATCTTGCCGCCGAACATCACGGCGATGCGGTCCGACATCGCCAGGGCCTCGTACTGGTCGTGCGTCACCAGCACGAAGGTGATGCCGACCGCCTGCTGCAGACGGCGCAGTTCGACCTGCATCTGCTCGCGCAGCTTCTTGTCCAGCGCCGAAAGCGGCTCATCAAGCAGCAGCACCTTGGGCCGCATGACCAGCGCGCGGGCCAAAGCCACGCGCTGGCGCTGGCCGCCGGAGAGCTCGGTGGCACGGCGCTTGCCGAGCCCGGTGAGCGAGACCTGCGCCAGCGCTTCCCCGACGCGGTGCTTCTCCGCGCCGGCGTCGAGCTTCAGCCGCTTCAGGCCGTAGGCGACATTCTGCTCGACATTGAGATGCGGGAAGATCGCATAGCTCTGGAAGACCATATTGGTCGGCCGGCGGTTGGCGGGAATGCCGTCCATCGGCTGGCCGTCGACGGCGATCGAGCCGCTGGTCGGCTTGTCGAAGCCGGCGATCATGCGCAAAAGCGTGGTCTTGCCGCAGCCGGAAGGCCCGAGCAGCGAGAAGAACTCGCCCTCCCTGATCGCCAGCGAGGCATTGTCCAGCGCCTTGAACGATCCGTAGCTGCGGGTAACGTCGCGGATCTCGATCATGGTGCGATCGGTTTGGGTGCGCTCGGACTGGACCCGCTCAAGCATAGAGGCCTCCCTCGTTCTGGGTGCGTCTCGCCGCGCGGCGGCGCAGGATTTCGGCAGTCGTCATCAGCAGGAACGACGCGAAGAGCAGTAAGGTGCCGAGCGCCAGCACGCCGGGAAGCTTGGCCGCGAACCGCAACTGGCCCCAGATGTAGATCGGCAGCGTCGCCTCGGTGCCGGTGAGGAAGAAGGCGATGATGAATTCGTCCAGCGAGATGGTGAAGCAGACGAGCAGGCTGGAGATGATCGCCGGCGCGACCATCGGCAACGTCACGCGCCGGAAGGTGCCGAACGCACTCTCGCCGAGATCGGCGGAGGCCTCCTCGAGGCTGCGGTCGAAACCCTCGAAGCCGGAGGTCAGCACGGTCATCGAATAGGGAATGCAGACCAGGACATGGCCGAGCACCACGGTGAACAGCGACAGGTTCAAGCCCAGCTGCAGCATGACCAGCAGCATCGAGATGGCGACGATCACCTCCGGCAGCACCAGCGGCGCCATAATCAGGCCGTTGATGGCGCGGCGGCCCGGGTAACGGTAGCGGGTGATCGAGCGGGCCGCGAGGATGCCGAGCACCGTCGACAGGATCGAGGCGGAGACGCCGACGATAAGGCTGTTCCAGGTAGCGTCGATCAGCGCCGGCGTGCGCGGCAGGTCCTCGTACCAGTGCAGCGTCACGCCCGAGAGCGGGAATTTGGGCGTTGCCGCGGTGTTGATCGAGAAGATCGGCAGGAAGATCACCGGCAGGTAAAGAAACAGCAGATAGAGAACGGCATAACTCGACAGCCAGTCGGGCAGGTAACGTCTGATCGCCGTCATCGTGCCAGCCTCTGCAGGGCGCGGAAGACCAGCACAGTGGCGCCGGCCATCAACGAGACGATGATCATCGTGGTTACGGAAAGTGCTGCACCCAGCGGCCAGTTCGACGCCTTGCCGAATTGCGCCTGGATGGCGTTGGCGATCATGACGCCGTCCTTGCCGCCGACGAGCTTCGGCGTGACGTAGTCGCCGACGGTCGGGATCATGACGATCAGCGCCGCCGAGATGACGCCGGGCGCCGACAGCGGCAGGGTGACGCGCAGGAAGGAGCGCAGCGGCCCGTCACCGAGATCGGTCGCCGCTTCGACCAGGGTCCGGTCGACCTTCTCCAGCGACACGAAGATCGGCAGGATCGCGAAGGTCGCCCAGGCATGGGTCAGCGTGATGATGACGGCGGTGGAATTGTAGAGTAGCGCCGTCGACGGCTCGTCGATGATGCCGAGGCCCATCAGGCCGGAGTTGAGCACGCCGTTGTAGCCGAGGATCACCTTCCACGACATCACGCGCAGCAGGTAGCTGGTCCAGAACGGGATGGTGATGAGGAACAGCCACAGGCTCTTGTGGCGGCCGCCATGGAAGGAAATGAAATAGGCGATCGGATAGGCCAGAGCCACGGTGAGCAGGCTGACGGTCAGCGAGATGTAGAGCGAGCGCCAGAGCAGGTCGCGGTAAATCGGCTCGGTCAGCGCGATCCGGTAATTCTCCAGCGTGAACGTGTGGTCGATGGTGAGGTAGTTCTGGGTCCAGAAGGAATGGGCGATGACGACCAGGATCGGCAGGACGAGGAGAATGAGGGCGTAGACGAAGGTGGGACTGATCAGGGCAAAGCCCTGGACGGCTTCCGACTGCAGAAGGGGACTTCGTCTCGATCCCGCCATGCGCAACGGGGGCGACCCTTCCGCGGCAACCGTCATTGCAACGCTCCGGGCGTGATTTCGGTAGCTGGCTCGGACTGTCCCGCCATGCGCCTTCCCATTCGTGGCGCCGGCTGCCTGTTCCCGAATTATGCTTGGAGCGCGATCGCTCCTTGGCTTGCCGGCTTTCTTTCATCATGAGCGCATCCGCCGATTGAAATCAAGCGCTATTTCTGCGATATTGATTGAACGGATATTCAAAATGAAGTGATGAAAAGCCGAATTTCCATGGTTTTCCATATCGTTGATATCCGACGAAAATCTGACAACCCTGGCGATGCGAGGCGAAAATGGCGGCTCAAAGCAAAATCAAGGCAAGCGAACTCATCGATGCCGGCGATGACGACGCGGTCGAGCTCGCCAAGCGCCATCTCTTGCAGCCCTGGCCCTATGCCGGCTCGGTCGGCAACGAGGCGCGCGCGCTGATCGGCGAGGGTCACGGCATCTACATCACCGACGCTTCCGGCAAGCGCCTCATCGACGGCCCGGCCGGCATGTGGTGCATCAATGTCGGCCATCGCCGCGAGGAGCTGGCCAAGGTCATGTACGACCAGGCGATGGCGCTCTCCTACAACACGCCTTGGTATACGATGAACGCGCCCTCGGCCGAGCTTGCCCGGCGCATCGCCGATGCGGCACCTGGCGACCTCAGCCACACCTTCTTCACCACCGGCGGCTCTTCGGCGGTGGAGACGGCGCTGCGCTTCATGCAGTTCTACAACAATGTGCGCGGACGGCCGGAGAAGAAGCTGATCCTCAGCCGTGGCGGCGCCTATCACGGCTCGACCTATCTGTCGGCCTCGCTCAACGGCCGGCCGCGTGACCGCGACTGGATGGACGGCGCCGACGATCTGGTGGTCAAATTGTCCTCGCCCGACCCGTTCCGGCGGCCGAAGGAGATGAGCATCGCCGCCTTCGCCGATTTCCTGGTCGACCAGTTCCGCGACACCGTCGCGCGCGTCGGCGCGGAGCGCATCGGCGCCTTTGTCGGCGAACCGGTGCAGGCTTCCGGAGGCGTCATCGTGCCTCCGGACGGGTACCTGAAGCGTATCCGCGAGATCTGCCGCGAGAACGACATCCTCTATGTCTCGGACGAGGTGGTGACCGGCTTCGGACGGCTCGGCCATGTCTTTGCCTCCGGCGACGTGTTCGGCATTGACCCGGACATGATCACCTTCGCCAAGGGCGTCACGTCGGGCTATTTCCCGCTCGGCGGCGTCATCATCTCCGAGCGCCTGCTCGAAGAGTTGCGCCGCTCCAACCATCCCGATGCGCTGTTCGGCCATGGGCTCACCTACACCAGCCATCCGATCGGCTGCGCGGTCGCGCTGAAGAATCTCGATCTGCTGGAAGAGGGCGTGCTCGCCCACACGCGTGAAATCGCGCCCTATTTCCAGGCGCGACTGAAGACGCTGGAAGAGCTGCCGCTGGTCGGCGAGGTGCGCGGCGTCGGGCTGATGGCTTGCGTCGAATGCGTCGCCGACCGCGACAGCAAGGATCCGCTGCAGCTCGACAAGAATGTGGGCAAACGCATCGATGCGCATTGCCACGAGCTAGGGCTTCTGGTGCGGCCGCTGATCAATATGTGCGTGATGTCGCCGCCGCTGATCATCAGCCGCGAGCAGGTCGACGACATGGTGGCGATCCTGCGCGAAGGCATTTCGCGGACTATGGATGACCTCAGGAAAGAGGGTGTTTGGCGGGGGTGATTGGCCAATCTCCCCCACAAGGGGGGAGATCAGCAGTTCCGGCGCCTCGCTCTACCCCCTCGACCGCAGCGCGTCGTTCAATCCCCAAATGTCCTTTTCCTCGGGCGCCGTCTCCAGGTTCAGAACCGGGATCTGCCTGCGCAGGTGGTCGTGGTGGGTGCGCACGCCGTATTCGAGGTCGGAGAGGTAAAAGCCCTCGAAAGCTTCCGACAGCATGGATTCGTTCGACCACACCGAGAGCTGCACGTCCTCGCTCATCGTGTCGCGGTCGATGCGATAAGCGAGGTAGCGGGCCGCTGCCTGTTGGCGCGTCTCGTTCTTGTAGCGGTAGATGGCGCCGCGCAGCAGCGTCTCGCCGGTCGACAGCGGGAACTCCTGATAGAACTGGACGGATTCCGGCATGATCGACAGCGCGTTGTTGGGAAAGATGCCGTAATAGATCCAGGCCTTGCGCAGATGCTCCGGCAGATGCGTGGCCTCAGGCCCGAGCTTGATGTACTCGCGAACGCTCCAGCGCCGTCCGGCGTACGGATTATAGGTGGCGAAGGATCGCGACACGCCATTGATAAAGGGCTCGTCGAAATAGGTCGCGCCATAGAGGTCCTGCAACGCAGGGTGCGCCATGGCGACGTGGTAGCCTTCATTGTCGACGTCGCGCACCGACTTCCAGTTGACGGGCGATTTCTGGGTCCAGATGCCCCAGGACGGGACCATGTCGGCGACATTGTAATGCGCCATCTCGGCCTCGATCGGCTTCAGCAGCTCGGCCACCGAAGGCTGCGGGCCGCCCTTGCGGAAGCGGATGAAAATGAAGCCCATCCAGATTTCGAGGTCGAGCGGCATCAGGCCGAACTCGGTCTTGTCGAGCTCGGGAAAGGAGCGCGGACGGGCAGCACCGCGCAGCGTGCCGTCGAGATTGTAGACCCAGCCATGGAATGGGCACACCAGGGCGTTCTTGCAGGTGCCCTTGCTGTCGGCGACGACGCGGCTGCCGCGGTGGCGGCACATGTTGTTGAAGGCGCGCACGACGCCGTCCTTGCCGCGCACGATCAGGGCGCGTTCGCCGACGACATCCATGGTCAGATAGTCGCCCGGTTTAGGCACGTCGGAAACATGGCCGGCGATCTGCCAGTGGTTGCGGAAGACATATTCCTTCTCGAGCTCGAGAAGGGCGTTGGAATGGTAGCTCCACCCCGGCAAACCCCGCCGGTCCCAATCGTTGGGGATCGCCACGTCACGGAGGTGCGGGTTCATGGATATGCTCTGCTTTTTGTTGAATGCTCATTCAATATAAGCATATTTTGCATTGAAATGCAATGGCTTGTGGAAATGTGCAAATTCGATGGCGGCGAATCCGGCCCCGCCCGAGCTGGAAAAATCCCGGAAAATCCGGGTCTTAATCGAGGAAGCGGAACGGCAATTCAGAAGGCGGATACCCGTCTCGGAGAAGGCCTGTTTCGATGGTCACGGGCGTGCGTAGACAGCGGCGGAGCGCTCGATTCAGGCGTTGCTGTGTGAGGCTGTTTACAGTCGGGCCGGCGCGGCAGGCGCATATCTGCGCTGACCATTTCGATGGCCGCTCGAATGGTTGCCTCGGATTGAGAAGGCTGGCGCGTCCGGCATCTGTTTCAATCCTGTTACACAGGCAATCATCGCCGACCATCCGGCAGTTACCTGGTGCGATTATGTTCGTTTCATAGCAAAAAGAAAGATAACGAAGGGAACAACCGATGTTCGCGAAAGTTCGCGCCGCTGATGCCAACCGCCGCCTGGGCGCCCCGGAACGCAATGACCGCCGGCCGAAGCTTGCGCTGCGGCAGCGCGCCAGCGACCATCCGATGGCGATGTTCATGCTGATCGGCGCCTGCGCCTTTGTCGCCATGTTGGCCGCGCCTGCCTCAGGGCCGGCTTTCGCCTCGATCAATCCGCCGGCCAATGTCGTCGAGGGCGCGCAGACCACGCTCAAGACCGCCCGTCTGCCGGAATCCACGATCGACTTTGCCTGCAAGGGTCAGAACTGGGGCGCCGAGAGCCTCGAGTGCCTGCGCGCCATCGCCGAGCAGTCCGGCCAGCACAGGGAGCGCGCGGTGCGCATGATCGCCAACGCCGCGCCGCTCACCAACACGCCGAACGTTTTTTTAAGACCTCCCCTGAGCGCGCCCTCCTGCGCTCCAGTCAGGCTCCCGCCGTGGAAATCGGTCGGGAGCCTCTTTTTTTCGACCCTGTCCATATTCGGGTGAGGCCGGCCTGCGAACGATGCATTCCTCCGCTTCCGGTACTCGCGTACCTTAAGTACGCTCCGTTCCGGTTCTCGGAATACACCGTTCTCGGCTCAGCCTGACCCGAATCTCGACAGGGCCTATGGCGGTGCGAGCTCAAAGCTCGGCCACGCCTCTTCAGTTGCGATCTCAGCCTAGATATGGGCGCCGTTGTCGGCGGCGGCTTCGTCGGCAATGGTCGAGAGGATGCCGCGGACGTCGAGCGTCGAGAATGGCTTTTCCAGGATGTGCGGGCGCTGCTGCGGCGGCAGCGCTTCGATTTCCGCCTTGGCGCCGATCAGATCGCCGGTGACCAGCACGAAGCGCTGCGCCAGCGCGGGCCGCTGAGAAAGCAGTTCGCGGTAGATCGCAATGCCGCTGATGCCCGGCATGCGCAGATCGGAAAAGACGATGTCCGGCGGCATATAACCGTTCAACACGTCCGCCGCCGATGTCCAGCTTGCCACGACGCGCGACTTCACGCCCATCAGCTCGAGTATGTCGGACAACGAGCCGGCGACGTCTGGCTCGTCGTCGATCACCAGCGCATGGCGCAGCCCGCTCGAACGCGCCGGACCTTCGCCGGGCGCGGCGCTGCCGCCCGCGATCGCCGGCAACTGCACGACGAAGCGCGCACCTTGCGGCTCGACCTCCTCGAACCAGATGTTGCCTTTGTGACGCTCGACGATCGATTTCGAGATCGACAGGCCGATGCCGGTGCCGACGCCGACCGGCTTCGTGGTGAAATAGGATTCGAAGATGCGCGAGCGGATCGCCGCGGGGATACCCGGGCCGTTGTCCTCGACGGAGAAGCCCGGATTGTCGTGCTCGTTGCGGAACGTCCGCACCTTGATGCGCCGCTCGCCGGCGATGCCTGCAAGCGCATGCTGGCTGTTGATGAGGAAGTTCGCCGCGACCTGCGTGACGTGGTCGGCGTCGGCCATGGCAAGCAGCGGCCCGCCCGCGAAATCGGTGTCGATGATGATGCCGCTGGAGCGCGCGCCATAGGCGGTGACTTCGAGCGCCGAGCGCACCACCTGGTTGAGATCGGTCTCGGCCTGCTCGGTCGGGTGCAGGCGCACCATCGACAGGAAGCTCTTGACGATGCGGCCGCAACGCTCGGCGGCGGCGCGCACCTTCTCGGCGCGGACCTTGGTCTGCGGATCGCCGGCGAATTCGTGCAGCAGCGTCGACTGCGCCACAACCACCGCCAGCGGGTTGTTGAGCTCATGCGAGACGCCGGCAAGCAGCGAGCCCATCGCCGCCATCTTCTCGTTCTGGTGCAGCTTCTCGCGCTGGCGGTTGATCTCTTCCTCGGCCTGCAGCTTTTCGCGCAGGTCGCGGATCGAGCCGAAGATCAGGCGGCGGTCGGCAACGCGCATCTCGGTCGCCGTCAGCTCGATCGGGAAAATCTCGCCGGCAGCGTTCTGCGTGACGGTCTCCAGCCGCTGGCCGACCATCGGCGCGCCGCGGCCAGCCATGTATTCGGCGCCAGAGGCATAGCCTTTGCGGTAGTATAGCGGAACGATGGTATCGAGCAGGTCCTTGCCAAGGATTGCGCTGCGCTGGAAGCCGAACATCTTCTCGGCGGCCGGATTGAATTCGATGATCGAACCCGTCTCGTCGATGACGATGATGGCGTCCAGTGAGGCCTGCAGCATGGTGCGGCGGATCACTTCACTGGCATGCGCCTCCGATGGCGAGCGCTCGATGGCATCGCCGATCGCCAAAGCGATGATGTGCAGCGTCGCTTCTTCCTCATCCGTCCATTCGCGCTCAGCGATGCAGTCATTGATGGCCAGCGTGCCCCAAAGGTGGCCATGCGCGAACACGGAGACAGACAGGAACGACTTGATGTTCTGCTTCTCGAAATCGGCCCGCAGGAAACCCTCGAGGTCGCGCGTGTGGCCGGAGAAAATCTTGCCTTGCCGCTCGTCTTCCTGCAATTGCTCCAGCAGCGAGTCCGAGTTGATGATCGACTGCATGATCACCGTGGGCGAGGCCAGCTCGCCGCCGAAGTCAGGGTCGATCCAATAGGCGGCGACGGGCTGGGCGAAGCCTTCGCCCGGCAATTCACGCAGGCGGAAGAGAATGCCGCGCTGGCAATCCATCTTGCGGCACATCGTCCCCAGTATGTCGTCCATCTCGCGCTGCCAGTCGCCTGCCTCGCGCAGGCGGCGCACGACATGGACAGCCGCCATCGCGGCGCCGCCGGGACGCGAGCCATGCATATCGGGGCGTGCTGCATCAGCAGTCATGGTCATCCAAGGCCCGGACGTCGGTCGTTCAGAGCGTCCCTTCGTTCCACGGAAACGGCGAACCGCTCTACCGCTTTGTTTTGACGCAATTCCGGACGGAAGGCTACGGCCAAGGCGCCGAGCCTAGCCGTTTCACGCCATTCCCGGAATGCTCTAGTTGGCGTCGCCGCTCGGCAGCGAGAAGATATAGCCTTCGCCGCGCACCGTGCGCAGGAATTTCGGATTGGCGGGGTCGGCCTCGATCTTCTTTCGCAACCGCATGATGCGGATGTCGACCGCGCGCGAGGATTCCGGATCCTCGACGAAGCCGATCGCTTCCGAAATCGCCGCTCGCGTCAGAAGCCGGTTGGCGCGGGTAAGAAAAACCTCGAGCACGTCGAACTCGCTCTTGGCCATCTCGATGACCGCGCCATTGGCGCCGATGACCAGACGGCCGTCGAAATCGGCCTGGAAGCCGCCGAAATTCACGAAGCGGCGATTGCCGGTTTCTGCCTTCGCCGCCTGCGGCTCGGCCGGCTGCGGCACGCGGCGCAGCACGCTGCGCACCCGCGCCAGCACCTCGCGCAATTCATACGGCTTGACGATATAATCGTCGGCGCCGAGCTCCAGCCCGACGATGCGGTCGAGCGCGGTGCCGGCGGCCGTGGCGTAGATGACGCCGATCTGCGTTTTCGAGCGCAGCCAGCGGCCGAGCGACAGCCCGTCCTCGCCAGGCATGGCGATGTCGAGGATGGCGAGGTGGAAGGACTGCGCCTCGAACTGCGCGCGCGCGGCGGCCGCATTCTCGGCTGTCACGACGTCATAGCCGCTGGCGCCGAGATATTCGGCCACAGCCTCCCTCAGATCCGGTTCGTCCTCGACGACGATGATGCGTGCCTTCACGACGAGCTCGCTCCCGCTTTCAGCGGAAAGTAGATTGGGTATAAACATGATGTCCAGCACTCATCTCGAGTTGTCTGTGGCGGGGTGAAGAAAATGGCCGCACGATCCGTCATTGCGCTTGTGTCCGTCGCCGAGGTGGTGGCCAAAAATCTCGCCGACCATCTCGAACGGCGCGGGCACGATGTGCGCCAGGCGCGCCAGCCCTGGGAGGCGGAGACGCTGCTTTCGGCCGGCGGCATCGATGTCGTGGTCGTCGGCGACGACGTCACCCAGGCCGAGGGCCGCGAACTGCTCAGGCGTTACAGCAGCCAGGGCGGGGGTGGCGAGGGCGGTCCCGACTTCATCCTGATCTGCCGGCCGCGCGACCTCGTCGACAAGGTGCTGGCGCTCGAGCTGGGTGCCGCCGACGTCATCGAAAGCCCGCTCAACGTGCGCGAGCTTGCCGCGCGCATCGGCGGCCTGCTGATGAGACGCGGCAGGGCCGGCGGCGAGCTGATCGTGCTGGAAAACGCCACCGTCGACCTGCGGTCGGCCATGGTGATGCATCACTCGGGCGCGGAGGAGCAGCTTTCCCCGGGCCAGGTGGCGCTGCTCAAGCTGTTCCTGGCCAGCCCGCGCAAGGTGCTGACGCGCGACGACATCATTGCCGCGGCGCCGGCCGAGAATGCCGACGCATTCGACCGTTCGATCGATTCGCGCATCGTGCGGCTGCGCCGCAAGCTCGACACCGAGACCATCACCACCATCAGGGGCGCCGGCTATCGTTTCGATCCGCCGGTTCCACGCAACGAGTAAGCTTTGATCAGCGAGGCTTTTGAGCATCGGATTCCCCAAAGCGGTGGTCATTCTGGGTCCGACAACGCCTGGCGTTCAGCGCACGACGATAACCGAGGGTCCAGTTGGAACGTTCGCGCTGACTGTTATCCCGGCCTGGGCGCGCTCCTTTAGCAATACAGTCGCAAGAGCGGCAAAGCCCAGCAAACCCTGCGCGTAAAGCAGCGCGGAAAGCACCGAGGCGGCAAATTTCGTCTTCATCTCTTCAAATCCCCAATCTCGAAATCGTCGGTGCTTCAGGAAACTCCCGAAGCGCCCGCGCCGCTGACGGAGCCCCCCGCTGCGGCGCGGGCCTTCGGTCCTCTCGGCAGCAAGTAGCCGGAGGGGCCGCGCGTCCTCATCAACCGGAGGCCGACCCGCCAGAAGGCCTTCAGCCGGTGGACGCGCAGGCTGGACAAAATCCAGACCGTGGCGATGAACAGAGCCATGTGCAGCGTCGAAACCTCGCCGGAAGTCATCGCCGCCAGCGTCGTCGCCGGCTTGCTACCGAGCCGGCGCCGCCGAGCACGATCGCCGCGACGCTGATCCTGGGAAGCCAGGAGCGGAGTTTCGATTTCCTGCCCACTTTCGTTTGCGGATGTCTGTTCCCGTTGCGTCAAATCTGACGCCGGCCTGTATCCAAATCATGCCGCCGGAGACGCACTTTGTTGCAAGTCGGTTTCGAAAATGAGCCCAAGTCTTTCATATGCGGACGAAATGAACTTTCGTTTTTGGCTTAAGCCGATTGTACGACGCCTGACCGCCACGTCTCGAAGAGATCCGCGGTATCGTTCAACTGGTCCCGTTGTTAATTTGTGGAAACGAATTCGAAACAGAAACGAGCATCAAGCGAAATAGGTCTGAAACGGACGAGCACGATAAGAGCCCATCGAAATTGAAGCCGGACACAACGGCAAAAAACAGAGGGATCGTCATGCACTGCGCCAATTCCGCCAAGCTCATCAACATCACCGCCGCCGCGCTCACTGGCGCGGCGCTGCTCTTCGGCGCCGGCAACGCCGCCCACGCCAACCAGATCGTCGCCAAGGTTTCGCTGTCGCAGCAGATCATGGAAGTCACGGTCGATGGCCGTCCGACCTACACCTGGAAGGTGTCGACCGGCGACAAAATGCACATCACGCCGACCGGCTCGTTCAAGCCGACCCGCCTGCATGAGATGTGGTATTCGAAAAAATACGACAACGCACCGATGCCGCATTCGGTGTTTTTCAGCGGCGGCTACGCCGTCCACGCCACCTATGCCATCAGCCGTCTCGGCCGTCCCGCTTCGCATGGCTGCGTGCGGTTGCATCCCGATGCAGCGGCCGATTTCTATCAGTTGGTCGAGGTGTTCGGCCCCGGCAACACCAGCATCGTCATTGTCAAGTAAGGCTTGGCCAAAGTAACCGGCTGGGTAAGAGTAGCAGGCAGGTTGCCGCCTTCCAAGATCGCGAAGCTGTGAGGCAGCCGCCAACAAAAGAGGCCGGAATTTTCCGGCCTCTTTTGTTTTTTTCGCTTCGGTTGCCGTCTCAGCTCGGCAGCGCCGGCATCAGATTCGGATCGGGCTTCTCGGCGAGATGCGGCAGGTCCTTGCTGGCGATGAAGGTGTAGAACATCGGCACGACGAAGAGCGTGAACATGGTGCCGACAAGGATGCCGGTGAAGATGACCAGCCCCATCGAATAGCGCGCGGCTGCACCGGCGCCGCTGGAGACGATCAGCGGCACGACGCCGAGCGCCATTGCCGCCGTGGTCATCAGGATCGGCCGCAGGCGCACCTTGGCCGAAGCGATGATGGCGTCGCGGCGCCGCATGCCATGGATTTCACGCTGCTGGTTGGCGAATTCCACCAGCAGAATGCCGTGCTTGGTAATCAGGCCGATCAGTGTGATCAGGCCGACCTGGGTGTAGATGTTCAGCGTCCCCAGGCCGATGTTGAGCGGCACGATCGCGCCGAAGATCGACAGCGGCACAGCCATCATGATGATAAGCGGATCACGGAAGCTCTCGAACTGGGCCGCCAGCACCAAGTAGATGACGATCACCGCCGCCGCGAAGGCGATCAGGATGGTGTTGCCCTGTTCCTTCTCCTGCCGCGACTGGCCGGAATAGTCGACGAAGAAGGTGTCGGGCAGGGTCTCCTTAGCGAGATCCTCCAGCACCTTCAGGCCGTCGCCGGTGGTCACGCCGGGCAGAGGCAAGGCCGAGATCGTCGAGGAGTTCAGCTGGTTGAACTGCTCGATGGCCGCCGGCGAGGCATTGGTCGAGATCTTCACGACCGCCGACAGCGGCACCATCTTGCCGTCGACGCTGCGCACGAAATACTCGCCGAGCTTGTCGGGATTGTCGCGGAATTCCTGCGGCACCTGCGGGATGATGTCGTAGCTGTTGGAGTCGCGGTCGAACTGCGCCACTTCGGAGCCGCCCACAAGCAGCGTCAGCGTGTTGCCGATATCGGCGATCGGCAGGTTCAATGCTGCCGCGCGCTCGCGGTCGATCGTGACGGTCACCTGCGGCGCATCGTAGGACATCGAGTTCTGCACGACGATGAAGCGGCCGGAGGCCTGCGCCTTGCTCTTGATCTTCTCCGCCTGCTCGAAGACCTCCGAGGGAGCTCCGGTGGAGCGCACCACCATGGAAATCGGCAGGCCGCCGCCGGAGCCGGGCAGCGTCGGCGGCGCGAAGACGAAGGCTTCGACGCCGGCGACCTTGGCGAGGCGGCCCTGAATGTCGGCCTGGAGCTCCTTCGAACTGCGCTTGCGCTCTGCCCAGTCCTTGAAGGCGAAGCCGACGAAGGCGCCGTTGGTCGCGCCGCCGAAGGCAACGGCGGAGAATTGCGCCCTGGTCTCTGGAATGTCCTTCACCAGGCCAAGCATCTGGTTGACGTAGGCCTCGGTGTAATCCGATGTCGCATAGCGCGGCGCGGTGACGATCGAGAGCAGGAAGCCCTGATCTTCTTCCGGCGCCAGCTCGGTCGAGGTCTTGGTGAACATGAAGCCGGTCAGCGCGACGAGGGCGATGACGATGATCAGCGTCACCGGGCGGTTCCTGAGCGAAGCTGTGACCGCCCGTTCGTAGACGCGCTCGACGCGGCTGAAGGTTCCATCGACGATCCGCTGGAAGCGGCCGTGCTGGCCCGGCTTCAGCAGGCGTGCGGACATCATCGGCGTGATGGTCATGGCGATCACGCCCGACAACACCACCGAGCCGGCCAGCGTCACCGCGAATTCGCGGAACAGCGCGCCGGTGAGGCCGCCGGTGAAGGCAAGCGGGGCGAACACGGCGGCCAGCGTGATGGTCATCGCCACGATGGCCGTCGCGATCTCGCGCATGCCGTTGAAGGCCGCCTGCATCGGCGACATGCCGTCTTCCTCCATGTGGCGGTGGATGTTCTCCACCACCACGATGGCGTCGTCGACGACAAGGCCGATCGCCAGCACCATGGCCAGCAGCGACAGAAGGTTGATCGAATAACCGACCGCAAACAGGATGAAGCAGACGCCGATCAGCGACAGCGGGATCGTCACGATCGGCATCATCACCGAGCGGAACGAGCCCAGGAACAGGAGGATGACCACGATGACGATGGCGACCGCCTCGCCGATGGTCTTGAACACTTCCTCGATCGAGGCGCTGATCTGGCCGGTCGCGTCGTAGACGACCTCGATCGTCATGCCTTTCGGCAGCGTCTCCTGGATCTGCGGCACGAGCCGGGTGACCGCGGCCGCGGTCGTCAACGGGTTGGCCGCAGGCGTCGGGAAGATGGCCAGGAAGGTTCCCGGCTTGCCGTTGAAGCTCACCCTGGTGTCGGTGTTTTTCGCGCCGAGCTCGACATGCGCGACATCGCGCAGGCGCACCACCTGGCCATCCGTCGAGCGTATCGGGAGCTGGGCGAAGGCCTCGGGCGTCTGCAGGGTCGAATGCACGGTGATCGAGGAGACGACATATTCGTTCTGGGTGTTGCCGGGCGCCGACAGGAAGTTCGAGTTGTTGATCGCGGTCAGCACGTCCACGGCGGTGGCGCCGCGGGCGGCAAGCCTGATCGGGTCGATCCAGACGCGCATGGAATATTCCTGGGCGCCGAAGATCTGGACGTCGGCGACACCTTCCACGGTCGAAATGCGAGGCCGGATGACGCGCTCGATATATTCGGTGAGCTGCTCCTTCGTCATGTTCGGGTTCTGCATCGAGATGTACATCATCGCGAACTGCTGGCCGGTGCCTTTGACGATGACCGGATCCTTGGAGGCGTCCGGCAAGGTGCCGCGCACGCCCTGGACCTTCGACAGCACCTCTGCCAGCGCGACGTCCGGATTGGAGCCGAGCTTCATCTGCACCGTGACCGTGCTCGAGGACGGACGGCTGGACGAGGTGACGTAGTCGATGTTTTCGGTCGAGGCGACGGCGCGCGCGATCGGGGCCGATATGAAGCCCTGGATCAGGTCGGCGCTGGCGCCGGGATAGGCCGTGGTGATGGTGATCGCCGTCTCGTCAACCTTGGGATATTGACGGATCGACAGGCCGAAGATGCCCTGGAAACCGAGCAGCAGGATCAGGCAGGCCAGCACCGTCGACAGCACGGGCCGGCGGATGAAAAGGTCGGAAAAGCTCATTGCTGAACCTGTTTGTTCGCCGATTTGCTGGGGTCGATGGTGTTGTCGACGGCAACCGACATGCCGTTGAAGAGCCGGTTCTGGCCGGCCGTGACGACCTGGTCGCCAGCCTTGAGGCCCTCGACGATCTCGACCATGCCGTTGTTGCGGCGGCCGAGCTTGACGAAGACCTGCGAGATGGTGAGCGCAGGCTGCTGCGCGGCCTCGGCCGGCTTGGCGGCGTCGCCGGCCGCTTTGTCGGCCGGCTTCGCGTCCGCCGGCTTTGCGGCGTTGTCGGCTGGCTTGGTGGCGTCCGCCTGCGGTTTGGCGGCATCGCCGGCCGCCTTGTCGGCGCCGGCCTTCTGCTCATCCGGCTTCGCCGGCGCAGCAGCGGCAGCGGGCTTCGCCGGCTCGACCACGAAGACATAGTCGCCATAGAGACTGGTCGTCACCGCCGTCTGCGGCACGGAGATGACATTGTTTTCCTGCGGCAGCTCGACACGGATCTGGACGAACTGGCCAGGCGTCAGCTTGCCTTCCGGATTGGCGACCTCGCCGCGAATCGAGACCAGCCGGCTGGCGGGATCGATCTTGGGGTCGATGCCGCGAATGGAGCCGGCAAAGGACATGTCGGCGAGATTGGTGCCGAGCTTGATTGTCTGACCGATCTTGAGCAGCGGCAGCTGCTGTTCGGGTACGGTGAAGTCGACCCGCATCGTGTCCAGGTCCTGGATCGTCACCACCGCGTTGCCTGGCGCCAGATACTGGCCGATGTCGATCTTCGGGATACCGACGGTGCCGCCGAAGGGCGCGGACAATTGCTTCTGATCGAGCACCGCCTGCAGCTTGTTGACCTGCGCGGCCGAGGCGTCCGCCGCAGCACGCGCGGCGTCAAGCGTCGCGTCGGTGCCGACGCCGCGCCGCTGCAATTCGATCGCGCGGGTCAGCGCCGCCTGGTCCGAGGCGGCCTGCGCCTTCTGCGCCACCAGATCGGCTTTCTCGACGGCATCGTCGAGCTGCACCAACACCGCGTCGGCGGCGACCTTCTGGTTGGCGTGGAAAAGGATGTCCCTGACGATGCCGCTCGTCTCGAGGGTGAGATCGACGCCGCGCACGGCATTGACGGTGCCGATGGCCTCGATGCCGGGGGTCCATACCGAAGGCTTGACCGTCACTGTCGAGACCGTCGCGGCCGGCGGCTTCATGGTGGCGAAATACTGCTTGATGCCGGCATCGCGCATGAAGTTGAAGCCAACGATGCCGACGCATACCAGGGCAAGCAGCAGCAAGAATCCGGCGATGATGAAAAAGCGCTTCACGGGCAGTCCCCTCGAGCCGGCAGCCGGCAAAAACAATCGATGCCGGGACACATATCGACGATAAGTCCCGATTTCAAATGGCGCGCCTTACTGTACCGGCTGGACGGTCTTGTCAATTCCGCCTAGGCTAATGTAGGGGAAGCAATGAGAGTACCCAGGGCGAACTCACGCGAGAAGATACTTGCCGCCGCCGCCGATGTGGCGCGCGAGGCTGGTCCGGGAAGCCTGTCGCTCGAGGCGGTCGCCAGCCGCGCCGGAGTGTCGAAAGGCGGCCTGCTCTACAATTTTCCGACCAAGGCCAAGCTGATGCAGGGCCTGGTCGAAAGCTATCTCAGCGATTTCCAGAAGGCGCTGGAAACACGCGCCACCGAGGCCGGCGACGAGAGCGTCCTCTCAGCCTATATCAAGCTGTCGGCCGACGACTGCGAGCGGCCGAAACCCTCGGCGTCGTGGATGTTCTCGGCGATCGCCGAAGATCCCGATTTTCTGACGCCGATCAAGGCCTTCAAACGCCAGCTGTTCGAACGCCTGAAGGGAGAGACGGACGACCTCGGCTCATTGCTGGTCTGCTATCTCGCCATTGAGGGGATGCGCAGCATGAACCTGTTTGATTCAGACGTGCTGTCCGAAGACGAGCGCAGGCTTCTGGTGTCCTCGCTCCTGAAGATAGCCGGATAGCTCACCAAACAGTTTGGTGGCGACCAAGCGGCTTGGTAGTGACCAAGCGGTTTGGTGGTGACCAAACGGTTAAGAGCGTCACACCAGCTTCATCCTAGGGACATAGCGTCCTCACCGGTTCTTTGCTGCAATGCAAAAGGAGTGGGACACAATGGTGGACGTAGTTTCGAGTGAGGCGGGGATCCCGAGACCGGATCATCCCCTGGAACAATCGGGCGGTGCCAAATGGTTCCTGCCGGCTTTCGGCGTGCTGGTGCTCGTCGGCATCGTCTATGTCGGCTATGCGCTCAGCCAGGATCTGGCCATCGCCAAGACGGTGCCCTGGATCCTGCTCGGCATCGCGCTTCTGATCGCGCTGGGCTTCGAGTTCGTCAACGGCTTTCACGACACCGCCAACGCGGTCGCCACCGTCATCTACACGCGCTCGCTGCCGGCCGAATTCGCCGTCATGTGGTCGGGCGTCTTCAATTTCCTCGGGGTGCTGACCTCGAGCGGCGCGGTGGCCTTCGGCATCCTGTCGCTGCTGCCGGTTGAGCTCATCCTGCAGGTCGGCTCGTCATCCGGCTTCGCCATGGTGTTCGCCCTTCTGGTCGCCGCGATCCTGTGGAACCTCGGCACCTGGTTCCTCGGCCTGCCGGCTTCGAGCTCGCACACGATGGTCGGCTCGATCATCGGCGTCGGCCTCGCCAACCAGTTCATGGCCCCGGCCGGAAGCGCCACCAGCGGCGTCGACTGGGGGCAGGCGACCAATGTTGGCATCACCTTGCTGGTCTCGCCGATCGTCGGCTTCTTCGCCGCCGCCATCCTGCTCTATGCCATGAAGCTCCTGGTGCGCAATCCGGCGCTCTACGAAGCGCCGAAGGGCAATGCGCCGCCGCCATGGTGGATCCGTGCCCTGCTGATCTTCACCTGCACCGGCGTCAGCTTCGCGCACGGCTCCAATGACGGCCAGAAGGGCATGGGACTGATCATGCTGATCCTGATCGGCGTGGTGCCGACGGCTTACGCGCTCAACCGCACGCCCGACATCAACTATCTCGACGCCTACAAGTCGGCCTCGGTGTCTGTCGAGCAGGCTCTTGGCAAGTACGTCAAGCCTGGCGTCACCGTCGCCGATGCCAATGCCGCCAAGGCTGCCGTGCAGGAGGCCGTGCGCAGCAAGAGCTGGAACGATCAGACCACGATCGCGCTGCAGACCTATATCCACAACACCACCGCCGGGCTGCAGCCTTACGCTTCGGTTGACAACGTGCCAACCGACCTGGTCAGCAACGCGCGCAACGACATCTACCTGATCGGCGAAGCGCTGAAGCTGATCGACAAGAAGAAGCTGCTGCCGATGCAGGACGCCGATCTCAAGGCGGTGACCGACTACCACAAGGCGGTCGACAACGCGACGAAGTTCATTCCGCTCTGGGTGAAGATCGCGGTGGCGTTGGCGCTCGGCCTCGGCACCATGGTCGGCTGGAAGCGCATCGTCGTCACCGTCGGCGAGAAGATCGGCAAGAGCCACCTGACCTATGGCCAGGGCGCCGCCGCCGAGCTGGTCGCGATGATCACCATCGGCATGGCCGACCGTTTCGGCCTGCCGGTGTCGACGACGCATGTGCTGTCGTCTGGCGTCGCCGGCACCATGGCAGCCAACGGCTCCGGCCTGCAGTGGTCGACCGTGCGCAACCTGCTGCTGGCCTGGGTGCTCACGCTGCCCTGCTCGATCGCGCTGGCCTTCGTGCTGTTCGTGATCCTCCGCCACGTTTTCTGAGCGGCGGTTCATGCCTGATCGCCAACATCGACGGCGCCGGTTTCGGCGCCGTCTTGCTTTCGAGCATGTGATTGAGTGGCAGCCATGAATGACGCATCGCATCTGACGCTGCTTGCCTGGGACGACAGCCGGCACCATGCGCCCGGCCTGATATGGGCCTATCGCGGCAAGGCCGATGCACCGGCCGAGCCGATCGCGCCAAAGGATATCGAGGCGGTCCTTGCCGAGCCGGATGGCTGGGTGTGGCTGCATGTCGACCTTATCGACCAGCGCGCCCATTCCTGGATCAGCCATGCCTGCGCGCTGCCGCAATCGGCGCATGCGATCCTCGAAGGCCATGAGGACAGCATGGCGCTGGCGCATGAAAAGGGTGTCGTGCACGGCATCGCCGCCGATCTGCATGGCGAGATCGGACGGAGGTCGACCACCATCGGCCGGCTGCATTTCGCCGTGACGGATCGGTTGCTGGTGACCGGCCGGCGCCATTCGCTGGCCGCAGTCGAGGACGTCAACAAGACGCTTTCGGAAGGATTCAAGCCCGCCTCGGCCTTCGAGCTATTCGCCGCGATCGTGCTCGCCTTCTGCAGGAGCGCCAGCGAACGCCTGGCGCGGGCGACCAAGCAGTTGGACGAGGTCGAGGATCATCTGGTCACCGAGCGGCTGGCCGACGAGCGGCGCCGGATCAAGGACGTGCGTCGCCTAACCGTCTCGCTGCACCGTCCGATCTCGGCGCAGGTGGCGCTGTTCCTGGACGAGAACCGTGCCGGCTGGGAGCTGTCGGCGGGCGCCCACGAGATACTGGGCAAGCTGTCGGCACGCCTCAAAAGGCTCGACCGCGAAGTCGTCATGGTCAACGACCGGGCAAGGCTGCTGCAGGAAGAGGTCGCGGCCGAGTTGGCGGACGAATCCAACCGCAGCCTGAAGGCGCTGGCGGTGATGAGCGCGCTGCTCCTGCCGGGAACGCTGATCGTCGGCATCTTCGGCATGAACACCGAAGGACTGCCGCTGACCCACACGCATGGCGGCTTCCTGCTGGCGATGCTGCTTGCGGGCGGCGCGACAGGCTTGTTCTATTGGCTGCTGCTGCGAGCCGGCGCCGATCTCAAGTTTTAGGTGTGTCGATATTCAGGTGAGGCCGGCCTGCGAACGATGGCTTCCTGCGCTTCCGGTGCTCACGTACTTCAAGTACGCTCCGCTCCGGTTCTCGGAAACCACCTTGTCTGGTCGCTGCGCGCCCGTCTTCGACTCCGGCTCGGCCTGACCTGAATCTCAACACACCTGGAGGCGTGACCGTCAGGTCGGGTCTTCGCGGTGCAGGTCGTGGATGGTGACGCCATCGGCATTGTCGGGCAGCATCAGCCACTTCTTGTGGCGCAACGTGCGCTCGGTGTCTTCCAGGCCCATCTCCCAGTGCTCGCGCATCGAGGTGCCGGAGAACTCATAGTCCTTGGCGTGGCCTTCATAGCCTTTGTGCTGGTAGATCAGGTGGACGATGTTGACGACGCCGGCGTCGGAATAGTCGGCTATCAGTTCCTTCTCGCCGTCCTTGAGCTGGTCCGGCGGCACGCGCTTCAGCGCGTCGAGCAGCTTCATCTTGAGTGCATGGATGCGCTGGAAGTTGTCGGTGTTCTGGCGCGTGCGGCTGGAATACATGATGTCCTTGTGGCGCGACAGGACGTCGGCCAAGCCGCGCGGCAGCACGCCGCGGGCGCTGAACAGATCGACCTGGAACACCAGCGAGGAGCGGTCCTCCTCCTGGTCGAGCAGATATTGCAGCGGCGTGTTGGAGACGATGCCGCCGTCCCAGTAATACTCGCCTTCGATGCGGATCGAGGGGAAGGCCGGCGGCAGCGCGCCGCTCGCCATGATGTGCTCCGGCCCGATGCGCACCTTGTCGGTGTCGAAATAGACGAAGTTGCCGGTCCTGACATTGACCGCGCCGACGCTCAAGCGCTTCTTGCCGTCGTTCAGCACGTCGAAGTCGATCAGGCTCTCCAGCGTGTCCTTGAGCTCGGCGGTGTCGTAGAAGCTGGTGGCGCCTTCCGCTCCCGACAGCTGGAACCAGGGGTTCGGGCTGCGCGGCTTGAAGAAGCCCGGCTGGCCCATCGTCATGGTCATCAATGACGAGGTCTGGTTGCGGATATCGCGATAGATGTCGCCTTCAGGCGTATAGGCCCAGATCTTGCGGCCCGAGATCGTCTGCCAGAACTGCTCCAGCCGCTGCAGGCGGCGGCTCGGCTCGTTGCCGGCGATGATCGAGGCGTTTATGGCGCCGATCGAGACGCCGGAAAGCCAGGTCGGCTCGCAGCCGGCATCGGCAAGCGCCTGATAGACCCCTGCCTGATAGGCGCCGAGTGCGCCGCCGCCCTGGAAGACCAGGGCGATGCGGTCATATTGCGCAGTGATTTCCTGGATGGTGGCGGCGGCCGCCTTGTTGCGGGTACGCTCAAGCACCGGCTTTCTCCAGCTCCTTCGCGCCGGCAGCCGATCGGCCGCGGTCCGCGAGATAATCATGCACGACTTCGCCGAGACCCAGCGTCAGATCGGCGGTGAAGTGAACGGCCGAGACGATGTCGAGCACAGGCAACTTGGCGACGTCGGCCATGACATGCGGCCGAAGGTCGAGCGCGGCGGGCGCCGTCCAGGCTTCCTTCAGCGTGATGTCGGTGAGATAGTAGCGGACCAGCTCGCAGATGCGCGGACTGCCGTCGACATGCGGGATGATCTTGATGAGGAAGTTGGGCGCGGCGAGCGAGGCGAGCACCTGGTCGTGGTCGGCTTCGCGGTGCTTGTAGCCCATGGTTCCGGTGGCGCAGAGCACGCTGCCATAATGCAGCGTGCCGACCACGACCTCGCCCTCATGCACGATCTTGGGGTTGGCGAGCTTTTTCGGGAAACCCCAGAGCTCGCGGCCGCCGGCGATCGGCGCGTCGTCGTCGAGATACATGGAATGCACGTAGCCGCCGTGCTGGCCCTTGTAGCGCACCGGGATGACCTGGCCGGTCTCGGTGTAGTCGCCGAAACCAGTCGAGTCCGGCATGCGGATGAACTCGTATTTGACCAGCGGCTCGTCGATCTCGAGCGGCGCCGGCACGACGGCTTCCAGCGCCTCGCGCGTCGTGCGGTAGGTGATGATGATGTATTCGCGGTCGAAGAAACGATAAGGGCCGGGCGGGAAGGACGGGTTGGTGAGCGGCATGGCATAGGCGCGCTTCACGACATCGGCGATTTCCATGGCTGGTGCCCCGGTAAGGTTTGAAATGACCCCGCGCGAATGCGCTGGCAAATATGTTGCATGGCAGCATGACAGTGCCGTGTCAGCCCGGCGACACGCTGCCACGGAGCCGGCAAATGGCGCTGCCGCGCTGTAATCGAGCCGACACATGGCCGTGCCATTGTCGTGCTGCATTGCACCAACTATCTGCTCTTCTAACTCTTGCGTTGATAAGTCCCTCCCACCTCTTGCGAGATCTCCCATGGGTTCCCTGTCTTCGAAGAATGCGCTCGTCACCGGCTCGACCAGCGGCATCGGCCTCGCAATCGCGCGTGCCTTCGCCGCAGAGGGCGCCAACGTGACCATCAATGGCCTGGGCGACGCGGCGGCGATCGAGCAGGAGCGAGCCGGCATCGAAAAGGATTTCGGCGTCAAGTGTCGCTATTCGGGCGCCAACATGATGGACGGCGCCGCCGTCACCGCCATGGTCCACGAGGCCGAGGCGGCGTTCGGCAGCCTCGACATCCTGGTCAACAATGCCGGCATCCAGCATGTCGCGCCGATCGAGGAATTTCCCGACGACAAATGGGAAGCCATC
Organism: Mesorhizobium sp. B2-9-1; assembly: GCF_006439455.1. NCBI lineage: Bacteria > Pseudomonadati > Pseudomonadota > Alphaproteobacteria > Hyphomicrobiales > Phyllobacteriaceae > Mesorhizobium > Mesorhizobium sp. B2-9-1. Next base: position 145,714 of record NZ_VFTP01000006.1, on the reverse strand, counting down.
ATCCGCATCAACCTTCTGGCCGCCTTCTACGCCATCAAGGCGGCGGTGCCCGGCATGAAGAGCCGCAAATGGGGCCGCATCATCAACACGGCTTCGGCGCATGCGCTGGTCGCCTCGCCGTTCAAGTCGGCCTATGTCTCGGCCAAGCACGGCATCGCCGGCCTGACCAAGACGGTGGCGCTGGAAGTGGCGCAGGACGGCATCACCGCAAATGCGATCGCGCCTGGCTATGTCTGGACGCCGCTGGTCGAGAAGCAGATTCCCGACACGATGAAGGCGCGCGGTATGACCGAGGAGCAGGTCAAGCACGACGTGCTGCTTGCGGCGCAGCCGACCAAGGAATTCGTCACCGTCGAGGAGCTGGCGGCGCTGACTTTGTTCCTGTGCTCGGACGCCGCCAGGCAGATCACCGGCACGACCCTGCCGATGGATGGCGGCTGGACGGCGCAGTAAGGCCATCCGCCACTTCAGGTAAAGCGAGGGGCGGAGCTTCCGCCCCTGGCATTTGAATTCTTGACAATCGCGGGGGACCGTTCCAGCATTCCGGCAAGGGGTTCCCCGCGACGACCCCGTGAGGCGTCAGCCCAACGATCGCGTCCAAACTCTCTTTGTTCAGGAGGTGGACGCCATGCCGTCAACAACCGCAATCACCGTTCCGCAGCTTTCCCGTCTCGTCGGCTTGCCCGATGCGCCTTGCCTAGTCGATGTGCGCATCGACGAGGACTATCAAGCCGATCCGCGCCTGTTGCCGGCGTCATCCCGGCGCGATTTCAGGACCGTCTCAAGCTGGGCGTCGGAATTTTCGGGACGCAAAGTCGCCGTGATCTGCCAGAGGGGGCAGAAACTGTCGCAAGGCGTTGCCGCGTGGCTGCGCCACGAAGGCATTCCGGCGGAATCGCTTGAAGGCGGCTTCGAGGCCTGGGTCGCCGCCACAGCGCCCTTGGTCAGCGCCGACGCGATCCCGCCCCGCGCCGAGAAGGGGCGTACGGTATGGGTCACGCGTTCGCGGCCGAAGGTCGACCGCATCGCTTGCCCCTGGCTGATCCGCCGCTTCGTCGATCCCGAGGCGGTTTTCCTGTTCGTCGATCCAGCCGAAGTGCCTCTTGTGGCGGACCGCTTCGGCGCGGTGCCTTTCGATATCGAAGGCGTGTTCTGGAGCCATCGTGGCGATCGCTGCACATTCGATACGATGATCGAGGAGTTCGGGCTGCGCGTCGAAGCGCTCGACCGCCTGGCGCTGATCGTGCGCGGCGCCGATACGGCGCGCCTCGACCTCGTGCCGCAGGCGGCCGGGTTCCTCGCCGCCTCGCTCGGCCTGTCGCGCATGTTCCGCGACGACCTCGAGCAGCTCGAATCCGGCATGCTCCTCTATGACGCCTTCTTCCGCTGGTGCCGCGATGCCGCCGACGAGACGCACAACTGGCCGGCAGGAGGCAAGGCGTAATGACCGCACTCGCCAAGAACGACGCCGCGCCGTTGGTCGATGTCCCGACCGCGCCGAGTTTTCGCGAGGCGACGCGGCTGTGGGCCAAGATCGGCCTGCTGTCCTTCGGCGGGCCGGCCGGGCAGATCGCGCTAATGCACAAGGAACTGGTCGAGGAGCGCCGCTGGATCGGCGAGGAGCGGTTCCTGCACGCGCTCAACTACTGCATGCTCCTGCCTGGGCCCGAGGCCCAGCAGCTTGCCGTCTATATCGGCTGGCTGCTGCATCGGACGGCAGGCGGTCTCGTCGCCGGCAGCCTGTTCGTGCTGCCGGGCGCGCTGGTCATGCTGGGCTTGAGCAGCTTCTACATGCTTTACAACGACGCGCCGGTCGTCGAGGTGCTGTTCTTCGGCGTCAAGGCGGCGGTGCTGGCCGTCGTCGTCGAGGCGGTGATCCGCATCGGCAAGCGGGCGCTGAAGAACCGTGCGATGGTGGCGATCGCGGTGGCGGCCTTCCTCGCCATCTACGTCGCCAGAGTGCCGTTCCCGCTGATCGTGCTCGCAGCCGGGCTTATCGGCTGGGCCGGCAACCGCTTCGCGCCGGCGCTGTTTTCCGCCTCGGCGCATGGCAAGAATGCCGCCGGGGCCGAGACCAGGGGCGCGGTCGACCTGATGTTCGAGCGCGGCGAACTCGGCCACGCCATGCCCAAGCGAGGGCATGCCATCCGCACCGTCGCCATCTGGTTGCCGGTCTGGCTGGGGCCGGTGGCGCTGGTCGCTGTGCTGGCGGGGCCGGGCAGCGTGTGGACGCAGATCGGCGGTTTCTTCAGCCTGATGGCCGTGGTTACCTTCGGCGGTGCCTATGCGGTTCTCGCCTATGTGGCGCAGGCGGCGGTGACCTCGTTCGGCTGGCTTTCGCCCGGACAGATGGTCGACGGGCTGGGGCTTGCCGAAACGACGCCCGGGCCGCTGATCCTAGTGCTGCAATTCGTCGGCTTCGCCGCCGCCTATCGCCATGCCGGCGCGATCAATCCTTTGCTTGCCGGATCGCTCGGGTCGGCGCTGACGCTGTGGGCCACCTTCGTCCCCTGCTTCTTCTGGATATTTTTAGGCGCGCCCTACATCGAGCAGCTGCGGCAGAACAGGGCGCTCGCGGCTGCGCTCGGCGCGATCACCGCGGCGGTGGTGGGCGTCATCATGAACCTTGCGCTGTGGTTCGCGCTGCATGTCGCCTTCGGCAAGGTCGCAAGCGTTGGCTGGGGCGTGGAGGTTCCGGTCCTGTCCTCGCTCGACTGGCGCGCCGCGCTGCTGTCGGTTGGGGCGATGGTCGCGATGTTCAGGTTGAAGCTCGGCATGCTGCCGACGCTGGCGGGATCCGCGCTGGCGGGGCTTGCGCTGCTGGCGCTGTAGGCCCGCACGCCGTTCGATCAAGTTAGCGTGAACGAAAAAGCCGACCGGCCGGGAATAAAACGCCCGGTCTGCGGGTCTCCAGGGCATGCGCCATTTGTGCGCAACAGCAGGAGACCGACCATGAAGCGGCGCGAAGACAAATACGCACGTGAACAAGGCGAAGGCGTCAGCCGCCGGCGTCGCCTGGAGCGGATGAGCCGGGCGCATCCGCTCCGGGCGATACCGCCCCGCCGCCGGCCGTGATCCCTGCCGATCGCAACCATCGAGATCCACGACCATGACGGCGACCGCCCCGTTGCAGCCAGCGATGCGCCGTCCTCTTCCGAGGCACGCCTTGCTTCCGAGACACTTGACTCCGGTGACACCAATGCCTTCTCCTCCCTCGAAGCAGGCGCCATCGCCTGCGGTCGCGATCTTCGCCCGCACGAGCAGGGACAGATCGTCGCCTCCCGCTGAGGGCGGCAAACCCATGGCGGGAGCGCCCGACGGCGGAACGGTGTTGAGCGAAAAGATGCTGGCAGCGCGTTTTGCCGAAGTGGTGCTGCCGCATCTTAGCGATGCGCTGTCGCTTGCCCGCTGGCTCACGGGCAATCAAGCCGACGCCGAGGATGTGGTGCAGGAGGCCTGTCTCAAGGCGCATGCGGGCATTGCCGGGTTCGCTGGGGGAAACCCCCGCGCGTGGCTGCTCACCATCGTGCGCAACGCTTCCTACACATGGATGGCGCGCAACCGCCCGCGCAGCGTGGTCGCCGTCGGCGACCTCGCCGATCTCGACGACGTGTCGCCGCCGCCCGACACTGACGCGGACAGCCCGGAGGCGGCGCTGATCGCCAAGGCCAATTCGGCGGCGGTGGAAGCGGCGATCGCCAGGCTGCCGGACGCCTTCCGCGAAACACTTGTGCTGCGCGACATCAACGGTCTCAGCTACCGCGAGATCGCCGCCATGCTCGGCGTGCCGCAGGGCACGGTGATGTCGCGGCTGGCGAGAGCCCGCGGCCTCTTGATAACGGAACTTGGAGGGCGCCATGAGCCCGCATGAAAATCGCCCGCGTGAGGATGGATTGCCGCAAGACCCGCAGGATATGAAGCTGATGATCCACGCCCTTGTCGATGGCGAGCTCGATGCCGCGGCCGCCCTGGCGATCGAGCGGCGCATGGCCGCCGATCCGGAGCTTGCCGCCGAACATGCGCGCCTGGTGGCGCTGCGCGGCGCTGTCGCCAATGTGCCGCGCCCCACCGTAAGCGACGATTTCCTGGCGCGTATCGCGGCGATTGCCGAGGTGAAGGATCCTGAGGTTGCGGAGGCCACGCAAGCTGAATCCGTGACGGTCAAAGCGCAGCCGTCCGCGCCGCAACAGCAGCAGAGCAATGTCGTCGAGATGCGGCCGCGCGCGGCACGCTGGTTCAACTCCTTCGACTGGCGCCAGATGGCGGCCTCGATCGTGCTGACAGCGTTTCTGGCCAGCGGCGCGACGCAGTGGTTGGCGACGGCGGACAATGGGGCCGACAGCTTCGCCGTGGCTGTCGCCAACGGCCATCGCCGCAGCCTGCTCGCGGCGACGCCGGTCGACATCGTCTCGTCCGACCGCCACACGGTGAAGCCATGGCTCGACGGCCGCGTCGGCGTCTCGCCGGCGGCGCCCGATATGGCCAAGGATGGTTACGCCCTGCTTGGCGGACGCGTCGAGGTGATCGGCGACAGGCCGATGCCGGCTCTGGTCTACCGCCATCACGAGCATCTGATCACGCTGGTGGCGGAGCCACGGCAGAACGAGGCCAAATCGGTGCCGGTAGCGGACGATCTGTCGGCAGGCGGTTTCCTGCTGGTCCACTGGACAGACGACGCCTTCTCCTACTGGGCGATCTCGGATGCCGAACGCCCTGCGCTCGACGATTTCGTCGCCCGCTTCCGGGCCGCGATCATCGCCAATCCGGCCGCCGGCAGCCCGGGCTGAGCATCACGGCAGGTGTAGCCGCCTTCGATCGGAAGGTGGACGCCGGCGATCATCGAGGCGGCACTTGAACGCCACCAGCGGTCGAGCGCGGCAGGTCCAAATTTCCGGGCAGATCTCTCGCTTGCGACCCGGATATGCCGCTTCGCGTCGGTCCATCGGATGACGGATTGGAGTAGTTGGAGGGAGCTGCAGGGGAAACCGCGCTCCATGACATCAGCCAATATTCTGATTTGCGACTTTGTCGGCCTCCGCTTTGGGGCGGACGACAATCCCGATCACAGCGAGGTCAAGGCTTATATCGAAGCCAAGGGTGGCGTGTTCCACCAGACAGGCATCGCCGCAGCCGGCGCCCTTGACCCCGGCAAGCTGCATTTCTTCTACCAACCTCAATTGAGCACGCGCGACGAATTGTTGGCCGAGGCGGGCGACGGCCGCTACGACGCCGTCATCGCCGCCGCGACGTTCATTCCGGCGGAGACCAGGTTCCGCCTCGGCGGCGTGCGCATCGGCGCCGGCACCGGCAATATGGGCTCGGCATCGTGGGGTGGGGGCAGCGGCGAAGGCGGCGAAGCGCCGTTAATGAACACGCCGGGCATCAACAGCCGCGCCACCGCGCAAATGGCCATGAAGGCGCTGCTGAAAGTCAGGCCCAATCTTCCCGTGGACAGGCTCAACGCCCTGGTCGCCGGTGGGCAATTCGATACCGGAAAAGACCTGCGGCATTACCCGACCGAGAAGCTCGAAGGCAAAAGACTGGCGGTGATCGGCTACGGCAATATCGGCCGGGAATTCGCCAGGCTCGGCCAGGCCTTCGGCATGCGGGTCGCCATCCATGCGCGGCCACGTCACCGCAAATGGATCGAGCTGGAGGGCTTCGACTACGCCGCGACCATGGTGGACGCCGCGCGCGGCGCGGACGCGCTTTCGGTCCATCTTGGCCTGGGTGCTTTCGATGCCGGCCAGCAACGTTACGCCAACGCCGGGCTGATCTCAGACGGGGTGCTTTGCGCACTCAATCCAGGCGCCGTGCTGATCAACTACGATCGCGGCGAGCTGGTCGATGTCGCAGCGCTGGAGCGCGCGCTGGAATCGGGTCGCGTTTCCCACGCAGCGATCGATGCCGATCTTTTTACCGACGGGGCCGCGCTTTCAGGGCCGATGCTGCCTTATCTGAAGCTGGTCGAGCGTTATGGCCAGCGTCTGGAACTTCTCCCGCATGCCGCGGCCGACACGGACCATCCCTCCCGTGTCGCGGGCGCCAAGCAGGCGATCGATCAGATCTACGCCGCCGTCACCGAGCACCGAGTCTACAATCTGAAGGGATCGCTGCCTCCGGGTTTCGTCGACATGGGAGCGAAGGTCCCGCCCGGTATCGGCGGCATCAATCCCCAGCATCTGGCGGCGCTGGCCGACGATCAAAACGCGGCCGCCGATCTCGCCCAGTCGAGCGCCGTCGTCGCCGCGTTCTGGGAACGCGTCCTGGCTGCGCCCGAACAGGAAAGACCGGCGCTGATCGCTTCCGGAGGCGAGACATTCGCCGAGGCCGCGAACCGCCTCTCCACACATTTGCGCAGGCACCATCTTTCGGGGCCGTTCTCACAAGGATCGACCTGACACCCACCATGCGGCGACTTGCTCGCCAAGCCATTGAAAAGCATGGTGATCCCGACAGGAATCGAACCTGTGACCTACAGATTAGGAATCTGCCGCTCTATCCTACTGAGCTACGGGACCACGCGGCCCGACACATAAACGCTTCGGGCCGGTTCGCCAAGAGGCGAGAAGGCGATGGGAACGCTGTCGCCTTCGCCTGCGTGCGCTCAGGTGGCGAGCGCGGTCTCGGCCAGCTTCACCCAATAGCTCATGCCGTGCGGGATGACCTCGTCGTTGAAGTCGTAGGCCGGGTGATGCAGGCCGGCCGAGTCGCCATTGCCGATGAAGATGAAGGCGCCGGGGCGGGCTTCCAGCATATAGGAGAAATCCTCGCCGCCCATCACCGGCTGGATGGCGCGGTGGACGTGGCTGTCGCCGGCGACGTCGGCGGCGATATCGCCCGCAAACACGGTTTCCTCGGCATGGTTGAAGGTGACAGGGTAGTTGGCGTCGTAATCGACCTCGATGGTGGCGCCGAAGGCGGAGGCGAGGCCGGCGCAGAGTGCGCGAATGCGCTCTTCCGATTTCTTGGCCACTTCTTTCTTCAGCGTGCGCACGGTGCCGGCGATCTCGGCGCTTTCGGGGATGACGTTATAGGCGTCACCGGCGTGGAACTTCGTCACCGACACCACAACGGACTCGACCGGATCGGTGCTGCGCGAGGCAATGGTTTGCAGCGCGCCGACCAACTGGCTGGCGATGACGATCGGGTCGATCGTGCCGTGCGGCATCGCGGCATGGCCGCCGCGGCCCTTGACGGTGATGGTGAATTCGGCGGTCGCGGCCATGATCGGGCCGGGCTTGATGGCGAACTGGCCGACCGGCAGGCCCGGCATATTGTGCATGCCGAACACCTTTTCGATGTCGAAGCGCTCCATCATGCCGTCCTTGACCATTTCGTTGCCGCCGCCGCCGCCTTCCTCTGCCGGCTGGAAGATCACCGCCACGGTGCCGGCAAAATTGCGCGTCTCGGCCAGATATTTGGCGGCGCCCAAGAGCATGGCGGTGTGGCCGTCATGGCCGCAGGCATGCATCTTGCCGCGCACGGTCGAGGCCCACGGCTTGCCGGTGATCTCGTCGATCGGCAGCGCGTCCATGTCGGCGCGCAGCCCGATGGTCGGGCCATCGCCCTTGCGGCCGCGGATGATGCCGACGACGCCGGTCTTACCCAGTCCCGTCACCACCTCGTCGCAGCCGAAGGCCGTCAGCTTCTCGGTGACGAAACCGGCAGTCTGGAAAACGTCGAAATTCAATTCCGGTGTCTGGTGCAGATGTCGTCGCCAGCCGGCAACTTCTTCCTGCATTTGCGCGGCGCGGTTCAGAATCGGCATGGTCGGTCCATCTCTTGGTTGACTGGCGGCAGTCGGTTCAGAGCCACTGCTCGGCAATTGTGAATATATGGCACTTTGCCATTTTGGCGTCACATAGGGTAAATAGCACCGCAACAATGCGGCTCGGGATCGAGGGTCGGCCCGCATTATGCTGGCGATGGGTAACGAAATCTTACGGAGCCAGCGGCGATCACGGCAAGAGGCGATTTCGGATTTGATCATGCGGCAAAGGCATTTCCTCAACCTGCTGCTGGCAGGCGCGCTGGCGCTTCCGGTGCTTGCCGGCACTGCGCGCGCCAATCCGGTCGTGCTTTTCGACCTCAAGAGCGGCGCTGTGCTGGAGCACCAGGACGCGTTCAAGCGTTGGTATCCGGCCTCGCTCAGCAAGCTGATGACGGCCTATGTCGCCTTCCGCGCGATCCAGGCCGGCGAGGTGGCGCTCGATTCGCCGATCAAGGTGACGAAGCACTCGGCCGGCGAGCCGCCGAGCAAGATGGGCTTCAAACCGGGTTCGGTGATGCGGCTCGACAATGCGCTGAAGATGATGCTGGTCAAGTCGGCCAACGACATAGCCATGGCAGTCGGCGAGAATATCGGCGGGTCGCAGGCCGCATTCGCCGAGCGCATGAACGCCGAGGCGGCCCGGCTCGGCATGGTGGGCACGCATTTCGTCAACCCGAACGGACTCTATTCGCCGGAACAGTATACGACCGCGCGCGACCTTGCCGTGCTGGTGACGGCGTTGCGCGATGATTTTCCGCAATATGCCCCGTGGTTCTCGATCGAAGGCCTTGCCGTCGGCAAGAAGGCGCTCCCGAACTACAATCTCCTGATCGGCCGCTATCCGGGCGCCGACGGCATGAAGACCGGCTTCGTCTGCCCGTCCGGCTTCAACATGATCGGCTCGGCGACGCGCAACGGGCGCACGCTGGTCGCCGTGGTGCTTGGCGAGAAATCGGCGATCAGCCGCGCCGAAGCGGCGGCAAAGCTGCTCGACCAGGGTTTTGAGATGCCGGCGGCGGGTTCGACCACGCTGGCCGCTCTCAAGCCCTATGGCGACACGCTGTCACCCAACGACATGCATGACGAGATCTGCGCGAAAAAGCCGAAGGCGGAGCAGTCGGAGGCGGCGCCCGAAGTTGCCGCAAAGGATAAGCCGAAGTCGCCTTACCAGGTGAAGCTCGCCCACCCTACGCTCATCGCGGTCGGCCTCGGCGGCGCCACGGGACCCGCGCCTAAGGCCTTCGTCGACCAGACCGACCAGAACTATGCCGATGTGCCGCTGCCGATCTGGCGGCCGGACAGGCCGGCGCCGCCCGGCGCCGAGCCGCTGGCGACCGCCGCTGCCGGAGCGCAGGGCGACCAGCCCGTCAAAGCCGCCAATTAGGCAAACCAATGAGCAGCTTTCCCATTCCCGTTTCGGTGCTCACCGGCTTTCTCGGCGCCGGCAAGACGACGCTGCTCAATCGGCTGCTCAAGGATCCGGCGCTTGCCGATACGGCGGTGATCATCAACGAGTTCGGCGAGGTGGCGATCGACCATCTGCTGGTGGAGCAGGCGTCGGACGGTATCATCCAGCTTTCCGACGGCTGCCTCTGCTGCACGGTGCGCGGCGACCTGGTCGATACGCTCGCCGATCTGGTCGACCGGCTGCAGACCGGCCGTATCGCGAAATTGGCCCGTGTCGTCGTCGAGACGACGGGCCTGGCCGATCCGGCACCGGTGCTGCAGTCGATCATGGCGCATCCGGCGCTGGTGCAGGCGTTCCGGCTCGACGGCGTCATCACGCTGGTCGACGCCGTCAACGGCGAGGCGACGCTCGATACCCATGTCGAGGCGGTGAAGCAGGCGGCGGTGGCCGACCGCATCGTGCTGACCAAGACCGATCTTGCCGGCGCGGCCGAGGTCGAGGCGTTGCGGGCAAGGCTCAAGCAGATCAATCCGGGCGCCGTCGTGCTCGATGTCGACGAGGCCGGCGCCGCGGCGCTGTTCAATTGCGGCCTCTATGATCCTGAAACCAAGTCCGCCGACGTGCGGCGCTGGCTTGGCGAAGAGGCCGCGCACGACCATGATCACGACCATCACCGCCATGACGGCGACCATGATCCTCACCACCATCATGAGCATCGCCACGACACGCGCGTGCGCTCGCACTCGCTTGTCCATGACGGCCCGGTGCCGTTCTCGGCGATCGAGATGTTCCTCGACCTCCTGCGCTCGACGCATGGCGAGAAACTCCTGCGCATGAAGGGCGTCATCGAACTCGCGGAGGATCCCTCGCGGCCGCTGGTCATCCATGGTGTGCAGAAGATCCTGCATCCGCCGGCGAGACTGCCGGCCTGGCCCGACGGCCAGCGCGGCACCAGGCTGGTGCTGATCACGCTCGACATGCCTCAGGACTATATCCAGCGGCTGTTCGCCGCCTTCACCAACAAGCCGTCGATCGACACGCCGGATCGCGCGGCGCTGCAAGCCAATCCGCTGTCGATTGCCGGGCTTTAAGCTGAAGCAAGCAGATCGGCCGCCCTGCCGCGCTCGACCAGGAAACGGTGGCCGCCAGTGACGGCCGCCGTATCGAGCAGCTGGTGGCCGGCATCGGCGCAGAAGGCCGGGATGTCGATCACCGCCAGCGGATCGGTGGTTTCGAGCCACAGCCGAGCGCCGGGTCGCATCGCAGCCAGCCGCTTGCGGGCCTTCAGCACCGGCAACGGACAGTTCAGTCCCTTGAGATCGTAGATGGCGGGCGGCTTTGCCTTTTGTTCATGCATGTCGTTATCCCAAAACCGCCTTCCACTTTTGGGCGACATGCATAAAAATCTCAGCCGCCGAACATGCCGAGAAGCTTCTTCTTCAGCTTCGACACGGTGCCCTGGTCGGCGTCGGCGGCGGCCTGCGTTTCCTGCGCCGGCTGGGCGGGCGCGGCTTCGACGCCAGCGGTGACGACCGGTTGCTGCGCCGCCTGCTTGGCGGCCTCCTTCTCGGCCAGCGCCTGCGCCCTTGCCTGTGCCTTGGCGACCTTGGCCGCCTCGATCGCGGCCAGGCGCTGCTCTTCGGCCTTGCGCTTGGCTTCCTTTTCCGCGTCGGCTGCCGCCATCTTGCGGCCGAGCGGGGAATCGATGCGGCCCATGCGGGTCGTTTCGGTCACCGAGCCGTCGGAATTCAGCGACGGCGGGTCGATCGGCACACGCTCGCCGCGGGCGCGGCGCTTCGACCAGTCGGAAACGATGCTGGCTTCCTTGACGCCGGCAATCGTCGGCTTCGGCGGCGGCGTGCTCGAATTCACGGCCGAATTGAAGGCCGCGTCGTAGCTCTTCTCGTAATTGGCATAGGCCATCCTCAGCGAATCCGGCTGGGTCATCGCGGGGCAGGGGCCGGTCGGGTCGAAGGTCGTGCCTTCGGGCGCGACCTGGTTGAAGACGTAGCGCTTCTCGCAGACGTCGACCTTCGGCGGCACCTTGGTGATCTCGAAATTGTCGTAGCCGACCTTCAGCATCTTCCAGAACTCGTAGTTCGGGTCGTTGCGGTAGCGCGCCATGTTGGCGGCGGTCATGCGGAACGGAAAGGCCTGGATCTGGAACTCGGTCTGGCCGCCCTGGAAGGCGTCGCGGCCGAAGGCATAGATCTGCTCGATCTGGGCATCGGTCATCGAATAGCAGCCGGACGACGAACAGGCGCCATGAACCATCAGGTTCTGACCGGTGCGGCCATTGGCGCGGTCATAGGCGTTGGGGAAGCCGATGTTGAAGGACAGGTGGTAGTTCGAGCGCGGGTTCATCTGCGAGGGACGCACCGTATAGAAACCTTCCGGCGCCTGGCGGTCGCCCTCGGTGTATTTGGGGCCGAGCTTTCCCGACCATTTGCAGATGTCGTAGGTGGCGACAAGATCGTAGCGGCCGTTGGTCTTGGCCTTCCAGATCTCGAGCTTGCCTTCCTCCTTGAAGATGCGCGCCATCACCGAGGAGGTGCGCACCATGCCCTTGGCCCTCATGTCGGCGAGGATCTTGTCGGGCAACGGCTTGTTGGCCTCCGGCGCGAAGTCCTTCATCGACGAATCGTTGCAGCCGGCGATGCCGATGGCGGCGATCAGGATTCCGGTGCGGGCAAGCTTGGCAAACATCGATACGGCTACGTCTCTTCTCTCGGGCCAACGGCTGTCGGCATGGCCGGGCCCATAGGCTGAACACCAGTGGACCGTAAGCCCGTTAACCTTGAAAATTCCTTACCGCAAGCCTTGGCAAACCCCTCGCGGCGATTTCCATTGAGCCGAATCCGGCGGCATTTTTGTGGCGGAATTGCTTATTCCGGCCACAGTTGAACGTCTTGCCGCGACTTGAGAGGTCAGAGGCTGCGGCCCATCGCCAGGTATTTCTCGCGGCGCTGCTCGCGGAAATCGGTGTTGGCGCCGGCGAAATCCTTCATCGTCCTGGCGATGAGGTCGCCGGTGGACGCAATCACCGTTTCCGGCGCGCGCTGGGCGCCGCCCATCGGCTCGGGAATGATGGCGTCGATGATCTTCATCTCGAGAAGGTCCTGCGCGGTGATCTTCATGTTGGTCGCCGCGTCCTTCGAGCGCGTGGTGTCGCGCCACAGGATCGAGGCGGCGCCTTCGGGCGAGATCACCGAATAGATGGCATGCTCCAGCATGTAGACGCGATTGGCGGTGGCGATCGCGATGGCCCCGCCGGAGCCGCCTTCGCCGATGACCACCGAGATCGACGGCACTTTCAGCGAAAGGCAGGCCGAGGTCGAGCGCGCGATCGCTTCGGCCTGGCCGCGCTCCTCGGCGCCGACGCCGGGATAGGCGCCGGCTGTGTCGACCAGCGTCAAAAGCGGGATCTGGAAGCGGTCGGCCAATTCCATCAGCCGCACCGCCTTGCGGTAGCCCTCTGGCCGCACCGAGCCGAAATTGTGCTTGATGCGGCTTGCGGTGTCCGAGCCCTTTTCTTGGCCGATGATCGCCACCGGCTCGCCGCGAAAACGCGCGAAGCCGCCGACGATCGCCTGGTCGTCGCCGTAATTGCGGTCGCCGGCCAAAGGGGTGAAATCGGTGAACAGCGTCTTGATGTAGTCGACGCAATGCGGGCGGTCGGGATGGCGCGCGACCTGTACCTTCTGCCAGGGCGTGAGCGCCTTGTAGAGGTCGCGCAAAGCGTCGCGCGAGCGCTTTTCCAGCCTGCTGATCTCTTCGGCGACATCGACCGCCTCGCCGTTCTCGGCAAGCTTCTTCAGCTCAAGGATCTTGAGCTCCAGATCCTGCACCGGCTTTTCGAAGTCGAGGTAGTTGTACATGCTTGGGCGGACCGATCCGTCGGAAGGCAATGGCTGGCGGAACCGCTGAAATGCCGGCTCCGGGCGGTGGAACGTCGCCCTCACATAGCGATATGAGGCCTAGTCGGCAAGCGGGTGATGATCGTTGACCAGCCGCACCAGCCGCTCCTCCAGCACGTGGGTGTAGATCTGCGTGGTCGAGATGTCGGCATGGCCCAGGAGTTGCTGAACGGCTCTGAGATCGGCGCCGTTCTGCAGGAGATGGCTGGCAAAAGCATGGCGAAGCACATGCGGCGAGATTTTTGCCGCTTCTATCCCCGTCCGCGCGGCCAACCCTTTGAGATCGCGGGCGAAAACCTGCCGGGAGAGATGGCCGCTGTCGGAAGAGGCTGGAAACAGGAACGGGCTCTCGGCAAAGGCCGGCCGCTCGGCCCTTGCGGCGAGCCAGGCGCGCATGGCGGCGCGCGCCTTGGCCGAGAGCGGCACCATGCGTTCCTTGTCGCCCTTGCCGCGCACCATGAAGAAGCGATCGTCGCGCAACGCCACCGTCACCGGCAGGCCGACCAGTTCCGATACGCGCAAGCCCGTTGCGTAGAGCACTTCGACCAGCGCGTGCAGGCGCAACGCGGCCAGCCTGTCGCCGTCCGGCCCGGATCCTCCGGCTTCCTGCGCAGCCCGGTCGAGCAGGCGCCCGGTCTCGGCTTCGCTCATCGTCTTCGGCAGCGGCCGGCCCTTGCGCGGGCTGTCCAGCGTGCCGGTAGGGTCGTCGCCGCGCAGCCCTTCGGCATAGAGGAATTTGAAGAACTGGCGGATGGCCGACAATTTGCGCGCCTGCGAGGTCGGCGCGAAGCCGCGCGCGGCGATGTCGTCGAGATAGGCGCGGATGTCGGCCGATCCCGCGCCCGCCAGTCCGCCCTTGATCGCTTCGGAAGCATCCTCCAGGTCGCGGCGATAGGACGAAAGCGTGTTTTCGGCCGCGCCTCGCTCGGCGCTCATCATCTCGAGGAAGGCTTCGATGCGGGCGGCGCTGTTCATCGGGCCGGGATCAGCTCTTTGTCGGTTTTAGCGGGTCAGTTCTTCTTCGGGTTGAGCTTTTCAGCCGGAATGCGGATGCTCATTTCCGCCTTTTTCGGCTCCACGAACATCGCCAGCGCGAACATCGCGCCATAGGCAATGCCTGCAAGAACCGCCAGCGTCACGACGAAGCGAAACAAAGTCGGCATTCAATTTTCGCCCGTCTTGTTGTTCTGCGTTTCCAAAGCCCTGTGCCCTTATGGGACGCCAATCCGGCCAATTCAAGCACGAAGGATTCCGGTGAGCAGGAGGTTTTGCCGGGGAAGCTTCGAGGCCGTTTGTCCGGCCGTGCTTGACGCAAACAGGCTTTTGATGTCGATACGGCGCAAAGAGGCCCCGATGAACGCTCTGCCACCAAATCCGACGGACGAAGGCCGCGCCGCGCTGATCGAACGGCTCGGAAGCCGGTCGATCGTCTTCGTCGGACTGATGGGCGCTGGCAAGACCGCGATCGGCCGCAAGGTGGCGACGATGCTGTCGCTGCCCTTCATGGACAGCGACCAGGAGATCGAAAGCGTCTCGCGCATGACGGTGCCGGAGTTGTTCGAGCGCTATGGCGAGCCGGAATTCCGCGCGCTGGAGCAGCGGGTGATCCTGCGTCTGCTGGAGAACGGACCGCAGGTGCTGTCGACCGGCGGCGGCGCCTTCATGAACGCGCAGACGCGCGAGGCGATTTCCGCGCATGGCGTATCGGTCTGGCTGAAGGCCGATCTGGACCTGTTGATGGAGCGCGTTTCGAAGAAGCAGAACCGGCCGCTCTTGAAGAATCCCGATCCGCGTGGCGTGCTGGAGAAGCTGATGGGCGAGCGCTATCCGGTCTATGCCATCGCCGACCTGACGGTGCCGACACGCGACGACCGCAAGGAGATCATCGCCGGCGAAGTCGTCGCGGCGCTTTGCGCCCATCTCGGCATCGACGCGATCGCAACGGGCGCTACAAGCGCCACAACTGACGAGGTTCAGTCGTGAGCGAACCGGTGAAGGTCGAGGTCGGGCTCGGCGACCGCGCCTATGATATTCTGATCGGCTCAGGATTGCTGGCGCGTTCCGGCGAGGAGATCGCACGCCGGCTTCCTGGTACCCGCGCGGCCATCGTCACCGACGAGAATGTCGCCGCCGCGCATCTCGACACGCTGAAGGCTGGGTTGGACAAAGGCGGCATCCAGTCCGTTGTCATCACGCTGCCTGCGGGCGAAAAGACCAAGAGTTTCGTCCATCTGGAGGAAGTGGTCGACGGCGTGCTCGCGGCAAGGCTCGAACGCCGCGACGTGGTGATCGCGCTCGGCGGCGGCGTCATCGGCGACCTTGCCGGTTTTGCTTCCGGCATCGTGCGCCGAGGCATGAATTTCGTTCAGATACCGACCTCGCTGCTGGCGCAGGTCGATTCTTCCGTCGGCGGCAAGACGGGCATCAACAGCGCGCGCGGCAAGAATCTCGTCGGCGTCTTCCACCAGCCCAGGCTGGTGCTTGCCGACACCCAGGTGCTCGATACGCTGCCGATCCGCGAGTTCCGCGCCGGCTATGCCGAGCTTGCCAAATACGGGCTGATCGACCGCCCGGCCTTCTTCGCCTGGCTCGAACGGAACTGGCGGGATGTTTTCGCCGGCGGTCCGGCGCGGGTCGAGGCGATCGCCGAAGCCTGCCGCGCCAAGGCCGACGTCGTTGCCCGCGACGAGTTCGAGACCGGCGACCGCGCCTTGCTCAATCTCGGCCACACTTTCGGTCATGCGCTCGAAGCTGCCACGCAGTATGATGGGAGCCGGCTCGTCCATGGCGAGGGCGTCGCCATCGGCATGGCGCTGGCGCATCGTTTTTCGGCGCGTCTCAACCTGGCGAGCCCGGACGACGCGGAGCGCGTCGAAGCGCATCTGCGCGCCGTCGGCCTGCCCTGGCGGATGGCCGATATTCCGGGCGAGCTGCCGGACGCCGAGGCGTTGCTCGGCTTCATCACCCAGGACAAGAAGGTTTCGCGCGGCGCGCTGACCTTCATTCTGACGCATGGCATCGGCCAAGCTTTCATCGCCAAGGACGTGCCGTCGTCGGAAGTGCTCTCCTTCCTCAAATCGAACCATCCGGGATGGCTCGAGGTGAGCCATCCCGGATGAACGGCGCCGGCTGGATCGTCGCCGCCGTCCTTGCCGCCATCGTGCTTTTGGCGCTTTTCTTCCGCGCCCGATTGCTTGCCGCTTGCGGCTATGCGCTGCGGCCGATCGAGCCGGCGCAGCGGTCCGAGCGCAACGGCAAGGATGAAGACGGCGACGAACCTCGCCGCGAGGGCGCGGCTGCCGGTGAGGAGCGCAATCGGCTCGAGGGCCTGTTCGATCTCGACGAGCTCGAAGTGTCGGATGTCATGGTCCACCGCACCAATATGCGCTCGGTCAATGCCGACAATGCGCCGGAGGCGGTGGTGCGCGAGATCCTGCAGAGCCCGCACACCCGCATGCCACTGTGGAAGGGCTCGCTCGACAACATCGTCGGCGTGTTGCACGCGAAGGATCTGCTGAGGGCCCTCAACGAGGTCGGCAACGATTTTTCGCGGATCGACGTCATGAAGATCGCGGCCAAGCCGTGGTTCGTGCCGGACACCACCACCTTGCAGGAACAGCTCAACGCCTTCCTGCGGCGCAAGGCGCATTTCGCCATCGTCGTCGACGAGTATGGCGAGGTCGAAGGGCTGGTGACGCTGGAGGATATCATCGAGGAGATCGTCGGCGAGATCGCCGACGAGCACGACATCGACATGCAGGGCGTCAAGAAAGAGGCCGACGGCTCGGTCGTGGTCGACGGCACGGTGCCAATCCGCGATTTGAACCGCGCGCTCGACTGGGACCTGCCGGACGAGGAAGCCACGACGATCGCCGGCCTCGTCATTCATGAGACGCAGTCGATCCCGGAGGAAAAGCAGGCCTTCACCTTCCACGGCATGCGTTTCGTGGTGATGAAGCGCGAGAAGAACCGCATCGCCCGATTGAGGATACGTCCCGCCAGCGAGGGCTAGAGCACTAACACGGAAATCTTGACTGGTCGGCTATGTCGCGTTGGCAGGCGGTATGCCTTGGAGGTTGGCCGAAACGGTCCGGCCTCGTCATCCACGGGCGGAGCAAGGAGCGCAGCGACGCGCACAGACCCGAGGATCCATGCCGGGATGCATGAGCGCTGCTGCGGTGCAGAACTCTGCTCCGCTGCGTTCTTCGATCAAGGTCACGGAATGGATTCCAGGGTCTCCGCGACGCCGCTTTGCGGCTGCTCCGCCCTGGAATGACGAGGTTGGAAGGCTTCAGCCAATCACCCGCGTTTGCGCTGATCTCACCGAGGCGAACGGTGAAAATCTTGCCGCCCGACAACCTGTAACCTTTCAAAACCCGTACGCCGAAGAAAATCAGGCGGTCTCAGAGATCCGGCTCAAAGTTCCTTGGTCCAACGCTCGCTGAGCATCGCGCCGGTACCGGCATCGATTGCCGCCAGGCTGACATCATAGCCCCATAGGTTGCGGATATGGCGCAGCGTCGCGTCGCGGCTCTGGCCCTCGAGCATGACGCCATCCTTGACCACGTGCTGGAGCCGCAGATGCCGGTCGCCGAGCAGGTCGACGTCAACCACCTGTATATCGGGACGGTTGGCGCCGATATCGTAGCTTTGCGCCAACGCCGACCTTATCTTGCCATAGCCGCGCTCATTGTGAATCGAGGCCACCTCATAGTGCGGCTCGTCGGCACCGTCGGCCAGCACGAAGAGGCGCCATTTGCGGATCAGCCTTGGGCTCAGATACTGCCGGATGAAGGATTCGTCGCGATGGTTGGCCCAGGCGTCGAGCAAGGTGTCGCGCCAGTCGCCGCGGCCGGCGATGTCGGGAAACCAGTCGCGGTCCTCGGCGGTCGGCGCGGTCGAGATGCGCTGGATATCCTGCATCATGTCGAGACCCAGCGCATAAGGATTGATGCCGGAAAAGCGCGGGTCGTCATAGGCCGGCTGGAAGACCACGTTCGAGTGGTTGCGCAGGATTTCGAGCATGGCGCCTTCGTTGATGCGGCCACGGTCGAACAGCATGTTCATGAGCGTGTAATGCACGAAGGTCGCGCAACCTTCGTTCATCACCTGGGTTTGCCGCTGCGGATAAAAATATTGCGCGATGACGCGCACGATCCTGACGATCTCGCGCTGCCAGGGCTCGAGGACGAGACTGTTCTTCTCTAGGAAATAGAGCAGGTTCTCCTCCGGCAGATTGAGCGATTTCTTCCGCTCGGCCGCGTCGTCGTCAGCGGCTGTTTTGGTATCGTCGCTCTCTTGCGAAGGCGGTAGTGTCCGCCAGAGATCGTTGAACGAACGCTCCTCGTATTCCAGGCGCTCGCGCAGCCCTTCGCGCTGCTGCTCGGACGACAGTCTCGGCGGCCGATGATAGCGGAACACACCCTGCTCCATCAGCGCGTGGGCCGAATCCAGGATTGCCTCCACGGCTGCCAGGCCATGCCGTTCCTCGCATCGGGCTATGTAGCTCTTGGCAAAATCCAGATAGCTCAGGATGCCGCCGGCGTCCGTCCATTGCCGGAAAAGGTGATTGTTCTTGAAGAAATGGTTGTGTCCCAGCGCGGCATGCGCCGTCACCAAAGCCTGCAGGGCCATGGTGTTTTCTTCCATGAGGTAGACGATGCAGGGATTGGAGTTGATGACCAGTTCATAGGCCAGACCGCGTGCGCCCTTACGGTAGAGCAGTTCGTTATAGAGGAAGTGCTTGCCGAATGACCAATGCCGGTACATCAGCGGCATGCCCACCGACGAATAGGCGTCGAGCATCTGCTCGGAAGAGATGATCTCCATCTGCACCGGATAGATGTCGAGGCGAAGCTCTTCGAGGCCGATCGCTTCGATCTCGTCATAGACCCGGGACAGCTTGTTGAAATCCCAGTCCGACCCGGAAAACAGCAATTCGGATTTGCGCGCTTGGCTGACCATCGGCCTATGTCCCCTTCGAGCCTCAGTCCTCAAGCGCTCTTGCGCAGATCAGGTTGCCTGGCGAAGAGCTCGCGGAAGACCGGGTATATGTCGGCCGGCGCGGCGATGCGCCTCATCTGGAAATTCGGCCATTTTCCGTCGACGGCGTTGTAGGCGCGCCAGAGCGATGTGCCGTTCTCGGTCGAGCCGAAAATGTGGCTTTCCCGCTCGTCGATGATCTCCACATAGGCGAAATACTGGCAAAGCCGCATCAGCTTGCGGTCGAGCAGTTCTATGCAGCGCTCGGAATCGGTGGCGAAATTGTCGCCGTCGGAGGCCTGGGCGGCGTAGATGTTCCATTCGGCGACCGGATAACGTTCCTCGATGATGCGGTGCATTTCCTCGAGCGCGGTGGAGACGACCGTGCCGCCGCTTTCGGTGTGGTAGAAGAACGTATGCTCGTCCACCTCCTTGGCTTCGTGAGTGTGGCGGATGAAGACGACCTCGGTGCGTTCGTAGCGCCGTGTCAGAAACAGATGCAGCAGCACGAAGAAGCGTTTGGCCAGATCCTTCTCGCGCTCTCCCATCGAGCCGGAGACGTCCATCAGACAGAACATCACCGCGCTGGCGTTCGGCACCGGCTGCGGATCGAAGCGGTTGAACCGGATATCGACCGGATCGACATAGGCAATTCGCCTGCGCCTGCGCTCGATCCGGTCGAACTCCTCGCGCAGGGCAGCGAGGCGTTCGCTCATCGCCGCGCTTGCCGGCTTCGCTTCAAGCTCGGCAATCTGCAGGGCGATTGCGTCCAACTCCGCCTGCTTGGGACGCCTGAGCGCGATGCGGCGCCCATGGCTGTTGCGCATCGTGCGTCCGACATTGATGTTGGTCGGCGCTCCGCTTGCCGTGAAGCCTGCCCGTCTCGGCTTGAAGCTCAGTATCTGCTTGAGATTGAGCTTGACCAGATCCGGCAGTTCGAGGTCCTCGAAGAAAAGGTCGAGCACTTCCTCGCGTGACAGCACAAAGCGGAAGTCGTCTTCGGATTCCGTGGTCCCTGGAGCCGATCCGTAGCCTCCGCCGCCGCCCGGTTTGGAGATAAGATCGCCAGGGCTGAATGTCCTGTTGCCGGGCAGGATGTGCTGGCGCCTGCCGCTTTCCTTGTCGTCGCCGAAGGTGGGTTCGCTGGTGCCCTTGCGAGGCATCGGCACGGCATGCTCGCGGTCAATGTCGGCGATACGACCTGTCCGGACGTGGTCGCGGATGCTGCGCTTGAGATCATCACGGGCGCGTCGGAGGAAGCGCTGGCGATTGCCCAGGCTCTTGTCCTTCGGGTTCAGGCGGCGGTCGATGAAGATCGGCATGGAACCGTCCCGGCTTTGCTCAACCCGCCTTGTTCACGCGCATGTACCAGTCGACCAGCCGGCGAACCTGCCGCTGGGTGTAGCCGCGTTCCACCATACGCTGCACGAATTCGTTGTGCCGCTTCTCCGTGACGCTGTCCTGCTTGGAGCCGAAGCTGATCACCGGCAGCAGGTCCTCGACCTGGCCGAACATGCGCTTCTCGATGACCTCGCGAAGCTTTTCATAGCTCGTCCAGGAGGGATTGCGGCCATGGTTGCGCGCCCGGGCACGCAAGGTGAATTTGACCACTTCGTTGCGGAAGTCCTTGGGGTTGGCGATGCCGGCCGGTTTTTCGACCTGCGACAATTCCTTGTCCAGCACCTCGCGGTTGAGGATTTGGCCGGTGTCGGGGTCCTTGTAGTCCTGATCCTCGATCCAGGCGTCGGCATAGGCGATGTAGCGGTCGAAGAGGTTCTGACCGTACTCGCTGTAGGATTCCAGATAGGCCTTCTGGATCTCATGGCCGATGAACTCGGCATAGCGCGTCGCGAGTTCCGACTTGATGAATTCGAGGAAGGCGGCCTCCGTTTCCTTCGGGAATTGCTCGCGCTTGATGGCCTCCTCGAGGATGTACATCAGGTGCACGGGATCGGCTGCCACCTCCTTGGTGTCGTAGTTGAACGTCTGCGACAGGATCTTGAAAGCAAAGCGCGTGCTGACCCCGGTCATGCCCTCGTCGACGCCGGCGGCGTCGCGATACTCCTGGACCGACTTGGCCTTGGGGTCGATCTCCTTGAGGTTCTCGCCGTCATAGGCGCGCATCTTGGTGTAGAGCGGTGAGTTCTCGTGCTCGGCAAGGCGGGTGGAGACGGTGAAGCGGCTGAGGATGTCCAGCACTTCGGGCGCGCAGGGGCTGTTTGCCAGCTCGCTCTCGCGCAGCAGCTTCTCGTAAATGTGCCTCTCCTCGGTAACACGAAGGCAATAGGGAACCTTGACCACGAGGATGCGGTCGAGGAAGGCTTCGTTGTTCTTGTTGTTCTTGAACTGCTGCCATTCCGATTCGTTGGAATGGGCCACGACGATGCCCTGATAGGGGAAGGCACCGAAATTCTCGGTGCCGTTGTAGCTGCCTTCCTGGGTTGCCGTCAGCAATGGGTGCAGGACCTTGATGGGCGCCTTGAACATCTCGACGAATTCGAGCAGCCCTTGGGTGGTCCGGTTGAGGCCGCCGCTGTAGGAGTAGGCGTCCGGGTCGGACTGGCTGAAGTGCTCCAACTGCCTGATGTCGACCTTGCCGACCAGGGCCGAGACATCCTGATTGTTCTCGTCGCCGGGCTCGGTCTTGGCGATGGCGATCTGGCGCAGCCGCGACGGCATCAGCTTGACCACGCTGAATTTGGAGATGTCGCCCGACAGTTCGTCGAGGCGCTTGGCCGCCCAGGGCGAAATCAGTCCGTTCAGGCGGCGGCGGGCGATGCCGTATTTGTCCTCCAGCAGATCGCCCATGCGATCGGGATGGAAAAGCCCGAGCGGCGATTCGAAGACCGGGCTGATCTTGTTGCCGACCTTGAGCGTGTAGATCGGGCGCTCCTCCATCAGCTTCTTCAGCCGTTCAGCCAGTGAGGATTTGCCGCCGCCGACCGGGCCGAGGAGATAGAGGATCTGCTTGCGCTCCTCGAGGCCCTGCGAGGCATAGCGGAAATATCCGGCGATACGCTCGATCGTGTCCTCCATTCCGTAGAAATCGGAGAAGGAGGGATAGACCTTGATGGTGCGGTTGGAGAAAATGCGGCCGAGCCGCTCGTCCTTGCTGGTGTCGACCAGGTTCGGCTCACCGATCGCCTCGACCATGCGCTCGGGCGCCGACGCATACATGGATTTGTCTTCGCGGCAGGCCAGGAGATATTGCTGCAGGCTGATCTCTTCCTGAGCCGCGTTGGAATAAATCTCCGAAAACAGATCGAAGACGTCTGATTGGTTCTCTCGCATGGTGCTTTGCCTCGGAGCCGGTGGGCTGCCAATCGGCTCATCGCTGCATCAACTGCCGGAAAGCACTGTTTGTTCCCTTCACATGAAGGATAGCGCATGCAATCTGGCATTGACCCGGGGGATACCCGATGCGGCCGAAAATGCTCGCCCGAGAAATACGTGGTGATTGCCGGCGGAGCTTCAAGGTCCTGATTTGGTTTGCTACCCACAAGTTGTCATTATTGATCCAATCGAGGTGCGCGGCGCGCTTGCGCCGCAACCTGGCCGGAGATGACGATGATCGATCGACGCGGCTTCATCGCGGCATCCCTGGGGGCGCTGCTGCCGGCAGGTGCGTCAGCCGCCAGGCGTCCGGGTCGGCAGGCGCCGCAAACCCTCGATTACGGTCCGGCCAAGCTCGACATCTACGCGCCGGACGACGCGAACAACTTGCCGGTGGTCTTCTTTGTCCATGGCGGCGCCTGGCGGTTCGGCAAACGCGGCCAGGTCGGCTCAAAGCCGGACTTCCTGCTCGCCAATGGATTCGTGTTCGTCTCGATCGATTACCGCATGCTGCCGGAAGCCGATGTCGCCACCCAGGCCGGCGACGTCGAAAAGGCCTATGGCTATGTGCGCGCCAACATTGCCCGATACGGCGGCGATCCCAGTCGCATTGTCGGCATGGGCCATTCGGCCGGGTGCCACCTTATCGCCCTGACCGGCATGCGCGGCGGGTTGCCCGGTGTCGCCGCGCTGATCCTGGACGATACCAGGGCCTATGATCTTGTGGCGTTATCCAGGAATGGCGGCATGGTGGGCGTCTATGCGCGTGCCTTTCCCGACCCGACACAATGGGCGGCGCTATCGCCGTCGACCCATGTCGACGGCAGGAAACATCCGCCGACCTTCATCGCCTACGCGCGCGCGCCCGGGCGAGGCGAAGCGTCGAAGGCTTTCGCGGGACGCCTGCGCGCCACCGGCGCCAAGGTCACGCTGTTCGACGGCAGCGCCTATACGCATATGTCGATCAATCGCGATTTCGGCCAGGACGGCGACGCCCTGACCGCGGCTGTGTTGGCCTTCCTCAAGGCGAGCGTCGGCTGAGAGCTTACCAGCGCGTCTTCTCGCCGGGTGCCGCCGGCTCGATCGCCAGCGCATGCACGCCGGCCTTCAGTTCGTCCGCGAGCAATTCGTTGACGGCACGGTGGCGCTCGATGCGAGCCATGCCGGCAAAGCTCGGCGAAACGATGCGAACGCGAAAATGCGTCTCACCGGCGCCGTCGAACGTCGCGTGGTGGCCGGACTCGACGTGATGATGACCGGCGTGAAGGTGGCTCTCATTGATGACGGCAAGCCGTTCGGGCGAAAATGCCGCTTTCAGCTTGTTTTCAATTGTCGACTGTATGGACATCCGGGTTTCCCTTCCCCATTTGACGGCATAGCCGCATTTTGTTGACGGCGTAGCCGCAAAATCTTGAATTTCGACCGCTTTTAAGCCGCGATTCAGCGGTTAGGGCGATCATCGGCGAAATGTCAATTCTTGTTTCGCATATGCGAACAGCCCATAAATGGGTGAGATGAAAGCGTATCCCAAATATTTCGAGAAAATTCGAATTCGGCCGGAGAAGGACGCGGAGCTGAAGTCGCGCGCGCCGATCTGCCAGTGGGACGGCTGCAACGAAGCCGGCACGCATCGCGCGCCGGTCGGGCGCCTCAAGGAGGGCGAGTATTTTCGCTTCTGCTTCGACCATGTGCGCGAGTATAACAAGGGCTTCAATTACTTCTCCGGCGTGTCGGACACAGAGATCGCCCGCTTCCAGAAGGAGGCGCTGACCGGCCACAGGCCGACATGGCGCATGGGCGCCAATGTCGGCGGGACACGCTCGGCGCCGGATTTCGCGCAGCAGCGTTCGGGGCGGGCCGGCTACTACAACCGCATGCGCGATCCCTTCAACCTGTTCAGCGGCGGAGCACGCGAGCCGCGCGAGCGCAAGGCAAAGCCACTTGAGGCCAAGGCGCTGGAAACGCTTGGCCTTGACACAAAGGCGACTGGTCAGGACATCAAGGCGCGCTATAAGGAACTCGTTAAGCGTCACCATCCGGATGCGAATGGCGGCGACAGAGGTTCGGAAGACCGGTTCCGCGATGTGCTGCAGGCCTATCGCGTGCTCAAGCAAGCAGGATTGTGCTGAGCGGCCCCACGGTACCAAGTCGTTTTTCCAACTTTCATAAGGTTGGAAAAGGCTCTAAGACCGCCCCCGGACAAAATTGATTGCCGGCGAAACGCGGCGTTTCGCCCGTGGAGACGTTGATAGTGATGAACAAGGTCGATCGCGACATCGCCAACCTGCCCGACACGACGGTGTCGGTGAAGGAGAAATTCGGCTTCGATTCCAAGATGGTCGTTCCCGCCTATTCGGCGGCGACGGAGCATGTACCGGACATCGACCCGGATTATCTGTTCGACAAGGCGACGACATTGGCGATCCTCGCCGGCTTTGCCTACAACCGCCGCGTCATGGTGTCGGGCTATCACGGCACCGGCAAGTCGACGCATATCGAGCAGGTCGCGGCACGGCTCAACTGGCCCTGCGTGCGCGTCAATCTCGACAGCCATGTCAGCCGCATCGACCTCGTCGGCAAGGACGCCATCGTCGTCAAGGAAGGGCTGCAGGTCACCGAATTCCGCGACGGCATCCTGCCTTGGGCCTATCAGCACAATGTGGCGCTCTGCTTCGACGAATATGATGCCGGCCGTCCGGACGTGATGTTCGTCATCCAGCGCGTGCTGGAATCGTCGGGCCGCCTGACCCTGCTCGACCAGAGCCGGGTCATCCGCCCGCACCCTGCATTCCGGCTGTTCGCCACCGCCAACACGGTCGGCCTCGGCGACACCACGGGGCTCTATCACGGCACTCAGCAGATCAACCAGGCGCAGATGGACCGCTGGTCGATCGTCACCACGCTCAATTACCTGCCGCACGACAATGAAGTGAACATCGTGCTGGCCAAGGCAAAGCACTATCGCGACAGCAAGGGCAAGGACATCGTCAACAAGATGGTACGCGTCGCCGATATGACGCGTTCGGCTTTCATCAATGGCGACCTGTCGACCGTGATGAGCCCGCGCACCGTCATCACCTGGGCCGAGAACGCCGAGATATTTGGCGATATCGGCATGGCGTTCCGGCTGACCTTCCTCAACAAATGCGACGAGCTGGAGCGTTCGGTGGTGGCCGAGTTCTACCAGCGCGCCTTCGGCGAGGATCTGCCGGAGAGCGCCGCCAACGTGGTGCTGGGGTAGGCGCGCGGCTGAAAAGGCCTCCAGCCTTTCAGCATGAATCGCGCAGGGAATGATCATGGCGGGTCCAGGCGACAACACGCGCAACAAGCCGAAGAACGGGTCTGAAGCCGACAGCTTCAAGCGCGCGGTGACCGTGTGCATGCGCGCCGTCGCCGGCGACAAGGACCTCGAGGTCGGTTTTGCCAAGGACCGGCCGGCTTTGGCCGGCAACCGCGCGCGCCTGCCCGAACTGCCGAAGAAAGCGTCCCGCAACGACATTGCGATCACGCGCGGCCTGGGCGATTCCATGGCGCTGAAGCGCGCCTGTCACGATCAGCGCATCCACAACAGGCTGGCGCCGGAAGGCAAGCTGGCGCGTTCCATCTTCGACGCCGTCGAGCAGGCGCGCGTCGAGGCGATCGGCAGCCGGGCCATGCAGGGCGTGGCCGACAATATTGGCTCGATGCTCGAGGACAAATACGCCAAGGCGAACCTCGTCGACGTCAGGGACAAGGCGGACGCGCCGCTCGAGGAAGCGATTGCGCTGATGGTGCGCGAGAAGCTCACCGGACGTTCCGTGCCGAAGAGCGGCGAGCGGCTGGTCGATCTCTGGCGTCCCTGGATCGAGGAAAAGGCGAGCGGCGAGCTGGACGGCCTGTCGGCCAAGCTCGAGGACCAGCAGGCCTTTGCCCGCGTCGTGCGCGACATGCTGGTTTCCATGGAAATGGCCGAGCAACTCGGCGACGACCAGGAAACCGACGACTCGGAGGAAAACGAAGAGAACGAGCAGCAGGGCGAGGAACAGAGCGAGGAAGGCGGCGAGGAGGATTCAGGTTCCGAGCAGTCGCAGTCGGAAGATGCCGAAGCCTCCGCCGACGACGAAGAGTCGGCCGAGACCGAAGCGACCGACGCCACCTCCGAGGACCTGTCCGATGAGGACGACGCCGACGCCGAGACGCCGGGCGAGGCCAAGCGCAACGACAATCCGTTCCTGAACCTGCCGAAAGAGATCGATTACAAGGTGTTCACCACCGCCTTCGACGAGACGGTAGGCGCCGAGGAGCTGTGCGAGGAAGAGGAGCTCGACCGGCTGCGCGCCTTCCTCGACAAGCAGCTCGCCAACCTTTCCGGCGTCGTCGGGCGGCTCGCCAACCGGCTGCAGCGCCGGCTGATGGCGCAGCAGAACCGCTCTTGGGATTTCGACCTGGAGGAAGGCTATCTCGATCCGGCCCGCCTGGTGCGCGTCGTCATCGACCCGATGCAGCCGCTGTCCTTCAAGCAGGAGCGCGACACCAAGTTCCGCGACACGGTGGTGTCGCTGGTGCTCGACAATTCGGGCTCCATGCGCGGGCGGCCGATCACCGTCGCCGCGACCTGCGCCGACATCCTGGCGCGCACGCTGGAGCGTTGCGGCGTTTCGGTGGAAATCCTCGGCTTCACCACGCGGGCGTGGAAAGGCGGGCAGGCGCGCGAGAAATGGTTGAAGGATGGCAAGCCGCCTAATCCCGGCCGGCTCAACGACCTGCGCCACATCATCTATAAATCCGCCGATCATCCGTGGCGGCGCGCGCGGCGCAATCTCGGGCTGATGATGCGCGAGGGCCTGCTCAAGGAAAACATCGACGGCGAGGCGCTGCTATGGGCGCATAACCGGCTGATCGGCCGGCCCGAGCAGCGCAAGATCCTGATGATGATCTCGGATGGCGCGCCGGTCGACGATTCCACGCTGTCGGTCAATCCGGGCAATTACCTGGAACGCCATCTGCGGGCGGTCATCGAGTTGATCGAGACGCGCTCGCCGGTCGAGCTGCTGGCGATCGGCATCGGCCACGACGTCACGCGCTATTATCGCCGCGCCGTCACCATCGTCGATGCCGAGGAACTCGCCGGCGCCATGACCGAGCAGCTCGCCTCGCTGTTCGGCGAGGAAAGCGCGCGCGACACGCGGCGCGGCGGATTGCGACGCGCCGGATGATCCTTTCGGGGCGGTGTGCGCGGCGGACGCTTTTCGCCTGCGTGCTGGCCTGCGCATCGCCGGCAGTTGCCGTTCCGGGAACTCCCGTCGAAACAATCGAGATTTCGGCGCGGCCGATCAGCCAGTTCCATATCGGCCGCGACGAGACGCGGTTCGGCCCGCTTGAATTCGTTGGCGGGCTGGAGATGACTTCGCAGGCGCGCGATTTCGGCGCGCTGTCGGCCTTTCGCTTTCTGAAGCCGGGCAGCGATTTCATCGGCGTCACCGACACCGGCTTCTGGTTCTTCGGCACGATCACCCATGACGCCGACCGACGTCCGTCCGGCGTTTCGAACTTCCGCCTGCAGCAGATGGTCGACGCTTCGGGCCGGCCGATCGACCGGAAATGGGAGGCCGACGCGGAAGGACTCGCGGTCAGGGACGGTATCGCCACCGTCGGCTTTGAGCGCGACCAGCGCGTCGCCCAGTTCAAGATCGATCCCGACAATATGAAAGCCCCGGTCAGGCAGCTCGACTATCAGGTCCCCGCCGAGGAGCTGCGCCAGAACCGCGGTTTCGAGACCGTCACCCATGCCAACGCTTATGGGCAGCACGCGGGCGGCCTGATCGTGGTCTCGGAGAGGAGCCTCGACGAAGCTGGCAACGTCTATGCCGCCATCATCGAGGGGCCGCATAAGGGCGTCTTCACCGTCAGACGCGACGGCGATTTCGACGTAACCGAGGGCGCCTTCCTGCCGGACGGCGATCTGCTGCTGCTGGAGCGCAGTTTTTCGATCGCGCGCGGGGTGAAGATGCGGCTGCGGCGCATCTATGGCGAAAGCGTCGAGAAGGGCGCGGTCGCCGACGGGCCGGTGCTGATGGAGGCCGATATGGGCTACCAGATCGACAATATGGAAGGGCTCGACGTCTGGACCCGCGACGACGGCGCGCTGATGGTGTCGCTGATATCCGACGACAACCATTCGATCCTGCAGCGCAACCTCTACCTGGAATTCATCCTGCACCAGGATTGACGACGGCTGGCCGGCATGGATTCAGCCGTGCCGACGGCGGGCGCCGAGAGATTACCGGCCGACGTGGCGGACTTCGTTCATCACGAAATTGGCCGCGCGCTTGCTCCGGTTGCGGATCTTGAGCGTCGCGGTGTTGTCCACGAAATAGGTGTGAAGGATGCTGTCGCGGGTGCGGACTTCCGGTCCGACGGTGTCGACCGCGTGCCAGGTGTCGGTGCCGACCGCAAAGGCGTAGCCGGTGTTCGGCGAAAACGACATCCGGTGCGAATTCTCGAAACGCCCGTCCGGCATGCGCTCGGCGAAGCGGGTGCCGATATGGTTGATCGAGTCGTCCTCCGGCAGGTAGAACTGGACCGTGATCCCTTTCCATTTCGTGTCGGTGTGGAAGCCGATCTTGTAGCCCGCCACGTCGCGCGTCAGCATCGGCACCGGATACATGCCGACCTTCATGAAGTCCGAGCCGAACCGGCGCTCCAAGCCCGGGGCAAGGCGGCGCATGAATGCGTCCTTCAGCTGCGGCGCATGCAATGCCTTGCCAACCAGGGACCAAATCGCCCGCTTCTCCTGCGGCAGATGGCGGATGTATTCGGGGTAGAGGTCGATCTTGATGCGCGTCGGGGTGCCGTCGGCCTTGATATTCACATTGTTGCGCCCCTTGAGCGCACGATATTCGCGCGCCTCCGGCATGGCGGCGCGCATGCGCTGATAAAGGTCCGCCGGGAAAACATCGGTCATTTCCAGATGCCAGAAAGGCTTTTCCACAAAGGCGGCGCGGTTCACGGCGTCCACCATGTGGGAGATAATATGCTGCAGCGTGGCTGATGCTGGCGCCGCCGCGCCCTCTATGGCCGACATGGATGTCTTCTCCCCAAGCTAAAACCCCGAATTCAAATTTCTTGAATACATATATCGCCGCCCGAGCGAAATGCTAACCAAAGCACAGGCTGGACTGCAACGATTCACGGACTGATTTCGATAGCGGTTTTCTAAATCACGCAGTGAAATTGCATCAGCGCAAAGCAGCTGTGTTGCGAGGGGCGCTGTCGACGATGCTGATATGGCCGCGGGCCGATATTCAACGGACCTTGTAGATCTCGATCGGCTTTCCGGCGGTAGACTGGTCCAGTTCGAGCCATTCCGGCAGGTCGCCCCGCAGCAACGCCGCGACAAAACCCTTCGGCGCGTCCAGAGCCAGCGATATCTCTTCCGTGTTGCCGCGGCAGATCGCGACTAGCCCGACATGCTCGCGTTCGATGACGGCGCGGGCGGCGTCCGGCGTCCCCATGAATGCGTCGAGCATGGCGAGATTGCCGCCGACATTGCGGTGGTAAGGGCCGGCCAGCGCCCGGTGGCCGGTGAACGTCAATATTCCTGAGCCGAGATTGGACGAGGCAAGCACCGTCGTCGCGGGCATCGCGGCAAGATCGTGGAAGTCGCCCGGCTTGCCGCAGGTCACTGCATGGTCGGGGTCGGAATTAACCCGCTGCGGCGCCTGCTGGACCACGGACTGCGCCGCCACCGCGACCCCGGCCCACGTCGCGTTGAGCGAGACCAGCCACGCCATGACGATGCCGGTGGAAAGGCGCCACGAGGGCGCGGCGTTCGCCCGCAGGCGGATTCTCGCGATCCAGGCCGAGAGCGGCAGCACGGCGAAGGCGACGGAGAATGTCGAGCCACGCACCTGCCAAAGGCTGACGCCGAAGGCGGCGACGAGCAGGATGGCGGCGAGCACCTCGGCGCGGCGCAGGCGACGGGTTCGGAGCTGAAAGCCGACCAGCAGGATCGCGATGAAGGGGGTCACATAGCGCGCCGCCATCAGCTTCGGCTGGTGGATGGCGACGCTCCAGAAGGGCTGCGCTTCGACCACGTCGGCCAGCCAATAAATGCGGATACGTTCGTCCATGCCTGCATAGGGCGATGCCAGGCATTGCGGGAAGAACACGACCACAACGACCGCGACCACCGCCATCAGCGCCAGCATCGAAACCAGCCGCGCCCGGCGGCTGGATGCGGCAAAGGTACTGGCGATCACGAGGCCGAAGCCGGACAATGCGGCAACGGCGAACTGGAAGGAGGAGAAGGCGTCGCATTGGGCCACGCCCCAGTCGGCCGGCCGGATGGTCGCCACGAAGACCAGGGAGGCGATGCCGGCAAATCCGAGGCCGAAGCCTCGCGCCGTGACGCGCTCCTTGTCGTCGAGGATGAACAGGACAGCGGCGCAGATGCCGAGCACCGCCACATAGGGAGCGGTCTCCATGCCGACCGCGAGCGTCAGGCCGGCGCAAATGCCCGACAGAAGGGCAGCGGGCCGCCAGGAGGGCACTTCCATCAGAAGCCAGAGGCTGGCCGCGGTCAGCAACAGCTGGACGTTGTGGTGATCGATTACCCCCGGGCTGTAGATCACCAGGAAGAACAGTGCCGCCGTCGACAGGATGATTGCCGGCATCGCAACATTCGCAGCGGCAAAGCGCTGCGAGGCGCGCATGAGCACGAATATGGTCAGCCCGTAGAGGAGCGTCGGCCAGATGATCTGCGCGGCGCGCTCGGCGGTGGCGGGGCCGGTACCCAGCGCATCGAAGGCCATAATGATCAGCGCGAGCGGCGCGTCCACCAAGCGCGACCAGTGCATGACGAAGCCGCCCGAGGCCCCCATCCTGTATTGGTGGAGATCGAACCAGCTTTGGCCGCCGAGCAGGTCGCGAACCTCGACCAGCCGCAGCATGCTGTCATTGTCGGCGCCGTAGTCGCCAAGGGTCGGAAAACCGGAAACGGCGTTGATCGTCAGCACCACCAGCGTAGCGCACAGCGCAAGCAGAAGGTCGTTTTTCCAACCGGTGCCTGGCATGGTCATGCTGGTCGCGATGCCCTGAAGAATTTTCGCGATCCTGCACGATCGGGCGTAACAAAGCGTAAAGCCGCCGCGGCTGTGGCGGAAAGGGTCATGCCTGGTTGGCTGCGATCCAGATCACAGCCCCTTGGCTGCGATCCAGATGACGTGGCGGGCGCCGCGCTTGCCGTTGGCCCGCGTGTTGATCTCCTCGACCGCGAAGCCGGCCTGTTTCAGCCGCCGGGTGAAACCGCCGTCCGGTCCCTGCGACCAGACCGCCAGCACGCCGCCGGGCCTCAACGCGGTGCGCGCGGCCGCAAGGCCGGTGGCGCCATAGAGCGTGTCATTGCCCTTGTGGACGATGCCTTCGGGACCATTGTCGACATCGAGCAGGATCGCGTCCCAGGCGGCTTTCTCCGCCCCTATCACCTGGCCGACATCGGCCTCGCGAATGGTGACGCGGGGATCGTCGAGGCAGCCACCGAAGATTTCCGCCATGGGGCCGCGTGCCCAGGCGACGACCGCGGGGACGAGTTCGGCAACGGTGACGGCAGCATCGCCATTGAGCGCGGCGAGAGCGGCGCGCAAGGTGAAGCCCATGCCGAGCCCGCCGATAAGGATGCTTGGCCGCTCGCGTCCGGCGATACGCTGGCAGGAAAGCCTGGCCAGCGCTTCCTCGGAGCCGCTGAGGCGGCTGTTCATCAGCTCGTTGGTGCCGAGCATGATCGAGAATTCAGCGCCGCGCCGCTTCAGGCGCAGTTCCTGGCCGCCATCGGGCGTGCGGGCGGAGTCAAGCTGAATCCAGGGGATCACGGCCTGATTCCACTTGCTGGGCTCATGGCCTAGAACGCGACTGCCGGCTGGCTCCAGCGCGCAGCGAGCAGCCGGTAGGGGATCAGCGCCACCACGGCGATGATCAGCTTCACCGAAAGGTCGCCGAGCGCCCAGGAGACCCAGCGCATCGTCTCGACCGGCAGCACACCCATCAGCGGCGCGGTCTCCAGCGCGAAGCTGTCGTTGGGACCGGCAAAGGCGAAGGCGGCGGCGAAGGCGACGCCGAAGAAGACGACGGTGTCGAAGATGGAGCCGACCAGCGTGCCGACGATCGGCGCGCGCCACCAGCTCTGCCGGCGCAGCCGGTTAAAGACGGCAACGTCGAGCAATTGCGCGGCGAGGAAGGCAGCTCCCGAGGCGGCTGCGATGCGCACCAGCCGGTCGGCGGCGGTCTCGAACTCGATCAGCCCATGACGGAACAGGAAGGGCGGGATCAGGATCGAGCAGGTCACCGCCGTCATGAAGCCGACGAACACCACCTTGCGCGCCACGGCCGGGCCATAGCGGCGATTGGCGAGGTCGGTGACCAGGAATGAGAAAGGATAGGTGAAGGCGCCCCAGGTCAGCAGGTCCGCCAGCGACAAGCCGCCGACTTGGCCCTGCATCGGGAACTGCACGAGGATGTTCGACGCCACGACGACAAACGCCATGGCGGCCACGAAGGGCAAATATCGCGTCAGGAAATACATTTTTTTATCCTGGGTAATGGAACCAGCCGAGCGTCATGCCGACGCTCGCTCCTGTTTCGAGCACCGGTCTGGCCGGGCTCGAGGCGGTCGTCCCCCGCCTGAAAGCTGCTGCTTTAAGCGGCCGACTGCTCGGCCAGCTTCTTGGCGATCTGCTTCTTGAGCAGACGGGCGCGCTGCGACAATTCCTTGACGTCGGCCTTGGCCAGGAAAGCGTCGAGGCCGCCGCGGTGCTCGACCGAACGCAGCGCGTTGGCCGAAATGCGCAGGCGAACATTCTGGTTCAGCGCTTCGGAAATCAGCGTCACATTGACCAGGTTCGGCAGGAAGCGACGCTTGGTCTTGTTGTTGGCGTGGCTCACATTATTGCCGGTCTGGACTGCCTTGGCAGTGAGTTCGCAGGTGCGGGACATCTTGTCTAACCTCAGTTCTAAGCCTGCCAAACCATTCTGCCCGCGCCGGGCGGCGCGCGGTCTCGGTCAGGCGGCCTTTGGAAAAGTTGGCGTTCCATAGTGGCATTTCACCACTGCGTCAAGCTCCGGCACGCGCCCCGTTGTCAGGCACGCTCCATATAAAGGCCGGATTTCACAGTATAAGCCCATCGCGAAGGGAAATGCCAGGCTGGAGCCTCTGCGTTCCGGCCGAACCGCCAGGGATCAGTCAGCCGCCATGCTCCGTCCTTCCCATGCATTCGCCGCCCTGCTTTCCGTTGCCGTGCCGGCACCGAGCTTCGCCGCCGCGCCTCAGTCCTTCAGGGGCGAGTATACGGTGTCCTTTCTCGGCCTTTCGATCGCCAGGGCGACTTTCTCCAGCCGATACCAAGGCGACAGCTATGCCATCGACGGCACCGTCTCGGCCGCCGGCCTCGGCAAGTTGTTCGACGACACGAAAGGCACGATTTCCTCGAAAGGCACCATTTCCGGCAAGCAGATGCAGCCGCATGCATTCCGGGCCGACTATACGTCCGGCAAGAAGGCCTCGATGGTCGACATCCGCTTCAACAACGGCGCCGTCACCTCCACGCAAGTCGTTCCCGCGCCAAAGAAGCGCGATCTGAAGAGCTGGGTGCCGCTCGGCGATAGCGACCTGAAATCGGTGCTCGATCCGATGGCCGCGACTGTGATCCACGCCGACAGCCTGGATAAGGTCTGCGGACGCACGGTCAAGTTCTATGATGGCGAGATGCGCGCCGACCTGACCTTGACCTATGCCTCCAAGGGTTCGATCTCGGTGCCGGGCTACAAGGGCGGCACGGTGACCTGCAAAATGGGCTTCGAGCCGGTGGCGGGCTATCGCAAGGGCCGCAAGGCTTTGAATTTCCTGAAGAACAAGAGCCGCATGCTGGTGACGTTTGCACCGCTCGGCCAATCCGGCATATATGCGCCGATCCGTGCCACGGTCGGGACCCAAATCGGCCCGCTGACCATCAGCGCGAGACGGTTCGAGGCGGTAAATTAGGACAGGCGCCACCGCGCGCCGGCGGGGGAGATATGGGGCGCGCAACACTGATCGGGTTTTCGGCGGTCGCCATGTGGGCGCTGCTGGCGCTGCTCACCAACGCTTCCGGACAGGTGCCGCCCTTCCTGTTGTCGGCCATCACCTTCGCCATCGGCACCTGCGTCGGCCTTGCGGCGCGGCTGGTGATGCCGGCTCCCGACCGGGGCCGGAAGATCCCGCCGCAGGTCTGGGTGATCGGCATAGCCGGGCTGTTCGGCTATCATTTCTTCTACTTCACGGCGCTGCGCAACGCGCCGGCGGTCGAGGCGAGCCTGATCGCCTATCTGTGGCCGCTGCTGATCGTGCTCGGCTCCGCGCTGATGCCGGGCGAGCGGCTTGCCTGGAACCACGTCGTCGGCGCGCTGCTCGGCCTTGCCGGCACCTTCCTGATCGTCACCAAGGGGGGCGGGCTGGCCTTCGACGCGCGCTACGCCTTCGGCTATGCGATGGCGGCCGTCTGCGCGCTGTTGTGGTCGTCCTATTCACTCTTGTCGCGGCGTTTTCCGTCGGTACCGACCTCGATCGTCACTTGGTTCTGCGCGGCGACGTCGGCGCTGTCGCTGGCCTGCCATCTGCTGCTTGAGAAGACGGTGCTGCCGGACAGCCTCGGACAATGGCTGGCCGTCATCGGGCTCGGCCTGATGCCGGTGGGCGCGGCCTTCTATGCCTGGGATATCGGCGTCAAGCGCGGCAACATCCAGGTGCTGGGCGCCGCGAGCTACGCCGCGCCGCTTCTGTCGACGCTGGTGCTGATCGCCGCTGGCGTCGCCGAGCCGTCGCTGCGCATCCTCGCGGCCTGCGTGCTCATCACCGGAGGCGCCGCGCTCGCGGCGAAGTCGCTGCTGATGCGCAAGCCGGCGGCCAAGGAGGTCAACGCATGATGCCGTTTTCCGGCGGCATCGAGGCCAACGCCAACGCGACGCTGCTGTTCTCGTTCGTCGCGGCCGTGATCTACGCCTTTGCGCTCGACATGCCGCCGAAATGGACGCGCACGGCGGCAAAGACGCTTGCCGTGGCTTTGCTGGCCGTGCTTGCCGCCATGCAGGGCGGTCCGCTGCTGCTGGTCGCGGCGCTGGCACTCAGCGCCGTCGGCGACGCCTTCCTGTCGCGCGACGGCGAAAGGGCCTTTCTCGGCGGGCTGGCGAGCTTTCTCGCCGGTCACATCGCCTATGTCGCGCTGTTTTCGCAGGCAGGCGGCGGGCTCAGCCTGTTGAGGGCCGAATCCTGGCGCGGCGCGATCGCCTTAGCCATGGCCGCATTCAGCATCGTCATGCTTGCCGCGCTCTGGCGCCGCGTCGGCCCCCAACTGCGCGCGCCGGTTGCCGTCTATGTCGCGGCGATCCTCGCCATGGGCATTTCGGCGCTCACCACGGACTATCCCTGGGTGATTGCCGGCGCGGTGCTGTTCATCGCCTCGGACGGGCTGCTGGCGGCCGAGCGCTTCCTGCTCGCGGCGATCTCGCCGCATCGCCTGTGGATGCGCCATGCGGTCTGGGTGCTTTACTATGCCGCCCAGTTGGCGATCACGCTGGGGTTTCTACTCGCCTAGTGCGTTTCACCGTTTCACGGAAACGACGAAACGCCCTATCTCCTTGTTTTTTTACGCAATTCCGGACGGAAAACCGCTCACACTTTTCCTGGAATTGCTCTAGACCGGCTGCCAGCCCGGCTCGGCCAGCTCGAAAGCGGCGAAATCGAAACCGGGCGCCACGGTGCAGCCGACCAGCGTCCATTCGCCGAGGCTGCGCGCTGACTGCCACCAGCCGGCCGGCACCACGATCTGCGGCCGCTCGCCGGCGGTAAGGATCGTGCCAAGCACCTGCTCGATGACGGCGCCTGCGCCTTCCTCATGCATCGACAGCGCCAGCGGCGCTCCGGCATAAAAATGCCAGACCTCGGCCGCGTCCTTCACCCGATGCCAGGCCGAAAGCTGGCCTTGCTCGAGCAGGAAGTAGATCGCGGTCGAATGACCGCGCGGGCCACCCGCGGCGTCGCGAAAGGTCTCGGCGTACCAGCCGCCCTCGGGATGCGGCTTGAGGCCTAGCGTTGCGATGATCTCGGCGGCGCTGGTCATTGGCGGTCTTTGCTGCGACGAACGTCGAGCCTTTTGGTCGACAGGCGGTGGAACTAAAAATTGTCCTTGCGCTTGCGGATCTCGGCAAAGACCTCCGCATCCGAGGCTTTCTCCATGCCGAGATGCTTGCGGATCGCCGGGTCGTGCCAACGCAGGAACGGGTTGGTCGACAACTCCTCGCCGATGGTCGTCGGCAATGTCGGCTTGTTGTCGGCGCGCAGCGCTTCGATCCTCGCCGCGCGCTGCTTCAGCGCCGGGTTGCTCGGGTCGACCGTCACCGCGAAACGGGCATTGGCCAAGGTGTATTCGTGACCGCAATAGATGGCGGTTTGCGCCGGCAGCGCCGCCAGCTTCTTCAAAGAGTCATACATAACCGGCGACTTGCATTCGAACAGGCGGCCGCAACCCAGCGCAAACAGCGTGTCGGCGGTGAAGGCCACTTTCGAAGCCGGCAGATAGTAGGAGACGTGGCCGGCGGTATGGCCGGGCGTCTCGATGACCTCGATGCGTTCCTCGCCAAGGAGCACGACCGAGCCTTGGCTGACCGTCTCGTCGATGCCCGGGATCTTCGCCTTCTCGGCTTCCGGGCCGACGATGCGCAATTTGAAGCGTTCCTTCAGCGCCAGATTGGCTTCGACATGGTCGGCATGGTGGTGCGTGGTGAGGATCAATGTCGGCGTCCACCCGGTGCGCTTGATCGCCGCCAGGATCGGCGCTTCTTCCGGCGCGTCGATGATTGCCGTTTGTCCGCTTTTCGGATCGTGGACCAGCACGCCGAAATTGTCGGTGCGGCACATGAACTGCTCGATTTCGACCGGCATCGCATGTCTCCCTTTGTCGTCGCAGACATAGGGCGGCCGGCAGCCGATGTCATCCGGGTTTGTTGCACTCGGCGCCTTTGTTGAACTTTCCGCCTTTGTTGAACTTGGGCCCCTTCGCGGCTACCGTCGCGCGCATGCATTCGGATATCGTCGACCTGCGTTCCTTCTATTCGACCACGCTCGGGCGCCTGGCCGAGCATTCGATCACCATGGCGCTGTCGTCCGTATGGGCGACCGTTCCCAATGAGCGGCTGGTCGGCCTCGGCTATGCGCTGCCATGGCTGGAACGCTTCGGCACCGATGCCGAGCGCGTCTTCGCCTTCATGCCGGCAACGCAAGGCGCGGTGGTGTGGCCGGTGTCGGGGCCGACGGCGACGGCGCTGGTCTTCGACGAGGAGCTGCCGCTGGTCGATTCCTGCATCGACCGCGTGCTGCTGGTGCATTCGCTCGAACATGCCGAAAACCCGCGCGAGACGCTGAACGAGATCTGGCGGGTGCTGTCGCCGGCGGGCAGAGTGGTCATCGTCGTGCCCAACCGGCGCGGCGTCTGGGCGCGGTTCGAGCACACACCCTTCGGCAATGGCCGGCCGTTCTCGCGCGGCCAGTTGACCGAGCTGCTGCGCGAGGCGAATTTCACCCCGGCGACATGGAGCGATGCGCTGTTCTTCCCGCCGTCGCCGCGGCGTTTCATGATGCGCTTCCACAATGTGCTGGAGAAGGCCGGCCGGCGATTCTGGCCGATCTTTTCCGGTGTCATCGTCGTCGAGGCGCAGAAGCGGCTCTACCAAGGTGTGCCGGTCGCGCAGCGCGCCTCTCGCCGCGTCTTCGTGCCGGTCTTCTCGCCGCAGGGCGCAACGCGGCTTGGCCGGCGTGCGGCTGACGCCGCGCCTGGCCAAGTGACGCGTTCGTGATCGCCGCGCCTTGCATCGCGCGGCAATCGTCACCCTATCTGAGGCATGCCCGATCTAAGGCATGCTCGCTCGGCGCGGTATTCATGACCGAAGCGGAAACCAGGAATATCCTTCATGGACGACCAGACCGATAGAAGGCCGGGCCCACAAAAATCCGCCGTCTCGGTGGAGGCGAGCAGCCTCGCCGACCAGGTGGCGACGATCAAGCTGGGGCTGAAGTCCTCGCCGGTGCGCAGGCAACTTGCCTGGGTCTCCATCGGCATTGTCGCAGTCATCGTCGCAACCTCGATCGGACAAGTCCTTCTCAATCGCTGGAACCAGCCTTTCTACGATGCGCTGGCTCGGCGCGACATGACGGCCTTCCTGCACCAGCTTCTGGTCTTTGCGATGATCGCCGGGGGCCTTCTGGTGCTCAATATCGGCCAGACCTGGCTCAACCAGATGATCCGTCTGAGGCTGCGCGAGGCGCTGACGCTCGACCTGATCGATCAATGGATGCGCCCGGCGCGGGCCTTCCGGCTGGCCAATGCCGGCGCCATCGGCGTCAATCCCGACCAGCGCATGCAGCAGGACGCCGCTCACTTGTCGGATCTGTCGACGGATCTTGGCGTCGGCCTGCTGCAGTCCTTCATCCTGCTGGTCTCCTTCATCGGCGTGCTGTGGGAGCTGTCTTCCGGCTTCATGTTCCATGTCGGCGGCTATTCGCTGGAGATACCGGGCTACATGGTCTGGGCCGCGTTCCTCTATGCCGGCATCGCGTCGTGGCTGAGCTGGCTGGTCGGGCGTCCGCTGATCGGCCTCAACAGCGAGCGCTACACCCGCGAGGCGGAGCTGCGCTCCTCCATGGTGCGGGTCAACGAGAATGTCGATGCGATCGCGCTCTATCATGGCGAGCCCGACGCAAGGCGCCGGCTCGAGCTCGATCTCGGCACGGTTCTGGGCGCCATGCGGCGCATCTTCGCCGCGCAGATCAATCTCGCCTGGGTGACCGACACCTATGGCTGGATAACGGTGGTGGCGCCCATCCTGGTGGCGTCGCCGGTCTATTTCTCGGGCGACATCTCGTTCGGCGGGTTGATGATGGCGGTCGGCGCCTTCAACCAGGTTCATTCGTCCCTGCGCTGGTTCATCAACAACATCGGCAGCATAGCCGACTGGCGCGCGACGCTGATGCGCGTGGCCGATTTCCGCATCGCGCTCACCGAAACCGACGCGCTGCATGACACGGAAAAACACATCCAGTTCGGCGAAAACGCCAATGGCAGCCTGACTTTCGACACGCTTCAGGTGGCTTCGCCGGAAGGCTGCACCAAGCTTGCCCAGACGGATGTCGAAATTCACGCCGGCGAGCGCGTCATGATCACCGGCGAGCCGGGCGCCGGCAAGACATTGTTCTTCCGCGCCCTTGCCGGCCTGTGGCCATGGGGGAGCGGGCGGATCGGCCTGCCGGCCGGCGAGACCCCCATCTTCGTGCCGCGCGTGCCCTATTTCCCGGCCGGCACGCTGCGCGAGGTGCTCGATCATCCGAACGGCGAGGCCCCGGCCAGCGATGCCGAGATCGCGGCCGTGCTTGGCGAGGTCGGCCTCGATCCACTGGCAACCACCCTTGACCGTTCCAGGCGGTGGGAACGCGAGCTCGGCGATGACGAACAACGGGCGCTGGCTTTCGCCAGACTTGCCTTGCGCAAGCCAAAATGGGTTATCATCGACGAAGCCCTGGATGCGTTCGACGGGCCGACGTTGCGGCGGGTGCTGGCCATGCTGCAGAAGCGCCTGCCCGAAACCGCGATCATCAATATCGGGCGGGGCCAGCACAACACTCAGTTCTTCCCGCGCGCGCTGAATATCGTGAAGGATACCGGCGCACCGGCTTTGAAGCCGGTCCGTGTCCGCGCCGGCGCGATCGAGCCGCCACCCATCGCTGCCCGTCACGGGAAGAAATAGCTTTATTTTCGCCGCGATCGCCGGGAAAATCCGCCGGGTCGTTCGAGGCTGCCATGCTTGCGATGCTCGGCCTGCTTGTGTGCCTTGCCTGCGCCGAGGCGGCGCCATTGCCCATGCCGGGCAAAGGCGCGCCGGTGGACGTGGAACTTGTGCTTGCCGTCGACATCTCGCAGTCGATGGACCAGCGTGAACTCGCCCTGCAGCGCGCCGGCTATGTCGACGCGCTGCGCCACCCCGACTTCATCAACGCCGTACGCTCGGGTCCACATGGCCGCATTGCGCTCGCCTATTTCGAATGGGCGGGCGTCGTGCGCGAGGACGGGGCCATCGCCTGGCAGATCATCGACGGGGAGGACAGCGCCCATGCCTTCGCCGACAAGATCGCCACGCGGCCGTTCCGCAGCTTCCGCGGCACCTCGATCTCG
Organism: Mesorhizobium sp. B2-9-1; assembly: GCF_006439455.1. Classification (NCBI taxonomy): domain Bacteria; kingdom Pseudomonadati; phylum Pseudomonadota; class Alphaproteobacteria; order Hyphomicrobiales; family Phyllobacteriaceae; genus Mesorhizobium; species Mesorhizobium sp. B2-9-1. The sequence goes on along the minus strand of NZ_VFTP01000006.1, from coordinate 105,073 downwards.
GGCGCCCTCGGCTTCGGCGCGGGGCTCCTGGAGAGAACCGGCTTTTCGGCGCCACGCCGCGTCATCGACATATCGGGAGACGGGCCCAACAATACCGGGCTGCCCGTCACGGCAGTCCGCGATGCCGCCGTTGCCAGCGGTATCGTCATCAACGGCCTACCCATACTCATCAGTCCGTCGCCGAGTGTCGCCCGTCTCGACCGCTACTACGCCGACTGCGTGACCGGGGGAGCCGGTTCGTTCGTGCTGCCGATCTACGCGGCGTCCGAATTCTCGACCGCCGTCCGCCGCAAGCTGGTCCAGGAAGTCAGCGGCCTGACGGACGCCAGATCCTTCCATGTCGAGGATGCGACGCCGGTCGATTGCCTGCTGGGCGAGCGCTTGCGGCAGCGGTTTTCCGATCCTTATTTTCCGGAACTCGACAGATAGCCGTCTTGCGGTTTTCTCAGACCGCCCGGGCGCCGTATTTGGCACGGAACTCGTCGTAGCAGTCGCGCCGCCAGCGGCGGCCGACGACATAGCCGCGCAAGAGTTCGGCGGACGAGTAGCCGAGCGACTTGGACGATCGGTTGGCATGATAGCCCGAAAACGCCTGCGGCAACCTGCCCTTGAGGATATCGGCGATGATCTGGCGCGCAATCATGTAAGGCGGAACGTCGGGATAGCGGTCGGCGATATAGGGATGCTTGTCGATCAGACTGGCATAGGCCTCGACATAGCCATCGCGGCGGCCGGAGATCGAATTCTCCGAATTGTACTTCTTCCAGTCGATGTCCTCGGACAGCAAGGCGCCGCCGCGTTGGGCAAAGCGCAGCAGCAATTCGCGATCCTGCATGCGCGTGATGTCGCTGTCATAGCCGCCGATCGCGAGCAGCGACTCGTGTCTTGCGGTGATCGCCGAGCCGGCAATGAAGATGGTCTGCGAGACCAGGGCGCGCTGCAGCGTGCTCTTGTCGAGGAAGGCGTCGCGATTGATGCATTTGGTGCTGCGGCCGCCCTTCAGCGATACGAACGAGCTGATGAGGACTTCGAGCGAGGGGTTCCCGTCGAAGCGCGCCAGTGTTCGTTCCAGCCGGTCGGGCAGATAGACGTCGTCCGAATCGAGGAACGTCACGACCGGCGCCCGCGCGCGCTCGATGCCCGCATTGCGCGCGGCATTGGCGCCGCGCCATTTGGCGCCGACATAAATCAGCCTCGGGTCGCGGATTTCGGCGAGCGCGGCGGCCGTCCCGTCGGTCGAACCGTCGTCGACCACAATGTGCTCGAAGCGGGTAAGTGTCTGCGCCAGAACGCTTTCCACCGCGCGCACGACCTGGCTGCGGCGGTTGTGGGTCGGCGTGATCACTGAGATCAGCGGAACCTCTTGGTTCGGCATCGAGCTGCCACCACCGGTCGGATCTGGCGTTTGTCGGATAGGTCTGACGGCTATCTTCGTGTCCACCTCTGATTTGCGGCCGACGCTACAGAAAAGCCACCTTTGTGTCACGCCAGGCCGGCCCAGAAATGCCGAAATTGGCGGTTTTTCCGCAACATTGCGGTCTGATGGCAACACAACTGGGCTTCCTGTTAATTCGGCGGTTCCGCCAACAGGAACCAACGGGCGGCTTTGTCCCGATGACGTCTGAGGTAATCGACCGAACTACCTGGTTCCCGCATGGTGATCTCCAAGAAGCCGACCGATCGGCTTTGTTTCATCAAGGAGCAGGATCATGACCGCTTACGCCGTTGCCCATATGCGCCAAGTCACCCCGGGTCCCTGGATAGTCGAATATCTCGAGAAGATAGACGCCACCCTGGCGCCGTTCGGCGGGCGGTTCGTCGTCCATGGCGGCGACGTCGAGGTCGTCGAGAACAGCTGGCCCGGGCACCTGATCGTCATCGAATTCCCCGGCAGGCGGCATGTGCGGGACTGGTACAATTCACCGGCCTATCAGGCGATCCTTTCGCTGCGCACCGAGAACTCGCAGTCCGACGTGATCTTCGTCGACGGCGTCGAGCATCCGCACAATGCTACGGATGTGCTTGGCCAGCGGGAAAAGATTGACGTTAGCTGTGCCCGATATGGTCCGGCACCATTTCGACCTCGTCGCGAACAAGGCCGGCCGCCAGGCTGAAATGGCCGAAAAACGCCAGCGTATAGAACGCCAGTCCGACAATGACAGCAAACGGGATTTGCCAGAACGGCATGCCGGTCTGCCGCGCATGGCCTGTCACTCGCCGGATCGTGCGCCAAGACATAGTCCCCCAGCGCGTGAAGGATTTGACGATACGCTGAGCTCTGCCAGGTGCATGAAGCTCGACGAATTTTCGATCGGCGTCCCTGCCGGTTACCAGCGCGCGCCAAAAGAAGAACCCCCAGCCCCGCGGCGAGTAGTGGTGAACGCGTGCGTCCACGTTGACTATCTTGTGGCCTTCGCTCCAAAGCTGGTGCATCAGCAACGTGCACGAGACCTTAAAGCCGTTGTGGGCTGGAAATGGGTGACTGGATATCCAGTCGTGCCGGAAGGCGATGTTGTTGGCGTTGAGAGCACGCTTCGAGGCGAATCTCTCGTCTCCCTCAGCCATCGGGAAAAACCAGATCAACGCGAAAGTTCGCGAGAAGAAGTCGTCGTATGAAAGATAGGTGTGTCCATTCACACAGATGGTTTCAGGCTGGTCGACGAAGGGTTTCAGTAGAGTTGAGAGCCAGTTCCTTTCCGGAACTGTATCGGAATCGAGAAAAACAAGGACGCTCCCTTCGCACGAGGGAATGCCGTTGTTCTTGAGGTCGTAATATCTGCCGCCAGGGCACGACGCGAAGGCCAGATCGGCAACCTGCTCCAGTTGTGGCGCTTCAGCTCCAATGCTGCTTCGCAGTGAGACTGCGTCAGTTTCGACGCCGCCATGCGAGATTATGACCTTCGGCTTCGAAAATCCGGTAGCGGAAGCCTGGGCGATCTCGCGCGCCAAGGCCTTCAGGCCAAGGCCAATCTCGTCCCAGTCGATGGATTTGGCATTCTCCATCTCCAAGACGATAGAATAGGTGGGATGTCCAGCCATCGCGGCACACCGGTTAATCAAACCAGTGGCTATAGCCGTGACGGCATGCTGTCAAACGATCGGGATGCAATTATGCGCTGCGAATTTGTCAGTTAAGCTATCTTATCATTCGGTATCGGAAGCTGGACGGGTCGGCATATTCGGACAGGAAACGCTTTCGCCATTCTTTATTGATTGCATCGCGCTGGATTTCGAGACCCGATCGCAGGTCGGTTTCCCAGTTGGGTTCCACATCCACCAGCTGCGCGAGTTTCGTCAGGCTGTCTGCCGGATCGCGCTGAATCTGCTCGTAGGTCAGGGAAAGGCAGAGCAGGCCGTTCTTCGCGAACCAAGCATCCCATGCGAGGTTCTCCATCAGAATTTTATCCAGAGACTCCACGATTGCCCGGCCGTTATAGCGTGGCGGCAGATGACTGATCTCGGTGGATCGGAATTCGCGGGTTTGACGCGCACGTGCCCATGAGATCGCCTGGCCGAGCAGATCGTCACGTGTTAACCGCACATAACTCAAATTCGGAAGGCTGGCTGGCAGCTTCACCTTCTTGGCAAGTTGTGCGAACTGGCTCGCAAAGAGCTTGATTGCGTAGACGCCGGTAGAGGACCGCCCCTGTGTCAGCGCACGCAGAAGCTGGGCGCGGGGATCTCGCGGATAATCCGGCAGCTCCAGCAGACGTCGCCCGCCGAACCATTCCAGCGGATGGCCCAGCCCGGCGGAAGCCATCAAACCTGCAAGATGATTGCTACCGCTGCGCGGCGATGTGCAAACGAGAATTCCCGCCCGTATTTCAGAACGAATGTTCGGAGGGATTTCCACCACTGCCGGCGACCGACGAAAGAAACGCATTTCCGTCATCGCCTCAACAAAAACACCGCTTGCTGACCAAAAAAATTCCAGAACCACCAAGGCATCGACAGGCCGATCTTCTGGCCGTTGGCGTCGAGCGCGGTCGCCTTCTCGACAGTCGCGCCGAGTTCCTCGCACAGGTTGACGAAGTCGCGGATGGTGCAGAAATGGATGTTGGGCGTGTCGTACCAGGAGTAGGGCAGGTCCTTGGTGACCGGCATCCTGCCCTTGACCAGCAGCGAGAAGCGCACGCGCCAGTGGCCGAAATTGGGGAAGGAGACAATGGCGCGGTTGCCGATCCGAAGCAACTCGTCGAGCACCAGCTTCGGGTTGCGGGTCGCCTGCAGGGTCTGTGAGAGCACGACGAAATCGAAGCCCTTGTCGGGATAGAATTCGAGGTCCTTGTCGGCATCGCCCTGGACGACGGAAAGGCCGCGCGCCACGCATTCGTTGACGCCGCGCTGAGACAGTTCCAGCCCGCGGCCGTCGACCTGCTTGGTCTCCTGCAGGAGCTCCAGAAGCAGTCCGTCGCCCGAGCCGACATCGAGGACACGCGAATTGGCCGGGATGAGATCGGTGACGACCTCGAGGTCGACACGCTGGGCGCGATTGACGCTCATGGCTTCGCCTCCTGCATGGCGCATGATCCCGGTCCAAAAGGTCCGCGACTTGTCGGGGTCATAGGCTGAGCCCCCTGGCGCGGGCGGCGGAGGCGATGAAGCCGTTGATGGCCGCGAACAGTTCCGGCTCGTCGAGCAGGAAGGCATCGTGGCCGCGATCGGTCTCGATCTCGACGAAGGAGACGGAAGCGCCCGCCGCGTTCAAGGCATGCACGATCGATCGGCTCTCCTCGGTCGGGAACAGCCAGTCGCTGGTGAAGGAGACCAGGCAAAAACGCGTCTTGGTGCCGGCGAAGGCGTCGGCGAGGCGCCCACCGTGATCGGCGGCAAGGTCGAAATAGTCCATCGCGCGGGTCAGATAGAGGTAGGAATTGGCGTCGAAGCGGTCGACGAAAGTCATGCCCTGATGGCGCAGATAGCTTTCGATCTGGAAATCGGCGTCGAAGCCGAAGGTGAGCGCCTCGCGGTCCTGCAGGTTGCGGCCGAACTTGCGGTGGAGCGCGGCTTCCGAAAGGTAGGTGATGTGAGCGGCCATGCGCGCGACGGCGAGCCCTTTTTCCGGCCGCTTGCCGAAATCGAGATATTTGCCGCCATGCCACTCCGGATCGGCCATGACGGCCTGTCGGCCGACTTCATGGAAGGCGATGTTCTGCGAGGAATGGCGGGCGCCGGTGGCGATAGGCAGGACGCAGAACACGCGCTCCGAATGGCTCGCCGCCCATTCCAGAACCTGCATGCCGCCCATCGAGCCGCCAAGCACGCAAAACAGCTTCTCGATGCCGAAATGATCGATGAGCATCGTCTGCGCGCGCACCATGTCGCGGATGGTGATGATCGGCAGGTCGAGCCCGTAAGGCTTGCCGGTCGTCGGATTGGTGGAGGCCGGACCAGTCGAGCCGAGGCAGCCGCCGACGACGTTGGAGCAGATGACGAAGAAACGGTTGGTGTCGATGATCTTGCCGGGACCGATCAGCACCTCCCACCAGCCCGGCTTGCCTGTCACCGGATTGGTGTTGGCAACATGCTGGTCGCCGGTCAGCGCGTGGCAGACGAGGATGGCGTTGGAGCGCGCGTCGTTGAGCGTGCCGTAGGTCTGGTAGGCGATCTGGAAAGGCGCAAGAAAGGTGCCGGCGTCGAGCTTCAGCGGCTTGTCGGGGCCGAACTGCAGCACTGGGCTCGACGGATGGTCGGCCTCGTCGTTGGTTCTTGCAGCGCGCTGAGCGGCCATGTCCGTCCTCATCCTGTCCCGCATCGGTCTCGTCCCGACGCGGTGTCCGGCCGGCAGCGGACAACAAAAAACCGGCATTGCCGTCGCAAAGCCGGTTACAGGTTGCAAACGGCCCTTTAGCGAGTTGTTTAACGTGGCTGCAAGCCGACCGGCCAAATCACCACGGGAGTCTGGCAATCCTTCTAGGACCAGCGCCGCGCTTCGTCAACGGGTGGCCTCCTCGCGACCGGATGCGGGTGCCGGGCGCCGGTACTCGACATTCCAGCCCGTGGCCTGTATTTCCGCTGCGGCCTTGAAGGCCTTCTCGACGGATTTGTGACATGAAGCAGGATCAGCCCCGTCCGACGCCCCGCGCGGGCATCATGGACATCGAGGCCTATGTGCCGGGAAAAAGCACCGCGCCGGCCGGCGTGACGAAAGTCTACAAGCTGTCGGCGAACGAAAACCCGCTTGGGCCCTCGCCGAAGGCGATCGAGGCGGCACGCGAAGTGGCGGCGAAGCTCGATGCCTATCCGGACGGCTCTGCCCGCCGGCTGCGCGAGGCGATCGCCGAGGTGCATGGGCTGAATCCGGCCAACATCATCTGCTCCAACGGCTCCGACGAGATCCTGGGGCTGCTGGCGCAGAGCTATCTCGCGCCGGGCGACGAGGCCGTGTTCACCGAGCACGCCTTCATGGTCTACAAGATCTATATCCAGGCGGCGGGCGCCAAGCCGGTAGCGGTGAAGGAGACCGACGAGCGCGCCGACATCGACGCGATTTTGGCCGCGGTGACGCCGGCGACGCGGATCGTGTTCCTCGCCAATCCCAACAATCCGACGGGCACCTATGTGCCGTTCCAGGAAGTGCGCCGGCTGCACGCTGCATTGCCGAAGAACGTGCTCCTGGTGCTCGACGCGGCCTATGCCGAATATGTGCGGCGCAACGACTACGAGGCCGGCATCGAGCTCGCAGGCAGTTCTGAAAACGTGGTGATGACCCGCACCTTCTCCAAGCTCGGGCTCGGCGGCGCGCGCGTCGGCTGGATGTACGGGCCGGCGCATATCGTCGATGCGATCAACCGCATTCGCGGCCCCTTCAACGTCAACGCCACCGCGATCGAGGCCGGCATCGCCGCGATCCGCGACCGCGCCCATATCGAGCGCAGCGTGGCGCATAACGAGAAATGGCTGGCCTGGCTCAGCGGGGAGCTGACCGGGCTCGGCCTGCGCGTCACGCCCAGCGTCGGCAATTTCGTGCTGATCCATTTCCCCGACGGTAAGAAACATTCAGCGGCGGCGGCGGACGATTATCTGAGCGCGCGCGGCTACATCCTGCGCCGCGTCACCGGCTACGGCTTCCCCAACGCGCTGCGCATGAGCGTCGGCACCGAGGAAGCCAATCGCGGCGTCATCGATGCGCTCAAGACCTTCCTGAAAAGCTAGAACACCATGGCGTCACCGATGTTCGAGAAAATAGCGCTGGTCGGCATCGGCCTTATCGGCTCGTCGCTCGCCCGCGTCATCCGCCGCGAGGGCCTGGCGCGCCATATCGCCATAGCGACGCGCAGCGCTTCGACGCTCAAACGCGCCGAGGAGCTTGGCCTTGGCGATTCTTACAGCACCGACGCCAGCCAAGCGGTGCGTGACGCCGATCTCGTCATCGTTTCGGTTCCCGTCGGCTCGTCCGGCGAGGTCGCGGCCGAGATCGCGCCAGCGCTGAAGAAGGGCGCCATCCTCACCGATGTCGGCTCGACCAAAGCCTCCGTCATCGCGCAAATGCAGCCGCATGTGCCGGAAGGCGTGCACTTCATCCCCGGACATCCGCTGGCCGGCACGGAAAAGTCCGGACCCGATGCCGGCTTTGCCGATCTCTTCGAGAATCGCTGGTGCATCTTCACGCCGCTGCCGGGCACCGATCCCGCCGCGCTCGATACGCTTTCGGAATTCTGGCGGCGCTGCGGCTCCAACATCGACACGATGGACCCGCAGCACCACGACATGACGCTCGCGATCGTGTCGCATCTGCCGCATATCATCGCCTACAACATCGTCGGCACGGCGGACGATCTGGAAGCGGTGACCAAGAGCGAAGTCATCAAATATTCCGCTTCCGGTTTCCGCGACTTCACCCGTCTTGCCGCCTCCGACCCGACCATGTGGCGCGACGTGTGCCTGCACAACAAGGATGCGATCCTGGAGATGCTGGCGCGGTTCTCGGAGGATCTGGCCTCGCTGCAGCGGGCGATCCGCTGGGGCGACGGCGAGAAGCTGTTCGACCTCTTCACCCGCACCCGCGCCATCCGCCGCTCGATCATCGAGGCCGGCCAGGATATTGATGTGCCGGATTTTGGTCGCCAGGCGGTCGAGCACCCAGCCAAGACCTAGGCTTTTCCCTGGTTCGCCGGCGTGGATTTGACCTGCCGCTCGGCCAGCCTTGGCAGGTGCAGGCGCTGAAGATTGGCCGAAACGCGCATCGCCATCGTCATCCACGGGCGGAGCAAGGAGCGAAGCGACGCGCGCAGACCCGAGGATCCATTCCGTGACTTCCGAGCGCTGCTGCGGTGCAGAATTCTGCTCCGTTGCATCCACGGCTCAGGTCGCGGAATGGATTCCAGGGTCTCCGCGACGCCGCTTCGCGGCTGCTCCGCCCTGGAATGACGAGGTTGAGGGGCTTTAGCCAATCCCCGGCGTTTGTGCCGATTTCGCGGAAATAGTCGAGATAATCTTGCGTTCTAGCCCTGGGCTGGCGGCCAGTGCGCCGCCATCATCGCCAGCGTCTCGGCCCGATCCGGCGCGCCGAGGCGGCCGCCGAAGCGCAGGCATTTGAGCGCCGCGGCGGCGCTGGCAAAGCGCAGGGCCTCTTCCACGGGCATGGCTTCGGCGAGGCCGACGGCGAAGGCGCCGTGGAAGACGTCGCCGGCGGCGAGCGTATCAATCGCCTTGACCTTCGGCGTCTCGACATGGCGCACGCGCCCGGTCGCCCGATCATGCCACCAGGTTCCGGCGGCGCCGCCGGTCACCGCGACAAAGGCGTCGGTGCGCGAGGCGAGGTCGGCGCAGGCGCTTTCGGGGTCGAGCGCGTGGCCGCAGACGATGCGCGCAGCCGGTTCGGAAGCGACGATGTGCGAGGCCAAGGGCAAGAGCCGCTCCAGCACCTCGACCGGCGCGGTGTCGGCATCCAGGATCGCCGGACGGCCGACCGATCTGGCCGCGCCCAAAGCCAGCGCCGCGGCGCCCGGCCAGCGGACATCCACCAGCACGGCGCCAAAGCCGGAGAGGTCGGCAAGCGGCAGGGCCTCGGGATCGGCTTGCGCCTTTTTATCGTAGAAGGGGACGATGACGCGCTCGCCATGCGCATCCACCAGGATCGCGGCCAGCGCCGATCGCGCGCCGGCGACGCGACGGATGAGGCTGCAGTCGATACCTTCGGCCTGAATGTCGGCGATAAGCTGGTCGCCGACCGGATCGTCGCCCGCGCTCGCCCATAGCGAGACTTCGGCGCCCAGACGCCGAGCGGCGCAGGCGGCGCTTGTCGCCATGCCGGAAGCGATCTGGACGCCGTCGCTGGCGATGAACTTGCCTTGATGCGCGGGCAGCGTTTCGACGCGAAGGATCGTGTCGAGGGTGAAGGCGCCGACGCTGAGCAGTCTGACCGGCGGCGGCATCGTTGCGTTACTCGTCTCAGTCAGCATGGTCTCACCCGAAAACCGGTTCCCACCTTTTGCTACGCTGACCTTCGGTTCGGGACCATGCTCTATTCAAGCGGCTTGATCTTGCCGAGCGGGATGAAGCCCAGCGAGGCCTTGCCCTTGACGATCTTGAGCGGCAAGGAGGGTTCCTTGCCAAACATGGCAATGGCAGAAAAACCCTGCTCGATTTCGCTTTTATGCTCGGGAATCGCGCCGGCAAGGATAGATGCCACCGCTTTCGGGTCCTTGAGCTTGATTGTCAGGTCGCCGTTGACCAGCCCTTCCGCGTCGACGGAGACCGGTCCGGACACGGTGATACGCGCCGTACCCGACGACAGGTCGAGCTTAGCGATCTCGATCGACTGGCCGCGCAGGCTCTTCGGGGGCACTGCGATCAGCGCCACGCCGTTCTTCAGCGTCACGTCGCCGCTGCCGTCAAGCGCCGGCAGCACGCGTCCGTCGATGGCATCCGCGTTGATCTCCAGGTCGCCGAAGCCGCCGACATAGTTGATGTCCTGGCCGGCCGGCTGCAATTGGCCGGCCGCCTTGCCGGCGCTGAACAATTGCATCGGATCCGTGTCGTCCTGCGGATCGGTCTGACCGTTCAGGCCTTCAGCCTGCAGGGAAACGCTCCTTGGCAACGGCCACCACACTTTGACATTGGCCTGCAACCGGTCCCAGTCGATCCAGAGCGGCGGCATGCCGGGCGCCATCGTTCTCAGCGGCCCGCGCAGGTCGGCGACCGGCGACAAGGGTCCGGCGATCCCGGCGACGGCGTTGAAGCTTCCGGTGGAGGCGGCGACCTTCCGGGCGTCGTCTTCATAGGCGATGTTGTCGCAGGAGACCGTGAAGCTCATTGGATAGCCACTGACGGCGAGGTTGGCGCAGCCGGCTGCGATCCCTTTGCTGCCCAGTCTCGCCACCGCCTGATCGGCCTCGGTCTTGAGCCTGTCGGCGAGATAGAACCAGCCGCCGCTGTAAATGGCGAACAGCACGAGGATGAACGCCGCAAGCCAGAACAGCCGGCGGCGAAGTTTGGGCGATCGCTCGTCACTTGACGTCATGCTGCGGCTCTCGTTAACCCGGCGAGCGGGCATTTACCAATACGCAAACAGCGGGGGCCAGAAGAAGCACCTTGGCGGTGCGGTGTCGTTCACTCGAATGCGATCAGGCTTGGCGATATGGGCGATTTTTGGGTTTTTGGCTATGGGTCGCTGATCTGGCGGCCCGGATTTGCCCATGTCGAGACGCGCCGCGCCCGGCTTTACGGCTATCGCCGCTCGCTTTGCGTCTATTCCTTCGTGCATCGCGGCACGCGCGGACGGCCGGGCCTGGTGCTCGGCCTCGACCGGGGAGGCTCCTGCGTCGGCCTCGCTTACCGTGTCCCCGGCAATCTGCGCGACGAGGTGCTTTCCTATCTGCGCGAGCGCGAGCTGGTCACCAGCGTCTATCTCGAACGCATTCTCGATGTCCGGCTGGATGGCGGCGGCTCGGTCGAGGCGGTCGCCTACATCGTCGACCGCCGGCACGAGCAATATGCCGGCGCGCTCGATGCCGATCATGCGGCAAGGATCGTTCGCGGCGCGGTCGGCCAATCCGGCCGAAACGAGGACTATGTCTTGAGCACGCTCAAGCACCTCGATGCGCTCGGCATCCGCGATCACTGGCTGGAGGAGGTGGGCCGTCGAGTCGCGTCTTCGTGAAGCGCATTTTCGGCGAAATAATTTCGCCTCCAATGCTCTATCTCACGCAATTCCAGACGCAAAACCGCGACGCACTTTTGCTGGGGCTGCTCTGGTCCGATCAAAAAGCAAAACCGTGCCTTTGACCTCGCCCGGCCGCGACCTAGCTTAGCGGCATCGCATCCTTGGGCGTCAGGCCCATTCCAGCATCACGGAGATCAGTCTTGCAGAAACGTCGTCTCGGTCGCACCGATCTTTCCATCGCGCCGCTGGTCCTGGGCGGCAATGTCTTCGGCTGGACCGCCGACGAGAAGACCTCCTTCGACCTGCTCGACCGGTTCGTCGCTGCCGGCTTCAACGCCATCGATACGGCCGATGCCTATTCGCGCTGGGTGCCGGGCAACAAGGGTGGGGAATCGGAAACGATCATCGGCAATTGGATGAAGAGCCGCGGCAACCGCGATCAGGTCATCGTCATCACCAAGGTCGGTTCGGACATGGGCCAGGGCAAGCGCGACCTCTCCGCTGCCTATATCGAAAAGGCGGTCGACGCTTCACTGAAGCGGCTGCAAACCGATGTCATCGACCTCTATCTGTCGCACTGGCCGGATCCGGCCACGCCTTACGAGGAAACGCTCGGCGCCTATCAGCGGCTGCTCGAAAAGGGCAAGATCCGCTATCCCGGCTGCTCCAATCTCGATGCCGGCCAGCTGCGCGCGGCGCTCGACGTCGCCAGCCTGCGCAGCCTGCCACGTTACGAGGTGCTGCAGCCTGAATACAATTTGTACGACCGCTCGTCGCTCGACGGACCGCTGCTCGACCTCTGCAAGGCAGAGGATGTCGGCGTCATCACCTATTTCAGCCTCGCCAAGGGATTTTTGAGCGGCAAGTACCGCGGCAAGGCCGATCTCGGCCAGAGCGCACGCGGCGAAGACGTCGCCGAATATCTCAACGAGCGCGGCATGCGCATCCTTTCCGCGCTGGATGCCGTGGCCGAGCGCCATTCGGCCAAGCAAGCCGAAATGGCGCTGGCCTGGATCATCGCGCGGCCGGGCGTCACCGCGCCGATCGCCAGCGCCACCACGCCGGCCCAGATGGACAGTCTGATCCGCGCCGCGTCGCTCAAGCTTTCGGCGGACGACATCGCGGCATTGGACCGGGCCAGCGCCTGATACGGGCGCTGCGCACGATCGTTCAAGACGGCCATGACGATCTCTCCTAAGTCCTGCCACATCGCGGCAGGAGGAGGTTCGGCATGGCTGGTGGTGTTCTGGGCGCGGCACAGCCTTGGCAGCAAGTGCTGGCGCTTATCGTGGCCGCGACTGTCGTCATGGGCAGTCCGGGACCGGCGACCATCAGCGTGACCGCCGTCGGCGCGGCTTTCGGTCTGCGCCCTTCCCTGGGTTACACGTCTGGCGTGGCGCTTGGCACGATCGCCGTGCTTCTGGCGGTGGCGGCCGGGATTTTCGGCATGCTGACCTCGGTGCCGGGAGTGGCGCCGGTGCTGGCGGTCGCCTCGGCAGGCTACATCCTTTATCTCGCTTTCAGAATAGCGACAGCGCCGCCGCTGGCGGAGCGCGGGAGCACCGGGACGAAGCCCGATTTTCTCGGCGGCTTCATGCTCGCCGTCGCCAATCCGAAAGCCTATGTGGCGATCGCAGCCGTTTTCGCCGGCGCCGCGGCGCAGGCCGATGCGCTCGGCGTCTCCACCAGGCTGCTGGTGCTTGCCGCGATGATCGTCGCCATCCACGTCGTGTGGCTGCTTGCCGGAACGGCGTTCGCGCGCGTCCTGCGCCATCCGCTGGCCTCGCGGATCATCAACCTGGTGTTTGCCGGCACGCTGGTGCTGACGACCCTGCTGGCGGTGCTGCGGTAGCCGATCAGGTCTTCGCGGTTACGCCGAGTTCCGCCAGCCGCTTTACCGCCGTCGGCGGCATGGGCGGCGGGTTCGGCGCCTGCGCGGCCTCGACGAGCATCTGGTCGCAGGCGGCTTCGGTCTCGCCGATCAGCCGCTGCATGAATTCCTCCTTCTCGAGGCCCGGCGGGATCGGCGGCAGGAAGCGGGCCTTGATGGTGCCCGGATAGCGCAGGAACTTGCGGCGCGGCCAGTAGAGGCCGGCGACATGGGCGACCGGCACGACGGGAACGCCGAGCTGCGTGTAGAGCTCGACGATACCGTATTTGTAGGACGGCTCGGCGCCCGGCGGGCGGCGGGTGCCTTCGGGATAGATGATGAGCTGGCGCGGATTGCGGTCCATCTCCTGCCTGGTCGCGGTGACGACCGCTTTCAGCGCTTTCGAGCGGCTGCCGCGATCGACCGGGATCATACGCATCTTCAAGATGTACCAGCCGAAAAAGGGGATCCAGGTCAGCTCGCGCTTCAGGATGTAGAGCGCATCGTCGAGATAGGGGAAGAAGGCGATCGCGTCCCAGAAGGACTGATGCTTCGGCGCCAGGATGAAGGAGCCTTCGGGCAGGTTCTCGACACCGGTGATCTCGCTCTTCGTCGCGGAGATCTTGTCATAGAGCCACATCGAGGTCCGCGACCAGAATTTCGGCACGAACCAGGCGCGGTGGCGCGGCGACAGGAAATAGAAAGGCGTCCAGAAGATCATCTGGACGATCAGGCTGAGATAGAAGACGAAGTTGAACGCCAGCGAGCGGATGATGAGCATGCAAGGGGCCCGTGAGGAAGTGTGCGTTGGTTACACCAAGCGGCGCCAAAAAGGAAACGCCGCCATTGTCAAATGGTGCCGCTAGAGTGACCGAGCCAGCCGTTCCTTGAGACGCGGCGCGGCGAAATCGAGGAAGGCGCGCAGCTTCACCGGCAGCCGGCCCTGGCCGGCATGGACAAGGCTCACCGGCCAGGGCGGCGGCTCGAACGGCTCCAGCACCACCCGCAACGCGCCGGCGCGCACGGCGGCATCGGCCTGATAGGAGAGCACTTTTGTCAGGCCTAGGCCGGCAATCGCAGCATCGATCGCCGCCTCGGCGGTGTTGACCTGCAGGCGCGAGCGGACCGCGACGGTGGTTTCCGCCTTACCCGCTCCGAAACTCCATGTCGCAGGGGCGGCAAGACCTTCGAAGGTGACACAGTCGTGGCCGGCAAGGTCCTGCGGGGTCGCCGGCGTGCCATGCAAGGCGAGATAGGCGGGGCTTGCGCAAACGATACGGCGGATCGAGCCGACGCGGATTGCAACCATGGCGGAATCCGGCAGCTCGCCGATACGCAGGGCGAGATCGATATGCTCCTCGACCAGTTGGGTGATCCGGTCCGACAGGGTCAGGCGGACATCCACTTGCGGGTAGACGGCGAGAAAGCCGGTGATCACCGGCAGCACGTGCAGGCGGCCGAACACGACCGGCGCCGTGATGACCAGCTCGCCGGTCGGGCTCGAATATTCGCCGGCGGCATCGCGCTCGGCCTCGCTCACCTCGTCGAGGATGCGACGGCAGGCGGCAAGATAGGACTGGCCGGCATCGGTCAGCGTCAGCCGCCGCGTCGAGCGGTTGAGCAGGCGCGTCTTCAAGTGCTTCTCCAGTTCGGAGAGCTTGCGGCTCACCGTCGGCAGCGGCACGCCGGCGCGCTTGGCTGCAGCGGAAAGGCTGCCGGCCTCCACCGTGGCGACGAACAGGGACATAGCGTCGAGGCGGTCCATTATTCTTCCGAAATATGGAAAGATAGATTGCAAACATGCTCTCTACATCCGGTTTTCGGAAGAGCCTAATTGATGTGCGATCCTGTCCGCGGAGCGCCAGCATGAACGAATTCACCAGCGACGTCGCCTTCACGCCGACCGTCAAGGCCATCCAGTCCCGCAAGGGGTCGCGCGATTCCTATGCGCGCGTCGAGCATCGCGGCGGCTGGCGGGCAACCATCACAGCGGATCTAGCCGCCTTCATCGAAGCGCAAACCAGCGTGTTCCTGGCGACGGCCAACGCCGAAGGCCAGCCCTACATCCAGCATCGCGGTGGGCCGGCCGGTTTCCTCAAGGTGCTGGACGAGCACATGATCGGCTTTGCGGATTTTTCCGGCAATCGGCAGTTCATCACCCAGGGCAATCTCGAGGACAATGACCAGGCCTTCCTGTTTCTGATCGATTACATGCTTAGGCAGCGCATCAAGATCTGGGGCAGGGCGCGTGTCGTCGAGAATGACCCGGAGCTGACGGCGAAGCTGATGCCCGCGGACTACAAGGCGCGGCCGGAGCAGGCGATCCTGTTCACGGTCTCCGCCTGGGATGCCAATTGCCCGCAGCACATCCCACAACGCTTCGAGGCGGCGGATGTCGCGGCCGCACTTGCCGAGCGCGACCGGCGCATCGCCGGCCTGGAGCAGGAGATTGCGCGCCTGCGCGGCGGCGCGCCAGGCGAAGTCTAGTTCTTGACCACCGTCGTGGCTTCGGCGAGCGTGACGCCTTCGGGCGTCGCGCGCAGCGGAAGGAAGCCGCGCGCCAGAGACAGCACATATTTGCTGTATTCGGTAAGCAGCACACGCAGGGCCTCCGGCTTGGTCAGCCAGCCGCCGTTGCCAAGATTGGTGTTGACCACCGGATAGGGCTCCAGGCGCGCGCCATGCAGCAGCCGGCCCATCTCGAGCAAGCTGCGCGGCATGTGATAATTATTGGTGACGATGATGATGCTGCCATAGGCGTGGTTCTCCACCCATTTGGCGCTTTCTTCGGCATTGCCGATGGTGTCGAGCGCGGCGCGGTCGATATCGACGCAGCAGGAAAAGAGCTGCTTGTCGCCGCCCATCGCCGCCTGCAGCTGGCGCTTGGTAGCCGACGGATGGACGCCGCTGATCAGCAGTCGTTCGCCCTTGCCGGAGGCCAACAGGTCCATCGCCGCGTCAAGCCGCGACTGCCCGCCGGTGAGCACGATGATGGCGTCGGCCCTGGCCGGATTGGCCGGAGTCGTCATATGGCTGACCTTGTCGGCAAACCAGCCGAAGCCGCCGGCAAAAAGCACCAGCGCGGCGAGAACCACGAAACCGCAGACGCGCAAGGCGAGCCGCAGACGACCAAACCCGGCGGAGGCAGCGCTGCGCATACGCATCGCCGGCATCCGTCCAGCCGTCTCGATCGAATCCCGCGCTTCCATCATCCCCAGGTTAATCCTGAAAGCTTCTAATGGTTAACTCCGAAATGCGGCCGTTGATAGGTGAGACGGCGCACATTGCGTTACGGCAAGTGTCCCGCGTGTGATCGTTGTCTTGCTTGATTATACGCGCTTTGCGCCGGTTTCCGGATTGATCTCATGGGTCAGCCCGCATCCGGCTGACGAACGTCGATGTCGCTGAGATAAGCGACGACGGTCGCATGCGAGGTGGCCGCGGTCAGCGCGCCGATCACCAGCACCATCAGGCCGACGCCGAGATAACCGGCCGAACCGATGGCGAAATTGCCGAACAAAGCGGTCGCCTGGTCGGCCTGGGGCGTCGCCATGTTGCGCGACGACCACCAGGAAAAGACGATGAAGACGGCGATCGCCAGGGCGCCGCCGGCGGCCGCGCCCTTCATGCCGGTGACCAGGAAATGCCAGCGGAATTCGCGCGCGATGAAGCGCGCCTCGGCACCGACGAAGTGCAGCACCTCGATGATGTGGCCGTTTCCGGCCATGGCGCCGCGCGTGGCGAACACCACCGTCAGCACTGTCGCCGACAGCATCAGCACCAGAACGGCAATGCCGATCGTCACGGTCGTGCGCGCCATGGCGACCAGACGGTCGACCCAGGTGCGGTGGTCGTCGAGCGCGGCGGTCGGTATTTTCGGCGTGATGGCGGCGCGCATGGCGGCAAAGTCGGGCGGGCCGGCCTCATCAATGGTGACGATGATGAGGCGCGGCACCGGCAGTTCGTCGATGTTGAGGCCGCTGCCCAGCCACGGTTCCAGAAGACGCGCGGTCGCCTCGCGGTCGATGATCTTGGTGCCCTTCACGCCGGGGAAGTCGCTGGCGATCTGCGAGGCCTGCGCAAGGGCCGCCTCCATGTCCAAACCGTCGGCCGGCTTGATCTGGATCGTCGCCTCGCGCGATATCTGGTTTTCCCAGACGGAGGCGGTATCGCGCACCAGCGTCACGGCGCCGAAGGTGAGGCAGGACAGGAAGGTCATGATGGCGATGACCAGCACCAGCGCCCGTCCAGCGATGTTCTGCGCCGGCACGATCGGCGCCGTCTTGCGCTGGACACGCCGGACCGTCGTCGTCTCGAGCGCTTCGTGCTGGAGGTGATCGGCCGGAAGGTCAGTCATAAACGTCCAACCTTCCACCGGCCAGGATCATGCGGCGCGCATCGACCTGCTCCATCAGGCCGAGGTCGTGGGTGGCGATCACCACGGCGGTGCCCAACCGGTTGAGCTCGATGAACAGCCGGAGCAGCCGGCGCGCCAGCGGCGGGTCGACATTGCCGGTCGGCTCGTCGGCAAGCAGGATCTCCGGTTGCTCGATCAAGGCCCGGGCAATCGCGGCGCGCTGCTTTTCGCCGCCCGACAGCACCGGCGGCAGCACATGCATGCGGTCGCCGAGGCCGACCCATTTCAGCAGCTCGGTGACGTCGGTGCGGTAGGTCGCCTCCTCGCGCCCGCGCACGCGCAGCGGCAGCGCGACATTCTCGTAGGTCGTCATATGGTCGAGCAGGCGGAAATCCTGGAACACCACGCCGATGCGGCGGCGCAGCAGCGGCAGTTCGCCGCGCGAAATGCGCGAGCGGTCCTTGCCGAAGATGGTGATCAGGCCGCGCGTCGGCTTCAGCGACATGAACAAAAGGCGCAGCAGGGTCGTCTTGCCGGCGCCCGAAGGGCCGCTCAGGAACTGGAAGGAGCGCTCCGGAATGTGCAGGGAGATATCGCGGAGGATCTCCGGACCCATGCCATAGCGGAGGCCGACATTTTCGAAGCGGATCACGTTCGGCGACCTGAAACTCTCGGCGGCGACGCGCCACAATCTATCTTAACAGACCATCGGCCGGCATGGTTAACCGGCGGTTAATTTTGCAACGCCCAGCATGCATCAAAGCCATTCCGGTGGGGAAGCGTTAACCAATTGCGTTTACGCAAAAGAAACGAAGACTGCACTGGTGCCGTAATGGCTGACGAGAGAACCGCGCGCCCTGTTTCCGGCGAAATCATGACCGGCACGGCAACAAATGCCGCGCCGGAACGCGTCATGTTCGATGCGGCCGACATCGTCGATGCCGACTATGTGGTGCTGCCGCGTTTTGCCGCTTATCCAGAATCGGCACCGCCGCCGCAGATGCCGTCGACGCCATCGATCGGCGGCATGGGCATGCTGCGCAGACCGGAGGTGGCGCCGTCGCGATCCTCGCGTGGCGGTCCGTTGTTCTGGATAGCCGGCGTCGGCATAGCGCTCGCATCCTTCTGGGTGTCGGGTGGTCATGCGCTGGTCCGGCAAAGCCCCTTTTGGACGACCGCCGCGCCGGCGAGTGCGCTCACCATTTCCGGCGTAACGTCACGCATCGATGCGTCGGGCTTGAAGCCGGTGCTGTTCGTGGATGGCGAGGCCGCGAATGACGGCATGAGGTCGGAAACGCTGCCGCCGCTCGAAATCCGCGTTACCGACAACAATTCCAACATCATCCGCTACAGGCTGGGGACATCCAACCGTTCGTTGAGCCCGGGCGAAAGATTCGGCTTTTCGAGCCGCTTCGATGTGCCTAAAGACGGCGTCAGAACCGTCGCAGTCATTTTCGCCGGCTAGACGGGTCGATATTCAGGTGAGGCCGGCCTGCAAATAGCGGCTTCCCACGCTTCCGGTGCTCACGTACTGAAATGTACGCTCCGCTCCGGTTCTCGGCAGCCGCCATTTTCGGCTCGGCCTGACCTGAATCTCAACCCGTCTATCGACACCGCTGCCGTTTTTTTGAAGGAAGAAGCTATGCCAGTCGTGCGCGGCAAGGACATCGAGGTCCTGTTTTCGGCGTCGGCGATCGCGCGCCGCAATCTCGAGCTCGCCAAGGAAATCGCCGGGCGCGATTACCACGACTTGCTGGTAATCTCGATCCTCAAGGGCTCATTCGTCTTCGCCGCCGATCTCATCCGCGCCATGCATGATGTCGGCCTGTCGCCGGAAGTCGAGTTCATCTTCATCTCCAGTTACGGCGCCGGCACGACCAGCGGCGAGGTCAGGGTGCTGCGCGACATCGACAACGAAGTCGCCGGCCGCGACGTGCTGTTGATCGACGACATACTCGAATCCGGCAAGACGCTTTCCTACACCCGCGACCTGATGCTTTCGCGCGGCGCCAAGAGCTGCGCCGTCGCCGTGCTGCTTGACAAGCGGATGCGCCGCCAGACCTCGCTTAACGCCGACTATGTGGGCTTCGACTGCCCGGACTATTTCGTCGTCGGCTACGGCATGGATGTCGCCCATGCGTTCCGCGAGCTGCCGTTTGTCGGGGTGGTGAAAGGCGACGCCTGAGGAGGCGGGGACCGTTCCGAAAAGCCGCCGATCGTTAGAATTTTCAGAAAACATCAACGTTTCGGCGGCATCAATCTCAGCATGGCAAAGCTTCTGATCGTCGAGGACGATGAGTCCGTCCGCACCCTCGCTGCCCGCGCGCTCGAGCGCGATGGCCATAATGTCACCATCGCCACCGACGGCGCGCAGGGGCTGGACATGATCCGGCAGGCGCGCGGCGGTTTCGATCTGGTGGTGTCCGACATCCGCATGCCGGAGATGGACGGCATCGAGATGGCGACGGCGGCTGCAAAAGAGTTTCCGACCATGCGGATCATGCTGATGACCGGCTATGCCGACCAGCGCGAGCGCGCCGAGGAGCTCAACGGCATCATCCTCGACGTCGTGCAGAAGCCGTTCACGCTTGCCGAGATCCGCGCCCGCGTCGGCAAGGCATTAAGCTGCTTCGCTTGAGACCGCGTCGGTCGTGACAGGGGCGGCCGGCGCTGCACTTCGCCGACGCCCGCCGCTCAGCGCAAGCAGGCCGGCGCCGATGATCAGCGCGGCGCCGAGCACGGTCGTCTCGCGCGGCACCTCGGCGAAGAACAGGAAGCCCCACAGCGGCGACCACAGGATGCCGGTATATTCGAAGGTGGCGACGCGGTTGGCCGGCGCCATCCGGTAGGCCTGCGACAGCAGGATCATGCCGGCCGAAGCGACGAGGCCGCAGGCGGCCATCTTCAGGAAATCCGGCATTGCCGGCCATACCCATGGCCGCACCAGGAATTCGACGCTCGGATGCGCCGCATGGGTGATGCCGGCGAGATGAAAGACGGCCGCAACGGCAACGGCGCCGCTGAGATAGGCGCCGTTCTGGTAGAAGGCCATCACCGTCGACGATTCGGTGTCGCCGATGCGGCGCGCCATCAGTTGCGAAAAGCCGTAGAGGAAGGCCGAGCCCAGCGACAGCAGCGCCGCCCAGTCGAACACGCCGCCGCCGGGCCGCACCATCACAAGCACGCCGACCAGGCCGATCAGCACCGTCGACAGGGTTTTCCATGAGACGCGCTCGCCGAGATAGGGACCGGCCATCGCCATGATGAACAGCGGCGCCATGAAATAGAGCGCCACCGCATCGGCCAGCGGCAAGGCGGCGATCGCCAGATAGTAGACCGTGTAGGACGAGAACTGGATGAAGGCGCGCAGTGTCAGCATGCCGAAGCGCTTCGACAGCACCGCCTTCAGGCCGACATCAGCCTGGACGAGCACGATCAGGATCGGCAGCGCGACGATGGCGCGGATCGCCATCACCTCTGTCACCGGATAGCCGCCCGAAACCGCCTTCACCAGCGGATCCTGCAGCGAAAAGACCAGCACGCCGAGACAGAGACTCAGAATGCCAAGCACCGTCCGGTTCTGCATGATCTATCCAGCGAAAAAGAACCCGCCACCATTTTCAGGCAGCGGGTACGAGTGAGGACTCTTCGATTGGTCCGCGACCGATTTCGCGGCCGCATATCCAATGGGTGTCATGACTATCCTGCGGCGTTTGACATCTGGCAAACGAATTGGAATGATGCCAGCAATCAACTTTGCTTATGGCGACCTCGATGAGACCAGTCCTCGACAGCGACCTCTTGCGCACCTTCGTGGCGGTGGCCGAAACCGGCAATTTCACCCGCGCGGCGGAGAAAGCCGGGCGCACGCAATCGGCCGTGTCCATGCAGATGAAGAAGCTGGAGGACATGGTCGGCGACAATCTGTTCGAGCGCGGCTCGCGCGGCGTGGCGCTGACGCGCCGCGGCGGCGAGCTCATCGCCAACGCGCGCCGGATCGTCTCGCTGCTGGACGAGACCGCTGCCTCGCTGGTGGCGCCTCCGCTCGGCGGGCTGGTGCGCATAGGCATCCCGGCCGAATATGGACGTTCGATCCTGTCGCGGGCGCTGGGCGAATTCGCCAAGCGGCATCCGCGCGTCGAGGTCACGGTGCGCTACGCGCATTCGGATTCGCAGGTGCGGGCGCTCGCGGCCGGCGAGCTCGATCTCGCTGTGGTGTTCGAATGGGAGGGCTCTTCCGGCGGCGAGGTGTTGATGCACGACCCGACGGTCTGGGTGACGTCGACGCTGCACCACATGCACGAGGAACGGCCGGTGCCGATCGCGCTCTACAGCCGCAACGGCTGGTGCCGCGACTTCGCCATCAAGTCGCTGCAGCAGCGCGGCCTCGACTACCGCGTCGCCTACACCAGCGACACCAATGGCGGCCTGACGCTCGCCGTCACGTCCGGCCTGGCAATCGCGCCGATCTCGCGCAGCAACATCCCGCCTGATTGCCGCGAACTGACGGCCGCTGACGGTTTCGGCGACATCGATTCCTCCAACGTCGTCCTGCACCGCAATCCGCTGGCGACCGGCGAAGCGATCGACGGCATGGAGAACGCCATACGCGAGGCGTTCATGCTGACCAGGCAAACCGGCGTGGCGGCCGGCCTTTAGAGCCGGAGTGCGCTCAATCAGGCGGTCATCTGTTCCTGCGGCTTTCGGTGCTCATGAAAAATGCGTCCAGAGCGCCTGGAAGACATAGCCAATGACCAATGATCCGGAAACGGCGAGCGCGACGAACAGGACGATCGTTGCGGGTCTGAGGACCAAAGCGACTGCCATGACGCCCCAAATGCTCACCGCGCCCCCTGAGACGAGGAGCGCCATTGCCGCACCGGGTGACATGCCGAGAGCAAGCAAACCTTGAACCAAAGGCAGTGCCGCAAGACCATCGAGATACATCGGTGCGCCGACCAGCACGGCAAGGGGGATGGCATAATGAGAGTCTGCACCGACATAAGCGGTGAGGGCCTCGGGCGGCAGAAGATCGCGCAGCAGGAATTCAGCCGAAAAGGCAAACGTCAAACAAGTCACGACGGTTCTAGTCGTGGAAACGAGATTTTCTCCAAATACACGCACACGCGCCGGGTCGCGCCAAATTCTGAAAGATAAGCCCGTTGGCATGCATGTGCCACACAGTCCCACCTGGCTGGTGCCCGATGCCCGCAACGGGTTTTGGACCATCTGCGTGCGGGCCAGCAGAGCTGTCATCGCGCCAGAAAAGATTCCTAGCGCAAACGCCGCAAGCAACTTTCCAATGGCAAATCCAGGGCCGAGTAGCGCCCAGGTCGCGGTGAGCATCGTGGGTCCGGTAACAGGCGAGGAAAGCCAAAATGCCATAATGGGCGCAAGCGGAACGCCCGAAGCAAGAAGCCCTGTTGTGAGTGGCAGCACCGTCACGCCGCACACGGGGATCACGGTGCCGATTGCCGATGAGATAAAAACAGTTGCGACCGGGCGCCCTTTGAACCATCGCGCTGTAATGGTCGCCGCTCCACTGGCTGCGATCCATGCCGAGATGATTAGCCCAGCTGCAATCATCAACGCGACGTCCATAAAACTCTGCAGGACGAAATGGAGCGTCCCATATGCCCGTTGCGGCCACGTGAGCGCGACAGCAACTGTCACAGCGGCGGTCGCCCACATGAGTAGCCTTCTTTGAAGCCTCGGGAGCGTGACGATCACGGCATTACTCTCTTTGTGGCATCTATAGATCGCCTGTCTTCCATATGTGAAACGAATAGCTTAAATATCAGCTATGAGCATTGACGATGGGAAAAGCACTCAACTGGACAGCGAATTGCTGCGTACGTTCCTCTCTGTGGCCAAGGCAGGGAGTCTTAGCGGCGGCGCGGCCCGCCTGTTCCGAACGCAGTCCGCTATCAGCCTCCAGGTGCAGAAGCTGGAGAGTGCCATCGGGCAACGCGTATTTGAAAGGCATGGGCGCGGAGTTGCCATGACTGCTGCCGGCGAGCGCTTACTACCCGTCGCCCGCGATGTCGTAGAAATGCTGAACCAGGTGGTGGCCGATCTGCGCGGGTTGCCAGCCGAGGAGGAAGTCCGACTCGGTATACCCGAGGAATATGGCGACACGATTCTACCGTCTATTTTGGCCACCTTCACGGAGGAGGAGCCTGCAGCTCGAATTTTCGTGCGATGCAGTTCGAGCATGGAGTTTCCGCATGCGCTCGCTGCCGGCGAATTGGATATCGCCTTGCACTCGCCTGAGCGTGTCTCGAACGGCGACGTCGTTGTTCATAGTGAGCGAGCCGTGTGGGCCGGCTCCGCTTTCCACAGTGTCGAGACCCGGCGACCTCTGCCCGTGGCGCTGTTCGACAAAGCTTGCTGGTGGAGAGAGCGCTGTCTCGACCTCCTTCGGAAATCCGGACTGGACTATCAGATCGTTTGCACCAGTCAGAGCGTCTCAGGGGTTCGGGCCGCGATTGCTGCGGGAGTCGCGATCGGCGTATTGCCGCAAAGCACCCTGACCGATCGTATCAGGGCGCTGGGCGATGAGAAGCTGCCTCAGCTAGGCGAAACGCATCTGGTGCTCAGCGGCTCATCGAAAGCTCCTCGACACCTAGCCGACAAATTGGCAGCGATCATCTCACGGACATTCGTGGGAAGTTAGCGGTGCGCAACGGAACGGGTGAGCTTTATTTCAGCTCCAGCAGCCGTTCGAGATAGCTGCGCTCGATATCGGGGCTGAGCGCGTTGCCGAGCCGCTTGCGGATCGCGTCGAGGATCTGGCGCGCACGCTGGACGTCGATCTCGTCGGGAACCTTGACGGAGGTGCCGTCATCGGGGCCGTTGGTGGCGCGCGGACGTCCCAGCGGATCGCGATCGGCATTCTGCTCGCGGCCGCCCTGCTCGCTGCCGCCCTGGTCGCCCTGCATGGCCTGCATCTGCTTCATCATTTCCTTGGCGCCGCGGCGCAGCGCTTCCAGCGCGCGGCCCTGATGGCCGACGGCCTGGTCGCCGTCGCCCTGGCCAAGCGATTGTTCGGCATTGCCCATCGACTTGCCGGCCTCGCCAAAGCCCTCATTGGGCTCCATGCCCATGCCTTCGAGGCCTTTCTTCAACTGATCGAGCTCGCTCTGCAACTGGCCCTGGCCTTCCTGCAGCTGCTTCAGCGCATCGGCCAAATCCTTCGGCGACATTTTCGGCCGGCCCAGCGGATCGCGGTCCTGGCCGGGCCCGGGCCGCTGCTGCTGGTCGTCGGACTGGCCCTGTTCGCCATCCTCGCCAAGCTGCTGCTGCTCGCCGCCTTCGCCACGCTGCCCGCGCTGCATCTGGTCCAGCCGGAAGGTGTCGTTCATCATTTCCTGCTGGCGGCGCATGATGTCGCCGAGCTTGTCCATCTGCTGGCGCAGCTCGCTGTCCTGCTCGCCGCCCGGCTGCTGGCGGCCGGCCTGCAGGTTGTTCATCATGTCCTGCAGTTCGGAGAGAAGCTGCTGGGCTTTGTCGCGATCACCCGATTTGGCCAGATTCTCGATCTGGTCCATCATGCGGTCGATATCGCTCTGGCGCAGCTCGCGACCGTTCTGCTGCATCTGCGGCGCGTTCGGGTTCTGCTGCGCGCGCTGGGCGAATTCCTGCAGGAACTGGTTCATCGCCTCGCGCAGTTCCTTCATCGCCTTTTCGATCTCCTGATCGCTGGCGCCGTTCTTGATGGCGTCCTGCAACGCCTGCTGCGCCTGGCGCAGCCGGCGCTCGGCGGCCGACAAATTGCCTTCCTCGATGCCGAGCGCGATCTCCCACAGATAGGACACGACGTTGCGCAACTGATCGTCGCTCTCGGAGAGCTTCAGACGGCTCCTCGCGCTCATGATGGCAAGATAGTTCGACATGTTGTCGAACGTGTCCTCGGGACGCAGCGTGACCGCATCCATCAGGTCGAGAACGCGCGGCTTGGCATTGGTGTCGAGCGCCACCAGCCGGCGCTGTTCGATGACCGCTCTAGCCAGCGGATTGGCGAAGGGCCGCTCGGGCATGACAAGCGTTTTGGTTTCGCTGGTCGCGGTGTGGCCGGCGTCGTCCGTGGCAGTGAGCGTCAGCTTGATGTTGCTGCCGGCCCAGACATGCTCGGTCAGGTCCTTGGTCGTCTTGGCCGCGCTCGGCTTGCCGCCGCGGCGCGGCAACGTCAATGGCATGTCGGGCGCGCCGTAAAGCGGATGCGCGTTGGCGGCGGGTCGATCCGACAGCTCGAAAACAGCCTTGGCGGAGGCTGCACCATAGTCGTCGGCGATCTCGTAATTGAGCTCGATGGCGCCGTTGACGGCGCGCTTCGGCTCGCCGACGAAGCGGATCGTCGGCGGCTTGTCGGGAATGACGGCAAAGGCCCAGTGGCCGAGATCGCCTTCGCCGGATTTCAGCGTCAGCGTGCCGTTGGTGTTCAGCTTGCCGGAGAACTGGCGCACTTTTGGTGCGGTCTGGCCGGCGGCAGGCGCGGGGCCTTTGGGCGCGGCGGGCTCGATGGCGCGGTCATTGCCGCCTTGATCGGCATAGCTCAGCGTCTCCTCGCCCGAACCGCCGGTGACGCGCAGCGAGATGTCGCTGCCTTGCGGAACGGAAAAGGTCTGGACGGCCTGGTTGGCATCGGCCGTCAGGAACACCGGCGCCTTGCCGGTATAGGCAGGCGGCGTCACCCAGGCGTCGATGCGCGGCGGCACGGCATCGTGCGAGGCGCGCGCGACAAAACCGTCGCTGATCCTGCCGCCAAAAGGTCCGAAGGAGAAGGCAAGCGCCGTGACGAACAGCAGCCCCGCCACGGCGCGCAAGCCCCAGCGGTCGTAGTCCGGCACGCCGGTGCGCGGCCGGTCGGCGCCGAGGCTCGAAAGCCGCTCGGCCATGCGCTTCTGGTGCTCGCGCCACAGCGCCTGCGAGAAGATGCTCTCGGCGCCGCTCGGTCGGTCGGTCTGCACCTGCACCGGGCTGTGCAGCAATTCGTTCGCCGCCTCGATGCGCCGGTCGATCTCGGCTGCCGAGGGCATGCGGAAGAAGCGCAGCGGATAGAGCGCTGCGACCGCCGCCAGCCCGAACAGGGTCAGAAGGCCGACGCGCGCCGCGTCCGGCAGGCGCGGGAACAGGCCGAACCACGAAAAGCTGAAGAACAGGCTGGCGACGACCAGCAGCGGCAGCACGAGTGGCCAGGCGCGCTCGAAGGTCATCGAGGCCCGCGTCGCCAACCGGCTGAGCGCCAAGCGCCCTGCAAAGCCGCGTCCATCGCTGGTCCGGCTGCGTTCGCCGCTGGAAATGGGTCGTTCGGTCATCGGCCCTTCCTGCCCGGGCACGATAGCCCGGACGTCATCGCCAGAAGGATACCAGCAAACACGGCAAAGGCGAGGCGGGTTCCAAAAAACGTGAAGCGGTTTGGCCGGGTTATGATCAGAAATTGGCGAGATTCGTGTTCGAGCCGCAGACGAGGACGGCCACGCGCTCGCCGTCTCCGGGCACATAGCGTCCGGAAAGCATGGCCGCGAAGGCGGCGGCGCCACCCGGCTCGGCAATGATTCGCACGCGGTCCCACAGCGCCTTCTGCGCCGCGACGATGTCGTCGTCGCCGACCAGGATCGAGCGCTCGACGAAGGCTTCGGCGATCGGAAACATCATTTCGCCGACGCGCTTCGGCGCCAGCGAATCGGCGGCAATGCCCTCGGCGGGCGCATCGACCGGCTGGCCGGCCTCCAGGGCGCGGTAAAGCGTCGGCGCCCCTTCCGGCTCGATGGCGACGATGCGGATGCGGCCAGCGAACCAGGCGGCGATGCCGCCGATAAGGCCGCCGCCGCCGACCGCGACCAGCAGCGTGTCGATCCCACGCAGATCGGCCTCGATCTCCAGACCGAGCGTGCCCTGGCCGAGCAGCGTTTCCTCCTGGTTGAAGGCGTGGATCTGCAGGGCGCCGGTCCTGGCCGCGAAGTCTTCGCTGGCGGCCAGCGCTTCGGCATAGCGGGCGCCGCCGACGATCAGCTCGGCGCCGTAGCCGCGAATGCGCATGAGCTTCGCCGGCGGGCTGACTTCGGGCACGAAGATGGTCGCCTTGTGCCCGAGCTTCATGGCGGCGTAAGCGACGGCGGCGCCATGATTGCCGCCGGACGCGGCGACCACGCCGGCTTCGGGCACCTGGCGTTCGAGCAGGTTGGCGAAGGCGCCGCGCACCTTGAACGAGCCGGAATGCTGGAGACATTCGAGCTTCAGGTCGACCGGAAAGGCGGGCCGGTCGAAATCCGCCATGTCGACGCGCATGACCGGCGTGTGGCGCACATAGGGCCGGATGCGCGGCTCCACGGCGGCGATGCGTTCGCGCATGATCGTCTTTTTTTCCAGCATGGCCAGCTCCTTAAGGCGCGCCGCTCGGTTACTTCAGCCAGTCGGGGACCGAATCCAATCCAATCAGGTCCTCATAGGTTTGGCGCGGCCGCACGACGTGAAAACGGTCGCCGTCGACCAGCACCTCGGGCACCAGGAGCCTGGTGTTATAGGTGCCGGCCTGCACCGCGCCATAGGCGCCGGCGGTGGAAACCGCGATCAGGTCGCCCGACTTCAATCTCGGAAGATCGCGGTCGAGGCCGATGAAATCGCCGGTCTCGCAGACCGGCCCGACGACGTCGACCTTCATACGCGGCGCCGAAGCAGGCGGCTGCACCACCGGTCTGATGTCGTGGAAGGCGTCATAGAGCGTCGGCCGGATCAGGTCGTTCATGGCGGCGTCGACGACGAGGAAGTTCTTGGCGTCGCCTTCCTTCACATAGATGACCTCGGACACCAGGATGCCGGCATTGCCGACGATCAGGCGGCCGGGCTCGAACATCACTTTCAGGCCGAGCCTGGCGACGTGCTTCCTGACGATCTCGGCATAGGCGTCGGGCAAAGGGGGCGGGCTGTTGTCGACGCGGTAAGGAATGCCGAGGCCGCCGCCGAGATCGACATGCTCGATCGCATGTCCGTCGGCGCGCAGCGCGCCGACCAGCTCGACCAGCAATGCGAAGGCATCGTCGAAAGGCTGCAATTCGGTGATCTGGCTGCCGATATGAGTGTCGATGCCGGTTATCTTGATCCCGGGCAGTTCAGCCGCGCGGGCATAGACCTGCCGCGCGCGCTGCCAGGGAATGCCGAACTTGTTCTCGGCCTTGCCGGTCGAGATCTTCTTGTGCGTCCTGGCATCGACATCCGGATTGATGCGCAGCGAGACGGGCGCCACCTTGCCGAGGACCACGGCGCGCGCCGACAAAAGCTCCAGCTCAGGCTCGGATTCGACGTTGAAGCAGAGAATGCCGGCATTGAGGGCAAAGTCCATTTCCCGCGCGGTCTTGCCTACGCCGGAAAACAGGATCTTGCCGGCAGGGATGCCGGCGGCCAAAGCGCGGCGCAATTCGCCTTCGGAGACCACGTCGGCGCCTGCGCCCTGCCTGGCCAGCGTCCTCAGCACGGCCTGGTTGGAATTCGCCTTCATGGCGTAGCAAACCAGCGCGTCGAGGCCGGAAAAAGCCTCCTTGAAGACGCGGAAATGCCGGGTCAGCGTCGCCGTCGAATAGCAATAGAAGGGCGTGCCGACCTCGGCTGCAATGTCGGGAATGGCGACGTCCTCGGCATGGAGCACGCCGTTGCGGTAGTCGAAATGGTTCACGGGTGTTGGTTCCGGAAAGTTGAAGCTCGATGAGACCGGATCGATCTCACCGGCTCTAGAGCAGGGGATCGAGGATGAATTTCCTGTCCTTTACGGGTTTTTCCGGCTCGGGCGGCACCGGCTGCTTGGCGCGTTCGGCATCCTTGCGTGCCTGTTCCGCCGCCTCATAAGGCGTGTCGAGGCCGGTCTTCCTGCCGCAGGCCGTGACGGTGACAACCGCAGCCAGCAGCGCCAGCGTCACCAAAATCCTGCTACGGGTCATCGATCCATCCGTTCGAAACTGATTGCGTGCTGCGCTTTTAGCCGAGTTTTCAGCGCTTTGCATCCCGGCAATTTAAAGCGCGACGCGCTTTAAATCTTTGTTTTAATGCATGTCGTTGTCCCAGAACCGCTGCACACTTGTGGGCGACATGCATTAAGGCTTGGCAAGCCGCTTTTTCCAGTAGCGGATCTGCTTTCGCACTTCCGACGGCGCGGTGCCGCCGAAGCTCGTGCGGCTCTTGACCGAATTCTGCACGGCAAGCACCGAGAAGATGTCGTCGGTGATGCCCGAATGGATCGAGCGCAGGTCGTCCAGCGAGAGCTTTTCCAGCCCGAGCTTCTTCTCCTCGGCCAGCGCCACGGCGCGGCCGGTGACATGGTGGGCTTCGCGGAAGGGGAGGCCCAGATTGCGCACCAGCCAGTCGGCAAGATCGGTCGCGGTGGCGTGACCGGCGCCTGCCGCCTTCTTCATGGCGGCGGCGTTGACGGTCATGTCGCGCACCATGCCGGCGGTCGCCGCCAGCATCAGGTCGAGTGTCTCGGCGGCGTCGAAGACCGCTTCCTTGTCTTCCTGCATGTCCTTGCCGTAGGTCAGCGGCATGCCCTTCATCACGGTCAGCAGGCCGACGAGATGGCCGTTGACGCGGCCGGTCTTGCCGCGCACCAGCTCGGCAGCGTCCGGGTTCTTCTTCTGCGGCATGATCGAGGAGCCGGTGGAGAAGGAATCCGACAGGCGGATGAAGCCGAATTGCGGCGTCGACCAGATAATGATCTCCTCGGCGAGCCTGGAGAGGTGCGTCGCGCAGATCGCGGCAAGGCTCAGGAACTCGAGCGCGAAATCGCGGTCCGAGACGCTGTCGAGGGAATTGCGCGTCGGCTCGCGGAAACCCAACGCCTTCGCCGTCATGTGTCGGTCGATGCCGAAGCTCGTGCCGGCAAGGGCCGCGGCGCCCAGCGGGCTTTCATCCATGCGCTCGATGGCGTCGCGGACGCGCGAGAGGTCGCGGCCGAACATCTCGATATAGGCCATCAGGTGATGCCCAAAGGTCACCGGCTGCGCCGCCTGCATATGGGTAAAGCCGGGCATGACGGTCGCCGCATGCTCCTCGGCGCGTTCCAGGAACGCGGCGATCAGGTCCTTCAGCGCCCGAGCGATACGCTGGCATTCCTGCTTGACCCAAAGCCGGAGATCGACCGCCACCTGGTCGTTGCGCGAGCGGGCGGTGTGCAGGCGTCCCGCCGCCGGGCCGATCAGGTCGGCAAGGCGGGCCTCGACATTCATGTGGATGTCTTCGAGCTTGGTCGAGAATTCGAACGTGCCGGCCTCGATCTCTTTCAGAATAGTGTTCAGCCCGTGAGCGATTTTTTCTTGATCGGCGGCCGAAATAATGCCCGTTTCAGCCAACATCTCGCTATGGGCGATCGATCCGCTTATGTCCTGCGCATAGAGCTTGCGGTCGAAGCCGATCGACGCGTTGATCGCTTCCATGATCGCGGCCGGACCCGAGGCAAAACGTCCGCCCCACATCTGGTTGCTGGCCTTCTTGTCGCTCATCGCTATAACCCGTGCTCCGGAGCAGTTTGAAAATGGCAGACGGCAAGAGATTCTTTTTTCCGGCTACGCGCCTCATCCTCGCCGCTTTGGTGGCGGGCGTGCTGGCCGGCGCGGTCGCGGTATATGTCAGCGAGAGCGGTTCTGGCAACAACGCTCCCGAGAAGGCCGTCGCGGCCGCCGGCAAGGACGATGCCGCCTGCGAGGCCAAGGCCGGACGGGCCAAGCAGGTCGCCGCCAAGGCCGTCGGCCAGGTCGCGGCGCTGCAGCCGGCCGATCCGCCGCAGTCGCTGAAGAGCTTGGCCTTCAACGGCCCCGACGGCAAGCCAATGACAATCGCCGACCATGCCGGCAAGACCGTGCTGCTCAATCTGTGGGCCACATGGTGCGCGCCGTGCCGCGCCGAGATGCCGGCGCTCGATGCGCTGCAGAAGGAGAAGGGCAGCAAGGAATTCGAGGTGATCGCGGTCAATGTCGATACCGGCGACGACGCGAAGCCGAAGAAGTTCCTCAAGGAGATCGGCGTCGAGACGCTCGGCTTTTACCGGGACCCGACGATCGCCCTGTTCAATGAGGCGAAGACGCGCGGGCTGGCGCTCGGGCTTCCCGTGACCATGCTGATCGACGGCGAAGGCTGCCTGATCGCGCATATGAACGGCCCGGCCGAATGGTCGAGCCCTGATGCCAAGCGGCTGGTGGAAGCGGCGCTCGAACCCGGATCGTGACCGCTATCTTACCCGCACCGTAACCACCAGCGCCTCGTGGTCGGCGCTCGGGCTGCCGTCCGGCAACACCGCCGGCAGTGTCGCCGATGCGCTTGCCGCGAGGCCGCGGGTGAAGAACCAGTCGATATGTCCGGTGGGCGTGGCGTCGCCCGCCGGGCGCCGCTGCGTCGGCTTGTCCAGCGTGTTGGCGTCGCGCCAATCGTAGCCACGCCCGGCCATGATGGCGAAGAGGGGCTCGTGGCGGTCGGGGCACATCAGCCGGTCCGGTTCGGCGTCGATGTGCGCCTGCCATGCGGCCGGATCGGCGTGACGCTCTTCATAGGTGGCGGTCAGCGTGTTGAAATCGCCGCCGATCAGCACCGGCGCTTCCGCGTCATATCTGTCGATGGCGTCGAGCAGATGCCGCGTCTGGTCGGCGCGGCCGGCAGGGGTCGTACGGTTCTCGAGATGCACCGAGACGACGGTGACCCGATGGTCGCCGACCATCACCTGGCCGCCGAGCGCCATGCGGCCGCCGATGCGCGGTTGGCCGTGCTCCGGCAGGAACCAGGCGCCAGCGGCGTCCAGGCGAATGAGAAAGGGCCGCAGCAGCGGAACGGCACTGGTTATGGCGTTGCCGTGGAAGCCCTCGATGTTCTCGGCGCCGCCATTTGCCGCCTGCTCGGTCTCATTGCCGGCGCCGAGTTCGAGGAATTCGACGCCATAGGCGTAGGAATGGCCTAGACGATCGGCAAGCCGGCTCAAAAGATGGCCGTTGCCGGAGCGCGCCATGCCCTTGTCAACTTCCGAAAGCAGCACGACGTGTGGCGCCCGGCCGGCGATCGTTGCGGCGATGGCATCGACATGGCGCAGCCGCTCGACGTTCCAGGCCATGACGGTCAGGCTCTCGCCGGTGCTCTCGCGTGACGCCCGGCCGCCGATCTCGATCTCGCCGAGGGCGCGAACGGCGGCCGCGTGGCGCAGATGAGTAGCGCTGTCGCGCGGTCCGTCCCGCATCGCGTTGCGGGCGGCGACGGGCACGTGCGTGAGCTGCGGGACCAGCATGTCTCTTCTCATCCAGTTAGCCGGTTAATCACGGAGGTCTTTTCGACGCTTCGCAGCGCCCTAGCTTCCTAGAGCGCCGATGTGACGTTTTCATGCCGGCGCAACCGCTGCCGGGGGAGGAGAGACTGGCTGTCCACAGGGCTTCGGGCCCACAACAGAACTGTCACATACCTTCTCTATGAGAGCGGGCAAGGACTTGCGCAAAAACCTTGTCACACTGCCACTCAAGAGGGAAAAACCATGACGATCATCAAGCGGGGCTTTGCCGCCCTTGCCGCCGGCGCGCTCAGCACCGCGCTTGCGATTCCTGCCTTTGCCGAGCCGGTCAAATTCGACTTCTGGTTCGGTCTTTCGGGCGACCTCGCCCGCGTCGTCGACACGCTGTGCAAGAACTTCAACGATTCCCAGAAGGACTACCAGGTCGTCTGCACCAGCCAGGGCAATTACGACGCCACGCTGCAGAACACGATCGCCGCTTTCCGCGCCGGCAAGCAGCCCACCGTCGTCCAGGTCTATGACGTCGGCACCGCCACCATGATGCTGTCGGGCGCCTACAAGCCCGCCGACAAGCTGATGGAAGAGAACGGCTACAAGATCGATTACAGCGACTATTTCCCGGGCATCGCCCGCTACTACGCGACGTCGAAGGGCGAGATGCTGTCGTTCCCGTTCAACTCGTCGACGGCGCTGATGTACTGGAACAAGGACGCCTTCGCCAAGATCGGCAAGACCGAGGCGCCGAAGACCTGGGAAGACGTCGCCGCCGACCTCAAGGCGCTGAAGGACGCCGGCTATGATTGCCCGATGGCGATCAACATCTCGGCCAACGAAAGCTGGCAGCTGATGGAGCAGTTCTCAGCGCTGCACAACCAGCCGATCGCGACCAAGAACAATGGCTATGACGGTCTCGACGCTCGTCTCGAAGTCAACAAGACCAAGTTCGTCCAATACGTCACCGATCTCAAGAAGTGGTATGACGCCGGCCTGGTCAAGATCAAGTCCAAGGACCTCGGCCAGGACATGGTTCAGGCCTTCGCCACCGGCACCTGCCAGCTCATCCTGACCTCGGTCGGCGATCACGGCACGGTCGGCCGCACCCAGAAGGAAGGCATGAAATGGGACGTGGCCGAGCTGCCGGTCTATGCCGGCACCGAGCGCAAGAACTCGCTGGTCGGCGGCGCTTCGCTGTGGGTGCTGTCGGGCAAGTCGGACGCGGAATACAAGGGCGCGGCCGCGTTCCTCAACTTCATCCACGACCCCAAGACCGCTTTGTTCTGGTCGACCAACACCGGCTACATTCCGGTGACGAAGTCGGGCTTCGATTTCATGAAGTCCGACGGCTTTTACGACAAGGCGCCCTATAAGGGCCGCGAAGTGGCGATCGCCAGCCTGACCGCGTCGGAGCCGACCGAGATCACCCGCGGCATCCGCCTCGGCAACTTCACCCAGATCCGCGCCGAATTCGGCACGCAGATGCAGGCGATCTTCGCCAACAAGGTCAGCGTGCAGGAAGGCCTCGACGCGCTGGTCAAGAATGGCGACGCGATCCTCGAGCGCTTCCAGCAGACCTATCCGGGTAAGACCCTGCCCTGATCCCGGATATTGGAACGGCCGCCCGCCGAGCATCGACGGGCGGCCATTTCATAGGGGTTTTTGAGTTGGGCACGTCTTTGTCGCGAAACCGGTTCCCACTTTCGGGAGACATGCCTTAGTCTTGTGCCGCGCGAGCGGGTTGGCGGTTCAACGACATCGGCGGATCGATGGAAAAACGCGTCACTTTCAGCAAATGGACGATCGGCATCCTGTTCGCGGTGCCGCAGCTTATTCTGATCTTCACCTTCTTCTACTGGCCAGCCGGGCAGGCCGTGTACTGGTCGCTGACGCTGCAGCAGCCCTGGGGCGGCGGCAATATCTGGGTCGGGCTCGACAATTTCCGCTCGATCCTGTCCAACGCCAGCTACTGGGACTCGATCACCGCCAGCATGATCTTCGCCGGCATCAGCACGGGACTTGCGATGACAATCGCGCTGGTTCTCGCCGCCTTGACCGACCGCCAACTTGCCGGCTCATGGCTTTATCGCGTGGTGCTGATCTGGCCCTACGGCATCGCGGCACCGGCGCTGGCGCTGGCGTTTCGCTTCATCCTGGCACCGGAAGCCGGCTTCATGGCCGTAGTCAACCAGGTCTGGCCCGGCTTCTGGGACCCTGGCCTTGACGGCACCGACGCCATGGCCTCCATCATCATCGCCTTCTCGTGGAAGTATGTCGGCTACAATTTCATTTTCTTCCTCGCCGCCTTCCAGGCAATTCCGCGCTCGCTGATCGAGGCGGCGGCGATGGATGGCTCCGGCGTCATCAGGCGCTTCTGGGATATCCAGTTCCCGCTGATCACGCCGACCATCTTCTTCCTGCTGGTCATCAACATCACCGAGAGCTTCCAGGATTCCTTCGGCATCGTCGACATCATGACCGCAGGCGGACCGGCCAACGCCACCAATCTGATGGTCTACAAGATCTATTCCGACGGCTTCAAAGGTTTGGATTATTCAGGCGCCGCCGCGCAGAGCATCATACTGATGCTGCTCATCATCGCGCTCACCATCGTCCAGTTCCGCTTCATCGAGCGGCGCGTGCATTATCGTTGAGGCGGGCCATGGTCGAGCGCACCCCGATCCTCAATTTCTTCACGCATCTGATCCTGTTCGTCGGCTTCGTATTCTGCGTGGCGCCGTTCGTGATCGTAGCGATCGCCGCCTCGCACAATCTGAAGGACGTCAACGACGTGCCGATGTCGCTGCTGCCGGGCAGCGACTTCTGGGTCAACATCAAGACGGCCTGGACCACCGCCGATCTCGGCCCGAAGCTGCTCAACTCCTTCATCATGGCGTTCGGCGTCGCCGCCGGCAAAGTCATCATCTCGGCGCTGACCGCCTTCTCGATCGTCTACTTCCGCTATCCCGGCCGCATGCTGATGTTCTGGCTGATCTTCATCACACTGATGCTGCCGCTCGAGGTGCGCATCGTGCCGACCTACGCGGTGGTCGCCAACGTGCTCGAGCCCTATCAGGCGATCATGGACCTGACCGGCCTTTCCTGGCTCATCGAGAGGGTCTCGGGCGTGCAGGTTTCGCTCAGCCTGGGATTGCTCAATTCCTATAGCGGCCTGATCCTGCCGCTGGTCGCCACCGCCACCGGCACCTTCCTCTACCGCCAGTTCTTCCTGACCGTGCCGGACGAATTGACCGAGGCGGCGCGCATGGACGGAGCCGGCGCGCTGCGCTTCTTCGTCGATATCCTGCTGCCGCTGTCGCGCAACAACATGGCGGCGCTCGGCACCATCATGTTCCTGTGGGCCTGGAACCAGTATCTGTGGCCGTTGCTTATCACCACCGACCAGTCGCATGCGATGGCGGTGACAGAGCTGAAGCAGCTGATACCCAATGTCGGCGGCGCGCCGGAATGGCATATCGCCATGGCCGGCACTCTGATCGTCATGCTGCCGCCGCTGATCGTCGTGGTGCTGATGCAGCGCTGGTTCGTGCGCGGCCTGATCGCCACCGAAAAATAAGGAGACGGAAAATGGCCTCCATCACCATTCGCGGCGTCAAGAAGAACTACGCCAAGACGCAGGTCGTGCATGGCGTCGACCTCGACTTCGCGTCGGGCGAATTCGTCGTCATCCTCGGACCCTCCGGTTGCGGCAAGTCCACGCTGCTCAGAATGATCGCCGGGCTGGAAGAGATTTCCGATGGCACGATCGCGATCGACGGCACGGTGGTCAACAAGCTCGAGCCGCGCGAGCGCGGCTGCGCCATGGTGTTCCAGAACTACGCGCTCTACCCGCATATGAGCGTGGCCCAGAACATCGGCTATTCGCTGAAGGTGGCCGGCGTTCCGTCGGCCGAACGCGCCCAGCGCGTCCAGGCGGTGGCGCGCGTCCTGGAGCTGGAGCACCTGCTCGACCGCAAGCCGATGGCGCTCTCCGGCGGCCAGCGCCAGCGCGTCGCCATGGGCCGCGCCATGATCCGCGAGCCGAAGGTGTTCCTCTTCGACGAGCCGCTCTCAAACCTCGACGCCAAGCTGCGGGTGCAGATGCGCTCCGAAATCCGCAAGCTGCACCGGCGCCTCAGCGCCACTTCCGTCTTCGTCACGCACGACCAGGTCGAGGCGATGACGCTGGCCGACCGGCTGGTGGTGATGAATGGCGGCCGCGTCGAGCAGGTGGGCACACCGGCGGAAGTCTACAGCCGGCCGGCGAGCCGCTTCGTGGCCACCTTCGTCGGCGCGCCGGCGATGAACATGCTCGAAGGCACCGTCACGCTCGACGGGCTGTCATTGCTCGGCGGCAGCCGCAAGCTCAACGTGTCGCGCACGGGCCTGCCGGTCGGCGCGAAAGTCGCTGTCGGCGTCCGGCCGGAGGCGGTGCGCATGGTGGCGCCGGGCACGCCCGGAGCGCTCGCGGCGACCGTCGACCTCGTCGAGGAATTGGGCGCCGGCCGCGTCGTCTATGTCGATCTCGACGGCGCGCCGTTCTCCATCGTGACGTCCGAGACCGTCCACCCCGAACCGGGCAGCACGGTCGGCCTGCAGTTCGCCGAAGCGGACCTGCACTTCTTCTCCTCGGAGACGGGCGCCAGGCTCGACGTTTTCAAGGCTTCGGTGCCGGAACCGGTGCTGTAAGGCGGGCCTTGCAAGGCTGACTTTGCAAATTATCTGAGGGTTCACGGAATGAAGATCATCCAGGTCACCGACATCCATCTCGATCGTCGGCGCCAGATGCGCTACGGCGCGGATCTGAATGAGCGGCTCGATCGATGCATAGATCATATCAATGCGCGGCATGGCGATGCGGCGCTCTGCATCTTCACCGGCGATCTGGCCGACGACGGCGAGGCCGAGAGCTATGCCGATTTGAAATCGGCGCTGAGCCGGCTCACTGTGCCTTACCAGCTGCTGCCTGGAAACCATGACCGGCGCGCCAATCTGATCGCCGCCTTTCCGGATAACGGGACGGACGGCAACGGTTTCGTGCAGTCGGTGCTCGACACGCCGGAAGGGCGCCTCGTTTTTGTCGACAGCCTGGCGGAAGGCCGCGTCACCGGCGAGTTGTGCGACAACCGGCTTGCATGGCTCGACGCACGGCTTGGCGAGGCGGCGGGCAAGGCCGCCTATATTTTCCTGCATCATCCACCGGTTGAGCTCGGGCTCACGCTGCTCGACCCGCTCGGCCTCGAACAGCCGCAGCGGCTCATCGACGTGCTGACCCGCCATGGCAATGTCCGCTACATCTTCTTCGGCCATGTCCATCGCGACATCGCCGGCACCGTCGCCGGCATTCCGTTTTCGGTGCAGCGCGGCCTGCATGCCCGCTTCATGCTCGACCTGGTCGGCGACGAAGTGGTCGAGCAGGCGCCGCCCGCCTATTCGATCATCCTGATCGAT
Source organism: Mesorhizobium sp. B2-9-1 (assembly GCF_006439455.1). NCBI lineage: Bacteria > Pseudomonadati > Pseudomonadota > Alphaproteobacteria > Hyphomicrobiales > Phyllobacteriaceae > Mesorhizobium > Mesorhizobium sp. B2-9-1. The sequence continues at coordinate 67,044 of NZ_VFTP01000006.1, read as the reverse complement.
GGGCAGCGCGTGGTCATCCACAGCGTTGATTTCCTGGAGCAATGGCCGCTTTGGTCGCCGGCGACCGGGCAGCGCGTGCGGTAGAAATCACCCGAGCAACAGCGTGGGCGTTCCCAACCCTTCGACGAGCTTTGCCGCTCTCTTGTCGAAGGACACGAAAGTTTCGCCGCCGAGCCACTGGCCGTCGAACGCGATCACGCCATCCGCGAAATCGCCACCGGCGTCGAGCACGGCCAGGCCCGCTTCGATCGTTGGTCGGTTGGCTACGACGTTGCGCATATCGAGGGTGCGGCGGATCGAGGCGGATATGTCGGGCCGCGCGACCCGGTAACTTCTGTCCAGCACCCAAACAAATTCACAGAGCGCTTGAACGCTGATCGCGACCAGCTCGGCTGCTTCCAGGGTCTCGGCTGCGGTCCGTTGCTGCGCTTCGTCGTCCCCGACGACAAGGCGCAACAGCACGTTGGTGTCGAGGCCGATCTTCACTTGCGCTCGATTCCGCGCATCCCGCTCGAAGCGCCGGCGTCGGCGATCGCATCGTTGATCTCATCGATCGAAAGCCGTGCGCCGTTCGTCTTGGCCTTGAGCATCCCGCTCAGCTCTTGCCAGGAGCCCTTGCCCTGGTCGGCTTTCAGCTCCGCCCGCCCGCCGGGTAGAAGATCAAGCCTGATCTTGTCGCCGGGCTGGATGCCGAGATGCTTGAGCACGTCCTTCCGGAACGTGACCTGACCCCGCGCAGTAACCGTCAGTGTCGTCATAATGGCCTCCTAGCTCAAGAATAATGCAGAATTGCATTATTCTCAAGGTGGGGATCAAGCAAAGACATGCGCCTTGCCGGTGACGGTCAAGCGCACGATCTCACCGATCTCCGGCGCGTCCATGCCTGTCCTGCGCAGGATCAGCGGCGTGTTGCCGATGGCGGCCGCATCGGGCGGGTCGGGGCTGTTGAGCAGCCGCACCGCGACGGTGCAGACCGAGCCCGCGAACTCGCAGTCCGTCACTTCGCCGAACAGCATGTCGGGTGTGCCCGACATGCCTTCGCGCGAGGTCCGTTTGAGCAGGATCTGCTCGGGCCGCAGCATGATGCGGGCGACATCGCGCCGTCCCTTCGTGTCGACGGCGACGCGGCCGAGCCGCGATACGGCGAAGCCGTCCGCGATCCTGGCCGGCACGATGATGGCGTCGCCGAGGAACTCGGCGACCATCCTGTCCCTGGGTTGGAAATAGAGCTCGCGCGGCGTGCCGACTTGCGAGAACAGCCCTTCGCGCATCACCGCCACCTGGCTGGCGAAGGACAGCGCCTCGGCCTGGTCGTGCGTGACCAGTATGGTGGTGATGCCCGCCTCTTCCAGAAGCTCGGCCACCGCCTTGCGCATCGAAGCGCGAAGCCCGGTGTCGAGCGCCGAAAATGGTTCGTCGAGCAGCATCAGCCTGGGCTTCATCGCCATGGCGCGGGCAAGCGCCACGCGCTGCTGCTGGCCACCGGAAAGCTCGTGCGGCCGGCGCTTCAGGATCGCCTTGTCCAGCCCGACGATGTAGGCGAGCTCGACAATATGCTCGGTTCGCTTGTCGGCATTCCGCGGGATGCCGAAGCCGATATTGTCGGCGATGGTGAGATGCGGGAACAGGGCACCGTCCTGGGCCACCACGCCGATGCCGCGGCGATGCGCCGGCACGGCCGCGCCGCCATTGGCGAGCACCTTGCCGTCGAGCGCGATGCGGCCGCGGTCCGGCGCCTCGAAGCCGGCGATCAGCCTGAGCAAGGTGGTCTTGCCGCAGCCGGACGGCCCGACGATCGCGGTGCGGCTGCCGCTTTCGACTTTCAGGTCGACGCCGGCGAGCGCCGTCACCGGGCCGTAGCTTTTCGCGACGCCGCTGAGTTCGAGAAAGCTCATCGTCCGGCCATCCGCTTCGACTGGATGTAGAGCCACCAGGTCATCGGCAACGACATCGCCACCATGATCAGCGCGTAAGGGGCGGCGGAGGCGTAGTCGATCTCGCCGCTATAGGACCAGAACGCCATCGCCAGCGTGCGGGTGCCGTTGGGCGCCAGCATCTGGGTGGCGGTGAGCTCGTTGGTGATGCCGAGCGCCACCATCGCCATGCCGGCCGCGGCGCCCGGCGCCGAAAGGCGGATGGTCGTCGACCACAGCGCATTGACCGGCGGACGGCCGAGGCTGGAGGCCGCGCGCTCCAGCTCCACCGGCGCCTGCGCGATCGAGGCACGCAGGCTTATCAGCGCGCGCGGCAGGAACATCAGCGCGTAACCGAACAGGATGGTGAACAGCGTCTGGTAGAGCGGCAGCGCGACGCGCACGGTGATGGTCACCAGTGCCAGCGCGATGACCACGCCCGGCAACGCGCCGACGATATAGTTGCAGCTCTCGAGCAGGCGCTGCAGCGGCCCCGGCGCGCGGATCGAAATCCAGGCCATGGGCATGGCGGCAACCGTTGCAAGCACCGCGCCAGCGATGGCGAGGAACAGGGTCTGGCCGAGCGCCAGGCCGATCTCGTCCCAGCGCCAGACTTCCGTGCCGCCGGCGAGCAGCCAGCGGCTGACCGTGACAAAGGGCACGCCGAGCGACAGCAACGCGACGCCGGCCGGCAAAAGCAGGCAGGGCAGGGCGGCGCGGCCGAGGCGAGCACGCTGCTGCTTGCGCGCGGCGCCGGAACCGACGCGGGCATAGCGCTCCTCGCCGCGGATCATCACCTCGAGGGCGAGCAGGAAGAGACAGCAGACCACCAGCACGGCGGCCAGCATGTTGGCGGCCGGACCGTTGAAGGTCGACTGGAACTGGTCGACGATCGCGGTGGTGAAGGTGTCGAAACGTATGAAGACATAGAGGCCGTATTCGGCCAAGAGATGCAGGCCGACCAGCAGCGAGCCGCCGCAGATGGCGAGCCTCAGCTGCGGCAGCACGACGCGCGCGAAGACCCGCCACGGGCCAAGACCGAGCGCTGCGGCCGCATCCTCCAGCGCCGGGTCGAGGCGGCGCAGCGCGGCGGCGATCGGCAGGTAAAGGAATGGGAAATAAGCGATGACGGAGACCAGCACGCCGGCCCACAGCCCGTGCAGGCCCGGGACGAAGCTGATCCAGGCATAGGAGTGCACGAAAGCGGGGATGGCGAGCGGCGCGACCGAAAGCCACGACCACCAGCGGTTGCCGGGCAGGTCGCTGCGCTCGGTCAGCCAGGCCAGTGCCACCGACAGCACGATGGCAATCGGCACGGCGATTGCGACAAGGAGCATGGTGTTGACCAGCAATTCGCCGACGCGCGGGCGGAAGATCAGCGCCACCACGGTGCCCCTGCCGGTCTGGATCGCGACCCAGACGATGAAGGCGAGCGGCAGCAGCGCGGTGAGCGAGACAAGGGCTGCGGCGAGCGTGATCCACGACACGGACCGGCGCTTCTTCATCCCGGTCGCCGGCAGCCTTGCCGGCGTCATGTCGATCGCCGGTTGCATCAGGCAGGCCGCTGGGTCGCCTCCGCCTGCCGGCGGAAGCGGTGCGATGTGACACTCAGGCGGGTCGAAGCGCAGTCGATTATCATCGACGAAGCGATCTCCAAACAAAAACGCTCCCGCGGAAGGCAAATTCCCGCGGGAGCACGGTCGTTTGCCCTTTTAGGACGAACGCGAACTAAAGCAAGCCGGCTTGCGTCATCAGGTCGATGACCTTCTTGGAATTCAGCGTCGCCGGATCGACTTTCGGCGCCTGCAGGTCGGTCAGCGGCACCAGCTTAGGGTTGGACTGGACATCCTTGCCGATCGCATATTCATAGGACGTTCCGGTCTTCAGCACATCCTGGCCGCCCTTGCCGGTCACCCACTTCAGGAATGCCTGGGCTTCCTTCGGATGCTTGCTGGAAGCCAGCACGCCGCCGCCCGACACCGAAACGAAGGCGCCCGGATCCTGGTTCTTGAAATAGTGCAGGCCGACATTCCCGCTGTTCTCGCCGGTCTTGGCCTGATCGCCAAAATAGTAATAGTGGTAGATCACGCCGCCATCGATCTCGCCGGCATTGACCGCCTTCATCACCGTTGAGTTGCCCTTGTAGGCGGTGAAATTCTCCTTCATCGCCTTCAGCCAGTCGGCGGTAGCGGCCTCGCCCTTGAGCTCAAGCAGGGCGTTGACAATGGCCTGGAAGTCGGCGCCGGACGGCGAAGCGGCCCAGCGGCCCTTCCAGCTCGGATCGGCAAGGTCGAGCAGCGACTTCGGCAACTGGTCTTCCTTCAGCTTGGCCTTGTTATAGGCAAAGACGGTGCTGCGGGCGGCAACGCCGACCCACTTGCCAGTCGACGGCTGGTATTCCTGCGGCACCTGCGCCAGCGTATCGGCGTCGACCGGCGCGAACAGTCCGGCGGCCTCGACCAGCGCCATTGCCGGCGAATTCTCGGTCAGGAACACGTCGGCCGGCGAGGCCGCTCCCTCGGCGACGATCTGGTTGGAGAAGTCGCTGTCGCCGCCGTTGCGCAGCGTGACCTTGATGCCGGTTTCCTTGGTGAAGCCCGCTGCCCATTCCTTGGCGAGGCTTTCATGCTGGGCATTGTAGACGACGATGCCTTGATCCTTGGCCATGGCGGAGCCTGCGGTCAGGCCGAGCGCCAGCGCGGCGCCGGCGAGCGTGGATAGGGCAATTTTCATGGGCATCGTCCTCAATTCGAGACAGGGGTTTTGGGCACGGCTGCACCTATCAATACATGATTGTAATAGTCAACATTGTGACCCTGCTTCAATCGGTCGCCGTTCCGCAAACTTTCGTGATTTTGCGGCAGTTTGGCTTGGACATTATTTCGCCGGCCACGTAACAAACCAGGGCCGAGACGCGAACATTGGGGGTGAACTCTTGTGACCGGCAAGGACGAGGCCGAGCTTTCCCGGCTGCTCAGGGCCGCGATCGCGGGAGACGAAAGGGCTTATGCCGACTTTCTGCACGGGATCGCCGCCCTCGTTCGCGGCTTTGTCCGGCGCAAGATCGTTCAAGGCGGGGTCGATCCCGAGGATGTCGTGCAGGAAACCTTGCTGGCCATTCATGTAAAACGCCACACCTGGCGGCCTGATGCGCCGGTGCTGCCCTGGGTCTATGCGATCGCCCGTTTCAAGCTGATCGACGCGTTCCGCCGGCGCGGGCGGCGCATCGAGGTCGAGATCGACGAGATCGCCGAAACCTTCGCCGAGCCCGAGGCGGAAACGGTGAGCGAGCGCGACATCAACCGGGCGCTAGACGGCCTGCCGCCGTCGCAACGCTCCGTCGTCTCCTTGATCTCGGTCGACGGGCAGTCGATCGGCGAGACGGCGGCCAAGCTCGGCATCAGCGAGACGGCGGTGCGCGTTTCGCTGCATCGCGGCCTGGCCGCGATCGCTAAAAGATTTGGACGAACAGCGACATGAGGACAGAGGATCTCATCAAGGCGCTCGACGCCGATGCCCGCGACGAGGCGATGCCGATGGGCAAAGCCTGGTGGCTGGCGGTCGGCGTGGCCATGGTGATCGCGGCGGCGGTCTTCTTCGCGACCATCGGGCCGCGTCCCGACATCATGCCGGCCATGCACACGATGCGCTTCATGTCCAAATTTGTGTTCACGCTGACGCTCGCGGTGAGCGCCTTCGCGCTGATCCGCGCGCTATCGATGCCGGGCGCCTCGACCAGGCGCGCAATGGCCTGGATGATTGCCGCGCCGCTTCTGGTGGTGCTGGCGGTGGTTCTTGAGCTTTTCGTCGTGCCCGAGGCCGATTGGAGCAAGCGACTTATCGGCTCGAACATGATGATCTGCATGAGCTTCATTCCGCTGATCGGCATCGGCCCGCTGGCGATCTTCCTCGGCATGCTGCGCTATGGCGCGCCGACGCGGCCGGTGCTGGCGGGCGCGGTGGCGGGCCTGCTCGCGGGCGGGCTCGCGGCTACCTTCTACGCCGCGCATTGCTTCGACGATTCGCCGCTCTTCGTCGCCACCTGGTATACGGTCGCGATCGCCTTCCTCACCGCGCTCGGCGCGCTTGGCGGGCGGTTTTTCGTCCGCTGGTAGGATTACACACCGATCCTTCGGTACAGTTTTGAAACAGTACCTTAATCATACCGGCAATTGTTTGCCGGTTATCGGAGCGGCCGCTGCCGCTCGTGCAACCATTCCTTAAAATCGATCCGCCAGGGTTGTGGCAACGCGCAGTCGCGCATTGGGTGGGATCGCATTGTGGCGTGGTTGAGTTGGAAAGGTCTGCGGGCCGGCAAGCGCGCCGTGCCCGTCTTGATGGCAGCCGGACTCGTTGCCTTGACGGCATCGGTCCTGTTGCCGGCGCTGGAACTCGGCACGGACGCGCTGAAGATCTGCCTGCAGATATCCGTCGCCGTCACGGCCGTCACGCTGTTTGTCTCGGCGCTGTTCATCCGCAAGATCATCGACGACCGCCGGCAGATTGCCGAGAGCGAGCAACGCTTCCGCCGGGCCATGGAGGATTCGGCGATCGGCGTCGCCATTGTCGGCCTCGATGGCCGCATCGTTCAGGCCAACCCCGCCTTCGCCGACATGCTCGGATACACCCGCGCGGAGATCGAGGCGCTGACTTTCTTCCAGATCACGCATCCCGACGACCTGCAGATCGGCCGCGAGACGATGACGAGCCTGAAGGAAGGCAAGATCCACTCCTTCCATTTCGAGAAGCGGTATCTGCGCAAGGACGGCACCCCGGTCTGGGCGCAGCTCGCCGGCTCGGTCATCCGTGAAGAGGAGACAGGTCGTCCGCTCTATCTGGTGTCGCAGATCGAGGACATCGATGCGCGCAAGCAGGCCGAAGCGCGCATCGCCGAGGCGGAGGACCGGTGGAATTTCGCGCTCACCAGTGCCGGACAGGGTATCTGGAGCCTCGACATGCGCAGGGGCGGCACCACCTATTCCGAAACCTGGGTGAAGATGCTGGGCTATGCCGATGGCGAGCTCGACGGCGACCCCGATCGCTGGCTGACCATGATCCATCCCGACGACCAGGAACGCGTTGCCGAGGCGGATCGCGCGCATCTTGCCGGCGAGACGCCCTTTTTCGAGGCCGAGTTCCGGATGCGCCACAAGGACGGCCGCTGGGTCTGGATTCTCGACCGCGGCAAGGCGATCGAGCGCGACGGCGGGGGCCGGCTGATCCGGGCAATCGGCAGCCTGACCGATATCACGGAACGCAAGGAGGCCGAGGCGCGGCTGATGGTTTCGGCGGCTATGCTGGCCGACGAGAAAGAGCGTCTCAGGGTGACGCTGCAGTCGATCGGCGACGCGGTGATCTGCACCGATGCCGCCAACCGCATCACCTTCATGAACCCGGTCGCGGAAAAACTCACCGGCGTCGAAGTCGGCGAGGCCCTGGGCAAGCAGCTCGGCCATGTCTACTGGGCGGTCGACGAGGAAAGCGGACAGAAAATCGCGCTCTCGCGCCCTTCCACGAGCGAGCGGCCGCACTGCGACCAGAACACGCGCGCTGTCCTTGTCCGGCGCGACGACACGCGCTGCAGCATCCGCCAGGTGGTGTCGCCGATCATGAACGACCGCCACGAGTTCTGCGGCCTCGTCATCGTCTTCCAGGATTTCAGCGACGCGCGCGCCCTGCAGCGCCAGCTGGCCTACGCCGCCGCCCACGACGCGCTGACCGGGCTCGCCAATCGCTCGAGCTTCATCCGCATCATGGAGGACCTGGTCGACCAATGCCGCCTCAATGGCGGCGAGCATCAGTTCATGTTCGTCGATCTCGATCACTTCAAGGCGGTCAACGACACCGGCGGCCATGCCGCGGGCGATGCGCTGCTCAAGCGCGTGGCCGACGCCCTGCGCAATGTGCTTGGCCCGGAAGACATCGTTGCGCGGCTTGGCGGCGACGAGTTCGCCGTCGTCCTCAAATCGGGCGCCGCGGCGCACGGGCCGATTGCGGCGCGCTCGATCATCGACGCCATCGGCAACCTCGACTTCAGCTGGGACGGGCGCCCGCATTCGATCGGCGCCAGCATCGGGCTTGCGCCGATCCGCGCCGGTTGCGGCGAAGTGGACGAGATCATCGCCCGCGCCGACGCCGCCTGCTATGCCGCCAAGGCGGCCGGGCGCGGCTGCGTTTCCGCCGCGCCCGACGAAGACGAAATTTCGAAAGTCGGCGTGCCACCTCCGCCGCTCGCCGCGGCGTCCTGAGCCGTTTCGAAAGGGTTCAGCCGGGGAAGATCAGCGCGTCGGCACTGGATGGTCGCCGCGATAGTCGTAGAAGCCGCGGCCGGTCTTGCGGCCGAGCCAGCCGGCCTCGACATATTTCACCAGCAGCGGGCAGGGGCGGTATTTCGAATCCGACAGGCCCTCATGCAGCACCTGCATGATCGACAGGCAGGTGTCGAGGCCGATGAAGTCGGCAAGCTGCAGCGGTCCCATCGGGTGGTTGGCGCCGAGCCGCATGGCGGTATCGATGGCGTCGACCGTGCCGACGCCCTCATAGAGCGTGTAGATCGCCTCGTTGATCATCGGCAAAAGGATGCGGTTGACGATGAAGGCCGGGAAATCCTCGGAAACGGTGATCGTCTTGTCGAGGTGCTTCACATAGCTCTTGGCAGCCTCGAAGGTCTGGTCCTCCGTGGCGATACCGCGCACCAGCTCGACCAGCTTCATCACCGGCACCGGGTTCATGAAATGAATGCCGATGAAGCGTTCCGGCCGGTCGGTCTGCGCGGCAAGCCGGGTGATCGAGATCGACGAGGTGTTTGTCGCCAGGATCGCTTCCGGGTTGAGCTGCGGGCAAAGCTGCGCGTAGATCTTGCGCTTGACCGTCTCGTCCTCGGTCGCCGCTTCGATCACCAGATCGGCGGCCGCTAGATCGGCCATGGTCGGGGCGGCGGAAATACGCGCCATTGCTTCGTTGCGCGCCTTCTCCTCGAGCTTGCCGGAACCGACCTGGCGCGCCATGTTGCCGCTGATGGTGGCGATGCCCTTCTCGATACGGTCGGGCGACACGTCGTGGATCAGGACCTTGTAGCCGCCCAGCGCCGAGACATGGGCGATACCGCCACCCATCTGACCCGCGCCGACAATGCCGATCGTCTCGATCTTGCTCATGACCCCGATCCCGTCCGGAGCATCTTCCGCTTCTTGAAGCGCGGAAACGCTCCTGTTGTTCATTTCCTGCAATCCGGACGCAAAACCGCCGGATTGGCTTCAGGCCTTGATGGCCCGCTTTTTGTGCAGTGCAAACTAAAAGGGCGGGGCGACTTCGTCTACCCCACCCTTCCGATTTTAATATGCCAGAACCGCTGGCGTCAAAGCGCCTTTTGCAGCTCCGGCAGGATGACGAAGAGATCGCCGACCAGGCCGTAATCGGCGACCTGGAAGATCGGGGCTTCCTCGTCCTTGTTGATGGCGACGATCACCTTGGAATCCTTCATGCCGGCCAGGTGCTGGATGGCGCCGGAAATGCCGACGGCGATGTAGAGGTCGGGCGCGACCACCTTGCCGGTCTGGCCGACCTGCCAGTCGTTCGGCGCGTAGCCGGCGTCGACCGCGGCGCGCGAGGCGCCGACCGCGGCGCCGAGCTTGTCGGCGACCGGCAGGATGACTTCCTGGAACTTCTCCGACGAGCCGAGCGCGCGGCCGCCCGAGATGATGATCTTGGCCGAAGTCAGCTCCGGACGATCGTTCTCGGAAAGCTTGTTCTCGATGAAGGAGGAGAGGCCCGGATTGGCGGCGGCGCCGACCGTCTCGACCGAGGCCGAGCCGCCTTCGGGCGCCGCCGCGAAGGACGCGGTGCGCACCGTGATGACCTTCTTGGCGTCGGTCGCCTGCACGGTCTGGATGGCGTTGCCGGCATAGATCGGCCGCTTGAAGGTATCCGGCGAGACAACTTCGATGATCTCGGACACCTGGGCGACGTCGAGGAGTGCCGCCACGCGCGGCGCGATGTTCTTGCCCGACGAGGTCGCGGGCGCGACGATCGCGTCATAGGAGCCGGCGAGCGAGACGACCAGCGCCGCCGTCGGTTCCGCGAGACGCTCGGCAAGCTCGTCGGCCTCGGCGAGCAGCACCTTGCGCACGCCTTTCAACTTGGCAGCGGCATCGGCAGCTGCCTTGGCGCCCTTGCCGGCCACCAGCACGTCGACATCGGAGCCGATCTGGAGGGCGGCCGACAGCGCCTTGGCGGTCTGGTCGGAAAGACTTGCGTTGTCGTGTTCTGCGATGAGGAGAATTGCCATTTTCTTTGTCCTTTTCCGATCGCTTTAAAGCACGCCGGCTTCGTTCTTCAGCTTCTCGACCAGCTCGGCCACGCTCTTGACCTTGACGCCCGCCTTGCGGCCGCCTGGCTCCTCGGTCTTGATCACCTTGAGGCGCGGCTTGACGTCGGCGCCGTAGTCGGCCGGGCTCTTCTCGTCGAGCGGCTTCTTCTTGGCCTTCATGATGTTGGGCAACGAGGCATAGCGCGGCTGGTTGAGGCGAAGGTCGGCGGTGACGATCGCCGGCATCTTCAATTCCACCGTCTGCAGGCCGCCGTCGACCTCGCGCGTCACCTTGGCCTGATCGCCTTCGAGCACGATCTTGGACGCGAAGGTGCCCTGCGACCAACCAAGCAGTGCCGCCAGCATCTGGCCGGTCTGGTTCGAATCGTCGTCGATCGCCTGCTTGCCGAGGATGACGAGGCCGGGCGCCTCCGCCTCGACCACGCCCTTCAGCACCTTGGCGACGCCCAGCGGCTCGGTCTGCTCGTCGGTCTTGACCAGAATGGCGCGGTCGGCACCCATGGCGAGCGCGGTGCGCAGCGTCTCCTGCGCCTGCTGCGGGCCGATCGAGACGACGATGATTTCTTCCGCCTTGCCGGCTTCCTTGATGCGGATGGCTTCCTCGACCGCGATCTCGTCGAACGGGTTCATCGCCATCTTGACGTTGGCAAGCTCGACGCCCAGTCCGTCGGCCTTCACCCGGACCTTGACGTTGGCGTCCACAACCCGCTTCACGGGCACAAGGATCTTCATTTTCCTGTCACCTCTCCTGAGATAGTCGGGGCGCTATAGCAGCGTGCGCCCTGTCAGAGTTGTCGAAAGCCGACATCACGGACGGAATATCCGCCCAACTGTGCCGTTTCCGTAGTGGCGACAAATCGGCGCGTCAATATCCCACGACGCACCCAAATCGGTTCAGTCCCGGGGCGCCGCTGCTCCACGGCCCCATTGCGCCGCCGGCTGCGCCGGATCGCTCGCGGCCGGCTCGACAGGAACGGGCGGCTGCTGGATGTTGGGCGTCGGGTCCGGCTCGCCGTCGGCGCCGGCCAGCAGCGGCACGCCGCGGCTGCGCAGCACCAGCACCAGGATCGATCCGGCGATGATGCCGCCGATATGGCAGGCCCAGGAGATCTGGTCCTCGCCGCCCGCGGCAAACATCACGACCTGGAACAGGATCCACAGGATCAGCGGAATGAAGGCCGGGATGCGCAGCGGAATGCGGGCAAAGGCCAGCACCCAGACCTTCACCCGGGGGTAGAGGATCAGATAAGCGGCGACGACGCCGGCGATGGCGCCCGAGGCGCCGATCAACGGCACCTGCGAATCCCAGGCCACCAACCCCTGGAAGAAGGCGCCGGCGACGGCGCAGGCGAGGTAGAAGATCAGATAGCGGATATGGCCGAGCGCATCCTCGACATTGTCGCCGAACACCCAGAGGAACAGCATGTTGCCGCCGAGATGGAAGATGTCGGCATGCAGGAAGGAATAGGTGAGATAGCTCAGGCTCTCGGGGATGACGACGAATTCGGGCGAGAGCTCGACCTTGTCGTGAACCACCGACGGGATGAAGCCGAGACCGAGAACCGCGGCATTGGTGAAGTTTTCACCGCCGAGCGTGGTCGCCAGGTAGACCAGCACGTTCGCCACGATCAGGCCGATCGTCACATATTGCAGCCGGATGTGGCGCAGCCTGTTGGTGTCGTAAAGCGGGATGAACATCGGACCCTCCCGCCTCCGGATTCAGCGGTTCTTGCCGGGAACCCATAGCACGTCGGCCTTTCCATTGTCATTGACCGCGCGGGCGGCGACGAACAGGAAATCCGAGACGCGGTTGATGTATTTGAGCGCCTCGGGGTTGACATGCTCGGCCGGATCCTGCGCCAGCGCCACCATCAGGCGCTCGGCGCGGCGCGCCACGGTGCGGGCAAGATGGAGGGCGGCCGCGGCCGCCGTGCCGCCGTTCAGCACGAAGGATTTCAGCGGCTGCAGTTCCTTGTTGAGCGCGTCGATATCCTGCTCGACGCGATCGGTCTGGGCGGCGACGATGCGCAGCGGCTCGTGTTCCAGCGGCCTGCCGTCGTCCGGCACGGCGAGGTCGGCGCCCAGGTCGAACAGGTCGTTCTGGATACGCGACAGCATGGCGTCGATCGCCGGATGCTCGGCGCCGGTGTGGACGCGGGCCATGCCGATGCAGGCATTGGCCTCGTCGACGGTGCCATAGGCGTCGACGCGCAGGTCGGATTTCAGCCGCCGCTCGCCGGTGCCGAGCCCGGTGGTACCGTCGTCGCCGGTGCGGGTGTAGATCTTGTTGAGCTTGACCACGCCGTCCCCTCTGAGATCCTCTATTTGCGCGTGAAATAGACAACCAGTAACAGCAGCGCCAAGGCCACGGCCTGCAGCATGATGCGCGCCTGCATCAGCTTGTTCGAGGTGAAGCCGGAGCCGCCGCGCATCATGTTGATCAGGCCGCGGACCAGCACGATCACCACGGCGGCCATCGCGACGATGGCGAGAATCTTGAAGATGATGAGCATCTGGCTGGCTCCGGTTCAGGTTCGGTCAGGCGCGCCTGGCGAGCACGCGGTAGAGCAGGGAGGCCGGCAGGATGCGTTTCAGCGCCGCGCCGATCCTGGCCGGTACCGTTACCACATAGTGCGGGCGCGGGCGCTGTGACAGAAGCGCGTGGCGCAACGCCCTGTGCACGATCTCCGGTCCCGGCTTCAGCTTCGACACGCTGCCGCCGGCCTGAAGCCTTGCGAGCTGCGCCTGATAATCGGCGCGGTGGACGGAATTCTCGACGTCGATATTCTTCACGAACCAGGGCAGGCCATTGCTGGCGATCTTCGACCTCACCGGTCCCGGTTCGATGAGGGAAAGATGGATGCCGCTGCCTTCGAGCTCCTGGCGCATGCACAGCATCAGGCCTTCGATGGCGTGCTTGGAGGCCGAATAAGCGCCGCGGAAGCGGACCGGCGCCAGTCCGAGGATCGAGGAGCAGTGGACGAGCCGGCCGTGCCCCTGGCGGCGCATGACCGGCACGACCCGCCGGGTGAGATCGTGCCAGCCGAAGAAATTGGCCTCGAACTGCTCGCGAAGTGCTGCGACCGGCAGGTCCTCGACGGCGCCGGGCTGGGCGTAGGCGCCGTTGTTGAAGAGCGCGCCAAGCGTGCCGCCGGTCCGCTCCAGCACCGCATCGACCAAGGCGGCGATGGATTCGGGCTCGCGATAGTCGAGATAGAAGGCCTCCAGGCCGTCGGCCTCGAGGGCCGCAATGTCGGCCGGCCTGCGCGCCGTGGCGAAGACCCGCCAGCCTTCCGCCTTCAACGCCCGCGCGCAGTAGGCGCCGATACCGGAGGAGGCGCCGGTGACGATGACGGTGCGCAACTCTTCTGCCGCGGGGCGCGTTGTGAGACCTGGGGTTGCCATTTACCGCAATCACTTCCCATATTCGCGGCGTCGACACAATCGAGCGGAGCGCGGGTCCTTGCTGCGGAATATCGTTGCCCTCAAGCGCGTGCTCTACGATGCGATTGGCCATTTCAATACCGATGACGGCTGGGCGATGGCCAGCCATCTGGCGATCACCTCGCTGATGGCGCTGTTTCCGTTCCTGATCTTCGCCACCACGCTGGCCAGCTTCCTCGGCGCGCGCGCCTTCGCCGACACGGCCGTGCATCTGGTCTTCGACACATGGCCGGAGCAGATCGCCAAGCCGATCGCGCATGAGGTGCTGAACGTGCTCACCGTACGTCGCACCGACCTTCTGACCTATGGCGTGCTGCTGGCGGCTTATTTTGCCTCGAACGGCATCGAGGCGCTGCGCACCTCGCTCAACCGCGCCTATCGCGTCACCGAGACGCGCGGCATCGTCCACCGCAGGGTGCAGAGCATCATCTTCGTCCTGATCGCCACCGCCTGCTTCCTCGCCATCAGCGTGCTTCTGGTGTTCGCGCCGCTGCTGGCGCGGCTGGCGGAAGCGCATCTGGAATGGATCAAGCCCTATATGGGAACGATCACCATCTGGCGTTACGTGATCGCCTCGACAGTCATCGTCATCGGGCTGTTCTCGGTGCATATCTGGCTGCCGGCCGGCAAGCGCCGCTTCGTCTCGATCATACCGGGCATCGTCTTCACGCTGGTCGCCTGGCTGGTCGGGTCGACGATCTTTGCCACCTATCTCGACCATTTCTCGTCCTATGTGACGACCTATGCCGGGCTCGCCTCGATCATGATCGCGGTCGTCTTCCTCTACATCATCTCGGCGATCTTCATCCTCGGCGGCGAACTCAACGCCGCGATCAGCCGTTATCTCGAAGCGCGCGCCCGCGTCGGCTGAGTCGATGCCGGCCAGAAGAGGAACTGGGGAACTGGAGAACTGGGGAATTGAGGAATTGAGGAATTGAGGAATTGGAGAATTGAAGAATTGAAGAACTGGGGAAAAGGCGCCGACGCTTGGCTCCGCCCTTCTTCTTCAATTCTTCAATTCTCCAGTTCCCCAGTTCCCCAGTTCTTCAATTCCCCAGTTCCTTTTTTCTCGCCTGCCGCGCCGTCGCCAGGGCTACGCCAAGGGTCGCGATCGCCATGCCGGCTATCTGCAGCAGATTGAGCTGTTCGTTGAAAAGCAGCCAGGCGATGACCGCCGTTACGGCCGGTACCAGGTAGAACAGCGAGGCGACCTTCGACATCTCACCGTCCCTGATCATCACCATCAACAGAAATATGGCGCCGATCGACAGCACCAGGACCAGCCAGGCCATGGCGAAGATCAATTCGCCATTGACGGTGACGGCGCGGGTCTCGAAGGCGAGCGAGCCCAGGATCATCACGGCGGAGCCGCCGACATACTGCCACATCGTCGCCGACACCAGATCGCCGCCGGAGGCATAGCGCTTCTGCCAGATGGTGCCGGCGCTCATGCCAAGCACGGAGACGAGCGAAGCCGTCAGTGTCGCCGGCGTGACGCCGCCCCCCAGCGCGCCCAGCTTCGGCCACAGCACGATGACGACGCCGAGAAGGCCGACGGCGAGGCCGGCCCAATGGCGCGGCAGGATCGCTTCGCCGAGGAACTTTCCGGCGAGCACGGCGGTGATCAACGGCTGCAGGCCGACAATCAAGGCCGATAGGCCGGCCGGCATGCCCCTGTGGATCGCCCAGAAGACGGCGCCGAGATAGACACCATGCATGAGGACGCCGGCCACCGTCGCGTGCAGCGCCTCTTCGCGCGTCGCCTTGCGCGAGCCAAGCAGAACGGTCAGCCCCGCGAACAGGGCCGCCGCGATCACGAAGCGGATGGCAAGGAAGGTAAAAGGTTCCGCCCAGGGCATGGCATAGCGCGCCCCAATGAAGCCGGTCGCCCACAGAACGACGAAGGAGGCGGGAATGAACCGCTTGATGCTCTGCATGGGGGAGGCTGCCGGGATGAACGGTTGATGACGCCAATTGCTCTAATGCCGTTCAATCCCGCAAGCAAAACGAAACGGTTGATCCATAAGCTAAGTTGAATTCATCAAACCGTGCCAACAGGGGCATGGCGCGTCGCCGCGCCATGGTGAGGCATGCCTTTGCATCTGGACACGACCTGGCTCTTGTTCGCCTTCGCGATCATCGCCGCCTTCGGCTTCTTCTTCGGCACGGCGCTCGACGCGATCATGAAGGAGAGCGGCTTCGGCCCGACAGGCAACACGCTGCTGTTCATCTTCGGCTTTTTCGTCGCGGTGGGGGTCGCAAACAAGCATGGCATCAGCCTGAGCGATCTCAAGCTGGCAGTGGCCTGCGGGCTGGGCGGCGCCTTTGTCTTCATCAGCGTGCTGGCGCTGATCAAGGCCGGGATGGCGCGCCTCTAGCCAGCTAAAAACCGACCGATCTTCTGACGTCCTGCGGCGACATGCCGGCCTCCCGGAGGGAGGCCAGGCCGGTGTCCTTGAAGCTCTTGGACAGTTTCCTGCCGTCCGCACCGAGGATCAGGCGGTGGTGGAAATAACGCGGCTGCGGCAGGCCGAGCAGTTGCTGCAGCAGGCGCTGCACCCCGGTCGCCGAATAGAGGTCCTGGCCGCGCACGACATGGCTGACACCCTGCAGCGCGTCGTCGACGACAACGGCGAGATGGTAACTGGTCGGGACGTCGCGGCGGGCGACGATGACGTCGCCCCAGGCCCGCGGTTGTGCTTCGATTGCTCGCGTCGCCGACATCGTCTCGTCGGTGAACTCCACCCATGACAAGCCGGCCGTGACGCGCGCCATTGCCGCCTCGACGTCGAGCCGCCAGGCGAAAGGCATGTTGTCCGCGATCCGCCGCTTGCGTTCCTTCACCGGCAAGTGCTTGTCGAGCGGCGGATAGAGCGGCACGCCGTCCGGATCGCGAGGCCAGTCGCGGCCGCCGGTCTCGGCGATGAAGGCGCGGATCTCGCCGCGACTCATGAAAGCGGGATAGACGAGTTCCTCGGCGATCAACCGGTCAAGCACCTCCCAGTATTCGGCGAAATGCTCGGACTGGCGACGCACCGGCTGCTCCCAACGCAATCCCAGCCATTCGAGGTCGCGAAAAATGCCGGTTTCGAATTCGGGCGTGCAGCGGGTGACATCGATATCCTCGATGCGCAGCAGCAGGCGCCCGCCGACCTGCGCCGCCATGCGCTGGTTGAGCAGCGCCGAGTAGGCATGGCCGAGATGCAATTCGCCATTGGGGCTCGGCGCGAAGCGGAATGTCAGGAGTGTCATATCTCGGGCGGTATTCGGGTTGAAAGGCGCTTCCGCCGGTTGCTAGTTAGCCATCAATTGCCATTTCGCGGGCGCCCTGGGAACAAGCAACGTGCAACGCATCGCCTCGCTGGACGACATTGCGACAGGGCTCGACGCGCTCTGCCGGATCGATCCGCGGCTGGCGACCGTGCGCGGCCGGGCGGGCGAAGTGCCGCTGCGGCTGTCGGAACCAGGGTTTGAAAGCCTCGCCTCCATTATCGTTTCACAGCAAGTTTCCCGCGCGAGTGCTGACGCTATCTTCGGGCGGCTGGTGAAGCTTGTCGATCCGCTGACGCCGCAGGCAATCCTTGCCGCCGGCGAAAAGGTTTTTCGCGAGGCCGGGCTGTCGCGACCGAAGCAGCGCGGGCTGCTCGCCGTCGCCGAAGCGGTGGCCGGCGGGCTGGATCTCGATCACCTGTGCACGCTGGACGCCGGCGAGGCGATCGCGGCGATGACGGCCGTGCCCGGCATCGGCCCATGGACGGCCGAATGCTACCTTTTGTTTGCCGCCGGCCACCCGGATGTGTTTCCCGCGCGCGACGTCGCTTTGCAGACGGCGGTCGGCCATGCGCTCGGCATCGACCCGCGCCCGCCGGAGAAAATGCTTATCCGGCTGGCCGAATCATGGAGCCCATGGCGGGGTGTCGCGTCGCGGCTTTTTTGGGCTTATTACCGGGAATTGAAGGGCAGGGATGCGGCGCCGACTGTCGAAATGGCCAAAAAAGCCTGAAAATCATGCGGTTTTGGCGATTTCGACGCACGACAATCCGCTTCACATCCCTGTCATGTCGGGCTTACAGTATCCGCGCCGTTCGGTTCTAGAAGCAAGGAGGCGAAGGACGTGACGGTTGCCGTATCTCCGGATGGGCTTCCCGCGCTGGTGCTGAACGCGGACTACCGTCCGCTCAGCTATTACCCCCTGTCGCTCTGGTCGTGGCAGGACGCCATCAAGGCTGTCTTCCTCGACCGGGTGAACATCGTCGCCGAATACGAGCACGCCGTCTCTTCGCCGACCTTCTCGATGAAGCTGCCGAGCGTGGTCAGCCTGAAAGCCTATGTTAAGCCGTCCAGGCATCCCGCCTTCACGCGCTTCAACGTGTTCCTGCGCGACCGCTTCCAGTGCCAGTATTGTGGAACGCCCGAGGACCTGACGTTCGACCATGTCATCCCCCGCCATCGCGGCGGAGCGACGACCTGGGAGAATGTCGTCGCCGCCTGCTCGCCCTGCAACCTTCGCAAGGGCGGCATGATGCCGGCCCAGGCCAAGATGTGGCCGTTGCAAAAACCCTATCAGCCGACCGTGCACGACCTGCACAACAACGGCCGCCTGTTCCCGCCCAACCATCTGCATGAAAGCTGGATGGATTATCTGTACTGGGATGTCGAACTGGAGCCTTAGAGTTCGGCACAAATTCGCCATGCTGGTCGCCTGCCGCAGCTTTCTGCGCTTCCGGTACTCACGTACTTAAGTACGCTCCGCTCCGGTTCTCGAAAGCCGCGCCATCCGACTCAGCCTGCCGAATTTTTGCTCGAACTCTGCGTCGCGTTTCTCGATCAATTGGCTCAATCCCGCGCGAGCGCGCTGCGGAAGGCGACGGCGGCGAGGACGAGGCTGGCGATGGCGTTCCAGCCGGCGAGCGACAGGCCGAGGATGCGCAGCGCGGCCTTGTCGCAGGAGGGCGGCACGAATTTGTCGAGCGCGTCGAGCACGCCCTTGCCGCCGGTGTCGACCGGACCGGCGCCGGCGGTGCAGTCGGCCGGACCTTGCCACCATGCCCATTCGACGCCCGAATGATAGACGCCGAGATAGAGGCCGTAGAGCATCAGCAAGCCGCCGATCGCCAGCAGGCCGCGCGTCACCCAGGCGGGAGCGCGCAGCATCGAGGCGATCGCCGCCAGCAGCATCAGCGGCACGCCGATATAGTAGGGCGTGCGCTGCTCCAGGCAGAGATGGCAGGGGATATAGCCGCCGATATATTGGAAGGCGAGCGCCGAGCCGACCGTCGCGGCCATGGCGACGGCGAGAAACAGCGCCGCGCGCATGCGCTGGCGTCCGGTGTCGGCATTCATGGTCGCGGTCATCTATTGGATCCGTTGTTGCGTCGCTATCCGTGGGCGTATCTGACGAGGATATAGAGCAAAATCAGGGCAGCGGCGCCGGCGCCGACAATCAATCCCAAGCGCTTTTCGATGAACTCCCTGATCTCCTCGCCATAGCGGCGCAGCAGCCAGGCAAGCAGCAGGAAACGCGCGCCGCGCGCCACGATCGCGAGCCCGATGAAGAGCAGGAGATTGACGCCGATGACGCCCGACAGGATCGTCACCACCTTGATCGGCGGCAGATGGGCCGCGCCCGAGGTGACCAGCATCAGGATGATGAAACCGACGCCGGACGAGGTGCGCAACTGCTCGAACTCGTCATATTTGCCGTAGAATTCGAGCACCGGCTTGGCGACCGCCTCATAGGCATAGTGGCCGATGAACCAGCCGGCGACGCCGCCCAGCACGGAGGCGGCCGTGGCGATCAGCGCATAACGATAGGCGCGTTCGGGCTTGGATAGCGCCATCGGCAGGAACAGCACGTCGGCCGGCACCAGGAAGACCGAGCTTTCGACGAAGGCGATGAAGGCCAGCCACCATTCGGCCGATTTCCTGGCCGCCAGCGACAGGGTCCAGTCGTAAAGTCCGCGAAGCATCGGCTCTCCTAATGCGATTGACACAATTCCGGACGGAAAACCGCTGCGCTTTTCCCGGAACTACCTAATGCATGTCACCCCAAACGGCGCAGCGGTTTTCGGCCACCGGCACGTACGAAACAAGGACCCAAAGCGCCGCAGCCGCCATTATCGACCGGGCACCTTAAACATTCGCCTCTCTAGAAAGATTTCCTGCGGCGCACAATGGCGGCAGTCCTTACAAGACCGCCGGATGCTGTTTGGCCGAAGCGGCGCCGGTAAATCCGCAACAGGCCAGTTGACGAAAGGCCGTCCAACCGTATAGTCCGCGCCCATCCAGGCCGCCCGGCCTGAGCCCCTATGGCGGAATTGGTAGACGCGCTCGACTCAAAATCGAGTTCCGCAAGGAGTGCTGGTTCGATCCCGGCTAGGGGCACCAATGACCTATTGCGGCCAGAAATCAACAATAGCAGAGTCTTAGAAGTCCTCTGAGACGCAGCACAAGGCGCCGATAAAGGGGATTTATGGTCAACGTGACGATGAGGTATTTTTAGGAGTGACAGGGCAAGAAGCGCGGGACGCTTTCCTATCGATGCCGTCGCCCGGTGCCTGGGGCGCTCAAGGAGCATCTTAGAACGGCGGTGCCTTGGTTGTACCGCTGGGCAAGACCCTTGTCGCTGCCACGAAGGTTTATGGAAAGGTCGATAGGGGCGGTGACCATTAGCCCGCTGGCTTGACCTCCCCGTTGATCGAGACCCGGAAACTCGGAAAGTAGACCGAGACGGGGGTATCCACTTCACGATCAGCAGCCAACGCGCTCCGGACTTGCGCGCCTATTTCAGAGCGGTAAGTCTCGATCTTCGGCACGAGGGAGTAGATGTCCGTATTGTCGATCGGGATGGTCCGCATCTGGTGAACATCGAATGGTATGCGGTCGCTTGAGCGTATGATCTGAACAATCGGCAGCCGCGCCGCATGGCGGAGAGCTAATTCATAGAAGACGTTGGGATTGTGAAACGAGAGGTCGGCCACCACTAGGCGAGACCGAAGCAGGTATTCGATGATCTGCCGCGTGATCATGCCCGGCTTGTCGATGGCGTCGGCCCGCACCACTTTCAAATTGAAAGGCTGCAGAGCCGGCTCCACGAACGTGCTAAGAAACAAGTCCGAGTGACGGCGCTGCTCTGAACTGGCTTCACCGATGGGCGTCACGTAGAAACATGTCGTCTCGAACTCGGCATGCTCCTGCGTAACGAGCCCCCGCTGCTCGACCGGTGCCGCATACGGCAATGTGGAGATCGTTGATGCGGGTAGCTCATCGAGCATGTGGTCGATGGGCACGATACGATCTGCTCCGGATAGGGTTTGTAGCAGGCCAACAAATCGCAGATTGACTATAAGGGTGTCGACGCCTTCTTCGGCGGCATCTGCCGACACTCCAGTCTCTTTGAGGGCATCGATTAGCACTGCGCGAGCCGGCAGCCTCGCATTCGTGAAGCGTTCGTAGACAGCGCGAAATGGATCAATGTCCTGAATGGCCAGCTTGGCCCAGGCTCGCCGCCGTTCCCGCGCCGGCACCTGCTCATCAACAGCCTTCAGCCCGTCTTCAGTCAGTTCCAACTGATCGGCAGCGTAACTGCCCCTTGTGAGGCCGTAACGGTTCGAGTTTGTGATGAGCATTCGGCTTGGCCCACTATCGGGGGCCTTCCCGAGATCGTTAAACAAGGTAAGCCGCCGAACGGGTTGGCCACTTCCTACTCGGTACAAATCGCGGGCAAATGTGATGGCTTCTTCAAAAGAAGATGCGGGAAAGGGTCGCTGCGTGCGCGGCCTCTTTTCTGGCTTTGTCGGGGCTTGTGCTGTTGCGTGGCGACTTTTGCGCGCTGTTTTTTTCGTTGGCTTCCGAGTGACTTTGGCAGCCGGAGTAGAGGGACTTTCGTCCGCGATTTCGTCTGTGTTCACGTGAGAGTTACCCCCAAATTAGGGAGTAACGTAGGTTACCGATGCTGTTACGTCAAACCATCTCTCAGGCAACGTACCCTAGTTTGATCCTACGCTTCATGTCCTCTGCATTGAGGAGGTCGGCGAGACCAGTTGCGTACTCGTTGGTCAACCGAGGGGCACAACGGCCTTCCACTTGCACCGGCTTCGCAAGGGATAGATCGAAGACTGTGTAAATTCCGTCACTGTTCGCGGAGACTTCAAAGCGGAGGGCCATCACGGGAACATAGGAAACGGTCGGAAATATTTGTTAGAGAAATGTGAGCTGGTGATCGGACAACTGGCACGCGCGGAAGACCCCTACCCCTGCACCTCTGTCGTGGATCACGAAGGCTTGATCTGAGGTATGACGATCGCTATCCGTTGAGGTGAGACGCAGTTTAAAGCCTTAGGGACGACTTCCCTTAAGTTTTTGAGTTTACGACTGCGTCAAGCCCGGTTAGGGGCACCACCCTTCGCTCTGCGAGCTTCGGGTGGCAGCCCATGCTTTACGAGCTTCGGGTGGCAGGCCACCTTTACGAAGCTTCGGGTGGCAGGCCTTGCCCCAATGAGCTTCGCATGGCAGGCCGCATCCGAATGCCCTACCGCATATTCCCCGTATGCCCCTGCGAGTAGCGCCCCGGCTGCGGCCACACGGTGAGGCCATGCGGCTCGGCGCCGACGCGGATTTTCGTCACCGCACCGCTGGTGGTGTCGATCATATAAACCTCGCTGTCGAAGCGGCCCGACAGCCATAGCTGCCTGCCGTCGGCGCTGACATTGCCCATGTCGGGGCTGCCGCCGCCGGGGATCGGCCATTGCGCGACCACGGCGCGGGTGGCGAAGTCGATCACCGTGACGCTGCCCGGGCCCCTGGCCTTGCCCTGCTCCATCTTGTGCGAGCCCCGGTTCGAGACATAGAGCCGCTTGCCGTCGCGGCTGACGACGAAGCCGTGCGCGCCGATGCCGGTTGGGATGAAGCCGATTTCCCGAAAACTGTCGCCGTCGACCAGGAACACGCCGTCATTCATCATGTCGGCGACGTAGAAGACCTTGCCGTCGGGCGACAGGCGGATGTCCTGCGGCATGCCCATCCTGGAGAAGTCGAGGCGGCCGAGCAGCTTCTGGTTCTTCAGGTCGATCTTGGCCAGGCCGCCGTCGCCATATTCGCAGGTGAAGATCGCATAGGAGCCGTCGGCAGAGAAGTCGGCGTGGTTGATGCCGGGGCAGGTCGGCGTCGGCAGGCTCGAATTCAACGCCATGGTGTGCGGGTCACGGAAATCGAGCTGCTCCATCGCCTCGTCGACGATGATTGCCGCGCTGCCGTCCGGCATGAAATACAGATTGTAGGGGTCGTCGACCGGAATCTGCTGGCCGGGCTTGGCCGTCATCGGGTCGATCGGCGTCAGGCTGCCGTTCCTGCCGGTGCCGTTGTTGGCGACCCACAGCGTCTTCAAATCCCAGGACGGAACGACATGCTGCGGCTTGCTGCCGACCGGGAAGCGGCCGACCTCCTTCAAGGTGACGGTGTCGATCACCGAGACGGAGTTGGAGGAGCGGTTCGGCACATAGACGCGCGGCAGCGCGCCGGCCGTGGCGGGGCTCAGATGGCCGGCAGTGGTCTGGCCGTAGATGTTGACCGGGGGAGGCGGCGGATCGCTGCAATCCTCCGGGCAGGTATCGGCCACGGCTCGAGCCGGAAACACGGCGAGCAGGACAAGCGGCGCACAAAGGCGGGCGAAGCGCAGGACCATATCGATCATTTGAAGTGCTTTGTGGTGAAGGCAGGCCGGGTCCGGCCGCCGCAAGCCATAGCCGGTGTCTCGCCGCCCATCTAGCGCCTTTTCAGCAGGCTCCGCATGCGGTTGCGCAGGATGCGCGCCATGTTGCGGGTCTCGCGGTAGAGATGCAGTTGCGAGGCGGCCTGACGCGCCAGCCGGTCGGCGTCCGGCGTCAGCCCGATCACCAGCGTGCCCATCGGCTTGCGCTCGCTCCACAGGCGGCTCATCACCGGATGATCCGGAACCGCGCAGGAATCGGTCATGACGATGTTCGGGTCGTCGAGATGCTGCCTGGTCACCTCGATCATCAAAAGCGTTCCCGGCGAATAGGCGGAGAGCGTCTCGTCATAGGCCGTCTTCCAGGTATAGGCGACGCCGGCCTCGACGAAGACGACCAGGCAGGCGATGGTGCGGCCGTCGAGCGTCAAGAGGTGGATGCGGCACATGTCCTGCTCGGCCAGCCTGTGCACGGCCTCGCGGGCGAAGGCGGCGCGGTAGCGGTCGATAGCCATCGCGGTGCGCTCGCGGCCTTTCCAGCCGGCCGCTTCCAGCGTCAGGAAGCTTTCGATGGCGTGGCGGATCTCGTCCGGCCCGCGCGCCACGGTGTGCTCCAGCTTGCCGAGGTCGGCGAGACGCCGCTTCAGGCGGCGGAATTCGCGATAGTGATGCGCGCGCAGCGAGGCCTTGAGGTAGTCCTCGCCGTCGGCATCGCTTTCCAGCACCGGCCGCTCGACCTTGCCGGTGGTCACCATGGTCAGGCCGCGGCTGTCGGCAAACGAGGTGAGCAGGCTCGCCACCGGACCGTCGAGGCGCATATCGGGCAGCACGAAGACCTTGGGCAGCTTGAGATGCGGCCGCGATAGCATCGAGAAGAAATCCTCGATGACGCCGACCGGATCGTCGCGGTCGACCAGCGGCGTTCCGAGCGGGCCGAACGGGCTCGACCATGTGCGCATCACCGGGACGCCGAGCGGGATCGCCGGCCGCTCGACCGAGAACGGCGCCAGAAGCCGAAGCCGATTGCGGTACTCGTCGCCGTCGCGGATGACCGCCAGCCGCACCTCGCGGTCTTCCAGCCGCGGCATCGCCGGCGCCAGGAAGCGGGGGTTGAAGAAGACGTTCGGCTCGATCGTGCGGGCGCTGAGATAGTCGAGCTCCTCGACAAGGTCGAAGCCGGCCGAGGCCGGGTAGATGGCCAGCTTGCGCTCCGGCCTGTTGCTGGCGAAGAGCTCGATATGGGCGGGGTCGACCTCGCGCGCCAGGCCGGCAAGGTTGGAGACCATGGCGCCGGCGGGGCCGCCGCTGGTCTCCTCGAGCAACGGGACGGCGGCCATCAGGCGACTTCCTTGTTTGCGGGCACGAAGATCGCCATCACGATGCCGAGCTTGCGCCAGACGGTGAAGGAGAGCGCGCTGGCCTCGAAGACCATGGCGAGGCTGGTGGCGATTGCCGCGCCCCAGAGGCCGAACAGCGGAATGAGGATCACGTTGAGGCCGATGTTGAGCGCAAGCGTCATGGCATAGACGGCGGCGCAGATGTTCTGGTTGCCGCTCATGGTGAGCAGGCTTTCGCAGGGGCCGACAGCGGCGCGCGCCACGACGCCCAGCACCAGCAGGAAGAGCAGTGGGTAGCCGGCGGTGAATTCGGGACCGAACAGCACCAGCATCGGCTCGCCCAGCGCCAGCACCATCAGCGCCATCAGCAGCGAGGGCCAGAAGGTCCAGGAGACGGTCTCGCGGGCGAAGGCGGCGAGCCGATGCGGCTCGCCATGGGTGAACTGGGCGTAGCGCTGTGCGACGCCGGCCTTGACCGCGAAATAAACGAAATGCACCAGCGCCAGCGTCTTCACCGTGGCGAAATAGACGGCGACGTCATTGGGATCGAGATAGGCGCCCACCATCAGCACGTCGGCATTGGTGAGCAGGAAGAAGAAGCCCTCGACCAGGAAGATCGGCAGCGAGACGAGGATCCACTGGCTAAAATGCACCGCCATCGGCCCGGCCGGTATCTTTTTCTCCATGCGCGAGGTGACGGCCATCAACTGACCCAGCGTGGTGACATAGGTTGCGGCGATGGAGGCGAAGATCGCGGTCTTGGCGTCGGGCACGTAGTGCAGGCCAAGCATCAGCGCCATGAATGCCAGGATCAGCACCGGGCGCACCAGATAGGTGGGCGACAGCGCCAGCAGCGCCCAGGAATTGGCGCGCGCCAGCCCCTGCAGTAGATCGCCGAGCGCGATCATCGGCAAGCAGATGACGCCGAGGATGAAGGGGATGACGTAGTAGCTCTCGATCCAGTCCGAGGCGAGCCAGACGCCAAGCGCGCCGAGGCCGGCCACGAGCGTCGAGGCGACGAGCACGAACAGGCGGCTCGCCTGCACGATGCCGCGCAGCTCGGCCAGCATGCCGCGCTCGCGATATTCGGGGATGAAGCGGATGACCGAGGTGTGGAAGCCGAGGCAGGCGAGATTGCCGACGATGACCATCGTCACCCAGACCAGCACCGAGATGCCGTATTCGAAGGAGCCCATCCAGCGCGCCATCAGCACCTGACTGACGAAGGCGATGAAGGCGCTGACGATGCGGATGGAAAAGGCGATCAGCGACATGCGCCCGGCTTCGCCGCGCTCGTCGGCGGTGGACAGCACGGCGTCGATGCGGCCAAGCAACGGCCGCATGCGCAGCGCCCAGCGCTGCGGCAGGAACCGCCCGGCAGTCGTCGCCGCGGAAAAGCGCACCCAGAACTCTCCGTTTTCCGCCTCTTTCCAAGGTTTCGGTCTATCCGAAACACCTTAAGAAAGGGTGGGTGGGGTGCGGGCTTTTCCCGTCACTATATGGGAGGAGAAGGTGCCGGCAGGCGGATGAGGGGCAGCGCTGACTTTTGAAAGTTAACGTTGGATAAGCAGATCGGTTGAATGGTAGCGCCAACGTGCGGTTGCTGTCGAAAACAAATTCTGTTTTTCTCGCCCAGCAGTGGGGGAATGCGTGCAAGTCGAAGAATTTATCCATAGATGGACAGCGAGGGAAGGCGGCGCGGAGCGTGCCAACTACCAAATGTTCCTGTCCGAATTTTGCGACGTGATCGGTGTTCCACGCCCCGAACCTTCTGGCGCAGAACGCGAACACAACGATTATGTGTTCGAACGCGCGGTGCGCCGTCGCGCAAGCGACGAAATCGCGTCGTCCAAACGGATCGATCTCTACAAGAAAGGCTGCTTTATATTAGAGGCCAAGCAGTCGCGGTTGCCAGGGGCGAAGAACGCCATTCCGGCGCAAGGCGCGTTGTTCGCCGACGAGCCGGAGCAACTTGGCAAGCGCAGTGTCGCGCGCGGCTGGGACGTGATGATGCAGAACGCGCGTAAGCAGGCAGAAGAGTATGTCTATCTGCTCGATGCCAGCCATCCCGCGCCGCCCTTCATCATCGCTTGCGATGTCGGCAACGCATTCGAGATTTTCGCCGACTTCACTGGCACCGGCCGCGCCTATAGCCAGTTTCCTGATCGCAAGGGATTTCGCGTCTATCTGGACGATCTGAGGCATAAGGAAACGCGCGAGCTTTTCGTGCGTATCTGGACTGATCCCGCAAGTCTTGACCCGGCAAAGGAATCGGCTCGGGTTACGCGCGAGATCGCCAAGCGGCTGGCGGAAGTCAGCAAGGCACTGGAGAAGAGTCATCCTGCGGAGGATGTGGCGCATTTTCTTATGCGCTGCATCTTCACCATGTTTGCGGAAGACGTGGATCTGTTGCCGAAGGGGTCGTTCACGGAGTTGCTGGAAGACTGCGTGAAATCGCCTTCGGCATTCGTGCCGCTGATCGAGGAACTGTGGGCGAAGATGGACGAGCCCGTGCAGGCAAAGCGCTTCTTCTCAGCGTTCCGTACCGAACTTCGCTATTTCAATGGCAATCTGTTCAAGAATGCCCGCGCTTTCCCACTCGGTCGCGAAGAAATCGGCGAACTGCTTCAAGCCGCAAAGGCGAAGTGGACGGAGGTCGATCCGGCGATCTTCGGCACTTTGCTCGAACAGGCCCTAGAGCCGGGTGAACGCAAGAAGCTTGGGGCCCATTACACGCCACGCTCCTACGTGCAGCGACTCGTCGAGGTGACTGTCATGGAGCCGCTGCGCGACGACTGGCAGAAGGCGCTGACCAAGGCGGAGGCCGCCAAGGACGAACGCGATGACGCCAAAGCCATCCAGATTGTACGCGGCTTCCATCATCAGCTTTGCCTTACGCGGGTACTGGACCCCGCCTGCGGCACAGGAAATTTCCTGTATGTCAGCCTTGAATTGATGAAGAAGCTGGAAGGCGAGGTGCTGGAGACATTGGCCCGCCTCGGTTTCAACGAAAGCCTCGGGCTGGAGCGCGAAACCGTCGATCCGCATCAGTTTCTCGGGCTGGAACTCAATCCGCGCGCAGCAGCAATCGCCGAACTGGTCGTTTGGATCGGATATTTGCAGCAGCACTATCGCACACGCACTGGACATCCGGCAGAACCGATCTTGCGGGCATTCAAGAATATCAATTTCGGCCGGCGCGAAGGCTACGACGCGGTTCTGACTTGGGATGGATATCCGGTGCCGAAGGTCGTTGAAAGGGATGGCCAGCGAGCCGAGACGTTCCCTAATGCACGACAGCCCGACTGGCCGGAGGCCGAGTTTATTGTGGGAAATCCGCCGTTCATTGGGAATAAGCGGATGAACAGCGTCCTAGGTTTGGGGTACGTCAAACAGCTACGGTTAATTTGGCCGGAAGTGTCAGAAGCTGCTGACTTCGTGATGTATTGGTGGTCAAAAGCAGCGGAATTGTTGGGTAAATCGAAAGTGCGTCGGTTTGGGTTGGTTACTACAAACTCGATAACGATGTCATTTAATCGAAGCGTCGTTGAAAAACACCTTTCCGCTAAGCGACCTATTTCCATCGCCTATGCTGTGGCTGATCATCCTTGGATGGTGGGCGAGGGTGGCGCGGCGGTACGCGTGGCAATGACGGTGGTCGAAAAAGGGCTACGCGAAGGATGGGTGCAAAGCGTTAAAAATCCGAAGTCGGGTTTTGCCGACAGCGATGATCTACAGGCGCCTGTTCGTGGGTTCATAAATGGCTTCTTGCGGACTGGTGCGAAGTTAACTAATGCCAAGCCGATCTTGTCTAACGCAGGCTTATCTTTCATGGGTGTGATACCCGTCAGTCTCCGCTTTGTGCTTAGCGAATCCGAGCAGAAATTATTCGATGTCAATCGAAAAGACTATGGCGCGATACTGAAGAATTACTTGGGAGGAAAAGATCTTTCAGAAAATCGTAAACCTCGTCTTATAATAGATTTTTTCAATCTATCGGAATCGGAGGCACGACGAAAGTTTCCGCGAGCATATCAACACGTTATGGAATTCGTTAAACCGTTTCGTGACAACGTCGCTCGCAAGAATCACCGGGACAATTGGTGGATATTTGGCGAAGCACGCCCAGGTATGCGCGCCGCGTTAGCGGGGTTAGACTACTTTATTGCAACCACAGAAACGTCAAAACATCGGTGGTTTACAAAGTTGCCAACCAAGATTCTTCCGGATCAAAAGATTCGGGTGATCGCAAGCGACAGCAACTTACTCCTAGCGGAGCTGAGTTCACGCTTCCATGTCCTCTGGGCAAACGCAATAGGCGGGCGCGTAGGAAAAGGCAATGACCCCGTTTACAACGGCACTATTTGCTTTGACCCATTTCCCTTTCCCGATCCGTCACAAGATCTGAGGGATAGACTCGGAGAGGTGGGTCGGGAGCTTGACATGTTGCGCAAACGGGTAATGACCGAACATTCCGACCTAACTTTCACCGGATTGTACAACGTTCTGGAAAAGCTGAAGGCAGGCGAACGGCTGTCGGATAAAGATCAAGATGTGAAGCAACGCGGACTGGTACTGATCCTAAAGGATCTCCACGAGTCGATCGATCGGCTCGTGGCAGAAGCCTACGGTTGGCCTGCGGACCTTTCCGATGACCAAGTCCTCGAACAGCTGGTGTCGCTCAACGCCGAGCGAGCGAGGGAAGAGGGAGCTGGCCACGTGCGCTGGCTCAGGCCCGAATATCAGATGCCGCGCTTTGCCAAGGGAGCCGTGGCCAAGACGGCTGAACTAGATATCCGCGAAACCATGGTGGCAATCGACGAGAGCAAGCCGGTGTTTCCGAAAGACCGCTACGAGCAGCCGTTGGCTGTGGAAGCCTTGCTTTCGGCAAGTGCCGTCACGCTCGACGCTGCTGCAATCTCCCGGGCATTCAAGGGTGGGGGCAAAAAAATCGAGCCGCGCGTATCGCAAGTGCTTCTCACGTTGGCGCGCTATGGTCGAGTGACGCGACTTCCCGACGGTAAATTCGCCGCACGCAAAGTGGCGTAAGGCGGGGTAGAACAACATGGACGCAATCGTTCCGCCGTTCGCAGAGTTCTTCGTACCGGTTCTTAAAGCACTGGACGCGCTCGGCGGTTCTGCTTCGATTGAAGAAATAGACGACAAGGCGGCCGTGCTCATGAATATCTCCGACGCGGCTCGGGCTGTGTTGGTTGGCGATGGGCCGAGATCGAAATTCGACTATCGCTGCGCCTGGGCGCGAAGCTGGCTGAAAAATGCCGGTCTCACCAACAATAGTGAGCGAGGAGTTTGGACCCTCACTGCGGAAGGTCGGGCCTCACTGTCTCTTGATCCGGAAGAGATCGTGCGGCGCGTGCGGCGAGCGGACGCGGTCTTACGCAAAGCGAAGGCCAGTGTGGCCCCCGAACGCGTGGAGGCTGAAGCGGAAGCGGCAGAAATTTCCTTGAGGGATTGGCGCGAGCAGTTGCTTGACGTTCTCCTGGCATTAAATCCTGTGGCCTTCGAGCGGCTGTGCCAGCGGCTTCTTCGAGAAGCGGGCTTCATCAAGGTCGAAGTGACCGGAAGAAGTGGCGATGGCGGCATCGATGGGACCGGTGTGCTGCGCGTGAACCTACTTTCATTTCACGTGCTTTTTCAGTGCAAGCGTTGGAAAGGATCGGTTGGTGCTGGTGTCGTTCGCGACTTCCGCGGCGCTATGGTAGGTCGCGCCGACAAGGGCCTGATAATCACCACCGGAACGTTCACAGCGGATGCGCGGCGCGAGGCTGTCCGCGACGGAGCGCCCGCTATCGATCTGATCGACGGTGACGGCTTTGCGATCTCCTGAAAGAGCAAAAAATTGGCGTACGAGTGAAGATGGTCGAGGAAGTGGCCGTGGATAAAGCCGCTTTCGAAGGAATCTAGGCAGCCTTCCCGCACAAATAGCCAATCGCAAACGCCGGCGCCGCCCCTCATCCGGCCCTTCGGGCCACCTTCTCCCCGTGAAACGGGGAGAAGGCTAGGGCGCTGCTTACATCCCCTTCATCGCGTCGCACGACGCGTTCGGGTTCATGTCGGCGAAGGCGCCGGTGGGGTTTTGCTTCCAGGCCCAGACATGCAGCTCGTAGAAGGGGCCGAGGCCGTAGCGGTTGGGCGCCGTGTCGAAGTTGAACAGATGGCCTTCGAGCGAGGCCGGGCCCTTCGCGGTGATGTATTCGACCGCGATCAGCTTCAGCGTGCCGTCGGCCATCGGCTCGTACATCACGGCTTCCGGCTTGGCGACGTCGACGGCGTCGTCCTTCAGATAGGCGGCGTTGACGTAGTGGATGCCCATGGCGCCGCCGGTGAGGCCGCTGGCGCAGGGGATCGGCGCGTAGCCTTCGGCTTTCGCCACCGCGACATCCTCGAAGCGGCTGTCGAGCGCCCGCACCTTTTCGGCGAGCGGATTGACGGTTTCGGCCGTGGCCGCGCCCGCCATCAGCATGATGATCGAGGCAGAAGCGCCGATGACGCATTTGATTAAGGTCTGAATGTTCATTTGTCTCTCCAATTGAGGCGCGCAAGCGGCGGCAGTCGGCCGGTAAGCCAACTCCGAACGCCGGCGGCGCCTGTCGGTAAAAGGGATGGTCTAATCCCGACCAGAGCGGTTCACCGAACGAACCGCTCCAAGTCATTGCTTTGCGCAATTCCGGACGGAAAACCGCTGCGCAGTCTTCCTGGAATTGCCCGGTGCGGGATCAGCTGTGATGCCACCAATATTCCCAGTACTCGCGCGGGGTTTCCCGCTCATGCAGGCCGATGTCGCGTCTCAGGTAGTCGTCCTGCAGCGGCAGAAAGCGTCGCCGGTTTCGCAGGGGCGAAAGCAACGCCGACACAGCCCGTCGCATGAAGCTGCGACGTGACGGGACGATGTCCGCCGCGGCGGATACAGCCTCGTCCTCTGGCACGGCGTCAGGTCCGCCGGCGACGGGTATGGTCTGCCCGACATGGTCTGCCCGATCAGCGATAAAAGTAGGGGTCGAGGACCCGGACCTCCGTGATCTTGTCGACGGGAAGCGAATTCTTCTGCGCGGTGCTGCGGATCGCCTCCGGCGAGGGCGCATCGTAAATGCAGAAGCTCTTGCTCTTGTCCGGCGAGACGAAGGATTGCACCCAGGTGACGCCTTTCTCGGCATTGCGGGCGATGACGCCGCCCATCGCAGTTGCGCCGGCATCGTTCATCGGCACGTGAAGCCCATCGGGGAAGGTACGTTCAATCAGGTAACGAGGCACGATCGGTTTCCTTTCATTGGTGAATTGCGCTCGGTTCAAGCGCGACCCAGCAGAAATCACCTTCGCGGCAGGCGCGCATCGGAGCCATTCCCCATATTGGCCGGGACGAATCCCTATCTTTGCGACGTTTTATGTGGAAGATGGCACCTCAATGTGTGGAAAGTCACATTGTCGCGCCGTTTCCCATTCTATCGCGGCGGCGGTCCGCCACGATGGAAATTCGGATTTGGCGAGAGAGTGACAATGCTTCTGGAACGGCAGACGCAGCTGCAGCAAATGGATGCCTTGCTGGCGGATGCAACAGGCGGGCGCGGCCGCGTCGTGGTCCTGTCGGGAGAAGCCGGCGCCGGCAAGACGGCGCTGGCCGAGGCGTTCGCGAGCCGCTTGGGCAAGGGTCTGACCGTGCTTCGCAGCGCCTGCGAGGACCTCTCCATTCCCGATCCCCTGGGGCCGCTTTACGATCTGGCGCGCGAGGCGCAGTGGGAGGCGCCGCGCGCGATCGACGACCGCGAGGTGCAGCGGCTGCCATTGTTTTCCGAGGCGCTCGACGTCTTCGAAGCGAAAGGTCCTTGCCTGCTCGTCATCGAGGACCTGCACTGGGCCGATGACGCGACGCTCGATTTCGTGCGTTTCTTCGGCCGGCGCATTGCAAACACGCACATCCTGCTTGTGATCACGGCGCGCACCGACCGCAGCGAAGGACAGATGCGCGTGCGCCGGGCGCTCGGCGAGATACCGGCCGGCAACATCCAACGCATAGAAGTGCCGCTGCTCAGCGAAAGCGCGGTGCGCTCGCTCGCCGCGGCGGCCGAGCGCGACGGCGACGCGATCTACCGCACAACGGCGGGCAACGCCTTCTTCGTCACCGAGCTGCTCGCCGCCGCAGTCGATGGCGCGTTGCCGGCGAGCGTCCGCGACGCCGTGCTGGCGCGCGCCGAAAGATTGTCGCCCGGCGCTCGCTCGATGCTCGACGCGGTCTCGGTGTTTCCGCGCCGCGCCGATGCCTGGGCGCTGAGCGGCCTTTGCGGCATCGCCGCCGCCGGCCAGCTCGCCGAATGCGTCGCCAACGGCCTGCTCGAGGATTTCGGCGATGGCTATGCTTTCCGGCACGAGATCGCCCGCACGGCCATCGAGATGGCGCTGACGCCCAGCAAACGACGCGAGTACAATGAGCGCGCGCTGGCGGCGTTACGGGAAAATCCGCAAGTCGCCACCGCAAGGCTGGTGCATCATGCCGTGGAAGCGCAAAGCCTGGACATGGTGCGCGAGCTGGCGCCGGTTGCCGCGCGCGAGGCATCCCGCGTCGGCGCGCATCGCGATGCGGCAGGCTATTACGAGGTCGCGCTGCGCTATGCGGATATCCTGCCGATCGAAAAACGGGCTGAACTTTACGAAGGGCATGCCTTCGAGTGCCACCTGATCGGCCGCGTCGAGGCGGCGATGGAAGCGCAGGGCCGGGCGCGCCAGCTGCGCCAGGCGCTGGGCGACCGGCTCAAGGAAGGCGACAGCCTCAGGTGCCTGTCGCGCTTTGCCTATCTGCTCGGCGATCGCGAGGCAGCGGACCGTTTCGGAGAGCAAGCCGTGGAGCTTCTGGAGACCGCGCCCGACAGCGCCGAGCTGGCGATGGCTTATTCGAACCTCTCGCAACTGGCGATGCTGGCCGAGCGGCTCGGGGACGCGCTTTCGCTCGGCGGCAAGGCGGTCGAGCTGGCGGAGCGGCTCAACCGCGCGGACATTCTCTGTCATGCGCTGAACAATGTCGGCGCCGCCGGACAATGGCTGGATTTTGTCAAGGGGCGGCGCGATCTCGCCCGCAGCCTTGGGATTGCGCTGTCGGGCAACTACCAGGAGCATGCGGCGCGCGCCTTCACGAATTGCGCCTGCGTCGAGATGAACAGGCTCAACTTCAAGGAGGCGGCGTCGTTCCTGGATCGCGGCATCGGCTATTGCGTCGAGAACGATCTCGCGACATGGCGCGACTACATGCGCGGCGTGCAGGCGCAGCTTTTGCTTCGCCGCGGCTTGTGGAACGACGCCGCGACAATGGCGCATGAGGTTGTCGACGACGACGCAACGACGCCGCTGGTGCGCTATCCGTCGCTGGTGGCGCTGGCACGATTGCGCATCCGCCGCGGCGACCCGTCGGCCGAGCCGATCGTCGAAGAGATGAGGCGGTTCCTGGACAAGGGCATGGAGCTGCAGCGCCTGGTGGCGTTTGCCCAGGTGCTGGCCGAATCGGCCTGGCTTGGACAAGCCGACAGGCAGGAAGCCTTGCGCCTGATCGCGGTTGCCGAAAATCTCGCGCCGACGCCGGCCGTGTTCGGCGAACTTGCCACTTGGCGGGAACTGTTGTCGCCGGGGTGCGAACCCGGCGACACGGACGGCATGGCGGAGCCGCACCGCCTGCAACTGACGGGCGACTGGCGCGCCGCCGCCAGGCTATGGGCCGAAATGGGGGCGCCTTTCGAACAGGCAATGGCCTTGCTGCTCGGCGACGAAGCGGCGCAGCGCGAGGCGCTCGCCATCTTCGAGGACCTTGGCGCGAGGGCGGTCGCGCAGCAGGCGCGCAGCCTTATGCGGGAAAGCGGCGTCAGTCACATCGCGAGAGGGCCGCGACAGGCGACGCGCGCCAACCAGGCCGGCCTCACGCAGCGCCAGATGGAAGTCCTGGAACTTCTCGAGCGAGGCTTTTCCAACAAGAAGATCGCCGCGCATCTGACCATTTCGCCCAAGACGGTCGATCACCACGTCTCGGCCGTGCTGGAGAAGCTGGAAGTCATCTCGCGCGGCGAGGCGGCGGCCGCGGCGCGCGCGTCGGGTCTGGTGTGAGGCTTGTTTTCCGCGCCTGAAGGAAACCGCCGGCCCCAGTGCTGCCCCTCATCCGCCCTTCGGGCACCAGCCGGCCCTTCGCTATGGCTCCGGGCGTTCGTCGTTCGAAAAGCCAAGCAATTGGCTTTTCGTCCGCTGCGCGGACCACTCCTCAACCCCGCAGAACGGGGAGAAGGAAATAGGCGTCAGGCGAACGTGCCGTGGCAGTGCTTGTACTTCTTGCCGGAGCCGCAGGGGCAGAGCTCGTTGCGGCCGACCTTGCCCCAGCTCGCGGGGTTCTTCGGATCGCGGTTTTCCGGCGCGACGACGGCGTTGGTGTCCTGACGCACCAGAAGCGCGGTCTCGCCGCCCTGGAAATCATCCTCGCCGGTGGAGCCGTCGATATGGCTGCCGAACATCTCGGGCGCTTCAGGCGGCGGCGCATCGGCCGCCTGGCGCACCAGCTCGACGCGCATCAGCTGCGCGGTGACGGCCTGCTCCAGATTGCCGAGCATGGCCTGGAACAGCTCGAAGGCCTCGCTCTTGTATTCCTGCAGCGGGTCGCGCTGGGCGTAGCCGCGGAAGCCGACGACCGAGCGCAGATGGTCGAGATTGACGATGTGCTCGCGCCACAGATGGTCGAGCGTCTGCAGCACCACCGAGCGTTCGACATAGTTCATCACATCGGGGCCGAAGCGGTCGGCGCGCTCCTTGGCGGCGGCGTTGGCGGCGGCCGTGATGCGCTCGCGAATGTCGTCCTCGGCGATGCCTTCTTCCTTGACCCATTCCTCGACCGGCAGGTCGAGGTTGAGGTATTGCGCCACTTCCTCCTTGAGGCCGGCGACATTCCACTGCTCGGCATAGGCGTTTTCGGGGATGTTCTTGGCGACGATCTCTTCGATGACGCCTTCGCGCATCTCGGCAATGGTTTCGGCGAGACCTTCTCCGTCCATCAGCTCGATGCGCCGCTGGAACACCGCCTTGCGCTGGTCGTTGGCAACGTCGTCATATTTCAGGAGGTTCTTGCGGATGTCGAAGTTGCGCGCCTCGACCTTCTTCTGCGCCTTTTCCAGCGCCTTGTTGATCCAGGGATGGATGATTGCCTCGTCTTCCTTGAGGCCGAGCTTCTGCAGCATGCCGTCCATGCGCTCGGAGCCGAAGATGCGCATCAGATCGTCCTGCAGCGACAGGAAGAATTTCGAGCGGCCGGGATCGCCCTGTCTTCCTGAACGACCTCTAAGCTGGTTGTCGATGCGGCGCGATTCGTGGCGTTCGGTAGCCAGAACATAGAGGCCGCCGGCGGCCAGCGCCTTTTCCTTCAATCGCTCGATGTCGGCGTGGATTTCCCTTTCCCTGGCCTCGCGCTCGGGGCCCTCGGGCATGTCGCCAAGTTCCTCGGCGATGCGCATCTCGGCATTGCCGCCGAGTTTGATGTCGGTGCCGCGGCCGGCCATGTTGGTGGCGATGGTGATGGCGCCGGGCTTGCCGGCCTGGGCGACGATGGCCGCCTCACGCTCGTGGTGACGGGCGTTCAGCACTTCGAAGTCCTTGAAGCCGTCCTTGCGCAGGCGCTCGGCCAGCTGCTCGGATTTCTCGATCGAGGTGGTGCCGACCAGCGTCGGCTGGCCTTTGGCGCTGGCTTCGCGGATTTCCCTGACGATCGCCTTGTACTTCTCCTCGACCGTCCGGTAGACCTCATCGTCCTCATCCTTGCGGATGACCGGCAGGTTGGTCGGGATTTCGGTGACCTCGAGGCCGTAGATGTTGCCGAATTCCTCCGCCTCGGTCAGCGCCGTGCCGGTCATGCCGGAGAGCTTCTTGTAGAGGCGGAAATAGTTCTGGAAGGTGACGGAGGCCAGCGTCTGGTTCTCGGGCTGGATCTGTACATGTTCTTTGGCTTCGAGCGCCTGGTGCAGGCCTTCCGAATAGCGGCGGCCTGGCATCATGCGGCCGGTGAACTCGTCGATGATGACGATCTCGCCGTTGCGCACGATGTAGTCCCTGTCCTTCTGGAACAGCAGATGCGCCTTCAGCGCGTTGTTGACGTGATGGACGATGGCGACATTCTCGACGTCGTAGAGCGACTCGCCTTTCAACAGGCCGGCGTCGCGCAGCATGTTTTCCAGCTTCTCGGTGCCGTCCTCGGTGAAGATCGTCGTCTTCTGCTTCTCGTCGACCTCATAGTCGGCCGGGCCGAGCTTCAGCATGAAGGCGTCGATGGTGTTGTACATTTCCGAGCGGTCTTCGAGCGGACCGGAAATGATCAGCGGCGTGCGCGCTTCGTCGACCAGGATGGAATCGACCTCGTCGACGATGGCATAGGAATGACCGCGCTGCACCATTTGCGCGCGCTCATACTTCATGTTGTCGCGAAGATAGTCGAAACCGAGCTCGTTGTTGGTGGCATAGGTGACGTCGGCGGCGTAGGCGACGCGGCGCTCCTCGTCGGACAGGCCGTGGACGATGACGCCGACGCTGAGGCCGAGGAACTTGTAGACCCGGCCCATCCATTCGGAGTCGCGGGTGGCGAGATAATCGTTGACGGTGACGACGTGGACGCCCTTGTCGGCAAGGGCGTTGAGATAGACCGGCAGAGTGGCGACCAGCGTCTTGCCCTCGCCGGTGCGCATCTCGGCGATGCCGCCATTGTGCAGCACCATGCCACCGATCAATTGCACGTCAAAGGGACGCATGCCAAGCACGCGGCGGGCCGCCTCGCGCACCGTGGCGAAGGCCGGAACCAGGAGATCGTCGAGCGCAGCGCCGTTGGCGAGATCCTGGCGGAACTTTTCCGTGCGCCCCGCAAGCTCGGCATCGGAAAGCGCCCGCATCTCGTTTTCCATGGCGTTGATGGCTTCGACCCTTGGCCGGGTCGACTTGACCCGGCGGTCGTTGGAAGAACCGAAAACCTTACGGGCGAGACCGCCGAGACTGACCATCCAATGGTCCTTTCGATAGCAATTTAGCCGTTTGCGACAGGCACCTGGCGGGCCCATCAAATCCGCGTGAGTGCGGACAAACGCAAAAAGCGCCCGGAAAACGGTTCTGGACGCCAAGTCGTTGGACAGATAAGAGGGGGCTCAATCGATGTCAACGCCGCGTTAGCCCTATCGGCAGCGCCAAATTCCGCCACAATTCGACTGATCTGGAACCCTTCCGCTCACGCGATCCTTATTGGCAATCCCCATTGGAGTTTATCTTGATGTCCCTGTCGATCCGCCGCGCCTCGCTCGCCAGCCTCGGTCTGGCCTTCGGGCTCTCGGCTCTTTGCCTGTCGCCGCTGATGGCGCAGGAGACCAAGCCCGCCCAGCCGGACGCCACGGCGCCCGCGGCAGCTCCGGCTGCTCCGGTCGATCCCAATGCCGTGATCGCCACCGTCAATGGCGAGACGCTGACCGAGGCCGATCTTCGGCTCGCCGAAGGCGAACTGTCGCAGCAGTTCGCGCAACTGCCGCCTGAGCAGCGTCGCGCGGCGGCCCTCTCGGCGGCGATCGAAATCCGCGTCATGGCCAAGAAGGCCGTCGACAGCGGCCTCGACAAGGACGCCGACTTCCAGCGCCGCATGGCTTTCCTGCAGGCGCGAGCCCTGCATGGCGAGGTCGTCGAGAAGGAAGTGGTCGACAAGGTGACGGACGCCGAAGTGCGCGCCCGCTATGACCAGGAGATCGCCAACACGCCGCCGGTAAACGAAATCCATGCCCGTCACATCCTCGTGAAGACGAAGGAAGAGGCCGAGGCGATCATCAAGCAGCTCGACGGCGGCGCCGATTTCCAGAAGCTCGCCAACGAACACACCAGCGACCCGAGCGGCAAGACCAGCGGCGGCGATCTCGGCTGGTTCGGCCCGGGGCAGATGGTGCCGGAATTCGACAAGGCGGCGTTCGCGCTCGACGTCGGCAAATATTCGAAGGAGCCGGTGCAGTCGCAGTTCGGCTGGCACGTCATCAAGGTCGAGGACAAGCGCGCCAAGCAGCCGCCGGCCTTCGACGACGTCAAGGACCAGGCCAAGCAGGCGGTGATCCGCGACAAGTATTTTGCCATGGTCAAGGAGCTGCGCGCGGCCGCCAAGGTCGATATTCCGGACGAGAAGCTCAAGAAGGATGTCGACACGCTGGAAGCCGGCAAGTAGTCCGCTTGCGGCTGGATGTTCTGAAAGGGCGCCTTGGGGCGCCCTTTTAGCATTCGGGGGTCAAGCGTTCATTATGCCCCGCGTGATGTAGCGTATGGCGACGCGGATCGCCGCCTCGTCCTCGTCGAGCCGTTCGGTCAAAAGATGCCGCCAGGCGAAGGAAGCGATCAGGTCGGCGACGATACCGGCATCGACGTCGGCCGCCACCTCGCCGCGCGCCTTGGCGCGCTCGATCATCCGGCCGGTATGGCTGCGGCGTCCTTTTGAATATTCGGCAAGCGCGGCCGCGGCCGTCTCGTCCGACTGCGCCTCTGCGATCAGCGAGCGGAAGATGTTGCCCGACGGGGTGTCGCGCCAATGCGCGAACAGATTCTCGAGGAAGCCGGCCAGATCGTCCTCGATGTTTCCGGTGTCGGGCGTCTCGACGCGCTTCTGCCGCTGGTAGATCTCGATCAGCAGGGCCGCCTTGCTCGGCCACCAGCGATAGATGGTCGGCTTTCCCGCCCGCGCCCGCCGGGCGACGGCCTCGATCGAGAAGCCGGCATAGCCCGCCTCGCGCAACACCGCCTCGGCGGCGTTGAGGATGGCATCGGCGCTCTCGGGACTGCGTTTTGCGCCGATCGACTTGCGCCCGCGAGCAGCGGCTTCGCCCATCGAGGTCTTCCTTGGCCGGTGAATCTGCAGCAGATCATATTGGCTTCGGCGACGAAACGAAACGACGTGTTTCCAATTGCAAGGCCGCCGGCCAAGCCGGGCAGGGCGCGGCCAGAACGCCTCTTGCGCCGGCGCGCGCTATCGGGCAAACCGGCTTCCTTCCTTTCGTGTTCTTGCCGCTCCGGGATACCGATGTCTGCTACGATTTCGCCGCTCGCACCGAAGAAATATCCAAAGATGCCGGTCATCGAGGGTGTGCGCATCGCGACCGCCGAAGCCGGCATCAAGTATCGCAACAGAACCGACCTGCTGGCCATGGCCTTCGATCCGGGCACGGCTGTCGCCGGGGTGTTCACCAGGTCGAAATGCCCGTCGGCGCCGGTCGACTTCTGCCGCCAGAACCTGCCCGCCGGAAAGGCGCGTGTCCTGGTGGTCAATTCCGGCAATGCCAACGCCTTCACGGGCAAGAAGGGCCAGGCTTCGACCGCGCTGACCGGCGAGGCGGCGGCGAAGGCCGCCGGATGCTCCGAGAGCGAGGTGTTCCTGGCCTCGACCGGCGTCATCGGCGAGCCGCTCGACACGACCAGGTTCAGCCATCTGCTCGCCGGCCTGGTCAAGGACGGCAGGCCGGATCAGTGGACCGAGGCGGCCAAGGCGATCATGACCACGGACACCTATCCGAAGGTGGCGACGGCGACGGTCAGGCTCGGCGACACCGACGTCACCATCAACGGCATCGCCAAGGGCGCCGGCATGATCGCGCCCGACATGGCGACGATGCTCTCCTTCATCGCCACCGACGCGCCGATCGCAGCTCCCGTGCTGCAGGACCTGCTGTCGCGCGGCACGGCCAAGACCTTCAATGCGGTGACCGTCGACAGCGACACCTCGACCAGCGACACGCTGCTTTTCTTCGCCACCGGCAAGGCCGCAGCGCGCGGCGCGCCGGCGATCGGCGATCCCAAGGACGCGCGGCTCGGCGCCTTCCGCCGGGCGCTCGGCAAGGTGCTGAAGTCGCTGGCGCTGCAGGTGGTGCGCGACGGCGAGGGCGCGCGCAAGCAGGTCGAGGTCACCGTCACCGGCGCGAAGTCCGCCCGCTCGGCCAAGCGCATCGCGCTCTCGATCGCCAACTCGCCTCTGGTCAAGACGGCGGTCGCCGGCGAGGACGCCAATTGGGGCCGCGTGGTCATGGCCGTCGGCAAGGCCGGCGAGCCGGCCGACCGCGACCGGCTGTCGATCTGGTTCGGCGACAACCGCCTGGCGCATGAGGGCGAGCGCGATCCGGCCTATTCGGAGGAAGCGACCTCGGCCTATATGAAGCGCGACGATATCCGCATCCGCGCCGATCTCGGCATCGGCCGCGGCAAGGCGACGGTGTGGACCTGCGACCTCACCAAGGAATATGTCGCCATCAATGGCGATTACCGGAGCTGATGGCGCCGGTGTCGAGGCATCCGGCAAGCGTGCTCGCGGTCGTGCGTCGCTACGAGGCGGCGGGTTTTCGCGCCTGGCCGGCGGCCGCCGTCCATTATGACGGGACATGGGTGGTGCGGCTGACCGCAGGTCTCCCCGCCAAGCGCCTCAACTCGGTCAATCCGCTCGATCCAGGCGACACGCACGCCATCGAAGAGCGCATCGGCCGCGCCGCAAGACGCTTCGACGCCTATGGCAGGCCGCTGACCTTTCGCATGTCGCCGCTGTCGGGACAGGTCTTGTCCACGCATCTCGACAAGGCCGGCTGGAACATGTTCGACGAATCCCTGGTGATGCGGCTGCCGCTGAAAGAGGTCGAGCTTGGCGCGGCCATGGACCAGATTCCGCTCAAAGACATCAGCCGTTTCATCGGCGCCTCGCTGAGGACGAGCGGCTCGGACGCCTCGCTGCGGCCCGGCCTGTCCGAGGTCATCGGCGCCATCCAGCCGGAAGCGGGGCTGTTCGCGCTCGAGGACGGCAACGAGCCGCTGGCGACGCTGATCTGCGTTCATGACGGCGATCTCGCGGGTCTGTTCGAGGTCGCCACCGAAAAGTCGGCGCGCAAGAAGGGCCATGGCCGCAATCTCATCCTGTCGGCGCTGAAATGGGCAAGGCTGCGCGGCGCGCGCGAGGCCTGGCTGCAGGTCGAGGCCGGCAATCTGCCGGCGCTCTCGCTCTACCGGTCGCTCGGCTTCGAGGAAGTCTATCGCTACCACTATCGACGGCCGCCGGGCGCATGAGCGAGGTCAAGCCGGCCGGAAAGCGACTGCTGCTGGTGGCCGCCTGCGCGCTGGTCGATGCCGACCGGCGTGTGCTTCTGGCGCAGCGCCCGGAAGGCAAGCAGCTTGCCGGCCTGTGGGAGTTTCCAGGCGGCAAGGTCGAGCGCGGCGAGACGCCGGAGGAGTGCCTGGTGCGCGAATTGCATGAGGAGCTCGGCATCGAGACCGAGATTCCGTGCCTGGCGCCGCTCACCTTCGCCAGCCACTCCTATGACGATTTCCATCTCCTGATGCCGCTCTATGTCTGCCGCCGCTTTCGCGGGATCGCGCAGCCCAGGGAAGGACAAGGGCTCAAATGGGTCAGACCGCGGCAGATGCGCGACTATCCGATGCCGCCGGCCGACGCGCCGCTGATCCAGTTCCTCATCGATCTTTTGTAGTTTCGCGCCGACCTGGCAGCAGGTCACCGTTTCCGGACGGCGGAGGGTTTCCGCACGTTTCCGGGAGTTGGTTTAGCCAGCGTTAATGGAAGATTTATCTCGACGTGAAAAATTGCGCGAGGCCGTTTCGCGCGGCGATATCGTCGATGACTGGGAAACACGGCATGAGCCTTGAAAGAGACTGGGATTCGATCCGGCCCGACCGGGGGTTTCGCGCGGTGGATGCCGGCATGGGCATCCTGCGGATCACGCTTCTCTTCGGCTCGGCGGCGGTGGCGCTGGCGCTGATCGCAACGCCTTTCCTGGACAACCAGACCCGGCCGCAGAGCGCTCGCGACGGCTTCGCGGGCGGGCTCGACATGACCGCGACCGGATCGATCGGCCATCGGAATACATATACGGTGCGCCGCAGCGTGCTGCAGCCCTTTCCCAGTTCAATCTGCGTCATCCGCAATGACGGCAGCCGCAGCGGCGAGTGCTGACTTGGTTAATGATTTTCCGGCGCGGCGGCGTTTCACTCGCTGTTAAGCTTTTACCGTTAACCTTTCTTAACGGGTAGGACATTAGAGTTTCTGCATGAGGGACCGGTGATCATGAAAAACCTGCTGCAGCAATTCATTGAAGACGAAACGGGCGCTACGGCCGTCGAATATGGCCTGATCGTCGTGGTGTTGTCGCTGGCCATCATCGCCGGGGTCAAGCAGGCGGCAGATGGGCTGGTGTGGCTGTTCACCGACAACAACAGCAAGCTTGCCAACGCCTTCGCTCACTGACGGCATCACGGGCGCGCTCAGGTCCTGGACGGGTTCTCCAGGACCGCCTTGAGCGAGACCTTGGCGGATCCCGGCTTGAGCGGCTTTTGCTGCGAGGCGTCGGGCGCCCAGCCGGACATCCAGACAATCGAAAAACTTGCTCGGACACGGCCATCCGGATCCGCGAACCGCTCGGCGTAGAGTTCCGCGGCGCGGGCAAAAAGCCGTCTGCCGGCGGGCCTGCGGCAGCGATCGACGAGCGCGCTTGTTTCACCCATGGCGCGCAGATCGGCGGCGAGATCGAACAGCGTGTCATAACGCACCGCGACCGTTTCGACATCGGCGACCGGCAATGCCAGGCCGGCGCGCTGCAACAGCGCGCCCGCGTCGCGCACGTCGGTGAAGGGAAGGATGCGCGGGCTTGCGCCGCCGTAAAGCTCCGTCTCGGCCGCCAGCATGCTCTCGCGCAATTCCGCCAATGTGCCAGCGCCGGCGAAAGCGCCGAGGAAAAGCCCATCCGGTCGCAACGCCCGGCGGATTTGCGCAAGCACGCCGGGAATGTCGTTCATCGCATGCATCGACAGCAGGGAGACGACGAGATCGAGGCTCGCCTCCTCGAACGGCACGGTCTCAGGGGGCGCTACCAGGCCGGTGCTGCCGGCGAGAAGCGCTTCGTCCATCTCGACGCGCACGATTTCGCCGACCTTGCCGCT
This sequence comes from Mesorhizobium sp. B2-9-1, assembly GCF_006439455.1. Lineage (NCBI taxonomy): Bacteria > Pseudomonadati > Pseudomonadota > Alphaproteobacteria > Hyphomicrobiales > Phyllobacteriaceae > Mesorhizobium > Mesorhizobium sp. B2-9-1. The sequence continues at coordinate 23,355 of NZ_VFTP01000006.1, read as the reverse complement.
GCCGGCAAGCACGTCCACGGCCGCTGAAGTCTGACAAAACAGCGCGGCCGCCTTGCCGAAGCGGCGTTCGACGGCGCCCAGCCGGTCGGCAAGATCCTCCGCGGCGCGGCGCATCAGGAAATCGGCGCCTTCGACGGGGCGCGCGAGTGCCCGGCGCTTGCGCGCGAGCCAGAGCTCGGTGTCGATCAAGGGCTGCAATGAAAAGCTTCCTGTTGTCCGCGCGTGCCTGAGTGGTGTTAAGGTGGCGCGGGGTTTCCTTTCACGTGGCCGATCCGGTGCGCAAGATCAAGACCATAGCGGTCCAGGATATGACGCGGCAGGCACTGGCCTGGCCGGCGCGCCTGTTGTTTCCGCCGGTTTGCGCCGGCTGTCGTCGTCATGTGTCGCAACCCGGCGTGCTGTGCGGCGCCTGCTGGCCGAAGCTTAGGCTGCTGGAAAAACCATGGTGCCCGGTGATGGGCACGCCCTTCACCCACGACATGGGCGAGGGGTTTCTTTGCGCCGAGGCGATCGCCGATCCGCCGCCCTTCGAGCGGGCGCGGGCCGCCGTCCTCTATTCGGGCGTCGCGCGGCAGATGGTGCAAGGGCTGAAATATCAGGACCGCACCGACCTCGCGCCCTGGATGGCAAACTGGATGATGCGGGCCGGCGCCGAGCTGATTGCGGAGGCCGACCTGGTCGTGCCGGTGCCGTTGCATTGGCGGCGCTTCTTCCGGCGCCAGTTCAACCAGTCCGCGGAACTCGGTCGGGCCGTTGCAAAGCTCAGCGGGCTGCCCTTCTCGCCATCCGCGGTCAGGCGCGTGAAGCTGACACGCCAGCAGGTCGGGCTCGAACGGCACGAGCGCGAGGAGAATGTTCGCGCCGCGTTTCGCGTGCCGCCGGACGCCGAAATCGAGATAGCGGGGCGCCGGGTGCTCGTGGTCGACGATGTCTATACCACCGGTGCAACGGTGCGGGCCGTCACCAAGGCGCTGAAGAAAGGCGGCGCCGGCGCGGTCGACGTGCTGACCTTCGCGCGCGTCCTGCCGGGGGACTTCCGAGCCGATGAGTCTGCAACTATATAGTGCTTAAGTTGTTGTTTCGGTGCAGGTCGTTTACGCACAAGCGTTGGGCGATTTGCACAGGCAGGATTTTGCTGATGGTCGATGTGACGATCTATACGCGCATGATGTGCGGTTATTGCACGGCCGCCAAGCGGTTGCTCGAGCGCAAGGGTGTGACCTATACCGAGCACGACGCTTCATTCTCGCCGAAATTGCGCCAGGAAATGATTTCTCGGGCGCATGGGCGCACCACTTTTCCGCAGATATTCATCGGCGATACGCATGTCGGCGGCTGCGACGATCTCCATGAATTGGAGTCGCAGGGGCGGCTGGACGTGCTGCTTGCCAACGAAGCGAGGGCTTGATCATGGGTGTTTTCAAGGCGGCGGCGGTGCAGATGCGTTCGGGGACCAGCCCGGAGAGCAATGCGGCCGACATGGAAAGGCTGGTCCGCGATGCCGCACATCAGGGCGCGACCTACGTCCAGACGCCGGAAATGACCGGTGCGCTGATCCGCGACAAGCAGGCGGGGGCGGCGGCCTTCACCACCGAAGACAAGGACGTGGTCGTCGCGACCGCGCGCAGGCTGGCGAAGGAGCTCGGCATTCATCTGCATGTCGGCTCGACGGCGATCCTGCGCGCCGACGGCAAGCTCGCTAACCGCGCGTTCCTGTTCTCGCCAGACGGTGCCCTGATCGCCGCTTATGACAAGATCCACATGTTCGATGTCGACCTCGACAATGGCGAGAGCTGGCGTGAATCCGCCTCCTACGAGCCGGGAACGGAAGCGGTCGTGACCGATATCGAGGGGACGAGGCTGGGCTTTGCCGTTTGCTACGACCTGCGCTTTCCGCAACTGTTTCGCGCCGAGGCGATGGCCGGGGCCGAGGTGCTGACGGTGCCGGCCGCTTTCACGCGCCAGACCGGGGAGGCGCATTGGCATGTGCTGCTGCGCGCCCGCGCCATCGAGAACGGCGCCTATGTCGTCGCCGCCGCGCAGGGCGGCCTGCATGAGGACGGGCGCGAAACCTATGGCCATTCGCTGATCGTCGATCCGTGGGGGCGCGTCCTCGCCGAGGCCGCGCATGACGAGCCCGGCGTGATTGTCGCCGAGATCGATCCGGCGCAGTCGCTTGCCGCGCGCCGCAAGATCCCCAATTTGAAGAACGCGCGGGATTTCACCGTCAATGCCGGGACAAGCGAAGCGCCGCGTTTCAGGGGTGCCGCCTCTTGATCCGGTTTTCCCTGATCTGCGAACACGAGCACGAATTCGAAGCCTGGTTCCGCAGCAATGACGACTTCGACACCCAGAAGAAGCGCGGTTTCGTCGATTGCCCGCGCTGCGGCTCGCACCGGATAGAGAAGGCGCTGATGGCGCCTGCCGTCTCAACGTCCCGCAGCCGAGAGAAGGTCGCTTTGGCCATTGGCGAGGCGCAGAAGCAGGCGCTGGCGCAGCTCAAGGCGCTGGCCGAGAAGGTACGCGAGAATGCCGATTATGTCGGCGACAAGTTCGCCGAGGAAGCGCGCAAGATCCATTTCGGCGAGACCGATCCGCGTGGCATCTACGGCGAAGCGACGCCCGAAGAGGCGCGGAGTCTCGTCGAGGATGGCGTCGAGTTCATGCCGATCCCAAGTTTTCCGGACGACCGGAACTGAGCAGGGACTAGCTCAAGCTTCCGATCAGTTTTTCCAGCACTTTCGCCAGCACTTCCCGGTCCTCGCGTGTCAGGCCGGCGAGGATTTCATGCTCGTTGGCGACGTGGGCGGCAAGCGCTTCGTTGATGAGATCGAGCCCTTTCCCGGTCAATTGCACAACCACGCCACGTCGGTCGCTGGGGTGCGGCGCGCGCTGGATCAGGCCGGCCTTCTCCAGCCGGTCGAGGCGTGCGGTCATGGCGCCCGACGTCACCATCGTCGCCTCGTAAAGCTCGGTTGGCGTCAGCGCATAGGGCGCGCCGGAACGGCGCAGCGTCGCCAGGACATCGAATTCGCCGGACTGTAGTCCGAAGCGGGCAAAGACCGGCGCCAGCCGGTCGCGGGCGATGAGCGCCGAGACCTCGTTCAGCCGCCCGATGACACCCATCGGCGACACGTTGAGATCCGGCCGCTCCCGTCGCCACTGTTCCATGGCTTTGCCCGCTCGATCCATGTTGCTCACCGCAAAGTATCTTTACATAAAGAATCTTTCCGTTATCTTACTGCAGGAAGAACTGGCCGCCAAGCGGTCTCGCAGCGACAGGACGAACCAATGAGATTTCTCTGGGATTCAGCGATCTGGCTTCTGGTCGTGACGGGCGGGCTGCTGGGCATGACGCTGCCGTTCGGCAAGCTCGCCACCGCCGCCGGGGTGCCGGCCATGGTCTGGGCCTTCGTCATCTCGCTGGGCGCAGGCGGCGTGCTGTTTCTGGCGCTTCTGCTGCGCGGCGAGCGCATCCGGCTGACGCCGCACAAGCTGCGCTATTTCTTCGTCACCGCCGCGATTTCCTACGCCATTCCCAATCTTTTGATGTTCTCGGCCATCCCGCATCTCGGCGCCGGCTACACCGGCATCATGTTCACCCTGTCGCCGGTGATCACGCTGGTGTTCTCGATCGTGCTCGGTGTCAGGCGCCCCAATCTGCTCGGGGTCATCGGCATCGCCGTCGGCTTTGTCGGCGCGGCGATGGTCGCGCTGACGCGCGGCGAAGCGGGGCAGCCGGCCGACTATTTCTGGGTGGCGATCGGGCTGCTCATCCCGGTCAGCCTTGCCGCCGGCAACATCTACCGCACCGTCGACTGGCCGCAAGGCACGGGCCCGATCGAGTTGGCGGTCGGCAGTCACCTGGCGTCGGCCACGCTGCTCCTCATCGGCATTTCGACGCTTCTGGGCGGGCAAGCCTTCATTCCGCTCGGCGGCGTGCCGCTCGTGGTCGTCGGCCAGGTAGCGTCGGCCTCGGCGATGTTCGCCTTCTTCTTCCGCCTGCAGGCGGTCGGCGGCCCGGTCTATCTCAGCCAGATCGGCTATGTAGCGGCGGCCGTCGGCCTGTTCGCCGGCACGATCTTCCTCGGCGAGCACTACCAGCTTCTGACCTGGCTGGGCGCCGCCATCATCACCGTCGGCGTGTTCATCACGACCAAGGCGCAAAGCCAGGCCGGCGCGCCGGCGCCGGTCCGGGTCGAGCCGGCGGCGTTCCGCAGCTAGTCCTCCTTGCCGGCGCCCACTGGAGGCGTGAAGCGGGCGGGCCGGCTTGCTGCCGTTCAGACCGAAGCTTTCTCCGCCAGCACCATGTAATTGACGTCCATGTCCCTGGACTTCTGCCAGCGGTCGGCCAGCGGATGATAGATGACGCCGGTGCGGTCGACCACCGTGAGCCCGGCGGCGCCCAGCGCCTTCGCAAGCTCCTCCGGACGGACCAGCTTGCCGAACTGATGCGTGCCGCGCGGCAGCCAGCGCAGCAGATATTCGGCGCCGATGATGGCAAGGCCGAGCGCCTTCAGCGTGCGGTTGATGGTGGCGACGAACATGATGCCGCCGGGGCGGACCATCTGGCCGCATTTGGCAACGAACAGGTCGACATCGGCGACATGCTCGACCACTTCCATGTTCAGGATGACATCGAAGGTTTCGCCGGCATCGGCCAGCGCCTCGGCCGTGGTGGCGCGGTAGTCGACGCTGACGCCGGCCTCCGCCGCATGCAGCTTCGCCACTTCGATGTTGGTTGCGGAAGCATCGGCGCCGACCACTTCGGCGCCAAGCCTGGCCATCGGCTCGCACAGCAAACCGCCCCCGCAACCGATGTCGAGGAAGCGCAGGCCATCGAAGGGCCGCGCCGCGCGCGGATCGCGGCCGAAACGGGCTGCAACCTGATCGCGGATATAGGCAAGCCGCACCGGATTGAACTTGTGCAGCGGACGGAACTTGCCATTCGGGTTCCACCATTCGGCGGCAAGGGCGGAGAAGCGTTCCACTTCTCCGGCATCGATGGTCGATCGGCGGGGCTCTGGCATAGGCGGGTCTCCTCGAACGCCAAGAAGTCGGGGAACGCTAGGAAGTCGGGCGCGGGGGAGGGAATGTCAAGGCGGGTTTTTTGCTGCTGACGTCAGACCGCCCGCAGGCCCAACCTTGTCGATGCATCAGGCCGCGTTCTGTCAGCACCTGGCAGCTTGGTTGCCGCGCTGCCGAAACAAATCGGATGGGCGAACGAAAGGCTGTCATCGACAGGGAGCGAGACCGAGACGGGAGTGTGCGAAAATGCGAATTCTGGCTTCGATCCTTTGGCAACGGCTCGACCTGGAGGGGCACGACGCTTGCCTGCTTGGCGAGACGGATGACAGCCGGACCCTCAAGGGCCATGCGCTTTTCGTCCACGACGCCGGTCCGTGCGGCTTTGCCTATGAGGTGGATTGCGACCTGAGCTGGCGTACCCGCAGGGCGCGGGTCGACGGCTTTTGCGGCATTCGGGAGATGCATTATCGGATTGAACGTCTTGCCGGCGGCCAGTGGCTGCTGAACGGTGCAAGCCAGGCGGAGGTTGCCGGCCTCGTCGACGTCGATCTCGGCTTCACGCCCGCCACCAACCTTCTGGCGATCCGTCGGCTCGAGCTTGGCGCCGGCATGGGGGCGCCGGCGCCGGCCGCCTATCTGGCCTTTCCTGAACTCAGGCTCTCGCGTCTCGAACAGACCTACCGGCGGCTCGACGACAGCCGCTATGCTTATGCCGCGCCCGTGTACAGCTACGATGCCGTCCTGACGGTCTCGCCGGCCGGTTTCGTTCTCGACTATCCCGGCCTGTGGCGAAGCGCTGCCTGAGCCGCGGCTGCGCGACCGGCAATGTCGCGATCAACGCGACAGCGCGATCGTCGCATGGTTCATAGCGACGCTGGCCGGCTCGATCGCCTGCACGGCTTCGCTGCCGCCGATCTCGGCCATGATGCGGCCGGCCGCCGCCTGGGCCTGTTCCATGCTCTGCCAGCGCACGACATCCACCCAGCTTCCATCCTCGCGCCGGCCGAGATGCCGGCTGAGGAAGCCCGGCTGCCGGGCAAGCCAGTCGGTGATGACGCCGTTGCTGGCGACAAAGCCGGCTTCGGCGCCGGGCTTGAGGCGGAAAGTGACGATTTCCAGGGTTTCAGTCATGAGACTCTCCAACGGGCCGTTTCGCCAGTCTTATGGCATGATCGGCGGCAAGATTCTGTCAGTAGAGGTGGTGCCGGGCCGCTCATGGCCGCGCTCGCTTGCGAAGCGTTGCTGTTTTGGCTAAGGAGGCCGCGCATTCCGGCGCCGGGCTTACCCGGCGTTTCCTCTCGTTCCGGGCTCGAGCCGGCTTCAGTCAAAGGCATTTCGCTTCCATGGCGCGTATCGTGATGAAATTCGGCGGAACCTCGGTCGCCGACATCGCCCGCATCCGCAACGTGGCGCGCCATGTCAAGCGTGAGGTCGATGCCGGCCACGAGGTTGCCGTGGTGGTCTCGGCGATGGCCGGCAAGACCAACGAGCTGGTCGGCTGGACCCGCGAAGCCTCGCCCATGCACGACGCGCGCGAATATGACGCCGTTGTCGCGTCGGGCGAGCAGGTTACCGCCGGTCTCCTGGCAATCACGCTGCAGAACATGGGCATCCATGCACGGTCCTGGCAGGGCTGGCAAATCCCGATCAAGACCGACAATGCGCATGGCGCGGCGCGCATCCTCGATATCGACGGCGCCTTCCTGATCAAGCGCTTCGGCGAGGGCCAGGTGGCCGTCATCGCCGGTTTCCAGGGCATCGGCCCGGACAACCGCATCGCGACGCTCGGCCGCGGCGGCTCCGACACCAGCGCCGTGGCGATCGCCGCTGCCGTCAAGGCCGACCGTTGCGACATCTATACGGATGTCGACGGCGTCTATACGACCGACCCTCGCATCGAGCCGAAGGCCCGTCGGCTGGCCAAGATTTCGTTCGAGGAAATGCTCGAAATGGCTTCGCTCGGCGCCAAGGTGCTGCAGGTGCGCTCGGTCGAGCTTGCCATGGTACACAGGGTGCGTACCTTCGTGCGGTCGTCCTTCGACGATCCCGACGCGCCCGGAATGGGGGATTTGCTCAATCCGCCCGGAACGCTTATTTGCGACGAGGAAGAGATCGTGGAACAGCAGGTCGTCACCGGAATTGCCTACGCCAAGGACGAAGCGCAGATCTCGCTGCGCCGCGTCGGCGACCGTCCAGGCGTTGCCGCCGGCATCTTCGGCCCGCTGGCCGAAGCCAACATCAATGTCGACATGATCGTCCAGAACATCTCCGAGGACGGCAAGTTCACCGATATGACCTTCACCGTGCCGTCCGGCGACGTCGACAAGGCGCTTGCGGTGCTGGAGAGGCTGAAACCCGATGTCGGCTACGACGTCGTCCAGTCGGAAGCCGGCATGTCGAAGGTCTCGGTCATCGGCATCGGCATGAGGAGCCACGCCGGCGTCGCCGCCACCGCCTTCAAGGCGCTGGCCGACAAGGCGATCAACATCCGCGCCATCACCACGTCCGAGATCAAAATCTCGATACTGATCGACGGTCCCTATACGGAACTTGCAGTTCGTACTTTGCATTCCGTCTACGGGCTCGATAAGCAATAGCAAGAACTGAGTCAGTTGTTGCGTGAGCGCCGGCCGCAGGAGAAACTGCGGCGGGCGAAATGCCCATTGGAGAACAAGCCGCGATGCGTGATACGGCCAGTGGCCCGCGCGTTCTGCTCAAACGGCTTCGCGAGCTCATGCAGGAGCCGCTGGAGCCGCAGGAGCGGCTCGACCGCATCGTGCGCGACATCGCCTCCAACATGGTCGCCGAAGTCTGCTCGCTCTATGTGCTGCGCGCGGATTCGGTGCTCGAGCTCTACGCCACCGAGGGTCTGAACCCCAACGCCGTCCACCTGGCGCAGCTGCGGCTCGGGCAGGGCCTGGTCGGCACGATTGCCGCCAGCGCGCGACCGCTCAACCTCTCCAACGCGCAGGAGCATCCGGCTTTCGCCTACCTGCCGGAAACGGGCGAAGAGATCTATAACTCCTTCCTCGGCGTGCCGGTGCTGAGGGCAGGGCGCACGCTGGGCGTGCTGGTGGTGCAGAACAAGACCATGCGCCATTACCGCGACGACGAGGTCGAGGCGCTGGAAACGACGGCGATGGTGATCGCCGAGATGATCGCCACCGGCGATCTCGCCCGCCTGACCAAGCCGGGGCTGGAGCTCGACCTGCGCCGCCCGGTGAGCTTCACCGGCCTTTCGTTCAATGAGGGTGTCGGGCTCGGCCATGTCGTGCTGCACGAGCCGCGCATCGTCGTCACCAACCTCTTCAACGAGGACAGCGAGGAGGAGGTGCGCCGGCTGCAGTCCTCACTCGGCTCGCTCCGGCTCTCCATCGACGACATGCTGGAACGGCGCGAGGTCGCGTTCGAGGGCGAGCACCGCGAGGTGCTCGAGGCCTATCGCATGTTCGCGAACGACAGCGGTTGGGTGCGGCGGCTGGAAGAGGCGATCCGCAACGGCCTGACGGCGGAAGCCGCCGTCGAAAAGGTGCAGAGCGACATGCGCGCCCGCATGCTGCACATGACCGACCCTTATCTGCGCGAGCGCATGAGCGATTTCGACGACCTTGCCAACCGGCTGCTGCGCCAGTTGATGGGACGCGGTCCGGAAGATGTCGCGGCCTCGCTGCCCAAGGACGCCATCATCGTCGCCCGCTCGATGGGCGCGGCCGAGCTGCTCGACTATCCGCGCGACAAGCTGCGCGGCCTGGTGCTGGAGGACGGCGCTGCCACCAGCCACGTCGTGATCGTCGCGCGCGCCATGGGCATTCCCGTCGCCGGACAAATGAAGGGCGCCGTTTCCATGGCGGAAAACGGCGACGCCATCATCGTTGACGGCGAAGAAGGCACCATCCATCTCAGGCCGCAATCCGACCTGGAAGCCGCCTATGCCGAAAAAGTCCGCTTCAGGGCGCGGCGGCAGGAGGTCTATCGCGAGCTGCGCAAGAAGCCGTCGCTGACCAAGGACGGGGTTCCGGTCGATCTCCTGATGAATGCGGGCCTTGCTGTCGACCTGCCGCAGCTGACCGAATCGGGCGCCGCCGGCATCGGACTGTTCCGCACCGAGCTGCAGTTCATGGTCGCCTCGACCTTCCCCCGCGCCGAGGCGCAGGAACGGCTTTATCGCGACGTGCTCGAGGCGGCGCGCGGCAAGCCCGTCACCTTCCGCACCATCGACATCGGCGGCGACAAGGTGCTGCCCTATTTCAAGGGCGCGGTGCAGGAAGAGAACCCGGCGCTGGGCTGGCGGGCGATCCGGCTCACCCTCGACCGTCCCGGCCTGCTCAGGACGCAGATACGGGCGCTGCTGAAGGCCAGCGGCGGCCGCGAGCTGAAGCTGATGCTGCCGATGGTCACCGAGCTGTCGGAAATCGCGCAGGCGCGCGAGATCATCGACCGCGAGGTCCGGCATCTGTCGCGCTTTGCGCATCACCTGCCCACCAGCCTCAAGCTCGGCGCGATGCTGGAGGTGCCGTCGCTGCTGTTCCAGCTCGACGAATTGATGAAGGCGGTGGATTTCGTTTCGGTCGGCTCCAACGACCTCTTCCAGTTCGTCATGGCCGTCGATCGCGGCAATACCCAGCTCGCCGACCGCTTCGACAACCTGTCGACGCCGTTCCTGCGGGTGCTGAAGACGATTGCCGATGCCGGTGTGCGCAACGACACGCCGGTGACGCTCTGCGGCGAACTGGCCGGCAAGCCGATCTCCGCCATGGCGCTGATCGGCCTGGGCTTCCGCTCGATCTCGATGTCGCCGGCCTCGATCGGCCCGGTCAAGGCGATGCTGACCGAGCTGCCGCTGCAGGAACTGAAGGCCTTTTTCGACGACAATCTAATGGCGCCCAGCCAGAAATTGCCGATGCGAGCCTTGCTTCAGGCCTTTGCAGACGATCGTTCGATTCCGCTCTAGATTCACGTGAGGGCGGTCTGCAAATGGCGATTTTCTGCGCTTCCGGCCTTCGCCGGCCGAAGCATTCGTGAGTGGCGCGGCAGCTAAATTAAGGCTATGGCCGGCGTAGGCCGGTGCTCATGTACCTAAATGTACATTCCGCTCCGGTTCTCGAAACTCCCCATTTTCGACTCGCCCTGACGTGAATTCCATCGAAGTTCGAAGATCATGATCAACCTGCCCCGCGACCGCATGGATCAAGTCGTCAAGCGTTTCGACATGCTCGAGGCGCAGATGGCGGCCGGACCCGCCGCCGATCAATATGTGAAGATGGCTTCGGAATATGCCGACATCCAGGAGATGGTGGGCAAGATCCGGGCGCTGCGCGCCGCCGAGCAGGAGCAGGCGGATCTCGAGGCGATGCTTGCCGACAAAGCGACCGATGCCGATATGCGCGCGCTGGCCGAGGCGGACCTGCCTGAGGTCGAGAGCCGCATCGAGACGCTGCAGAGGGACATCCAGATCCTGCTGCTGCCCAAGGATGCGGCCGACGAGAGGAACGCCATCCTCGAAATCCGCGCCGGCACCGGCGGCGACGAAGCGGCCTTGTTCGCCGGCGATCTCTTTCGCATGTATGAGCGCTATGCCGCCTCGCGCGGCTGGCGCTTCGAGGTGGTATCGGCGAGCGAGGGCGAGGTCGGCGGCTACAAGGAAATTATCGCCGCGGTGTCGGGCAAGGGCGTGTTCGCGCATCTGAAGTTCGAATCCGGCGTGCACCGCGTGCAGCGCGTGCCGGAAACCGAAGCCGGCGGGCGCATCCACACCTCGGCCGCGACCGTCGCCGTGCTGCCCGAGGCCGAGGAGGTCGATATCGAAATCCGGGCGGAGGACATCCGCATCGACACGATGCGGGCCTCCGGCTCGGGCGGCCAGCACGTCAACACCACCGATTCGGCGGTTCGCATCACCCATTTGCCGACCGGCATCATGGTGGTGCAGGCGGAAAAGTCGCAGCACCAGAACCGGGCGCGCGCCATGCAGATCCTGAGGGCCCGACTCTACGATCTCGAGCGCAGCCGCGCGGATGAGGAGCGCTCGTCGTCGCGAAAATCGCAGGTCGGCTCGGGCGACCGCTCGGAGCGCATCCGCACCTACAATTTCCCGCAAGGCCGTGTCACCGACCACCGCATCAACCTCACGCTCTACAAGCTCGACCGGGTGATGATGGGCGAGTTGGACGAGATCGTCGGCGCGCTGATCGCCGACCATCAGTCGAAGCTGCTTGCCGATATGAGCCTCGATGGCTGATCGACTGCCCGCCGCGCTCGGACCGCTGCTCAGGGCAGCGCGCGAGCGTCTGGCCATAGCCGCCATCGACGATCCGGCGCTCGATTCGCGGCTGATCGTCGAGCATTTCTCGGGCACGACCCGTATCCAGGCCATCGCCGAACCGGGACAAGAGGTGGGTTCGGCGGCGCTTTCGGCCATCGAAGCGGCCCTGAGGCGTCGCGTCGCAGGCGAGCCGGTGCACCGTATCCTCGGCTACCGCGAATTCTACGGTTTGCGCCTGTCGCTTTCGCCGGAGACGCTGGAGCCCCGGCCGGACACCGAGACGCTGGTCGACGCCGTCCTGCCCTTTGCGCGGGCGACGGCCGACAGGCTTGGCGAATGCCGCATTCTCGATCTCGGCACGGGCACCGGCGCCATCGCGCTGGCGCTGCTCAGCGCCGTTCCGGCGGCCACCGCGACGGGCGTCGACATTTCGCTCGGCGCATTGGCGGTTGCGGCCGGAAACGCCCGGGCCCTAGGGCTCGGCGAACGCTTCAAAGCCTTGCATTCCAACTGGTTCGAAAAAGTTTCGGGCCACTACCATGTAATTGCCTCGAACCCTCCCTATATACCCAGTCGAGACATTGGAAATCTGCAGGACGAGGTCCGCGATTTCGACCCGCACCGGGCCCTCGACGGTGGTGCGGACGGTTTGGGCCCCTATCGGGTCATTGCCGCTGAAGCGGCGGAATTTCTGCAAGCGCAAGGCAAGGTAGCGGTCGAGATCGGCCATACGCAGAAAAACGAAGTCACCGGGATATTCGCGGCAGCCGGCTATGTGTTAACCGGGTCACATCGCGATCTTGCTGGCAATGACAGAGTTCTGGTGTTCGAGCGTTGAAAGCCCTGATGCAGTGCGAAAAAACCGCTTGGCAATACCGGGGAATGCAGTTAGGGTCCGGCTCAACCGGATGAGACGAAGCAGGCAGTGCTCCCAGCGATTCGGTTTTCCTTGGAAATAGCTGCCTTCTTGCGCAAACGACGCCCAAGCTTCGTGCGGGAATCATCCGGCAAGTGATGTAACCGGGACAGGATGGCACGTGGCGCCAACGCAATTGATGCGGGCGAACGCCGGTGAAGAGACGAAACGGCTGGCTGCATGAGCGCCACCGTTCGTGAAGAGTTTTTCGAAAATTCACTATGAAGAGAGTCTAATGAGGCCACAACAGCAGAACAGGCGCATGCGCGGTCGCAACAACAATGGCGGCGGTGGCAACAACAACAACCGCAAGGGGCCAAACCCCCTGACCCGCAACTACGAAAGCAACGGCCCGGACGTGAAAATCCGCGGATCGGCTCAACAGATCGCCGAGAAATACGCCACACTCGCCCGCGACGCGCAAAGCTCCGGCGACCGGGTTATGGCGGAGAACTACCTCCAGCACGCCGAGCACTATAATCGCATCATTGCCGCCGCGCAGGCGCAGATGCCGATCCAGAACGCCCAGCAGAATCGCGACGATTTCGACGACGATATGGACGAGGATCGCGAGGAGTTCGACAATATCGGCAACAACAGCGGCAATGGCGCCGATGCGCCGGGCACAGCGAACGGCTCCGGCCCGCAGCCAGTGATCGAAGGCACGCCGGCGGAACTCGCCTACAACCAGGAAAACGGCCGCGACAACAACAGCCGTCGCGACAACAACCAGCGCGACAACAATGGCCGCGACCGGCATCGTGACCGCCGCAACGGCGGCGGCCAGTATGGCCAGAACGGTCAGCGTGGCGAAAACGCCCAGCGCGGCGAGCAGGGCGGCCAGCAGTTCGACCAGAACCGCCGCAATGAGGGACAGGCGCAGCCCGAGGCGACCGGCGAGGCTGGTTCACAGGCCGTGCAGGCGCCGCAGTTCGACAGTTTCTCGCCGGCTGCCCTTGCCGCACAGGCCGAGCTCAACGAAGCCGCCCAGGACAATGGCGGCCGCCGTCCGCGGCGTCCGCGGCGTCCCCGCGGCAGCTATGCCGACCAGGCCGGTGGCGGGCAGGGCGACCGGCCGGAGGGCTCGAGCCCGGAAGGTTCCGGTCCTGAAAGTTCAGGCGAAACGCGCAACGCGGCGAACAGTGGCGACGAGGTCGGCGCCAAGCCGGCCGAAGAGGCGAACGAGGCGAGGGAGCCTGCCGCCAGCGAGCCGGCACCTGTTGTCAACGAAGCTCCCGGCGAGCCCGTAGCTGCCGACGTAAACAACTGATCCAGACGCCAATTCAAGCATCGCTGACGGCGGAGAGAAATCTCCGCCGTTTTTGTACATGCGCGCCTGGGAATATTCTGCATTGATCGACATCAAGGCGTCTTGAGGGACCGTGGCCAATACACCATATCTGCGCTGAACAGGGCTCGGCTCTTTTGAGCGGGTCCGTCACCGCAATCTGATCCGGTGCCGCAAAGCGGGCCGGTGATGGAAGGAGACAGCGAATGAATCTTGAAAAATACTCGGAGCGCGTGCGCGGCTTCATCCAGTCCGCGCAGACCATGGCGCTGTCGCGCAACCACCAGCAATTCACGCCCGAACATATACTGAAGGTGCTCGTCGACGATGACGAGGGCCTCGCCGCATCCTTGATCGAGCGCGCCGGCGGCAATGTCCGCGACGTCAAGCTCGGCGTCGAAACGGCGCTGGAGGCGATGCCCAAGGTCGAAGGCGGTAACGGCCAGCTTTACCTCGCCCAACCGCTCGCCAAGGTGTTCTCAACCGCCGAGGACCTGGCCAAGAAGGCCGGCGACAGCTTCGTCACCGTCGAGCGGCTGCTGCAGGCGCTTGTCATGGAGAGGTCGGCCAAGACCGCCGACATCCTGTCCAAGGCAGGCATCACCGCGCAGGCGCTCAACCAGGCCATCAACGACATCCGCAAGGGCCGCACCGCCGATTCGGCCAGCGCCGAGCAGGGCTATGACGCGCTTAAGAAATACGCGCGCGACCTCACCGCCGACGCCCGCGCCGGCAAGCTCGATCCGGTCATCGGCCGCGACGACGAGATCCGCCGCACCATCCAGGTGCTGTCGCGGCGCACCAAGAACAATCCCGTCCTGATCGGCGAGCCGGGCGTCGGCAAGACGGCGATCGCCGAGGGCCTGGCGCTGCGCATCGTCAATGGCGACGTGCCGGAATCGCTGAAGGACAAGCAATTAATGGCGCTCGACATGGGCGCGCTAATTGCCGGCGCCAAATATCGCGGCGAGTTCGAGGAGCGGCTGAAGGCCGTGCTCAACGAGGTAACCTCGGCCAGCGGCAACATCATCCTGTTCATCGACGAGATGCACACGCTGGTCGGCGCCGGCAAGGCGGACGGCGCGATGGACGCCTCGAACCTGTTGAAGCCCGCGCTGGCGCGCGGCGAATTGCACTGCGTCGGCGCGACCACGCTCGACGAATACCGCAAGCATGTCGAAAAGGATGCCGCGCTTGCCCGCCGTTTCCAGCCCGTCTTCGTCGACGAGCCGACGGTGGAAGACACGGTTTCGATCCTGCGCGGCCTGAAGGAGAAATACGAGCAGCACCACAAGGTGCGCATCTCCGATTCCGCGCTGGTGTCGGCGGCCGCACTTTCCAACCGCTACATCGCCGACCGCTTCCTTCCCGACAAGGCGATCGACCTGGTCGACGAAGCGGCGTCCAGGCTGCGCATGCAGGTCGATTCCAAGCCTGAGGCGCTGGACGAGATCGACCGCCGCATCATGCAGCTCAAGATCGAGCGCGAGGCGCTGAAGGTCGAGAAGGACGAGGCCTCGAAGGACCGGCTTGCCCGGCTGGAGAAGGAGCTCGCCGACCTCGAGGAGGAATCGAGCGAGCTGACCACCAAGTGGCAGGCCGAAAAGCAGAAGCTTGGCCTTGCCGCCGACCTGAAGAAGCAGCTCGACGAGACGCGCAACGAACTGGCGATCGCGCAGCGCAAGGGCGAGTTCCAGCGCGCCGGCGAGCTTGCCTACGGCAAGATCCCGGAACTCGAGAAGAAGCTCAAGGAAGCCGAGGCGCAAGACGGCAAGACCGGCATGGTGGAAGAGGTGGTCACGCCCGACCATGTCGCGCATGTCGTGTCGCGCTGGACCGGCATTCCGGTCGACAAGATGCTGGAGGGGCAACGCGAGAAGCTCTTGCGCATGGAAGACGAGATCGGCAAGCGCGTCGTCGGCCAGGGCGAAGCCGTGCAGGCGGTGTCCAAGGCAGTGCGGCGCGCCCGCGCCGGATTGCAGGATCCGAACCGGCCGATCGGCTCGTTCATGTTCCTCGGACCGACCGGCGTCGGCAAGACCGAGCTCACCAAGGCGCTGGCCAGCTTCCTGTTCGACGACGAGACGGCGCTGGTGCGCATCGACATGTCGGAGTTCATGGAGAAGCACTCCGTCGCCCGGCTGATCGGCGCGCCTCCCGGCTATGTCGGCTATGAGGAAGGCGGCGCGCTGACCGAAGCGGTGCGGCGCCGGCCATATCAGGTCGTGCTGTTCGACGAGATCGAGAAGGCGCATCCGGACGTGTTCAACGTGCTCCTGCAGGTGCTCGACGACGGAAGGCTGACCGACGGCCAGGGCCGCACGGTCGACTTCCGCAACACGCTGATCATCATGACGTCCAATCTTGGCGCCGAGTATCTGGTCAATCTCAGCGACGACCAGGATGTCGACGCCGTGCGCGACGAGGTGATGAGCGTGGTGAAGGCCTCGTTCCGGCCGGAGTTCCTCAACCGCGTCGACGAGGTGATCCTGTTCCACCGGCTGCGCCGGCTGGACATGGACCGCATCGTCGAGATCCAGCTCAAGCGGCTGGAGAACCTGCTTGTCGACCGCAAGATCGCGCTGTCGCTGGATCACGACGCCATCGAGTGGCTGGCGTCGAAGGGCTACGATCCGGCCTATGGCGCCAGGCCGCTGAAGCGGGTGATGCAGAAGGAGCTGCAGGATCCGCTGGCGGAGAAGATCCTGCTCGGCGAGATTCTCGACGGTTCGACCGTCAAGGTCACGGCGGGCTCCGACCGGTTGAACTTCCGCTCGAAGCCGACCGTGGTGGCGACGGAAGCCGCCGCCTGATTTCGGGCGAGCTTGAATGAACGCGAAGCGCGTCGCATCGTATGGTGCGGCGCGCTTTGTTATTCGCAGTGATTGCGCATAATCAGCTGCCGATTCGGATGACCGCGAAGGACTTCATGAAGCTCGACGATTACAACGGCTTCTGCGCTTCATTGCCCGCCACGACGCATGTCGTTCAGTGGGGCGGCGCCCATGTCTGGAAGGTCGGCGGCAAGGTGTTCGCCATCGGCGGCTGGAACGAGGGCGGCGAGCTCTTCGTCACCTTCAAATGTTCCGAGATGGCCTATGACGTGCTGAAAGATCAGCCGGGCTGCCGGCCGGCGCCCTATCTCGCCTCGCGCGGCATGAAATGGATCCAGCGTCAGACAAGCCAAAGCATGGATGATGCGGCGCTCGAGGACTATCTGCGAGAGAGCCATCGCCTGGTCGTCCTCAAGCTGACCAGACAGGCACGCAAGGAATTGGGGCTTGCCGCAGGCCAAAACGCCTCGCGCTGAAACGGATATAGTCGATGCGTCTTAGCTTTTGTTTCGATGCATGTCGGTCCCCCGGAACCGCCGCGTATTCTTGGGGACCTGCATGAGCTCATATTCCTCAAGGTACCGGAAAACCGCCATCTTCATGCCCGGTTCATGTTGGAACCTTAATCTGGGCAGCTGGTTTTGCTGGCGAAGATTCGCCGCCGGAAGCCCGAGTCGACCGGAGAGCTTGACCCCCATGCTGCGCTTGATCTTTTCCCTTTCGGCACTCGCGGCCGGGCTGGTGTCTTCCAGTGCGTTCGCCATGCCGAGCGCGGATGGTGCGCGGTCTGCGCGCCCGGCTGAGCGCGGCGCGCTGATGCTGGCCCAGGACGGCAATATCGACATCTACTACGACGCCAGGGGTAATCGGGTGCTGGTCGATGCCGACACCGGCAAGGTCATCGCCATCCAGCCGCCGGGCAGCAGGCTCGACCGCCGCGCGCTTCGCCGGCAGATGCGCATGCAGGAACTCGGCCGCGCGCCGGCCGAAGACGACGATCGCTACTATCTCGACAATCCCGACGACATGGCTCGCTTCCGCCGGCGGCAGCTCGAGGAAAATGGCCGGGTCATCCCGCCGCCGGTCGACGAATATGACCTCAACGACAATTCCGTCGATGCCTATCCGCCGGCGCCCAACAACGATGAAGGCTATGCCACCACTTATCCGGAGGCGCCGAGGTCCAACACAATCAAGCGCCAGCCGCTGAACGAGGCGTCGGTCGATCCGGAGCAGCCGGGCCAGGGCGAAGTGCTCCAGACCAATCCGGATGCCCAGGCGGCACTGCCGCCGAACACTGGTGGCAAGGCCACGGTCGATCCGTCGCTGTCGCTCGGCGTGCGCCAGGACGTTGCGGCGCTGCAGGTGCTGCTCGACCGCGGCGGCGCCTCGCCGGGCGTGATCGACGGGCGTTTCGGCTCGAATGTCGATAAGGCGCTGGCCGCCTACAACGAAATAAACGGCAGCAATCTGAAATCGACCGATGCGGTCGGCATCCAGGCAGCGCTTGCCCAGTCCGGCGGCGACGCCTTTGCCTCCTATACGATCACGCCGGAGGATGCGGCCGGTCCCTACGTCGCCTCGATCCCCGAAGACTACAGCCAGAAGGCCAAGCTCGATCGTATGGGCTACACCTCGGTCACCGAAGCGCTGGCCGAGCGCTTCCATATGGACGAGACCTACCTGAAGTCGATCAACAAGGGCGTGGACTTCAATCGCCCGGGCACGATGATCAAGGTCGCCAATTTCGGCAAGCTGGTGTCGACGCCGGTGGCGCGCATCGTCGCCGACAAAACCAAGAAGGAAGTCTACGCCTACGACGTGGGCGGCAAGCTGGTCGCGGCCTATCCCGCGACGATCGGCTCGGCCGACACGCCCTCGCCCACCGGCATCCACACGGTGTCGCGCATCGCGCTCGACCCGAACTATACCTACAATCCCAACATAAATTTCAAGCAGGGCCAGAACGACAAGATCCTGACCATCCCGCCGGGACCGAACGGTCCGGTCGGCTCGGTGTGGATCGCGCTCGACAAGCCGACCTACGGCATCCACGGCACGCCCGATCCCTCCAAGATCGGCAAAACCGAAAGCCATGGCTGCGTGCGCCTGACCAACTGGGATGCGCGCGAACTCGCCAAGGTGGTGTCGCCGGGCGTCACGGTGGAGTTTGTCGGCGGATCAACAATCGCGGATGTCGGCGGGACCTCAACCGATGAGTTTACGCAGCAGTAAGGCGCGCGGCGCCGCGGCATAGATGAGCTGCACCAGCAGGATGAAGCCTATGCTGAGCAGCGGCGTGATCAGGCAAAGCGCCGCGCCGACCGCCCACAGGATCTGCGCCTTGACGATCCGCTTGTAGACGGTGCGGCGTGTTTCAGCATCGACGTCCTCGGCGATCATGCCGTTCCTGTCGGCATACCACCAGCTTGCGTACAGCGTGGCGCCCAGCATCAGCAGGTTCAGCCAGTAGACCAGTACCGCGCCCCTGAATGCCAGGAAATCGGCGAGAAGGTCGGTTGAGAAGGGCAGCAGCGCGATAAAGGCAAGGAAGCACAGGTTGAGCGTCGCGAGCCGCCGGTCCGATTTCGCGATCAGGCCATGCTGTGCCTGCTGTCCGAACCAGAAGATGGTGAGCGTGAGGAAGCTCAGCGCATAAGTCAGGAATCGCGGCGCCAATGCGAGGATCGCGGCGAGCAATTCGCCTTCCGAATGCACCGCCTCATGCGACGGCACTCTGATCTCCAGCACGATCAAGGTCAGCGCGATGGCGAAAACGCCGTCGGTCACGCCGACGATGCGTCCGCGTCCTTCCGCCGACGGTTCGAGCGGCCGCTTCATGGCTTCCCCCTCTCACGATGATGGTGGAACCTAGCACGTCATTGGCGGTTTGCATCAGGATTGAGCCCACCTCGCCATCCGGTCCTGAATCAAGAAGAGAGAGCATGATGTCGTCCGAAAACCGCTTCACACTTTTCGGCATCATGCTCTGTCATCTGGTTTCAAGAACAGCGATGCTCTGGCTTGTTGTTGCGCCCGCGCGAGGGGGCTAAGCAGGGATCCGATGTCATCAGCGAATGAAACCACTGCCGATTCGCATTCGCCCGTGCGGGCGAACGGCACGTTTTGTCCTCAGACCCGGCGAAAATTCGTGCTGGTCGCTGCGATCCTCGCCTCTGCGCTCGGCTTCATCGACGGTTCGATCCTGGCGATCGCCATGCCGGCGCTGCGCGCGGATCTCGGCGCCAGCCTGGCGCAAGCGCAGTGGATTTCCAACGCCTATGCGTTGACGCTGTCGGCGCTCATCCTGGTGGGGGGCGCTGCCGGCGACCGGTTCGGACTGCGGCGCGCCTTCGTGGTCGGGATCGCGCTGTTCGTCGCGGCTTCGCTCGCCTGCGCGCTGGCGCCCGATCCGGCTATATTGATCGCCTTCCGCGCCATCCAGGGCATCGGTGCGGCGATCATGGTGCCGGGCAGCCTGGCCATTATCGCCAAAGCCTATCCGAAGAAGGAGCGCGGCCGGGCGATCGGCATCTGGGCCGCCGCTTCGGCGCTGACCACGGCGCTCGGTCCCGTGCTGGGCGGCTTCGTGCTCTCGACTTTCGGCAATGGCGTCTGGCGCGCGATCTTTGCCATCAACCTGCCGCTTGGGCTGATCTCGATCTATCTGCTTCTGGCCAAGGTGCCGGCCGACAAGCCGACCGAAAAACGCAGCCTCGACCTTGGCGGCGCGGCGCTGGCGACGCTTGCTTTCGGCCTGCTCGCCTACGGGTTGACGGCGATGAATGCCGAAGGCGCAGGGTTGATGTCGGGCCCGGCGATCGTTGCCGGCGTGGTCCTGCTTGTTGTCTTCATCTTTTACGAGCACAGGCGGCGCGACCCGATGATCGATCTCGGCCTGTTCCGGATCAGGGCCTTTGCCGGCGCCAATCTGGCGACATTTTTCCTTTATTTCGCGCTGTCGGCCAATTTGTTCTACCTGCCGATGCTGTTGATCGCCGGCTGGAGGCTGAGCGCGGCCGAGGTCGGCTTCATCTTCGTGCCGCTGTCGGCGTCGATCGCGCTTTTGTCCGGACCGGTCGGCCAGTGGTCGGATCGCATAGGCCCGCGTTTCCCGATCGCCAGCGGCAGCATGGTCGTCGCCATCGCCTTCGCCGGCCTTGCCTTGCTTACCCGTTTCGGCATCCACGATTTCTGGATCGGCACCTTTCCGCTAATGGCGCTGATGGGGCTTGGCATGGCGCAGGTCGTGTCGCCGCTGTCGACCGCGGTCATGACGTCCGTCGAGGACAAGGATACCGGGGCCGCCTCCGGCATCAACAACGCGGTATCGCGCGTCGGCGGCCTGATCGCGGTGGCGGCGATGGGCTCGCTGGCGGCCTGGGTTTACGCGCGGATGACCGGCAATGCCGCCGGGGTGCCCGGTTTCGGCGAGCCGCCCGCCTCCGGACTGGCCGCCAATATCGAAGCGGCCAGGATTGCGGCAAGCGATTCGGCTTTCGCCGCGGTCGCGGCGATCACGGCACTGCTTTGCGTGTTGTCTTCACTCACCGCCTGGTTCACGGTTCCCGGACAGGCATCGCCCTGGCCGCGAAAGACAAGCGATGAGCAAGATTAGTTCGGAAGCTGCGAATCAGTCTTGGCGCTGGCAACCTTCAGCGCGTTGCCGTCTTCCTGCTTCAGAAGATCGTCGATGCGCTCGCGCTCTTTCTTGAAGGCGACGAGATCGTCGCCCTTCAAAACCTTGCCGACCGGCAGGCGCACGCGCATCGAATCGACCTTGGTGCCGTTGACGATCAGCTCATAGTGAAGGTGCGGGCCGGTAGAGAGGCCGGTCTGGCCGAGATAGCCGATGACCTGCCCCTGCCGGACATGAACGCCTTCCTCGATGCCTTTGGCGAAAGCGCTCTGGTGATTGTAGGAGGTCTCGTAGCCATTGGCGTGGCGGATGATGATCTGCTTGCCGTAGCCGCCGGCCCAGCCGGCCTTCTCGACGACGCCGTTGCCGGCGGCGATGATCGGCGTGCCGATCGGCGCTGCCCAGTCGGTGCCGGTGTGCATCCGGACGTAGCCAAGGATCGGATGCCGGCGTGCGCCGAAGCCGGAGGTGAAGCGCCCGTTGGGCAGCGGATTGCGCAGCAGGAACTGCTTGGCGCTGCTGCCGTTCTCGTCGAAATAGTCGACGCTGCCGTCCTGCATCTGGAAGCGATAGAAATTGCGCGTTTGTCCGCCGAAGGTCGACGAGACGTAGAGAAGCTCGGAGTCGTCGGAGGCCTGGTCGTCGCCGTCGGGTTGGGAGAACAGCACTTCGAGACGGTCGGAAGGCGAGAGCCGCGACTGGAAATCCACGTCGGAAGCGAGCAGCTTGATCAGCTTCTGCGTCATCGCTTTCGACATGCCGTAGGAATAGGCGGTGCGGTAGATGCCGTCATAGACATTGGGCAGATTGCCACGCACCACGACGGGCTGCGAATCATCGAACGCCGTCAAAAGCTCGGGATTGGCCTCCGGCTCCTGCGCCGGCACATACTGGCCACGGTCGTCGAGCGCTATGGTGACGATGTGCGTGGTCTTGTCGTAGACGCTGGTGCGCACGACCTTGGCGATGTCGCCGCGCACCTCGAGGCCAACGCGCAGCACCGTTCCGGCCTTCAGCGCGGGGGCGTTCAAGAGCTTGGCGATGGCCTCCGCCATGCCGGTGGCGTCGTCGCCGGTATAGCCCGAATCGGCATAGGCCTCGGCGATATCGGTATCCTTAGTGAAGGGAATGATTTCCTCGGCGAAGGCAGGCGTCTGGTCGTCCGGCGTGGCGCGCGGCGCCACCGACACATTTTCCTGCGTGATCTTCACGTCATAGGAGCCGGCCATCGATTCCGCGAAGGCATCGCCGAACCGCTGCGGATCGATATAGTGCAGCGCTGCCACCTGGACGGCGCCGTCGCTCAAGCCGGTGCCGGCGTCCCGCACCACCCTTTCAACCTCGTCGGCGGAGAGATCGCTTTTTTCGTCGAACGAGGCCGTCTCGATCGGGAAATCGACCGTCTTCAGGCTCATCTCGCTTTCGACCTTGGCGCCGTAGATCTGACCGGCGACCGCGGCGGCCGTTGCCGGTTGCGCGTTGTCGTCGCTGTCGTCGCCGAACACCTGCATCGGGTCGAACGGCGGATAAGGGCGGCTGGTGGTGTGGCCGGCGGCCAGGGCCATCTTGATCTGCACGAAGGGCATGGTGTGGATAACGTCACGGTCGCCGACCTTGGTGACCATCGACACTTCCATGCGCCGCCGGTCCTTCGCCCGGGCGATCTGGCGGGGTGCTACCAGCCTTGTGGTCTTTGCCTGCTCGCCGGAATCATCGCCGCCGCTGGCAAGACCGATGAGCTCGGCGATTTCCGGCGGGGTCGCCAATTGCTGGCGCCCGTCAAGGGCGGCGAACAACGCGACGCCCATCAACACGCTCGATGTCACGCCGGTGAGAAAGGTGCCCGACAGCCAGCGCGCCGAGACCTCGCGGCGGTCGGGCGGACCGCTGCGACCGTCCGCGATCAGCGGCGGCTCGTTGCCGAGTTCGGCTATGACCTCTTCGGTATCTGGCATCCAGAAAGGCTGCTTCTTCCCCAGGCGAAACGGCTTGTCGTTGTCGTTGTGGCCATGACAATTGCCTGTCACGGCGGTTGAAGTCAAACGAAGCGGCAGGCCGGGGCCGATATCCCCAATCATGCGCCCCCTTGCGCAGGGCGCCCTGTCATCCGTCGTCGGCGAGCCTCGCATATACGCGCGCGCCTTCCTTACATGGGCCGGTTTCACGCCCCAATGCGGCGGCAATAGGGCCTCGTCGCGGATAACCCAGGGGCTGCCGCAAGGGCAGTCGGCTATCGAAAAAGTGGTTCGAAAAATTCGTCGCAAAAAATTCAAAAAAGTTCGAAATCGGTGTTGACGCGTCGAGGGAGGTCCGACTATATACGGCCCACGAACGAGGGCGGTGCGCCGCTGGCGACGAAGAAGTTTGCTTCTAGGTCTGCCCTCTGTT
>NZ_VFTP01000005.1:0-314304 GCF_006439455.1 Mesorhizobium sp. B2-9-1 | reverse complement strand
GGTGAAAGTGGACGACGGCCACGGCAGCACCGACACCCGCACCGTCACCATCCATATCGACGGCACCAACGACGCGGCGGTGATCACCGGCACGAGCAGCGGTTCGGTGACAGAGGACGCTGTGCTGACCGTAAACGGTGCTCTGACCGTCAACGACCCTGACGCAGGCCAGAGTTCGTTCCAGGTGCACAACGGCAGCAACCCGATCGCGGGCACATACGGGTCATTGACCATCGATGCCGCCGGCAACTGGGTTTATACGCTCAACAATGGCGCCGCCAACGTTCAGGCTCTGAACTCCGCGGACCATCCGCATGATCAGATCCATGTAACGTCGGTAGATGGCACGGACCACGTCATCGACATTACGGTGAACGGTGCCGACGAGCCCTTGACCAACCATGCCCCGAGCGCCCCGGTATTCGTCCCAAGCTCGACGCCATTGCCGGATGGACAGGCTCCGACCCTAGGCTCGTTTGTTTCGACCGATCCCGATGCTCAGGACACCGTCACATTCACGAGCACTTTCACGCCCGGCCTCAACAGCAATGGCTCGGTCTCCGTTGCCAGCAACGGCTCGCTGATTGTCAACGTGCCTACGGGGCAGACACTGACCGGGACGCTCACAGTCACCGCGACCGACAACCATGCCGCTTCCTCGTCGCCGCAAACTTTCAATGTCTGGATCGGCAACGGCAGCGGCGGAAACGGGGATGACGGAATCGTTCTCAGCAGCACGAATCCCAACATCGCGGACGGTCGTGCCGGCGCCGACGGGCTGACAGGCTCCAGCGGCGTCGACTACATCTTCGGCGGAAGCGGCAACGATACGGTCAAGGGCCTCGGCGGCGCAGACTGGTTGAGCGGCGGAGCCGGGGATGATCATTTCAGATTCGAAGCGATAAGCGATTCAACGCACTCTGCCTTCGACACCATTCTCGATTTCCAGCACGGGACGGCGGCAACGGGTCACGACTTCATCGACTTTGCGAGCGCCCTTGGCCTAACGGCAACCGGCACGGTCTCGGGTGGAAATCTGGCCGCTCATACCGTTGCCTGGCAGAGCGACGGGAGTGGCAACACGATCGTTTATGCCAATACCGGAACCTCGGCCGAGAGTGTGGCGGGCGGAGCCCACATCATTGAAATCCATCTGATGGGGGTATCCACGCTCACTGCCAACGACTTCAACCTGAGCGCCTGACAACCATGAAAAGTGACAGAGGGCGGCAGATAAGATGATGCAGGACCATTCTGCGCTCAAGCTTGCTCTCTCCCGCTGCCGCGGCGGTTTCGCCGCGGTAGCGGGGTTCAGCTTCGTCATCAACCTGCTCGTGCTCTCGACCTCGATCTACATGCTGCAGGTCTATGATCGCGTGCTGACGGGACGCAGCGTGGAAACGCTCGTCTATCTGACGCTGATTACGACAGCGGCGCTGGCTGCAATGGGCGCGCTCGAATTCTTCCGCTCGCGGCTGCTGGTGCAGCTCGGCACCTGGATCGACCGCGTGCTGTCGCCGCAGGTACTGGGCCGTGGGCTTGAGAACGCGTTGCGCGGCTCATCTTACCGCACCGAGGCGCTGCGCGACCTCGCCACGCTGCGCGGCTATCTTGGCGGCGGCGGCATCATGGCGCTGTTCGACGCGCCATGGATGCCGCTCTATCTTGGCTTCGTCTTCCTGCTGCATCCCCTGCTCGGACTTCTGGCGCTGGGCGGCGCGATCGTTCTGTTCGGCCTCGCCCTTGCCAACAATGCGCTGACGGCCAACACGCTCAAGCAGGCCAACGCCGCTTCCGCGCGCGCCTACCAGGCGGCGGATGCCGGTTTCCGCAATGCCGAAGTCATCGACGGGATGGGCATGGGCGGGGTGCTCGCCCGGCGTTGGGACGCGGCCAATGCGTCCGTGCTCGCGCTGCAGACAACCGCCAGCGACTGGGCCGGCCTGATCAATGCATTCACCAAGCCGTTCCGGATGTTCCTACAGGTCGCGGTGCTGGGGCTCGGCGCCTGGCTGTCGCTGCGCCACGAAGTCTCGCCCGGCGCCATGATCGCGGCGTCGATCATTATGTCGCGCGCGCTCGCGCCGGTCGAGCAGGCTATCGCCACCTGGAAGCAGACCACCGCCGCGCGCGAGGCCTGGCGCCGGCTGGACCGGCTGTTCGAGACTCCGTCGCTGCGCCCGCCGGGGATGGAATTGCCGCGTCCCCAGGGACAGCTCTCGGTCGACGCCGTCACATATATGCCGGCTGGCGCAAAGGAGCCCGTGCTCAGGAACCTCTCCTTCGCCGTGCCGCCGGGCCAGGTGCTTGCGGTGATCGGGCCGTCGGCCGCCGGCAAGTCGACGCTTGCCCGCCTGATCGTCGGCATGCTTTCGCCACAGCAGGGGCGGGTTCGGCTCGACAGTGTCGACGTGTTTGCCTGGAACCGCGCCGATTTCGGCTCCTATGTGGGCTATCTCCCCCAGGACGTCGAACTCTTTCCCGGAACCGTCCGCGAGAACATTGCCCGCATGGAGCAAGGCGATCCGGCCGAGATCGTGGCCGCCGCCCGGATGGCGGGCGTGCACGAGATGATCCTCAGGCTCCCAAATGGCTACGATACCGAGATCGGCGAACAGGGTTCGGTGCTCTCCGGGGGGCAGCGCCAGCGCATCGGCCTTGCCAGGGCGCTCTACCGCCGTCCGGCGCTTGTGGTGCTGGACGAGCCGAACTCCAATCTCGATGCCGTCGGCGAGGAAGCCCTGAACCAGGCGATTGCCGCGATGAAGGAGGCAGGTTCGACCGTTGTGATCGTCGCCCACCGCCCGTCGCTGATGGTGAACGTCGACTGCGTCCTGGTGCTGAACGATGGCCAGTCGCAGATGTTCGGCCCGCGCGACGGCGTGCTTGCGCAACTGCGCCGCCCCGAGCAGCAGTCGGCTGCGCCGCAGGTCCGAGTCGTGAGCTCCGAAAGGACCGGATCGTGACTGAAGCCACCTTGTCGTTGGAAATGCCGCCGCCACCGCCCGCCTGGCCGGCGGTGAGCGCCCATGTCTTCGGCGGCCTGACCGTCATCGGCCTGCTGTTCGGTGGCTTCGGCCTCTGGGCAGCCACCGCGCCGCTGACGAGCGCGGCGGTCGCACCCGGGGTGGTGAAGGTCGACAGCAACCGCAAGACCGTACAGCACCTGGAAGGCGGCATCATCCGGGAAATCCTGGTCCGGGAAGGAGACCAGGTCAGGCAGGGCCAGATACTGGTTCGCCTCGACGGGCTCGACGCGGAATCCGACCGCGATGCCGTGCGCGGTGAACTCGATGCGGCGCTCGCCGGCGAAGCCCGTCTGATCGCGCAGCGCGACGGCCTGAAGACAATTCCTTTTTCGGCGGACCTGTCGGCCCGGCGAAGCGA
The DNA here is from genome assembly GCF_006439455.1 of Mesorhizobium sp. B2-9-1. NCBI lineage: Bacteria > Pseudomonadati > Pseudomonadota > Alphaproteobacteria > Hyphomicrobiales > Phyllobacteriaceae > Mesorhizobium > Mesorhizobium sp. B2-9-1. The sequence goes on along the minus strand of NZ_VFTP01000005.1, from coordinate 310,917 downwards.
ACCGACCGTCGCCGAGGCCCTTGCCGGTCAGGAGCGTATCTTCCAGGACCAGGCCAAGGTTCAGGCGTCGGAGGTCGAGGTCTGGCAGCAGCGGATAGCCCAGTACCATGCCCAGATGTCGGCGCTCGCTGCGAGAGTTGCGGCCTTCGAGATCCAGTTGCCGTCTCTGCGGGAAGAGTTGGCGGACGCCCGCACGCTTCTCAAGAAAGGCTATGGGGTGAAGTCCCGCGTGCTCCAGCTCGAACGGCAGATCATCGCAGCACAAGGCGAGGCTGAGTCGAACCGTGGGAACATAGAAAGCCTGCGGCAGCAGATCGCCGAGGCGGACGCACAGATCGACAATGGCCGGCTCTCCTATGTCAAGAAGGCTGCCGAGGACCTTCGTGACGTCCAGACCAAACGCTCCGAGCTCGAAAAGGCGCTTCAGAAGACCGACGCGCGCGCGGCGCGCCGGGATGTCGTTGCGCCGGAAGACGGGGCGGTAATGAACCTTCGGTATTTCACGCCGGGCGGAGTTGTACCACCCGGCGGGATTATTCTCGATCTGGTCCCCGATCAGGACAAGATGGTGCTGGACGTCAAGATTCAGCCCCTGGATATCGATGTCGTTCGCCCCGGTCTGCCGGCGACGGTGCGGCTGGTCGCCTATAAGCAGAGAACCACGCCCACGGTGAAGGGCGCCCTTACCCGGGTTTCGGCCGACGCAGAGATCGACGAGCGCAGCGGCGCGACTTTTTTCCGGGGGACCGTCGAGGTGGGCGCCGATGAGCTTAAGAAGCTTCCGCAGGTGAAGCTATATCCGGGAATGCCGGTGGAGGTCTCCGTTGTCACCGGCAAGCGAACCATGCTCGAGTATCTCTTCCAGCCGGTCGCCGACAGTTTTGCTCACGCCTTCAGAGAGGAGTGAGAAAGGCGGCCAACCTCCCCTAACGGCAACGCAGGATTGGGCGGGTCGCAGTTCACGTCTTGAGGGCGGTTGCGATCCGCCCCAGTCGATTGCCGCATTGCGCAATCCCGCCCGGCCTGCACAATAGGCGCATGTCCACCGGTTCGTTGACCATCCTTGTTATCGACGAGAACCGCATCCGTGCCTCGATCATCGAGGCCGGATTGCGGGACGCCGGCCATCGCCACGTCACGGTGGTCCATGACGTCGCCGGCATCGCCCGGCGCATCGCCGAGATCGAGCCGGACGTCATCGTCATCGATCTCGAAAATCCCAACCGCGACATGCTGGAGAACATGTTCCAGCTATCGCGCGTGGTGAAGCGGCCGATCGCGATGTTTGTGGACCGCTCCGACCAGGCCTCGATCGAAGCGGCCGTCGATGCCGGCGTGTCCGCCTATGTGGTCGACGGGCTGAAGAAGGAACGCATCAAGCCGATCCTCGACATGGCGATCAGCCGCTTCAATGCCTTCTCGCGCATGGCGCGCGAACTGGAGGAGGCGCGCAGCGAGCTCGAGAACCGCAAGGTCATCGACCGGGCCAAGGGCATATTGATGAAGTCGCGGGGCTTAAGCGAGGAGGCGGCCTATGCGCTGCTGCGCAAGACCGCCATGAACCAGAACCGCAAGATCGCCGACATCGCCCAGAGCCTAGTGACGGCGGCGGGATTGCTGGGACCGCTGGAGGGCGAATGAGCATGTCGGCAGCGCATCAGATCACCGCCGGCTTCATGCCGCTCCTCGACAGCGCCGTCCTGGTCGCAGCCGGCGAGATGGGCTTTGCCGCGCGCGAGGGCATCGAGCTCAAGCTGCATCGCGAGACCTCCTGGGCCAACATCCGCGACCGCATCGCCATCGGCCACTTTGATGTCGCCCATATGCTCGGGCCGATGCCGCTCGCCTGCAGCCTCGGCCTCACGCCGCTTGCTTCCGAGACCATCGTGCCGTTCTCGCTCGGGCTCGGCGGCAATTGCATCACTGTTTCCAATGCGGTGTGGCAAGGCATGGCGGCGCATGGTGCCGCGGCGGACCTCGATCCGGCGCGCGCCGGAGCGGCGCTCGTCGCACTGATGCGCGAGCGGGCGGCCGCCGGTCGCGAACCGCTGCGTTTCGCCGTCGTGCATCCGCATTCCGGGCACAATTATGAGCTGCGCTACTGGCTCGCCGCCTGCGGCGTCGATCCCGACCGCGACATCGAGATCGTTATCGTGCCGCCGCCCTTCATGGCCGATGCATTGGCCGCCGGCCGCATCGACGGCTGTTGCGTCGGCGAGCCCTGGAACAGCGCCGCCGTCGCGGCAGGCACCGGCCACATCGTCACCGTGAAGGCGCTGCTGTGGCGCAACAGCCCGGAAAAGGTGATCGGGGTGCGCAAAGTCTGGGCGGAGGAGAACCCGGACGCGCTGGCGGCGCTGCTGAGGGCGCTGCATCACTCCGCCCGCTGGTGCCAGGACCCGGCACACCGCGGCGAGCTGGCAGCGCTGATAGCAAGACCGGCTTTTCTCGGCCAGCCGGAGGCGATCCAGATGCCGGCCCTGACCGGGCAGCTTCAACTTGGCGGGGGCGCGGCACGGCGCGTCGAGGATTTCTTCCTGCCCTTCGACAAGGCGGCCAACTTTCCCTGGAAGAGCCATGCGCTCTGGTTCTACACGCAGATGGTGCGCTGGGGACAGTTGCCGCATACGCCGCAAAACCTCGCCGTCGCCCGGGACTGCTACCGGCCCGATCTCTATCGCTCGGCGCTGAAGCCGCTCGGCGTGGCGCTGCCGGGCGCCAATGCCAAGGTCGAAGGGGCGCTGAAGACAGCGACGCCGGTCGGCTCGGCCGGCGCGAGTCTTGTCCTTGGCCCGGACGGATTTTTCGACGGCCAGATCTTCGATCCGGACCGGATAGACGCCTATATTGCCGGCCAGCGGCGCGCCTGATCATTTGCGCGCCATTCTTGTGCATTGCACAAAATTTATGCGCAATGCCTGTGCCATTGATCAATGTTTGACCGCGCTCCCGATCAGCCAGACCAGCGCCCGATTCACGGATCGCGTTGATTTTCCTTAAAATTCTCTTTCGGCGCAAAACTGGCACGCTTCGTGCTTTGAAATAATCGAGCCCGTTCGCGGGCAATGGAACAGGCGTCCAATGGCGGGCGCCACAGGCAAAGCTGCCGCTCAGGTCACCACGCGATCCCGGATGTACGGACGCGCGAGGCTTGGACGGCGGCTTTTTTCGCTTTTGGACCCGACCACGCAAATCGATGGTGCCGATCCAGCCGGCGCCGAGCGGAGACGACGATGACGAAACGGATCGCAACAACATTGCTCAAGGATTTCACCCGTCGCGATTTCCTGGTGAGCAGCGCGCTGACCGCGTCGCTCTTTGCTGCCGCGCTCCTGCTGTTTCCCGCCAATCACGAAACCGAAGGCAAAAGCCCGCAAGTGACCGCGCAAGTCCCGGGCTCGCCCCGCTGATACCGCGCCTCTGATCGACACAACAAGCGCGGCGCCTCCCACGCCGCAAACCGGAGCCCAAGATGACCGCAAATCTCCCAGCCGCGCCAAGCCAGGACAGTGCTTCAAGGCAGGCGCTCGTGATGTCCACCATCGCCTTCACCGTGTGCTTTGCGGTGTGGACGATCTTTTCCATCATCGGCGTGCGCATCAAGCAGGAGCTCGGCCTGAACGAGACCGAGTTCGGCCTGCTCGTCGGCACGCCGATCCTGACGGGCTCGCTCGTGCGCATGGTGCTCGGCATCTGGACCGACCGCTATGGCGGCCGTCTGGTCTACACGGCGACCATGCTGGCGGCCGCGGTCGCGACCTTCCTGCTCGCTTTCGCCCACACCTACGGTCAAATGCTGCTTGCGGCCCTCGGCGTCGGGCTTGCCGGCGGTTCCTTCGCCGTCGGCGTCGCCTATGTCTCGCGCTTCTTCGCGGCCGGAAAACAAGGCACCGCGCTCGGCATTTTCGGCGTCGGCAATGTCGGCGCCGCTGTCACCAAGTTCCTGGCGCCCTTCGTGCTGCTCGCCTGGGGCTGGCAGTCAGTGGCGTTGATCTGGGCCGCGGCGCTGGTCGTCATGGCCGCCATCTTCTGGTTCACCACCGGCGACGACCCGGTCATCCGCGAGCGCCGCGCCGGCAAGGCGGCGCCGGCAAGAAGCTTCTGGCAGGAATTCGCACCGCTGAAGAACCTGCGGGTCTGGCGCCTCGCGTTCTACTATTTCTTCTCCTTCGGCGCGTTCGTGGCGCTGTCGCTCTGGCTGCCGCGCTACCTGATCGGCGTCTACGGCTTCGGCATCGCCACCGCCGGCATGATCGGCGCCGCCTATTCGATCCCCGCCAGCATCTTCCGCGCCTATGGCGGCGTGCTTTCCGACCGCATCGGCGCCCGCACCGTGCTCTACTGGACCTTCAGCGTCTGTGCCGTCGCGACATTCGTTCTGTCTCTCCCCTCGGCAGACTATGTCGTGCGCGGCATCAGCGGGCCGATCCCTTTCCATTTCGAGATCGGCCCGCTCGCCTTCATCGGCGTCGCCTGCGTGCTCGGCTTCTTCATGAGCCTCGGCAAGGCCGCCGTCTACAAGCACATCCCGGCCTATTATCCGCAGAGCGTCGGCGCGGTCGGCGGCGTCGTCGGCATGATCGGCGGGCTCGGCGGCTTCATCCTGCCGATCGCCTTCGGCGCGCTGAACGATCTCACCGGGGTCTGGTCGAGCTGCTTCATGCTGCTCTTCCTCATCGTCGTCTCCTGCCTGGTCTGGATGCACGTCACCATCCGCCGGATGGAGCGCGCCGCCGAGGTCAAGAGCCCGTCCCTATCCTACGCCGCCGAATAGATCGGAGCTGACCGACATGACCGAGAAACTCGTCATCATCGGCAACGGCATGGCGCCGGGCAGGATGCTCGAGCACCTGCTGGAGGCCGCGCCCGACCGCTACGCCGTCACCATCTTCAACGCCGAGCCGCGCGTGAACTACGACCGCATCATGCTGTCGCCGGTGCTTTCGGGCGAGAAGGCGTTCGAGGAGATCGTCATCCATGGCGACGGCTGGTACATCAAGCACGGCATCACCCTCTACAAGGGTCACCGGATCGTCGCCATCGACAGGGAGGCCAAGACCGTCACCTCGGACCACGGCGTCACCGAGAGCTACGACGGCCTCGTTATCGCCACCGGATCGGTTCCCTTCATCATCCCGGTTCCGGGCAAGGAATTGCCCGGCGTGCTCAGCTACCGCGATCTCGACGACGTCAACGCCATGCTGGTTGCCGCGCAATCGCGCGCCAAGGCGGTCGTCATCGGCGGCGGTCTGCTCGGCCTCGAAGCAGCGGCCGGGCTGAAGGAGCGCGGCATGGACGTCACCGTGCTGCACGTCATGCCGACGCTGATGGAGCGCCAGCTCGACCCGGCCGCCGGCTATCTGCTGCAGAAAGCCGTCGAGGCGCGCGGCATCAAGGTCGTGACCAAGGCCAACACCAAGGCCATTCTCGGCAACGGCAAGGTGGAGGGTGTCGAGCTCATGGACGGCACGATCATTCCGGCGACGCTGGTGGTGATGGCGGTCGGCATCCGGCCGAGCACCGCTTTAGCCAAGGAGGCCGGGCTCGAGGTCAATCGCGGCATCGTCGTCGACGACCGCATGCGGACTTCCGACCCCGCCATCATGGCGCTCGGCGAATGCGCCGAGGTCGGCGGCCATGTCTACGGGCTGGTCGCGCCCCTCTACGAGATGGCTCGGGTGGCGGCAGCCAAACTGACGGACACTGAGGACAGGCGCTTCGTCCACTCCGACACGCCGACCAAGCTCAAGGTCACCGGCATTGACCTTTATTCGCTGGGCGACTTCGCCGACGGCGACGACCGCGAGGAGATCATCCTGCGCGACGCCTCGGCCGGCATCTACAAGCGCGTCGTGCTGCAGGACAACCGCATCATCGGCACCGTCTTGTTCGGCGAGACGGCAGACGGCGCGTGGTTCAACGATCTCAAGAAGAAGGCGACCGACATCTCTGAGATGCGCGACACGCTGATCTTCGGCCAGGCGTTCCAGGGGGGCGTTTCCTCGGACCCTTTGGCGGCCGTTGCGGCACTGGCGGATGATGCGGAAATCTGCGGCTGCAACGGCGTCTGCAAGGGCAAGATCACCGGCGCGATCACGGCCAAGGGGCTGACCGGCCTCGACGACGTGCGCGCCCACACCAAGGCCTCGGCCTCATGCGGCTCGTGCACGGGTCTCGTCGAGCAGCTGCTGAAGCTCACGCTGGGTGACGCATACAATCCGGCGGCGGTGCAGCCCATGTGCGGCTGCACGAGCCTTGGCCATGACGACGTGCGGCGCCTGATCAAGGCAAAGGGCCTGAAGACGATCCCCGCGGTTATGCAGGAGCTGGAGTGGAAGACCTCCTGCGGCTGCGCCAAGTGCCGGCCGGCGCTCAATTACTATCTCGTCTGCGACTGGCCGGATCAATATGCCGACGACTACCAGTCGCGCTTCATCAACGAGCGCGTGCACGCCAACATCCAGAAGGACGGCACCTATTCGGTGGTGCCGCGCATGTGGGGCGGCGTCACCAGCTCCGGCGAATTGCGCGCCATCGCCGACGTGGTCGACAAGTTCGATATCCCGATGGTCAAGGTCACGGGCGGCCAGCGCATCGACATGCTTGGCATCCGCAAGGAAGACCTGCCGGCGGTATGGGCCGATCTCGGCAAGGCGGGCTTCGTCTCCGGCCATGCCTATGCCAAGGGCCTGCGCACGGTGAAGACCTGTGTCGGCTCGGACTGGTGCCGCTTCGGCACGCAGGATTCGACGGGGCTCGGCATCCGTATCGAGAAGTTCATGTGGGGTTCCTGGACGCCGGCCAAGGTGAAGATGGCGGTGTCTGGATGCCCGCGCAACTGCGCGGAAGCGACCTGCAAGGATGTCGGCGTGGTGTGCGTCGATTCTGGCTACGAAATTCACTTCGCCGGTGCCGCCGGCCTCGACATCAAGGGCACGGAAGTGCTCGGCCTGGTCAAGACCGAGGACGAGGCGCTGGAGACGATCGTGGCGCTCGTGCAGATGTACCGCGAGCAGGCCCGCTATCTGGAGCGCATCTACAAATGGGCCAAGCGGATCGGCACCGCCGAGATCAAGAAGCAGATCCTGGACGATGCCGAGCGCCGCAGGACCCTCTTCGACCGCTTCGTCTTCAGCCAGAAATTCGCACAGGTCGATCCGTGGTCGGAGCGCGTCTCCGGCAAGGACAAGCACGAGTTCAGGCCGATGGCGTCGGTCGGGTTCGCGGAGGCGGCGGAGTGACCAATATGAACTGGATCGCCATCGGCTCCATCACCGATATTCCGCTGCGCGGGGCGCGTTGCGTTGCGACACCGCAAGGCAAGATCGCCATCTTCCGCACGGCAGACGACCTGGTCTTTGCCATCGACGACCATTGCCCGCACAAGGGCGGGCCGCTCAGCCAGGGCATCGTCCATGGTGCTGCGGTGACCTGCCCGCTGCACAATTGGGTGATCTCGCTGGAGACAGGCAAGGCGGTTGGCGCCGACGAAGGCTCGGTCCGGACTATTCCGGTCAAGGTCGAGGGCGAACGGTTGTTCATCGCGCTCGAAGCGCTGGCCTCGAAAGCGGCCTGAAGGCATGCAAGAAGCACGCGAGGTGAGGACCACCTGCCCCTATTGCGGGGTGGGCTGTGGCGTGCTCGCCGAGGTCGCCGCGGACGGTACGACGACCGTCCGCGGCGACCCCGATCATCCGGCGAATTTCGGCCGGCTCTGCTCGAAAGGTTCCGCCCTTGGCGAGACGCTCGGCCTCGAAGGCCGTTTGCTGCGGCCGGAAATTCTCGGCAAGCCGGCGAGCTGGGACGAAGCGCTCGACCTCGCGGCCGCGAAATTCTCGCAGGCTGTCGCCGAGCACGGCCCGGACTCGGTCGCGTTCTACGTCTCGGGCCAGTTGCTCACCGAGGACTATTACGTTGCCAACAAGCTGATGAAGGGCTTCATCGGCTCGGGCAATATCGACACCAACTCGCGGCTCTGCATGGCCTCGTCCGTCGCCGGCCACCGCCGCGCTTTCGGCGAGGACATCGTTCCGGGCGTCTATGAGGATTTCGAGCGCGCCGATCTCATCGTGCTCACCGGCTCCAACACCGCATGGTGCCATCCGGTGCTCTACCAGCGCATGCTCGCGGCGCGGAGCGCACGCGGGACCAGGATCGTCGTCATCGACCCGCGCCGTACCGCAACCGCCGACGAGTGCGACCTGCATCTGGCGCTCGATCCCGGCACGGATGTGCTCTTGTTCAACGGGCTGCTGGCGCATCTCGCGCAGGCCGGAAAGACCGATGCCGGTTTCATCCGCGACCATACAACGGGCTTCGATGCGGCAGCTTCGCTCGCCGGCGCCGATGCGCCGTCGATCGCGCGCGTCGCGAAAGGCTGCGGACTGGCGGCAGCCGACGTCCAGGCCTTCTACGATCTCTTCGCCGAGACCGAGCGGACGGTCACCGTCTACAGCCAGGGCGTCAACCAGTCAGCGCATGGGACCGACAAGGTCAACGCCATCATCAACTGTCATCTCGCCACCGGCCGTATCGGCAAGCCCGGCATGGGGCCGTTCTCGGTCACCGGACAGCCGAACGCCATGGGCGGGCGCGAGGTCGGAGGGCTTGCCAACCAGCTCGCCGCGCATATGGATTTCGGGGACGAGGCCAATATCGACCGGGTTTCCCGCTTCTGGAATGCGCCAAACGTCGCGCGGCGCGGCGGCTTGAAGGCTGTGGACATGTTCGAGGCGGTCGCGGACGGTCGCATCAAGGCCTTGTGGGTCATGGGCACCAATCCCGCCGTCTCGATGCCCGACGCTTCGCGTGTGCGCGCTGCGTTGTCCAAATGCGATTTCGTCGCGGTCTCGGATGTGACCCGCACCGACACCACGCGCTATGCCGACGTGCTGCTGCCGGCCGCCGCCTGGGGCGAGAAGGACGGCACCGTCACCAATTCGGAACGGCGTCTCTCGCGCCAGCGGCCGTTCCTGCCGCCGCCCGGCGAGGCGAAAGCCGACTGGCGCATCATCTGCGAGGTTGCCGCGCGCATGGGTTTTGGCGAGGCCTTCGCCTACCGGACGCCGGCCGCGATCTTCCGCGAGCACGCCGCGCTGTCCGCCTTCGAGAACGACGGCAAGCGCCTGTTCGACCTTGGTCGCGTGGCTGATCTCAGCGACGAAGATTATTACGCTTTCGCGCCGCGTCATTGGCCCGCACCGGAGCGAGGCGAGCAGCAGATACGATTGTTCGCCGAAGGTGGTTTCCCGACGCCGGACGGCCGCGCGCGTTTTGTGCCGGTGCGGCAGGAGGCGACGGCCTTCACGGTCGATGCCGACTATCCGCTCGCCTTGAACACGGGCCGGCTGCGCGACCAGTGGCACACCATGACGCGCACCGGAAACGTGCCGCGTTTGATGGCGAACGCGCCGGAGCCCGCGGTCGACCTTCATCCGGCGGACGCGGCCGCGTATCGTCTCAAGGGCGGAGACCTCGCTCATCTTTCAACCCGCTTCGGCTTCGTCCGCGCCAGGGTGCGCGTGGCCGACGCGCAGCGGCGCGGCCATGCCTTCATGCCCATGCATTGGAGCGGCCAGTTCGCGGCCAGGGCGGCAGCCGGCCTCTTGTCCTCACCGGTCACCGATCCGCATTCCGGCCAGCCGGAGCTCAAGCATGTCCCGGTCAGGATCGTGCGCGAAGAGACTGGCTGGGCCGGCGTGCTCATCACGCGGCGCGATCTCAGGCCGACGGGTTTCGTCCATTGGAGCCGGCATGCTGTCGAGGGCGGATGGGTCTACGAACTCACCGGGACCGAGCCGCCGGACCAGGGCATCCTGCTGGCGCGCAAGCTGCTCGGCGCGCAGCGACGGGATCAGCTCCTGGAATACACCGACCGTCGCGGGCTCGCCTATCGCGCCGCCGCCATCGACGAAGGCGGGGCCATGGCCGAAGCCTTGCTGGTCGCCGCTCCGGACCAGTTGCCGATGCGGGACTGGCTGGTGTCGTTGCTCGCCACGCGCCAGCCGCTCTCGGCTGCAGACCGGCACGCGCTTCTGTCCGGTCGCTCGCCCGTGCCCATGCCTGCCATCGGGCGCGTGGTGTGCGCCTGCTTCCATGTCGGCGCCAACCAGCTCGCTTCGGCGGTCGCCTCGGGATGCGACAGCCTGGAGGCGATCGGTTCGACGCTGCGCGCGGGCACCAATTGCGGGTCATGCCGTTCGGAGATCAGGGCGATCATCGACTCAAGCCGTGTGCAGGCCGCCGAGTAACGCATGCGTGCCGCCGTCGCCGGCTTGCAAATGTTCTGCTTCGACCCTCGCTCGATGTCTTCCTGTCCTGGTCCCGCATAAGGCGACAGCGCGGTTTTGGCTCAGACGCCCGCAATCGCCAAGAGCCAGGCCAGAATGTCGAGCAGCAGAAAGAGCAGCGCGATCTGCAGAGCCACGCGCAGGCGCTGGATGATTCGCCAGTTGGCGGCCATGTCCGCCTTGATGCGAAGAGCAAGGGCGCGGTGCATCGCCGACATCGATGCCGGCCCATCGCCATCGACATATTGATGCAGCAATTCTTCCGGATCGAAGCGGAATGAGTATTGGTGATAAGGCCAAAGCATGAAGACGATGAGCCCGCCGATGCTGAACAGCAGGGACACCGCAATCCATTCCCAAAGCCCAAGCCCGTCGGAAAGGGCCGCGCCGCCGAGCAGCGAGTTCGCGAATGCCGTGGCGAAGATCAGGCTCCCGGCGCGGGTGCTCATGTTCTCCACCACGGTCTGCTGATGGGTGAGACCTCTCACCGCCTCCTGATAGATGAACGCAAGACGAGGATCATCGTCGGCGGGACTGTTTGCAGCAGCACGCGAACGCTCGGCCATAAGGGGTGCCTCTCCGATGCGACAGGGATGAGCCGCCTTAATCCTTATTTTATGCATGTCGTTGCCGCAAAACCGCTGCACACTTTTGCGCGACATGCCTTAGCTCAAAATACTACCGATCCTCGATGATCCTCAAATACGCCGCCGTCACGAACAGCACGATGAAGCCGAACAAAATGCGGCGGCCGCCTTCGGGCATCTGCAGGATGGTGAGCAGCGTCGTCAGTACGGTCAAGATCAGCGCGCCGACGATGGTGCCGGTGTAGCCGCCGCGACCGCCGAAGATCGAGGTGCCGCCGATGACGGCTGCCGCCACGGATGGCAGCACCAGTGGCTCGGCGAGCGACAGCGAGGGCGCCTTGATCAGGCCGATATAGAGCAGGCCGGTGATGCCGGCGAGCAGGCTGGAGAGGACGTAGAGCGCGGTGATCACCTGCCAGTAGCGGACGCCTGACAGGCGCGCGGCGCGTTCATTATCGCCGACGGCGTAAAGCAGGCGGCCGAAGCCGGTGCGGTTCAGCATGAAGACGATCAGCACCGCCACCGGCACGAACAGGAAGAGCGCGTTGGGAAAGCCGTAGGTAAGGCCGGTGCCCAGCCAGTTGAGGAAATCGGGAATCCTGGCACCGGACGCGATGACGGTGCGCTGATAGACCTGCAGGAAGCCGGTACCTATCAGGCTGGTGCCCAGCGTCATGATCAGCGGATGCACTAGAAACACGCCGACGCCGATGCCATTGACGAGGCCGATCAGCACGGCGGGCAGCATGGCCAGCAGGAAAGCCACCGCGGGATCCTGGTTGACGATTTGCGTCGCCATGATGAAGGCGCTCATCGTCGCCACGGTGCCGACCGAGAGGTCGATGCCGCCGGTCAGCATCGTCATGGTCTGGCAGCCGGCCAGGATCGCCAGCGGGATGGCGAATTTCGCCGTGTTGGCGATCCAGCGCTCGTTGACGATGCCCGGACGCAGGACCTGCAGGATCGCCACGAGGACGATCAAAAGAATGATCAGCGGAATGAGCGGCCGGTCCGCCATGAAGCGCTTCAAGCGGCGCCCGAACGAGACGGGCTGGGGCATGGTCGCGATGTCGGTCATGGCGTTGCTCCCACCGGACGGCCGCGGATGGTGATGAAGGCGCCGAACATCACGACCGCGACCATGATCGCGCCTTCGATGATGGCGGTCACGTTCGGATCGATGGCCAGAAGCGTCAGGTCGGTGCGCACCAGCCGCAGCACGAAGACGGCGATGATCGGCCCGAGCAGGCCGCCCTTGCCGCCGCCGAGCGCGACGCCGCCCAGCACCACGGCGGCGACGCTGGCGAGCAGATAAGGCCCGGGAATGGGCGCGCCGATGCCGGTGCTGATGGTGAGAGACAATCCGCCCATCGCGGCGAACAGGCCGGAGAGCGCATAGGCGACGATCCTGGTTCGCGCTACCGGCACGCCGCTGCGAAAGGCGGCGAGCTCGTCGCTGCCGATGGCATAGATGGAGAGGCCAAGCCGCGAGCGCCTGAGCGGAATCCACACGATGCAGAGGCAGATGACGAGGAGCACCAGGGCTTTCGGAACCCAGGCGTCGGCCCAGTCCGGCAGGCTAGGGATGGGCGCGGTGCCGACGACGCTTGCCTTCAGCCACTCGGCGGCGGCGCCGCCGGGAGCACCAAGCACAAGCAGCGCCGCGCCTTGGAGCACGAACAACATGGCCAAGGTGACTACGATGTCTGGCACGCGGGTGACGACGATGAGAACGCCGTTCAGAGCGCCGAGCACCAACCCCATGGCCAGCACGAAGGGCACGACGAACAATGCATATTCCTCGCTGGCGCCGTTCATCATCGAGGCGGCGGTCACGCTGGTCAGCGCCATCATGGCGGCGACCGACAGATCGATGCCGCCGGCGATGACGACGACGGTCTGGGCCGCAACGGCAAAGGCGTAAGGCAGAACCGCCCGCGCCAGCGAACCGAAATCGCCGCTGCCATAGCCCGGCTGGATCAGCTTGGTGACGACGAAGACAAAGATCAGCAGGGCGAACAGGCCTGCCACCCAGCCCTGGTTGCGCAAGAAGCGGCTCATGACGCGGCCTCGGCGCTGGAACCCGGTTTGACCTCCGCAAGGATGCCGACATCCGCCCTGGCGCCGCGCGGCAGGCCGTAGGCCGCCCGCATCAATGCCGCTTCGTCGGCTTCTTCGACCGGGAAAGTGTCGACGACGCGGCCGCCGAAGATGACGATGACGCGGTCGCAGACACGCTGCACCTCTTCCATCTCGGATGTGTAGAACAGCACCGACTTACCCTGACCGGCGAGCTCGCGCAGCAGCTTATAGATCTCCTGCTTGGTGCCGACATCGATGCCGCGCGTCGCGTCGAAGCAAAGGATGGTGCGGGCGTTGGCGGCGATCCAGCGGGCGATGGTCACCTTCTGCTGGTTGCCGCCGGACAGGCGCTGCACTTCGCCTTGGGCGCGGGTGTCGATCTGCAACCTACCGATGGCGCTGGAAACCACCACCTGCTCTCGGCGCATGCGGATCGGGCCCCATTTGCGCGCCGCCGCGCTAAAGGGCAGCGCGATGTTCTCGCGCACCGAGCGCTGCATGGCCAAGGCCTCGGCGCGGTCGCCCGGCACATAGGCGATGCCGGCCTGGATGGCGTCGCTCGGATGCGAGAATTTGACCGGCGCGCCGTCGACGTCGATGCTGCCGCCGGTCGGACGGATCGAGCCGGCAAGCGCGGCGAAGAGCTCGTCCTGGCCCTGGCCCTCGAGCGCAAAGACGCCGGCGACCTCGCCATTGGCGAGATCGAAGGAGACATCGTTGAGCTTGGTGCCAAGCTGCAGGTTGCGGACCGACAATCGCGGACGACCGCCGCCGGCGACTGCCGCTTCATTCGCCGCGCGCGCGGCGACGCGCGTCTTCTCGATGCGGGTGCCGAGCATCATCTCGACTATTCTTTCCTCGATGCCGGGCTCGATGTCGACGACACCGACGGTTGCGCCGTCGCGCAGCACGGTGGCGCGGTCGCAGAGCGCGGAGATCTCGACGAAACGGTGCGAGATGAAGATGACGGAGCGGCCGGCCTCGCCCTGGCGGCGCACGACCGCAAGCACCTTCTCGGCGAGATTCGCCGGTAGCGCGGCAGTCATCTCGTCGAGAAGAAGCACGTCGGGCTCGACGGCGAGCGCGCGCGCCAGGTCGAGCACGCGCAGGATGGCCAAGGGGATATGACGCGCCGTCTCGCGGATGTCGAGGTCGGGAATGCCGAGCTCGCGCACCCAGGCGCGGAACGGCTCGACCGGCGTGCCGGTGAGCCGCAGATTGGACAGGACATCGAGATCGGGGATCAGCGAAGGTTCCTGGTAGACCGGCAGCAGGCCGGCGCGGCGGGCGGCGGCGGGCGAGCGGACATCGAGCTGCTGGCCGCGGATCAGGATACGCCCGGCATCCGCTTTGATCGCCCCCGTCAGGATCTTCACCAGTGTCGACTTGCCGGCGCCATTGGCGCCCATCAGCGCGTGCACCTCGCCCGGCAACACGGACAAAGAGGCGTTGCGCAGCGCGGCAACCGCACCATAGTTCTTCGCTACGCCGGTGGCGTCGAGGAGAGGGCTTTGCGGCAACGGGTTTGTTGTCAAATCGTGTGATTCTCGTTCCAGAAACTAATGCAGGCGGCGGCTGACCTCCTCCTTCTCCCCTTGTGGGAGAAGGTGTCGCCGAAGGCGCGGGGTGTTCCAGCGGAGTGAGACGTTGGCGTCCCCTGGAACACCCCTCATCCGCCTCGGCGCTATGCGCCGATCCACCTTCTCCCACAAGGGGAGAAGGCAGAGGCGTCTCGTCTCTTACTCGCCCGGACCCTTGCAGGCGATGATCTGATCCTTGGTGTAAGTCGTCCAATCCGGGATCGAGATCGAGACCGGCCATTCGGGGCTGAGCGAGGGGTCGACGACGCTCTTCAGCTTGGCCTTGCCTTCGTCGGTGGCGTTTTCCCAGAGCTGCGGCTCGACCAGGACGGTCTGCTGCGCCGGCTTCTTGCCGTCCAGGATCTGGAGCGCCAGCGTCACGCCGGCGCCGCCGATCGAGCCGGGATTGGTGACGGCCGCGCCCACCAGGCCCTTGACCGAGCTCAACTGACCGACGAAGCCGGCATTGTCGGCGCCGACCACAGGCACCATCGGCGCCTGCTGCTCGACCAGCGCGTCGACGATGACGTTGTCGATGCCCGAGGTCCAGATGCCGTTGATCGGGGTGCCGGTGGCGAGGAAGGAGAGGATCTGCTGCTTGGCCTGATCCTGCTGCCAGCCGGTGAAGACCTCCTGCGCGACCTTCACGTCGGGGAATTCGGCGAGCGCCTTCTTGAAGCCTTTGTCGCGATCCGAGTCGGCCGAAGCGCCGGCGGCGCCGCGCATGTAGAGCACCTCGCCCTTGCCGCCCATCTGCTGGAACAGCCACTTGGCGCCGAGATAGGCATATTGTTCCTGGTTGTTGGAGATGATGTAGGCGGACGGCTCTGTCACCGCCTGGTCGACGGCGACGACGACGATGCCGGCCTTGGTGGCTTCCTCGAGGCCGGCCTTGATGCCTGCCGGATCGGCCGGGTTGACGACGATGGCGTCGACCTTGGCGCTGATCAGGTTGCGGATGTCCTCGAGCTGGCCGGCGGCGTCGGTGTTGCGGTGGGCGATGTTGAGCTTCGCCACCTCGCCGGATGCGAGCGCCTGCGCCTTCATCGCGCAGATCATTTCCTCGCGCCAGCCATTGCCCTGCACGGTGTTGGAAATGCCGATCGTGTACTTGCCGGCGGCGGCCGAGGCGCCCACCGAGGCAAGCAGCGCGGCGCCGGCAAGGAGCGAGGCCACGGTCAGATGTCTTTTCATTTCAGTACTCCTCCACATTGATTTTTTCAGTTCAGTTCCAGGCTCTGATTCAGTCGGAGCCAAGCTTTTCGTCATTTGATGAAAGGACGCAGCACGTCGCGGGCCAGCAGGAAGCCGCGCTTGACCTTTTCATCCGTCCCCTCGAAGCGCCGGTCCTCATGCTCGATGACGACCGGCCCGTCATAGCCGGCCCGGTAGAGCCCCGAAAAAACCCTGCTCCAGTCGATGTCCCCAAGCCCCGGCATGCGCGGCACCTGCCAGCCTATGCCAGCCGAAAGGATTCCGCGCTCGTACAAACCATCATGATCAATCATCAGATCCTTGGCGTGCACATGCAGCATGTTTGCGCCGAACTCGCGGATGAAGCGCTCCTTGTCGATCATCTGCCAGACGAGATGCGAAGGATCGAAATTCATACCGACGTCGCCGCCCCAGGCTTCCAGGATGCGGCGCCAGACATAGGGCGAGTAGGCGATGTTGTGCCCGCCCGGCCATTCGTCATAGCTGAAGATCATCGGGCAGTTCTCGAACGCGAGTTTTACGCTATGCTCGCGGGCGTGGGCGATGATAGCCGGCCAGACTTTCTGCGCGTCTTCCCAGTTGGCATCGATAGTCTTCGAAGCGTCGCCGCCGCAGAAGGTGTTGACGAGCGGCACGCCCATGCGGCTCGCAAGCACGATCACCTTCCTCAGATGATCGATCACCGCTTCGCGATGCGCTTGGTCGGGATGGAGCGGATTGGGATAGAAGCCGAGACCCGAGATGGTCAGGCCCTTGCCGGCGAGCTCAGCGGCGACGTCCTTGGCCTCAGCGGCCGGGACGTCCACGTCAATATGGCTGGTGCCGGCATAGCGGCGGCTCGCCCCGGAGGTCTTCGGCCAGCAGGCGATTTCCAGCGCCTCGAAGCCGGCCGAGCGCGCCCAATCGGCGACTTCGCCGAGCGGCGTGTCGGGGAATGGTGCTGTCAGCAGTCCAAGCTTCATGGTCCCTCCCGGTTGCTAACTATGCAGATCGCGCCGGCTGCTTCAACCGCGCATCGGTTGACCCAGCGCAGACCTGTCCGACAAAGCCCATCGGATCGCCCGAAAGCAAACCATCGAGCCCGGCGACGACATGGGTACGGAATTTGGCGTTGGCGGCCAAGGCCGGGTCGAAGATAGCGTCGATGGCGAGGATCGAATCGACGAGCGGTTTGGTGTCCGCACCGATGCGATCGGCGATGGCGGCGATCTTGTCGGCAAACGGATCGGACACCTGCCAGGCGCGGCCGAAGCGGGCAGAAGCTTTGATCAGATAAGCCATCCAGCCGGCGACCGGCACCGAGAGGAGCGCAATGCCCTCGCCCTTCGCCAGCCGGTCGCGGATCGGGTTGAGCAGGCGCTGCACGATTTTCTGCGAGCCGTCGGTGGCGATCTGATGGTTGCGGTGACGGATTGCGGTGTTGGTGAGGCGCGACAGGCTCTGCTCGATGTAGGCCGTCGGCGCTATGCCGGGCACGGGCGTCAGCGTCGGCAGCATTTCCTCCGTCAGCATGCGCCGGACGAAACGGGACAGAAGCGGATCGGCGATGGCGTCCGAAGTGTGCTCGAACCCGCCCAAGACCCCGAGATAGCTGAGCGTCGTCTGGGCACCGTTCAGCACACGCATCTTGAGGTGCTCGAATGGCGTGACGTCGTCGACGAAGGTCGCGCCGACAAGGTCCCAGCGCGGGACGCGGCCGGCGAAGCGGTTCTCGATCACCCATTGGCGGAAGCGCTCGCCGACGACGACGGCGCCGTCGCTGTAGCCGAAGCGCTGCTCGACGGAGTCGATATCGACCTCGGTCGTCGCCGGCGCGATGCGATCGACCATGGCCGACGGGAAGGCGACATTGGCTTCGATCCAGTCCGCCAGCTTGCTGCCGCGCCGTTCGGCGAACGTGCGTACGACATTGCCGAGGATGATGCCGTTGGTCGGGATGTTGTCGCAGGAGAGCAGCGTCACCGGCCTGCCATGCGTGGCCATGCGCAATTCCAGCGCGCGCGCCAGGATGCCGGGCACGCTGCGCGGCGCCTCGGGAATGGCGAGGTCGTGCACGATATCGGGATGGTCGAGGTCGAGCGCGCCGCTCGACGGGATATGGCAATAGCCTTTCTCGGTCACCGTCATGGTGACCGTCTCGATGTCGGGCGAGGCGAGCACATCCAGCGCCGGCGCCGCGCTGTCCTGGCTGTCGACGACGCGCATGATGCTGCCGATGACGCGCGCTTCGACCTCGTCGTTCTGGCGGATCAGCCGCGTGTAGAGGCCGTCCTGGCGCCCCAGCGTGTCGGCCAGCAAGGGAAGGCGGATGTTGATGCCGACCAGCCCCCAGCGATCGAAATCCTTCGCCAGAAGATCGTCGGTGTATTCGGCCTGATGGCAGCGGTGAAAGGCGCCGACGCCGATATGAGCGATCCCGGGCTTCAGCGCAGCGCGATCGTAAGCCGGCTTGCGAACCTCCGATGGCAAGCGGCCGAGCAGGGCAGGGCTGAGCATCTCGGCGTTCACCGGTTGGCTCCGATCACCCATTGCTCCTGGTCGATCAGCGCGCCGGTCATCGGGCCGGCCGCGTCGGAAAGCAGGAAGACGGCAAGATTGGCGATGTCGGTCACGGAGAACAGCCGGCCGAAGGGTTGTGTCGCATTGGCCGCGTCGAGCCAGCCCGGACCGTGGCCGAGCGTCTCGGCCTGCATGATCCGTTCGGCCGGCGTGTCGGTCCAGCCGACATTGATGCCGTTGACGCGGATGCGGTCGAAGCGGTGCGCATTGGCGGCGTTCTTGGTCAGCGTCGCCAGCGCGCCCTTGGTGGCGGAATAGACGGCAAGCTCCGGCGAGCCGCAATGCGCGTTGATCGACAGGATGTTGACGATCGAGCCGCCCTGTCCGCGTTTCTTCATATCGGCGATTGCCGCCTGCATCAGGAAGAAGGGCGCGCGGGCGTTGACGGCAAACAGCGATGCCCAATCGTCGAGCGTGCCATCGACGAAAGAAGCGCGGTCGGTCAGGCCGGCGGCGTTGACTAGGCCGTCGATACGACTGAAGTGGTCGATGCAGGCTTGCGCCAGCCGCGCCGGGGCCTCGGGGTCGGCGAGATCGGCAGCAGCGAAGGCGGCGGGAGTGCCCATGGCCGAGAGTTCGGCGGCGGCAGCATCGCCGCGCTTCTGGTCCCGCCCGGTGATCAGCAAGCCGGCGGCGCCGGAGCGCGCAAGCGTCTCGGCGATCGCCCGGCCGATGCCTTGCGTCGCGCCGGTGACCAGCACCACCTTGCCGTCGAGACGAACCTCCATTCCTCCTCCCGGAACAAAGTTTCCATTTTCTAAAATATGGAACGATGGTTCTCTTTAGTCAATCGTGCTAGAGCGGTTCATCGTTTTCATGGAACCGGTGAACCGCTCTATCTCCTTGTCTTTCGCAATTCCGGATGGAAGGTTACGGCGAAGACGCCGAACTTAACCGCTCACACTTTTCCAGGAATTGCTCTTGTCAGCCTGTCCGCTGCGCGACGACGCCGTGGACCAACGCCATGCCGACCGCAAGCGAGGCGGCAAGCGAGCGGAAACCGCCAAAGTCCTGCTCGACCACTTCAAGCCAGGTGTCGGAGAGTTTTGCCAGCGGCGAAAACGTGCTGTCGGTAATGGTGAGGATGCAGGCCTTGCGCTCATGCGCCACGGCGACGAGATCGGGCGTGATCGAATTGTAGGGACTGAAGGAGACGGCCAGCACCGCGTCGCGCGGCGTGATGCAGCCGACCTGGTCGAGCGCCGTCGAGCCGACATTGTCGACCAGTACATTGCGCACGCCCTGCTGCGAGAGCGTCAGCGACAGATAGGTGGTGACGGGGAAGGCGCGCTTGCTGCCGATGACGTAGATCAACTCGGCCGCCGCCAGGCGATCGACCATCGTCTCGAAAGCCGCGATATCGAAATCATTGCCGATGCGGCCGAGCGAGATCTGGCAGGCACCGACCATGCCGTTGAGGAAATGCAGGTTGGCGTTCGGCTCCGCGGCCTTGTCCTGGCCGCCTTGCGTGTCCGGCCAGGAGCCCTTCATGCGGTCCTTGAACAGGAGCTGGAAATCGGAAAAGCCGGAATAGCCGAAGATCTGCGCGAAGCGCACCAGGGTTGAAGGCTGCACGCCGGCCTGGTCCGCCACTTGCGCGATCGTGCCCAACGCCACTTCGCTCGGATGCTGCCAGAGGAAGATCGCCACCTGGCGAAGCCGCTTCGGAAAATGCACGGTTCCCGACGCAAGCACCGCCCGCAATTCCTCGTAGGTTTGCGGTTTCGTGTAGCCAAGCGCTGCCAGCGAACGGCTCCGTTTTCTTGCCGCCGTCTCCAGACGATCTGTGGACGGTTCTTCAGCCGCTCCGCGATGGCCGCTCATAGGATATGCCTCATCGTGATCCCAACCATTGGATGCGTCGTCCGATCCCCGTCCTCCCGGATGCGCCCGATCGCCTGGTCCTAGGGTTAAAAAGCTAACGCGGCACAATCGTTTTACAAAACAAAAAATAGAAATATCATTTCGAAAACATCCGCGCCGGCCGGCATGCCGAAGCTTGGGAGAATCGCAGTCATGGTCTATGCAACCGCTGACGGTATCTCGCGTCAACGTCTCCGGGTCGGCATGGTCGGAGGCGGCCGCAACGCCTTCATCGGCGCCGTGCACCGGCTGGCGATGCGGCTCGACGACCAGATCGCGCTGGTCGCCGGCGCGCTGTCCTCGGATCCGGAAAATGCCGCAGCCTCCGCCGCGGAGATCGGCATCGCGCGTGAGCGCAGTTATGCCGACTACCGCGCCATGGCGACGGCCGAAGCGGCGCGGGCCGATGGCATCGAGGCGGTGGTCATCGTCACGCCCAACCATCTGCACGCGCCGGTCGCGACCGCCTTCCTCGAGGCCGGCATCGACGTGATCTGCGACAAGCCGCTGTCGACGACGCTTGCCGAGGCCAAGGCGCTGGTTGCGCTGACAAAAGCGAAGCAGCGCCGTTTTGTCGTCACGCTCAACAATACCGGCTACGCCATGGTCCGCCAGGCGCGCGAAATGGTGGCGGCGGGCGAGCTCGGCCGCATCGTTTCGGTGCATGGCGCCTACATCCAGGACTGGCTGACCAGGCCAATCGACGCCGAGGGCCAGAAGCAGGCGGAATGGCGCACCGATCCGGCGCGCGCCGGGCAGTCGGCGGTGCTCGCCGACATCGGCGTGCATGCCTTCAACCTGGCAAGCTTCGTCTCCGGCTTCGAGGCCGAGGCGGTTTCGGCCGACCTCTTCACCGCCGTGCCGGGACGGCGGCTCGACGACAACGCGCATGTGCTGCTGCGCTGGGCGGGCGGGGCGCGCGGCACGATCCTCGCCAGCCAGACCTCGCCCGGCCACTACAATGACCTTTCGGTACGCATCTATGGCGAGAAGGCCGGGCTCGAATGGTTTGGATCGCGGCCGGAGGAACTGCGCTTCTCGCCCTATGGCGAGGAAACCCGTACGCTGGTGCGCGGCGGCCATGGCTCGACGGCGGAAGCCCGGCGCGTCTCGCGCATGCCGGCGGCCCATCCCGAAGGCTATATCGAGGCCTTCGCCAATTTCTACCGCGACGCCGCCGACATTATTCGCGCACACCGCTCGGGTGCTGCCGTAGACGCCGGGCGCGCGGCGCAGGTACCCGACGTGGTCGACGGCGCGCGCGGCGTGAAGTTTGTCGCCGCCGCGGTGGAGTCGAGCGCGGCGGGAGGGGCTTGGACGGCGGCGCGGTTTGGATAAGCGCTGCGTCTCTTGCGTCCTTGAGACCGATCAATCGGTATCGCGGCTTGCAGCCGGGAGATCGACCTGCCGGCGCTCGTCGCCCATCAGGTGTGAAAGCCCCTCGAGCGCCAGGCGCCGGAACATGGCGTCGACCTGGGACGGAGACAATTTCGGCTTTCGCTCGAACCACCAATTCAGCGTGGTGAGGAAGGCGCCGACGATGAATTGCACGACGAAGTCGCGCGGGATGGCATCGCCATGAAGAGTAGGGGGCAGTTCCTGCCGCACCATTTCCGACAGCGCAAGGCGAATTTCGTTCTCCGTCACGGCGCCGCCCCGCCCGCCGATCATCGTGCGGTAATGGTCGGTATATCGGGCCGCATGCTCGAACATGGCCGTGCTGAAACCTAGCGGATCGTCGTGCGATGCTTCGGCTCCAGCGGGCGCCACCGACTGCGCCTCTTTGAGCTCCTCCCGAAGCATCTGGAAGCCGCTGCGCAGCAAGTCCTCCTTGCCGGTATAATGCGCATAGAATGTCGAGCGGCCGACATCGGCTTCGTCGATAATGTCCTGCACCGAAAGGGCCTCGTAGCCTTTGCGCAACATCAGCGCCAGCAGCGCCTCGTGGAGAGCTTTGCGGGTGCGGGCGGCCCTCCGGTCGATTTCCCGGGGCATTGGTTTCGCTCCTTTGCCGTCACGGATTGGGCGACTTTTCCGGGACAGCGGGCTCGGATTGTCCGGTAACGAACGTTCCACCCGCTTCTTCCGTCGAAAGTCCCGAACAAGCTGTCCATTATCATACGAGCTGTTTCGAAACTGCGCCAGCCGCGGTCGCTGTGCCGGTATCGGCCGGACCTTGCGCTGCTGAACAAAGGACGTGACGAACATGCACCATATGCGAAGCGAAGCACACGCAGGGGCCGCAATCGGCCATGAGGCCAACAGGGGTATCGGCTTTCCGCGCCTCTATGATCTGCTGGTGTTCATATTAACCCGTGGGCGCGACAAGGCCTATCGCGAGGCTATGCTCGATCTGGCCGGCCTGGCGCCGGGCTTCCACTTGCTGGACGTCGGATGTGGCACCGGCACCCAGGCGATTTCGGCCTGGCGCCGCGTGCAGCCCGGTGGATCGGTGGTTGGGGTCGACGTCTCCGAAAAGATGCTTGCCGCCGCCCGCCGCAAGGCGAGCCGGGCGGGTCTCGACATCGCGTTTCACCATGCCGATGCGGCCAAGCTACCGTTCGAAGAAGGTCGCTTCGATGTCGTCACCTTCACGACGGTGCTGCATATGGTGCCGGAGGCAAGGCACGGCTTCTGCCTGCGTGAGGCCGCGCGCGTTCTGCCCCCCGGCGGGCGGCTGCTGCTGATCGATTACGCCGGACCGGTGGGCGAGCGCAGACACCTGTCGGCAAAGCACGGCCCGCATGGCCAATTCGACCTGCACCGCCTTCGCGAACCGCTGGCGGCAGCCGGGTTCGAGCGCATAGAAGGCGGCCCGCTCAACTGGCTCGGCCTGCATTACCTGCGGGGCATCAAATCATGAACACTGCGGTCGTGCTGATGGCTACCCCTTGATTGCCGAGCCAACGATCGAATCGACGAAGAAGCGCTGCAGGAAGACGAAGAGCACCAGCGGCGGCAGCACGGCGAGCGTTGCACCGGCCATCACCAGGCCGGTGTTGACGGCGCCGCGGTTGTAGCTGAGCAGTCGGCTCAGGCTGATAACGATCGGATAGGCGTCGGCATTGCCCTGCAGCACGGTGAGCGGCCAGAGATAGCTGTTCCAGTGATAGACGAAGGCGAAGAGCGCAAGCGCTGCGATCGCGGGTGCTACGCTCGGCGCCACGATCTTGTAGAGGATGAGCAGCTCGGAGGCGCCGTCCATGCGCGCGGCGTCGATCAGCTCGTCCGGCACGCCGGCGATGAACTGGCGCATCAGGAAGATGCCGAACGCGTTGGCGAGGTTGGGCACGATGATGCCGGCGAGGCTGGCGTTCAGCCCGATCGAGCCGACCATGCGGTAGAGTGGGATCAGCGTCACGATCGGCGGCAGGAACATCGTGGCGATCAGCAGCGAGAAGAGCAGCGAGCGGCCCGGGAAGGAATATTTGGCGAAGGCGTAGCCGGCCATCATGCTGGTGACCAGGATGCCGGCGGTGGTGACCGAGGCGATGAAAAGCGAATTCCACATCGAGCGCCCAAGATTGATAACGCCGGCGACCTTTTCATAGGCCTCCAAGGTCGGCGTATGCGGGAGCCAGACCGGCGGCACCTGCATGGTCTCGGCCGGCGTCTTCAGGCTGGACAGTACCATCCAGGCCAGCGGGAAGGCGGATGCGACGGCGACCAGAAGCATTGCGGTCGCGAGCAGCGCTTGGCGGCCCGATGGGCGTTTGCGGGTGAGCGATCGGGTTGGAGCGCTCATTCGCTGTCCTTGCGGTTGACGAAGGCAAACAGCGCCGAGACGCAAACGATCAGCGACAGCATCAGCATCACCGCCATGGCGGAGCCCAGCCCGCCCTGCGCGCGTTCGATGCCGACGCGGCGGATGTGGTAGGTCAGCACGTTGGTCGAGCCGACCGGTCCGCCTTGCGTGATCAGCGCCACCGGCTCGAACACCTGCACCGCATTGATGATGGCAATGACCGCGCTGAACAGAAGCGTGCGGCGAAGCAAGGGCAGGGTTATGAAGCGGAACTGCTCGCGTCCGTTGGCGCCGTCGAGCGTCGCCGCCTCATAGAGGCTGCCCGGGATCTGCGTCAGGCCGGCGATGGCGAGCACCGTGAAATAGCCGACCTGCTGCCAGACATTGAGGAAGACGATGGAGACCAGCGCCGAGCGCGGCGAGGAGAGCCAGGGCTGCGGACCGATGCCGGCCAGGCCGAGCAGCTGGTTGAACGGTCCCTCGCTCGGCGAATAAAGCTTCGACCAGACCAGCGCCACCGCGATCATCGGCACCATGTAGGTGGAAAACAGCACCGTGCGCAGCGCCGTGCCGCCGGCGACCTCGCGCTGGTAGACCATCAGGCCGAAGGCGACCGACAGCGGCAGGATGAGAACGACGGACAGCGCGGTGTAGATCGCGGTGTTGAGCAGGGCCGTCTTGAAATCGCGGCCGACCGAGGTGGGGCCGAAAATCTCGTGGAAATTGCCAAGCCCGACGAAGCTTGCCTCGGAAAAGGGCGTCTGCGTCGACCAGTCCTGGAAGGACAGCCACACGGTCAGCAGCATCGGCAGCAGCACGAACACGCCGATCAATGTCACGGCGGGCGCAAGCATGATGCCCGCCGAGGCACGAAAAGCTTTGGCCATTCATCGGACCCAAAACATGCCGGGCTGAAACCCGACTCTATTTCGCCGCGCGCTCCAGGATCGACGTGGCGTCGGTCTGCGCATTCGCCTGCGCATCCTTGGCCGAGACCTGGCCATACTGCAACGCCTCGAGCGTCTGCTGCAGCGATTCCGAGAATTCCTGGCCGCCGAGCACGACAGGGAAGGGGCGCGCATCGGCAAGCACCGAGACGTAGCCGGACAGGAATTCGGAGCCGAGCTTGTCCTTGTGCGCCTCGATGTCGGAAGTGCGTGACGGCAGGATGCCCATCGACATCAATATGTCGGACATGGCCGAGGCGCCGTTCTTGCCCGACTTCGGGCTATTCAGCCAGGCGAGGAACTCCCAGGCTGCCTTCTGCTCGGCCTCGCCGGCCTTGGCGTTGACGACGGTCATCCAGGAATAGGAGATCGAATGCGGCTTGTCGCCGCTTGGGCCGACGGGGATGGGAGCGGTGGCGATGTTTGCGAACTTGTCGCCCATGCCGGTCTTCAGCGCGCTTTCCCACCAGTTGGCCATGATGATCATGCCGGTCTTGCCGGAGACGAAATTGTCAAGGAACGGACCCGTGGTGTTGGCGTCTGCCGTTGCCATCGCCGGATTGCTCGCGCCGGACTTTATCAAGTCTTCATAGAGCGCGAAGGTTTCGCCGGCCTGGGGACTGTCCAGCGCCGGCTTGCCGTCCTTGACCAGGTTGCCACCATTGGAGACGAGCAGCGAGGCGAAAGGATGGACCACGCCCGCCGCCCATGAGTTGATCATGCCGAAGCCCTGCTGGCCCTTGGCCTTGTCGGTCAGCTTCGCGGCGGCATCCTTGAGTTCGGCCCAGGTCTTGGGCGGGGCGGCGATGCCCGCTTCCTTGAACAGCGCCTTGTTGTAGTTCAGCGCGTAGACGTCGATCTCGTTCGGAATACCGTAGAGCGTGCCGCCGACCGAGGCGGCGCTGACGACGCCCGCCGGCCAGGCGCTTTTCACCTCGGCTGCCACCGCATCGGGAGCGGGGGCGACGAGCTTGTCCTTTGCCAGTTCCGGCAGCCACAGATCGTAGATGCCGCCGATCGTCGGACCATCGGACGAGCCGCCCTGCGAGCGCAGCGTGGTCAAGAGATCGCCGAACGGAACCGCACGCACGGTGACGGCGACATCCTGGTGCTCCTTGGAAAAATCCTTGGCCGCCGCTTCGAGCAGCGCCACCGTCTCCGGCGACCAATGCGTCAGGTAGGAGATGTTGACCGATTGCGCCCAGCCGGTCGCGGGCAGCGCAATAAGTCCCGCGGCGAATCCAAGCTTCGAGATCCAGGCAAGCGACATCGGCGTCCTCCACATAAAGCCATGACCAGCGTGGATGACGTTATGACAAGTTTGAGCAAAGGCGCAAGCCCCTTTGCATGCGAAACGTTGGGAGCACGTTTGCAGATGAAAAACTAGATGACGTCGATCCATTCAGATAACGTACATAAAATCAGCAAGATAAGATGTAGTTCCTGGGCCGACCGCCGATCGATGGGTAGCCGTCAACGTCTTTTCGGCTCTTGCGGACGACATCATGTCGTTATAATGACATCTGAAAAAACGCTGACCGGAGCCGCGATACATGACACGGGTCCTCGCCATCGATCTCGGCGGCACCAATCTGCGCGCCGCCGTCCATAACGGCGACATCGACGGCCTGGCGCGACAGGTCCCCGAGCCGGCGCCGGCGAGCCTCGACGCGTTCGTGACGCGCGTCCGCACGCTTGCGGCCGCAGGCGAGGCCGAAGCGCTCGGGCTTGCCGTGCCGGGACTTGTCGAGGGCTCCGCATGCCGCTGGATACCGAATCTGCCCTGGCTCGACGGCGTCGACATCGCGGCGCTGTTTCCCGACCTTCGCGTGGCGGTCGGCAATGACGCGCAGATCGCGCTGCTCGCGGAAGCGGCGAAAGGCGCGGCCGAGGGTGTCTCCGACGCGATCCTGCTGGCCATCGGCACCGGCATCGGCTCGGCGGTGCTGGCCAATGGCCGCATCGTCGCCGGCGCGCATGGCGGCGCCTGTTCCTTCGGCTGGGCCTGCGCCGACGTCAGGGACCATGGCGAGGATCGCAGTGGCTGGCTGGAACGTGTCGCCTCCGGCCGTGCGCTGGACGCCCTTGCCGCACAGATCGGACTGGCCGACAGCCGCCAGCTGATCGCCGCCGCCAAAGCAGGCCAGCTTGCCGCACAGACCCTGCTCGAGGTGCCGGCGCGCCAGCTCGGCACGGCGCTCGCTGGCGCGGTCGGGTTGCTCGATCCAGGCGTCATCCTGGTCTCGGGCGGCCTGGCCGATGCGCTGGATGTGATTGCGCCGCCATTGCTTGCGGCGCTACGGCGTCAATTGCCGCCGCATCTGCGCGGCATCGAACTTAGGCCTGGAAAATTCGGCTCCCGCGCCGGCCTGATCGGTGCTGCGCTTGCCGGACAGGCGGGAAGCGGGTGGAGGCAGATCCGATGAGCGAAGCGAGCTTTCAGCAGCCGGACCGCAGGCGACCGGAGCCGCTCTGGTACCAGGTCGAGGAGGCGATCCGCGCCATCGTCAAGAGCGGCGAGTGGGCGACCGGCGACCAGATCCCGGCCGAGGACAGGCTCTGCGCGCTGTTCGGCGTCAGCCGCATCACGCTTCGCCACGCGCTGCGCAATCTTGAGGAAAGCGGACTGCTCAGGCGCGAGCATGGAAGGGGCACCTTCGTGCGCTCGGCGACACTGGTCGCCGGCACGCGCGAGCTCACCTCCTTCACCCAGGAGATGGGCAATATCGGCGTGGTCGCCGGCTCGCGCCTGCTCGACTGCAGCCTGACGACGGCGAGTGCGGCGGCGGCCGGCGCGCTGGAGATCGAGGAGGGCGATCCTGTCGTGCGGATCCGGCGGTTGAGGCTCGGCAACAACGAGCCGATCGGCATCCAGACGGCGCAACTGGCGGCCGCGCGCGTGCCGGGCTTTCTCGATGCCGGCCTGCTCAAGGGCTCGCTCTATGAGGCGTTGGAGCGTCAGTACGGCATCGTGCCGGTCGAGGCGCGCGAGAACTACCGCGTCGGCGCGGTCAGCGCCGCCGATGCCGAGCTGCTCGACCTGCCCGCGGGCAGTCCCGCCTTCGTCGTCGAGCGCATCACCATCGACGAGCGCGGCCCGTTCGAATTCACCGTCTCGGTCATGCGCGGCGACCGCTACGAGATACGCTCGACGCTGCGCGCCGGCCGCCTTCCAAACACCAGAAGCTGACACGATCAACAGGAGTACCGAAGTGTCCGATCTCTACATTCCCCGTCTCGCCGCCCTCATCGAGCAGGCATCGAAGGCCAATGAAGAAGCCTTCGGCCAGGCGGCGAGCCGCTTTGCCGACACGCTGCAAAATGGCGGGCTGGTCCATCTCTACGGTTCGGGCCATTCGGTGCTGCCGGCGCAGGAGATGTTCCCGCGCTATGGCAGCTTCGTCGGCTTCAATCCGCTGACCGACCCGCGCGTGATGTGGCACAACGTGCTCGGCGCAGGCGGCGTGCGCGAGCTTTTGTGGCTGGAGCGGACCGAGAAATATGCCGAGAAGTTCCTCGACCATCAGCCGCTGAACAAGGGCGATTCCATCATCATCTTCGGCCATAGCGGCCGCAATTCCTCCGGCATCGACACCGCGCTCTATGCCAAGAAGCGCGGCATCTTCGTCGTCGCGGTCACCAGCAAGAACAATCTCGACAAGCCGGCCACGCATTCCTCCGGCAAGCGGCTGGCGGACGCCGCCGACCTCGTCATCGACACCTGCTCGCCGATCGAGGACGCGGTGGTGCCGATCGAAGGCTGGAGCCGCCCGGTGTCGGGCTCGTCGACGGTGCTGGCGATGATCATGGCGCATGAGCTGCTTGCCCGCACGGCCGAGCAATTGTCGAAGCGCGGCATCGAGCTGCCGGTCTTCGCCTCGCCGACCATTGCGGGCGTGACGCTGCATGACACCGACGTCATCTACGGCGTCTACCGCGAACGCATGATCGAGGCGCAGAAGAAGCACCTGCCGACCTTCCAGGCGACGATGCGCGGGGAATGATCAGGCGGCGGGAGGCGCATCAGGCGCCTCCCGCGAGCCGTTCAAATCCGGCGCCGCCTGGTTGCGGAATGCCTGGGCGGCGCGTCATTCTCATCGGGATTGGGGATCGGCTCCTCGTCGGGCAGCCGGTCCGGCTCCGGCTCGCGCACCGGTTTCGGTTCCGGGATGGGCGGCGGCGTGGGCACGGGCGTGGGAGATGGGTCCGGATTGGGGAGAATGGCCATCGCGTTTTCCTTCCGTTCGATGCCTTGGCAAGGCCTGCTGCGAATCCCAAAAACCGGGATGTCCTGCCCGACCTGAACTGATGGAGGTGACCGCTGCATTCGGAGGCTTCGTCTGGAGCGATCGGCGGCGCAAGCTGGCAGAACGGCCACGCCCGCGGATGGTTCCAACACGATCGCGGCGCGCGACGGCGGCAGACAATGATCAAATGATTCCACCTGCCTGTTTCGGCTCTTGCCGGCGTCGGTCGGCGCCTTAAATCCCGTTGTGGACGGGGGCCATCTGCCGACACAGGAGACGGCCGTGAAGCACCAAACCCTTGATCAGATCAACGCCGTTGCCGACGTTCATGCCGAAGCACCGGCTCTCATCGCCAATCGCGGCCAGCGCCTCGAGCGCTGGGCGCAGCTTCTTGAACAAAATCCCGGCCGCCGCCTCACGGCGCTGGCGGGCACCGAATACGCCTCTGCCGATGTGCGCCAAAGAATGCGTATCGACGGCTCGGCGATAACCATCGCTTTCGAGGACCCGATCTTCCGCGCGCAAGGCCTGCGGGACGACACTTACGGCGAAGCCAAGCGCTTCTTCGAAATGAGCGACTGGCAGCTGCATGAAGTCGTCTGCCATTGCCATGTCGGCGCCAACATGCCGGCCCGCTGGGCGGCCTCGCGCGTGCGCGCGGCGATCTCCCCGGGCGCCGGCATCTTTGCCTGGCTGAGGGCGGTGTTCATGCGTTAGAGCGGTTCCGTCGGCGGGATCGCGTCGGGCTCGACGGTTGGCGGAGACGAAGGAGAGGCGCCGGGCTCTCCTTCGCGTCAGCGATCGATCTCGCCGAAGACGATGTCGAGCGAGCCGATGATCGCCGCGACATCGGCCACCATATGCCCGCGCGACAGGAAATCCATCGCCTGGAGATGGGCGAAGGATGGCGCGCGTATCTTGCAGCGATAGGGAACGTTGCTGCCGTCCGAGACCAGATAGACGCCGAACTCGCCTTTCGGCGCCTCGACCGCGGCATAGACCTCTCCGGGCGGCACGCGGTGGCCTTCGGTATAAAGCTTGAAATGATGGATGGTCGCTTCCATCGAGCGCTTCATGGTGGCGCGCGGCGGCGGCGTGATCTTCTGGTTCGGCACGGCGACAGGACCCTGGCCATCGGATGAGCGCAGCTTTTCCAGGCACTGCCGCATGATCCGCACCGACTGCCGCATCTCTTCCATCCGCACCAGATAGCGATCGTAACAGTCGCCGTGCTTGCCGATGGGGATGTCGAAATCCATTTCGGGATAGCATTCATAGGGCTGCGCCTTGCGCAGGTCCCAGGCGGCGCCCGAGCCGCGTACCATGGGGCCGGAGAAGCCCATGGCCCAGGCGTCGTCGAGCGAGATCACGCCGACATCGACATTGCGCTGCTTGAAGATGCGGTTGTCGGTGAGCAGGCCCTCGAGATTGTCGCAGGCCTTCAGGAACGGATCGCAGAAATCCCAGATGTCGTCGAGCAGCTTTTCCGGCAGGTCCTGATGGACGCCGCCGACGCGGAAATAGTTCGCGTGCATACGCGCGCCTGAGGCGCGTTCATAAAACACCATCAACTTCTCGCGTTCGGCGAAACCCCATAGCGGCGGCGTCAGGGCACCGATATCCATGGCCTGCGTGGTGACGTTGAGAAGATGCGACAGGAGCCGCCCGATCTCGCAAAACAGCACGCGGATCAGTTGGCCGCGCCGGGGGACGGACAGCTCGAGCAGCTTTTCAGCGGCAAGGCAGAAGGCATGCTCCTGATTCATCGGCGCGACGTAGTCGAGCCGATCGAAATAAGGCAGGGCCTGCAGATAGTTCTTGTATTCGATCAGCTTTTCGGTGCCGCGATGGAGCAGGCCGATATGCGGATCGGCGCGGTCGACGATCTCGCCGTCCAGTTCCAGCACCAGCCTGAGCACGCCATGCGCCGACGGGTGCTGCGGCCCGAAGTTGAGCATGAAGTTGCGGACCGCGGCTTCGGTCATGACGGCCTCCGCAAGAGTGAGGATCGAAGGCGAACCGC
This sequence comes from Mesorhizobium sp. B2-9-1, assembly GCF_006439455.1. Classification (NCBI taxonomy): domain Bacteria; kingdom Pseudomonadati; phylum Pseudomonadota; class Alphaproteobacteria; order Hyphomicrobiales; family Phyllobacteriaceae; genus Mesorhizobium; species Mesorhizobium sp. B2-9-1. The sequence continues at coordinate 279,780 of NZ_VFTP01000005.1, read as the reverse complement.
GGCCCGTCGGCCGCCGTTCGGCTGGGTCATGCCCCCAAAGGTCAGGCCGTCGTCTGGATGATCAGCGTCAGGGTGCCGTCACCGTCGATGTTGGCGGCAACGACCTGCGAGGAATTCAGTCCGTTCGCATGCAGAACCGACGTCGCCTCGGGCGAGGCGTCGACCGAGTTCTGCAGCTTGGCCAGTTCCTTGGCGGTCGTCCTGGTGACTATGGCTTCGGCCTGCGCCTTCACTTCCGAGGGCAGGTCCTCCATCGCCACCACGACGATGTTGGTGACGTTCTGGGCGGCATCGTCTTGGCCGGGTTGGGACTGGCCGGGCTGCGGCTGGCCGGGGATGGGCTCCTGGGCTGGCGGCGTCGCTTGCGGCGGCTGCGGATCGGCGCGTTGAGCGGAAGCGGGTTGCGCCAATGCCATTGCCGACAGCGTCAGGACCATCGTCAACATGCGCATCGTCTTTCCTTTCCATCTGGAAAACCTGACGACACAACCCTGGCGCCCCGCGATGGTTCCCGGATAATCGCCGGCGCGGCTGCTTAAAGAGCCCGCATTGTCCGCAACGTCACCGAATAGCGATGGCGTTCGACTGGCGGGATGCTGTGCTCCCACTCGTTCCTGGCCGGCCCTGCCATGAGGTAGAGCGATCTGGGCTCGACCTCGATCGTTTCACGGTCCCATGCCGCGCCGTTCTTGCGGCGCAGCCGGAAGCTGCAGGGCGCGAGCAGGGAAACGCCGGCGACCAGCTCGAAATGCGGCTTGTCCTGATGCCAGCCTATGCCGGCGCCCGGGCGATATTCGTTGATCAGCATTTGCGCGAACTCTGTTGCGGGGATGCACGCGAAAGCGGCGACCTTGGCGCGAAGCGGCAGCAGGAAGTCCGGTATGGGCGGCGCCTCCACGACCTGGCGGCGTTCGTAATCGTAGCGCAAGCCGAAGCCGACGATTTGCCTGTTGGCAAGATGGCCGTGAAAATCGAACGGCTTGAAGGGCAGGCCCCGGATATGACTGACCAGCTCGTGTTCCTCGTCGCGGGTAATCAGGTCCGGCAGGTAGGAGAAGCCTACGGGCATGGGCGGCTGGCTTTCAGGCGCACCGAAGAGATCGCCCTGGAAAGCGTCGCCGGCAGCTCGGTTTTTCAATGATGTCATGCGGCTCAGATAGGCAATCGGGCCCCTTGTGCAAGCCGGCATGGCGGAACCTCGCGGCGCAGGAAGGATTAAGCGTTGGAAGCAGGAGACGGCACATGCCTTCCACCGCGATCCGGACTATCCATTACGATCCGTCGAGGCGGGTCCTCTCGGTATGGTTCGTCCCGACCGGCAAGCGCTATGACTATGAGGACGTAGGACCCGAGGTCTACACCGCTTTCAAGGCGGCCTTCTCAAAAGGACAGTTCTTCAACGAATTCGTGCGCGACCGTTTCAGATATCACCTGGTCGAGCATGAAGGCTCGGCCTGCTCCGAAAAAATATAGAAATCAATCAAGTTGGCTGGCGGAGAGAGCGGGATTCGAACCCGCGTTACGGTTTCCCGTAAACACACTTTCCAGGCGTGCGCCTTCAACCACTCGGCCACCTCTCCGTCTTGGCATCTCGCGTCGGTCGGTTTCGCCGCGCGGGTTGGGGAGATGCTCCCTTGGGAAGTCCTCAACGGATGTCTGGTGTGCCTTCAACCGGCAGGCAACCCTTCCCGGCACCGCTAGCCGTCTAGGCAAACAGGCGCGGGGCTCATCTAGTCGATCCTAAAGCGAATGCCAAGCCATATTGGCATTGCCGCGGCTTTTGCCGTGTATGGGCGCAAAGACAGGGTCAGGGGCGATGCGTTCGAATGATGTGCACAGGCCGATCGCGACGCGCCGGTGATGCTTGACTTCGCCTCCGCCCGGCTGTCGACTGCGCCAAATCTTTGTTTTCATGCAGTCCCGGTGGACGGTTGCGAGCTTTCCCTGGATTGCCGGTTCGGTTTTTTGCAATTCCCGCCGGAAAGCCGCGAGGTGGCTTTCCCGGAATTGCCTGGGCGAGGGGCATCGTCCCGACATGGCATCGATCGACCAGCAACCCGCAGGGCGGCCGGACGGCGGGCTTTCCCTCATCCCGGTGGCGTGGCTCGTCATCGTCATGGGGCTGTCGGCCTACGGGCTGATCTCCTCCTGGCGGCTGATCGGCGACTTCAGCCTGCCCGACAGCGTGTTCTTCCTGGTCTATGGCGGCCTTACCGGCGGCGTCATCACCATCCTGTGGGGGCTGTACCTGCTTGGCCTTGCCTTCAACCGCTCGGCCCGCTTCCCGCGCCATTACACGATCTGGCAGATCGCCATCATCATCTGGCTCCTGGTGCGCCAGGCCTATGTGTTGCTCGTGTCCGACTTCGTCTTCTCGGCCGAGGCGCTGGGCTTCACCGTCGCCGAGATCGCCATCGGCCTGCTCTGCATCTACCTGCTGCGCAACGGGGCCGGTGCCGAGACGATCTACGCCAATCCGGAGACCGAACGGCCGCCGGTCTTCGTCTCGATCCTTGCCGCGCTGCTCGGCATCATCCTTGGCGGCGCGATCGGCGCCTGCGCCGGTTTCTTCGCCGGTTCGCTGATAGCGGACCTGACGCATATGAGCTGCTTCGAGGGCGCCTGCGGATTTTTCGCGGCTTTTGTCGGCCTGGGAGGCCTGATCGTCGGCGCGATCGCCGGCGGTATTTTGGCCGTCTGGCGGGTGAATCGGCGCAGACCGGCGCGGGCTCGCTAATTTCACAGGTCGCGATTGCGCGGGAACCACGCAGGCTCTATGTCGATTGCGGGGTAGACGGGAGCTTTCCCGGGGAGAGCGTCGATGTTGCGTTTCATCTTTCGGCTGGCAGCCATGGTTGCGCTGTCGATCTCCGTGATCATGGCGGTGATTGACACGACACGCTCGGTCGCAGCCTCCTCACTGGTGATGACGCCGCTCAATGCAAGCTGGCTCGCGGTCTCGCCCGATACCCGTGCGGCCTTCGAGACTTTCGTGCGCGCCAAGGCAAGCCCGCTGGTCTGGGACGGCGCCGTCGCCTGGGTGCTCGCGCAACCAGGGTTTGCTGTTTTCGCGGTGCTGGCCTTCCTGCTCTACGCCATCGGCTACCGGCGCAAGCGCCGCGGCGCGGAATTCGCCCCAAGTCCCTGAAGGCCCTTGTTTTGATGCTGTTGCGGCCGGTCGGCCACGGCGAAACCGCCGAGCCCTGCGCCGGTAACCGCTTTTTCCAACAGGTCAAAATTCCACGTGAATTTTGTTTCGCGCCGTGCCAGATTGACCGCGAGCGGGAGGGGCAAAACACTTCCTGCCTGGCGCCGCAAGCCTGCCGGAGAACCGGGCGGGCAGGCGGCGCATAACGGAAAAATAACCGACAGGGTGTGGATCACATGAAACGTATCGTTCTCGGCCTTCTGGCCGCAACTGCAATGGTTCTTCCGGCTTTCGCCGCGGACGTGCAGCCCGCCATTCTCTACGATCTGGGCGGCAAGTTCGACAAATCCTTCAACGAGGCCGCCTATAACGGCGCCGAGAAGTTCAAGAAGGAAACCGGCATCGCCTATGTCGAATTCGAAGTCTCCAACGCCTCGCAGCGCGAGCAGGCGCTGCGCCGCTTCGCCGAGGACGGCCGCAACCCGATCGTCATGGCCGGCTTTTCCTGGGAAGATGCGCTGAAGAAAGTCGCAGCCGAATATACCGACCTCAACTTCGCCATCATCGACGATGCCGTCGACCTGCCCAATGTCCGCTCGCTGGTGTTCAAGGAGAACGAAGGCTCCTATCTCGTCGGCATCCTGGCGGCGATGGCTTCGAAATCGAAGAAGGTCGGCTTCGTTGGCGGCATGGACATCCCGCTGATCCGCAAGTTCGAATGTGGCTATGTCGGCGGCGCCAAGTCGGCCGGCGCGACGGACGTCATCCAGAACATGACCGGCGACACGCCGGCCGCCTGGAACGACCCGGCCAAGGGCGGCGAGATCGCCAAGACGCAGATCGACCAGGGCGCCGACGTGGTCTACGCCGCTGCCGGCGGCACCGGCGTCGGCGTGCTGCAGGCGGCAGCGGATGCCGGCAAGCTCGGCATCGGCGTCGATTCCAACCAGAACGGCCTGCAGCCGGGCAAGGTGCTGACCTCGATGATGAAGCGGGTCGACGTCGCCGTCTACAACACCTTCATGGATGGCAAGAACGGCACCTTCAAAGGCGGCCTCGAAAATCTCGGCCTCAAGGAAGGCGGCGTCGATTACGCCATGGACGACAACAACAAGGCGCTGGTCACCGACGAGATGAAGGCGGCCGTCGAAAAGGCCAAGGCCGACATCATCTTGGGCAAGGTCCAGGTGCACGACTACACCACCGACAACGCCTGCCCGTATTGATCTGCGGCTGAAGCAAGGTTTGAACCGCCGGGCCAACGCCCGGCGGTTTCGCTTTGGAGATGGAACTATGCGGCCGACGATCGAGGCCATGGCGGAAGGCGACGTCGAAGCAATCGCGAGGCTTCGCCTAGCGGCTTTCTTCGAAGGCACGGATCGGACACTCGACGAGGACATGGCCGGGTTGCGCGGGCTGATCGCCGGCGACGGCTCCGAGGCAGCCTTCGTTGCGCGCGACCGTGGCCGGCTGATCGGGAGCTGCCTGCTCGTCCGCAGCGAAATCAGTTCGCCGCACGACTTCTCGCCATGGCTGGCTGGGCTGATCGTCGAGGATGGATATCGCGGCAGCGGCGTCGGCACGGCGCTGGTCAGAACCGTCGAAGCTCGTGCCGTCTCGGCCGGTGTCGGCAAGCTCTATCTCTACACCTGGCAGGCGCGCGGCTTCTACGAGGCGCTTGGATGGACGGCGGTCGAGACCTTCGAGCAGGACGGCGCGCCGATGCTTCTGATGTCGCGTGAGCTATAGCGTGCCGGCGAGATAGCCGAGCGCAAAGGCGGCCAGCAGGGCAAGCGCAATAACAAAGCCAAGCCTGCCGCCACGCGAATGCAGGCCGACGCCGTAGGACTTGCGCTCAAGCCGATGGATCATCACCGGCGGCGGTTCCGTCTCGGAGGCGGCGACGCCGGCAAGGCGTGTCTGCATCTGCGGCAATTCGGCAAGGCGCCGCGTGACCAGCTCCCAGCGATTGTCGCGCCCTTCAGGTGCCGCGGGATCGAATGCGCGCAAGCGCTCGGCCAGCCGCAGCACCGTGTCGCGAAAGGCGGGATCGATCTCGAGGTCGCGCTCGGCGCGAGCGCGTTCCCTGTCGTTCATCAGGCCAAAGACATAGTCGCCGGCCCTGGCGACACGGTCGCTTTCACCGGACATGGCCGTTTTTTCCCATGCTCCTCACCAGTGGGGCGGCTTGGTCACCGGAACATCGGAGGCGGTCTGCTCCTCCAACTCCAGGAACCGGTCGGTAAGCGCTGCGAGCTTGCGCTCCATGCGCTCGATCACCTTCCACTGTTCGGCGATCTGCCCGGACAGTTCCTCGATGGTGTTCTCCTGCTCGGCGGCGCGGATTTCCAACGCCGTCAGCCGATCGTCAGGCATGGTCATGCAAACCGACCCCTTGCGAGTGTGAAGCCTCCGCCTCAGCAGATGTTCGTGGATGCCCGAATATATCTGCTTAGGCCCTATTGGTTCCCGCAGGTCTGATCGCAAAACCGTGGACAGTTTTGCGGAACCTGCTCAGGTTCGAAATTGACAAGGGCGCTGCGATTTGTCGAGAGTGCACCGCCGATTGGCATAAGCGGGGCATCATGCTAGGCCTTTTGACCAAGCGATAAAAAATAACAGTGGGAACAGGCTGCATGGCGCAAGCCGCAATCGAGCTCATAGGCATCAACAAGAGCTTTGGCGCAGTGCGCGCCAACCGCGACATCAACCTGGAAGTGGCGCGCGGCACCATCCACGGCATCGTCGGCGAGAACGGCGCCGGCAAGTCGACGCTGATGTCGATCCTTTATGGTTTCTATCAGGCCGACAGCGGCGAGATCCACGTCGGCGGCAAGCCGGTGTCGATCAACACCTCCAACGACGCCATCGCGCTCGGCATCGGCATGGTGCACCAGCACTTCATGCTGGTCGACAATTTCACGGTGCTGGAAAACATCATCCTCGGCGCCGAAAACGATGTGTTGTTGAAGAGCAGCATCGCCAAGGCACGCTCGGAACTCGACCGGCTGGAGCGCGAGTACGGCCTCGAGGTCGATCCGGATGCCGTCATCGAAGAGCTGCCGGTCGGCCTGCAGCAGCGTGTCGAAATCCTCAAGGCGCTTTACCGCGGCGCCGAGATCCTGATCCTCGACGAGCCGACGGGGGTGTTGACGCCGGCCGAGGCCGACCACCTTTTCCGCATTCTCAAGCAATTGAAGGAGCAGGGAAAAACCATCGTCCTCATCACGCACAAGCTGCGCGAGATCATGGCGATCACCGACACGGTCTCGGTGATGCGCCAGGGCACGATGGTGGCAACCCGGGTGACCAAGGAAACCACGGTCGGCGAACTGGCCGAGCTGATGGTCGGCAGGCGCGTGCTTCTCAGGGTCGAAAAGGGCCAGTCGGAAGCCGGCGCGATAAAACTCTCGGTCAAGAACCTGACGGTCAAGGATTCGCGCGGCGTCACCATGGTCGACAATGTCTCCTTCGACGTGCGCGGCGGCGAGATCGTCGGCATCGCCGGCGTTGCCGGCAACGGCCAGTCCGAGCTGCTGGAGGCAATCTCCGGCATCCGGCATGCGGTTTCCGGCGAGGTGATGCTGGAAGGCAAGCCGATCGATCTCACCGGCAAGGCCGATCCCGGCGAATTGCGCGACCGTGGGCTTGCCCACGTGCCCGAGGACCGCCACCATGTCGGGCTGGTGCTCGCCTTCGAGGAAAACGAGAATTCGATCCTCGGCTATCACGACGACGAGCGCTACCTGAAGGGGCCGTTCCTCGACGTCGATGCCATCATGGCCGACGCGAAGGACAAGATCGAGAAATACGACATCCGCCCCGGCAATCCGCGGCTGAAGACGGCGAACTTCTCCGGCGGCAACCAGCAGAAGATCGTGCTGGCCAGGGAGATGGAACAAGATCCCGGCGTGCTGATCGTCGGCCAGCCGACGCGCGGCGTCGACGTCGGCGCCATCGAATTCATCCACAAGCGGCTGATCGCCATGCGCGACCAGGGCAAGGCCGTGCTGGTGGTATCGGTCGAGCTCGACGAGATCCGCTCGCTGTCCGACCGCATCCTGGTGATGTTTGCCGGCCGTGTCGTCGGCGAGCGCGGCCCGGACGCGACCGAAGGCGAGCTCGGGCTGCTGATGGCCGGCGTCGAGCACCAGGAGGCCGCCGAATGAGCACGCCCTACACCAAGCTGCCGGCCTGGGCCGACTATGGGTTGATTCCGCTGATCAATCTGTCGGTCGCCTTCATCGTTGCCGGCTTCGTCGTCATGCTGGTCGGCGAAAACCCGTTCCGCGCCGCCGTCATCCTGGTCGACGGCGCCTTCGGCAAGGGCACGGGCATCGCGTTCACCCTGTTCTATGCCACGACCTTCATCTTCACCGGGCTGTCGGTGGCGGTGGCGGCGCATTGCAGCCTGTTCAACATCGGCACCGAGGGCCAGGCCTATATAGGCGGCCTCGGCATCGCGCTCGTTTGCCTGAGCCTCGACAGCGTGCTGCCCTGGTGGGCGATCTTTCCGATCGCGATCGTGGCCGCGGCGGCATTCGGCGCGCTGTGGGGGCTGATCCCGGCCTATCTGCAGGCTAAGCGCGGCTCGCACATCGTCATCACCACCATCATGTTCAACTTCATCGCCGCCTCGGTGATGGTCTATCTCTTGGTCGGTGCGCTGAAGCCGGCCGGGTCGCAGGCGCCGCAGACGCGCAATTTCCTCGCCGGCGCCGAACTGCCGAAGCTCAACTGGATCATCGAATTGTTCGGCGCCAAGATCCGCTCGGCGCCGCTCAACATCTGCTTTCTGCTGGCGCTCGTCATGGCCTTCCTGGTCTGGCTTTTGATCTGGCGCACCAGGCTCGGCTACGAAATGCGCACCTATGGCCACAGCCCGAAGGCGGCGCGCTATGCCGGCATTTCGGAAACCCGCATCATCATCACCGCGATGATGATCTCGGGCGCGCTTGCCGGCATGATGGCGCTCAACCCGGTGATGGGCGACCAGCACAATGTCGCGATCGATTTCGTGTCCGGCGCCGGCTATGTCGGCATCGCGGTCGCGTTGATGGGCAGGCTGCATCCGGTCGGCATCGTCCTGGCGGCGATCCTGTTCGGCATGCTCTACCAGGGCGGCGCGGAGCTTGCCTTCGAGATGCCGGCGATCAGCCGCGACATGATCGTCATCATCCAGGGGTTGGTCATCCTGTTCGCCGGCGCGCTCGAACACATGTTCAGGCCCTACATCCAGGCGCTGTTCGCCTCGGTCAGTCCGAAATCGGTCGGCATGCAGGCAGTGAACGGTAAGGGGGCCTGAGATGGATATGTTCAACGCCATCATCCAGGTGCTGGATTCGACCATCCGCCTTTCGGTGCCGCTGCTGCTCGCTTGCCTGGCGGGTCTTTATTCGGAACGGGCCGGCATCTTCGACATCGGCCTGGAAGGCAAGATGCTGGTCGGCGCCTTTGCCGGCGCTTCGGCCGCCGCCGTCTTCCATTCGGCGCTGATCGGCCTCGGCACGGCCGTGCTGATCTCGGTCGCTTTCGCCCTGGTGCACGGCTTCGCCTCGATCACGCATCGCGGCAACCAGATCGTGTCCGGCGTGGCGATCAATTTCATCGCTGCCGGATCGACCATCATCCTCGGCCAGGCGTGGTTCCAACAGGGCGGACGCACGCCGGCCCTGCAGCCGGCCGAACGCTTCGAGGCGATCATCTGGCCCGGCGCCGAGGCGATCAAGGACGTGCCGATCATCGGCCCGATCTATGTCGAGCTGATCTCCGGCCATTCGATCTTGGTCTATTTCGCCTTCGCCATGGTGCCGTTCACCTGGTGGGTGCTGTTTCGTACCCGCTTCGGGCTCAGGATGCGCGCCGTAGGCGAAAATCCGGCAGCGGTCGACACCGCCGGCATCTCGGTCGCCTGGCTGCGCTACCGCGCGCTGATCTGCACCGGCATCCTCACGGGCGTTGCCGGCGCGTATCTTTCCATGGTGCAGAATGGCGGCTTCGTGAAGGACATGACTGCGGGCAAGGGCTATATCGCGCTGGCAGCGCTCATCTTCGCCAAATGGAAGCCGGTCAACGCCATGTTCGCCTGCCTGTTGTTCGGTTTCCTCGATGCTGCGGCGATCCGCCTGCAGGGCTCGCCGCTGCCGATCATCGGCAAGGTGCCGGTGCAATTCATGCAGGCGCTGCCCTATGTGCTGACCGTCATTCTGCTCGCAGGCTTCATCGGCAAGGCCATCCCGCCGCGTGCCGGCGGCGTGCCCTATGTGAAGGAACGCTGAGGTCGGAGAATGCAGCGGCGGGATTTTCGTGCGGCGGCGACCGGTATTTGAACAAGATCGTGGGAGAGAAGAACCGGATGTCGCATGATCTTTTCGAGGCGGCGAAGACGGCGATGGCAAAGGCCTATGCGCCCTATTCGAAGTTCCCAGTAGGAGCAGCGCTGCGCACCGAGGACGGGCGCGTCTTCACCGGCGCCAATATCGAAGTGGCGTCCTATCCGGAAGGCTGGTGCGCCGAGACCACGGCGCTCGGCCATTACATCATGGGCGGCGGCGGCAGGATCATTGAGATCGCGGTGATCGCCGAACGCATGGCCAAATGCTCGCCATGCGGCGGCTGCCGGCAGCGGCTGGCGGAATTCTGCCGGCCGGACACGAAGCTCTATCTCTGCGACAACGCCGGCGTGGCCGAAACGGTGACCATGGGCGACATGCTGCCCTACGGCTTCAGGGGCGACATCTTGAAATGAGGAGCGGGTTGAAATGAAGGAAGCGCTGGATCATCTGGTCGAGAAGCTGGACGGACTGGCGCCGGCCGCGGCGCTCGTGCTGGGCTCGGGCCTGGGCGGGCTGGTCGACCAGGTCAAGGATGCCAGGCGCATCTCCTATGCCGAACTGCCGGGCTTCCCGCGCAGCGGTGTTTCCGGCCACGCCGGCGAGGTGGTTGCCGGCCATTTCGCCGGCACGCCGGTGCTGATGCTGTCCGGACGCGCGCATTATTACGAGCATGGCAATGCCGCGGCGATGCGGCCGGCGCTGGAGGTGCTTGCCGGCATCGGCATCTCGCATTTGATCCTCACCAATGCTGCCGGCTCCGTCGATCCTGAAATGGGGCCGGGTTCGGTGATGCTGATCACCGACCACATCAATTTCGCCGGCTCCAACCCGCTGATCGGCGAGCCGAGCGACCGCCGCTTCGTCGGCCTCACCGAGGCCTATGACGCCGGCTTGCGCGGCGCGATCGAGAAAGCGGCGAAGGCAACGGGAACTGCGCTGCATCAGGGCGTCTATATGTGGTTTTCCGGACCATGCTTCGAGACGCCGGCCGAGATCCGCATGGCCCGCGTCATGGGGGCGACGGCGGTCGGCATGTCGACCGTGCCGGAAGTCATCCTCGCCCGCTTCCTCGGGCTCAAGGTCGCCGCCTGCTCGGTCATCACCAACCTGGCGGCCGGCATGACCGGAGCGGAGCTCTCGCACCAGGAAACCAAGGATATGGCGCCAATCGGCGGCGCGCGGCTGGCGACGATCCTGCGGCGCGTCTTCCAGGACGGCTTGCCCGACTGATGCTGCCGCAGGAGATCATCCGCCGCAAGCGCGACGGCCACAAACTCTCGGCCGACGAGATCGGGGCCTTCGTCGCGGGGCTGACGGCCGGCACCATCTCCGAGGGCCAGGTCGGCGCTTTCGCGATGGCCGTGTTCCTCAACGGCATGAGCCGCGAGGAAGCGGTGGCGCTGACGATTGCGATGCGCGATTCCGGCGATGTGCTCGACTGGTCCGACCTGCCGGGCCCGGTCACCGACAAGCATTCCACGGGCGGTGTCGGCGACAATGTCTCGCTGATGCTGGCGCCGATCGTCGCGGCCTGCGGCGCCTGTGTGCCGATGATCTCGGGCCGCGGGCTCGGCCACACCGGCGGCACGCTGGACAAGATGGATGCCATCCCCGGCTATGCCAGTCAGCCGGATGTGGCGCTTTTCCGCAAGACGGTGCTCGAGACCGGTTGCGCCATTATCGGCCAGACCGCCGATCTCGCGCCGGCCGACCACAGGCTCTATGCGATCCGCGACGTGACCGGAACGGTCGAATCGGTGCCGCTGATCACCGCGTCGATCCTGTCGAAGAAGCTTGCCGCGGGCCTGGGCTCGCTGGTGCTCGACGTCAAGGTCGGCAACGGCGCCTTCATGGAGAAGTCGCGCGATGCCGTCGCCCTGGCGAACAGCCTGGTCGAGGTCGCCAATGGCGCCGGCTTGAAGGCCTCAGCGCTGGTGACCGGCATGAGCGAGCCGCTGGCCTCGGCCGCCGGCAACGCGGTCGAGGTGAAGAATGCCGTCGATTTCCTCACCGGGCGATATCGTGACCGGCGGCTGGAGGAGGTGACGCTGGCGCTGGCGGCCGAGATGCTGCAGTCGGCGGGGCTCGTATCGTCCAACCAGGACGGCATCAGGCGCGCCACCGAAGCGCTTGCCGGAGGCCGTGCGGCGGCCGTCTTCGCGCGAATGGTGTCGGCGCTTGGCGGTCCCGGCGATTTCATCGAGAATGCGGAAAAATATTTGCCGACTACGCCGGTCGAACTGGCCGTGAAGGCGGAACAGGACGGGTTCGTGACCGGCATCGCGACGCGCGATATCGGGCTTGCCGTCGTCACGCTCGGTGGCGGGCGTACCCGTCCGGACGACAAGATCGATTATGCCGTCGGCTTGACCGGGCTGTTGCCGGTCGGCGCCGAGCTGCGCCCGGGCGAGGCACTGGCGCTGGTGCATGCCCGCACCGACGCACAGGCTGCGGCAGCAGCTGCCGCTGTGCGTGCCGCCTATACGATCGGCGCGTCGAAGCCGCCTGCCGAGAAGACCGTGTTGAGGCGGATACTGCCGCGCTGATCGGACTTACTGCACGAGCAGCAGCGAGCCGTCCTGGACCTGGTATTTCTGCAGCCGCTGCAGGAAGCTCATGCCGATCAGATTGGTCTGCAGCGCCCTGTCGTCGAGCACCATCGCCTGGACGTTGTCGACCGAGATCTTGCCGATCTGCAGGCGGTCGACCGTCACCACGGCGGCCTTGATCGCGCCGTTGGCGGTGTTCACCGGTCGATTGAAGTCGGACGGATTGAGCGAGATGCCGATCCTGCGCGCCGTCGAGGTGTTGATGGCGACCAGCGTCGCGCCGGTGTCGATCATGCCGTCGATCTGGCGGCCATTGAGCTTGAACTGCGACGTGAAGTGGCCGCGCCCATCGGCATTGACCAGCACCTGACGGCCGAGCGGCACCGGCGTCGCCGGCTTGTCCGGAACCGAGGCGAGATTGACCTGCGGTTCTGCCTCCGGCGCAGCCGGCTGCGGGGCGACGGTCGATTTCAGCAAGCCGTCCATCAGATGCGGGTTAGCCTGATAGACGATCGGAATAGAAGCCGAGGTTCCGGCAAAGATGCCGAGGATGAGAATCTTGCGCAGCATTGATGCCCCTGGAGCGTTTCACCGTTTCAAGGAAACGTCGACCCGCTCTATCCCTTGTTTTGGAGCAATTCCGAACGAAAACCGCTTCACACTTTTCCTGGAATTGCTCGCGAAGCAGCATCCTTAAGCCCGACATGGTGTGTACGACTTTAACGCGTGCGGGAACCGCAAGCTTGCGTAAACGGCCAGTTAAGAACGGCGCTCACTTTGTGCCGTACATGCGGTCGCCGGCGTCGCCGAGGCCGGGCATGATGTAGCCCTTGTCGTTCAGCTGCCGGTCGATCGAGGCGGTGAAGATCGGCACGTCCGGATGCGCCTTGGTGAAGCGCTCGATGCCTTCGGGGGCGGCAAGCAGGCAGAGGAAGCGGATGTTGGTGGCGCCGCGCCCCTTCAGCTTGTCGATCGCGGCGATCGCGGAATTAGCGGTCGCCAGCATCGGATCGACGACGATCACCAGGCGGTCGGCAAGATCGCTCGGCGCCTTGAAGAAATACTCGACCGCTTCAAGCGTCTCGTGGTCGCGGTAGAGGCCGATATGGGCGACGCGTGCAGCCGGCACCAGATCGAGCAGGCCCTCGAGCAGGCCGTTGCCGGCGCGCAGCACCGAAGCAAAGACCAGCTTCTTGCCTTCCAGCGTCGGCGCCTCCATCTCCTCGATCGGCGTCTCGATCATGGTCGTGGTCAGTTCGAGATTGCGGGTCACCTCATAGCCGAGCAGCAGCGAAATCTCGCGCAGCAGCCGCCGGAAGCCGGCCGTCGAGGTCTCCTTCTTGCGCATGATGGTCAGCTTGTGCTGGACGAGGGGGTGGTCGACGACGGTGACGCCCTGCATGATGTGCTCCAGTGTGTGGTGAATAGTGAATAGTGAATAGTAAGCAGGTTTGCGAGTCCTGACGGTTCTGCGGTTGCCTTGACATGCCGAAGCGCGCCAGCAGACCAACCATTCACCATTCACCATTCACCATTCACCATTCACCGGCCCCGGGCGTCGAGGCGGCCTAGCAGCATCGCCTTGGTCTTCTTGTCCACGAAGGCCGCTTCGACGGCCGTTCTGGTGATCCCGGCGAGCGCCTTGTCGTTCAAGGCGAAATGCTCGGCGGCGATATCGTATTCGCGCTTCAGCGAGGTCCAGAAGTAGGGCGGGTCGTCGGAGTTGAGCGTCACCTTGCAGCCGGCTGCACGCAGCGCCGGAAAGGGATGGTCGGCGAAGCTGTCGAATACTTTCAGCGCGACATTGGAGCCCGGGCAGCATTCCAGCACCACGCCTTCGGCGGCGATGCGGCGGACCAGGTCCGGATTCTCGATGGCGCGAACGCCGTGGCCGATGCGGGAAGGGCGGATGTGGTCCAGGGCCGCCGCCACACTTTCCCAGCCCATCAGCTCGCCGGCATGGATGGTGATGCCGAGGCCCGCTTCGCGCGCGATCTCGACGGCGCGCACATAGTCCTCGAAATCGCCGATGCGTTCGTCGCCGGCGACGCCGAAACCGGTCACCAGCGGATGGCCGCAGCGCGCCGCGAAGCGCGCCGCCTGCTCGATCGCCTCGACCCCGACATGGCGCACGCCGGTGACGATCATGCGGCCCTCGATACCGGTCTTGGCCTTGGCGCGGGTCATGCCTTCGCCCAGCGCATCCGTATAGGCTTTTGGCGACAGGCCGGCCTTCTTGGCATGGTCCGGGGAGGTGAATATCTCGGAATAGATGGCGCCGTCGCGGGCGAGGCTGGTCAGATAGTAGTCGGCGAGGCGGGCATAGTCTTCCTCCGTGCGAAACAGGTCGGAAGCGAAATCGTAAGCCGCAAGAAACGAGGTGAAGTCCTGCCAGACAAATGAGCCGTCCTGGATATAGGGCGAAGGGTCCTTGCCGTATTTGCGGGCCTGGGCGACGACGAGCTCGGGCGCCGCCGCCCCTTCGATGTGGCAGTGCAGTTCGGCCTTCAAAATCATGCGGTCATCCCGTCCGATATGCTGCTCTCGCGCAGATTCTGGCCGGAAAATCATGCGTGGCCTTTCCCTGCCGGGTTTTGAAGGCGCGGCCGAAAACCGCGCCTTGGACAATAGCGTCGGCACCATCGATCGGCTATGGTCCCGCCGGTTTTATGGCGGATCAAAATAATGTCAGTTGAGAGAACCACGGCCGCGGGCGGCATGGAAACCTCCTATGGTTTCAGGAAGGTCGGGGAAGGCGAGAAGCAGCCCCTGGTCAACGACGTCTTCCATAAGGTGGCCAATCGATACGACCTGATGAACGACCTGATGTCGGCCGGGTTGCATCGGTTGTGGAAGGACGCGATGGTCGCCTGGCTGAACCCTCCCAAAAAGATGGGCTGGAAGGTGCTCGACGTTGCCGGCGGCACCGGCGATGTCGCCTTCCGCATCGTGGAGGCCAGCCGGCGCCAGGCCCATGCCACGGTGCTCGACATCAACGGCTCGATGCTGACCGTTGGCCGCGACCGCGCCGAAAAGCTGGGGCTTGCCGCGAACACCGACTTCGTCGAGGCCAATGCCGAGGAATTGCCTTTCGAGGACGACAGCTTCGATGCCTATACGATAGCGTTCGGCATTCGCAACGTGCCGCGCATCGAGGTCGCTCTCGACGAAGCCTATCGGGTGCTGAAGCGGGGCGGACGGTTGCTCTGCCTCGAATTCTCCGAGGTCGACATGCCGCTGCTCGACAAGGTCTATGAGGCTTGGTCGTTCAACGCCATCCCCAAAATCGGCAAGGCGGTGACCGGCGATGGCGAGCCCTATTCCTATCTCGTCGAATCGATCCGCAAGTTCCCCAACCAGCAGAATTTCGCAGCAATGATCACCCGCGCGGGCTTCGATCGCGTCACCTTCCGCAACTATTCGGGCGGCATCGCCGCCCTTCATTCCGGCTGGAAGCTTTGAGGCGCGGCCCCTTGCAGCAGGCGGCTTTGAAACAGGCAGGGCTATGACCAGCGTCGGCGCAGCCTTCAGGCTCGCCAGGGCCGGCTGGGTGCTGGTCCGCGAGGGCGTCGTCGCGGCGCTGCCGGGCGAAGAACTCTCCGGCATGCCGAAATTCGGCTGGCGCGTGGCGCGGCTTTTCACCCGCCGCCGGGCGCTGAGCTATCAGCGGGGCGACAGGCTGGCACGGGCGGTGGTGCGGCTCGGACCTTCCTACGTCAAGCTCGGCCAGTTCCTGGCAACACGCCCGGATGTCGTCGGCAACGACATGGCGCTGGACCTCGCGCTCTTGCAGGACAAGATGCATACCTTCCCGAAAGCGGCGGCGGTCCATGCGATCGAAGCCTCGCTCGGGCGCAGGATCGACGATCTCTATTCGCGCTTCGGCGAACCGGTGGCGGCGGCCTCTATCGCGCAGGTGCACGGCGCCGAAATCGTGCGCGAGGGTAGCGCTTCGCAGGTGGCGGTGAAAGTTATCCGGCCCGGCGTGCGGCACCGCTTCTTCCAGGATCTCGAAAGCTATTTCCTTGCCGCCCGCCTGCAGGAGAAATACATCCCCTCGTCGCGCCGGCTGCGTCCGGTCGAGGTGACCCAGACGCTGGCGCAGACCACCAAGATCGAGATGGACCTGAGGCTCGAGGCAGCCGCGCTTTCCGAACTCGGCGAGAACACCAAGGACGATCCGGGTTTTCGCGTGCCGGCGGTCGACTGGGAGCGGACCGGCCGCGACGTGCTCACCATGGAGTGGATCGACGGCATCAAGATGAACGATCTCGCCGGCCTTGCCGACGCCGGCCACGACCTCAAGGCGATCGCCGCCAATCTGGTCCAATCGTTCCTGCGGCACACGTTGCGCGACGGCTTCTTCCATGCCGACATGCATCCTGGAAATCTGTTCGTCGAGGCGAACGGCACAATCGTCGCGGTCGATCTCGGCATTGCCGGCCGGCTCGGCAAGAAGGAGCGCCGCTTCCTGGCAGAGATCCTCTACGGCTTCATCGTGCGCGACTATCAGCGCGTCGCCGAAGTGCATTTCGAGGCGGGCTACGTGCCGCGCCAACACAATGTCTCGGCCTTCGCGCAGGCGATCCGCGCCATCGGCGAGCCGATCCACGGCCAGTCGGCCGAGACCATCTCGATGGCGAAGCTGTTGACGCTGCTATTCGAAGTCACCGAGCTCTTCGATATGGCGACGCGGACCGAGCTGGTGCTTTTGCAGAAGACCATGGTGGTGGTCGAAGGCGTCGCCCGCACGCTCGATCCGGCCTTCAACATGTGGAAGACGTCCGAGCCTGTGGTCAGCGACTGGATCGCGGGCAATCTCGGCCCGCGCGGCATGCTCACCGACGCGCGCGACGCGGGCAGAGCCCTTGTGTCGCTGGCAAGGCAGGCGCCGGATCTTGTGGCCCGCACCGAGCGGCTGTCGCGCGAGATCGATTTGATGGCGGAAAACGGCCTGCGCTTCGACGAAGCGACCGCGCGCGCGATAGGCAGGGCGGAAGCGCGCCACACCCGCTCCGGCCGCGTGGCGCTGTGGGTGATCGCGCTGACGCTGATCTACGTAGCGTGGAAATTGCTCTGACCGCCAGCCGGCTTGTCGCCGGTTGATTGCATTGCTATCATTGCAAGCGCTACCTAAAGCGAGTGCAATCACATGGCCACCATCACGATCCGTAATCTGGATGACGAGGTCAAGGACCTGCTCCGGCAACTCGCGGCCGAAAATGGCTGCTCGATGGAGGAGCAGGCGCGGGCGATGATACGCGCCGCGGTCGAAGGCCGGGCAGGGCAGGCCGACCGCATCGATCAGATCGAAGAAAGGCTGCGTGCGCTGACAGGCTCAAAGGAGCAGGCGGCGCCGGTTGTCGCTGCATCCGCCAAATCAGTTTCGCGAGGTTCCCTCTCCGGCAAGCGCATCCTGCTCATCATCGGCGGCGGCATTGCCGCCTACAAGGCGCTCGACCTGATCCGGCGGCTGCGCGAGCGCGGCGCCTCGGTGCGGGTGGTGATGACGTCGGCCGCGCAGGAATTCGTCACCACGCTGTCGGTCGGCGCGCTTTCGGCCGATCATGTCTTCACCGAGCTGTTCGACCGCAAGGACGAGCACGATGTCGGCCATATCAGGCTGTCGCGCGAGGCCGACCTGCTGGTCGTTGCGCCGGCAACCGCGGACCTGATGGCGAAGCTCGCCAACGGTCATGCCAACGACCTTGCCTCGACGGTGCTTCTGGCCACCGACAAGAAGGTGCTGATGGCGCCGGCGATGAACCCGAAGATGTGGGCGCATCCGGCAACGCGGCGCAATCGGGCCACCTTGCAGAAGGACGGCGTCGCCTTTGCCGGTCCCGCCAAGGGCGAGATGGCCGAAAGCAACGAAGCGGGCGAAGGCCGCATGGCCGAGCCGCTGGAGATCGTCGCCGCGATCGAGGCGATACTCGACGAGAAGCCGAAGCCGCTTGCTGGGCGCCGGATCATCGTCACCTCCGGTCCGACGCATGAGCCGATCGATCCGGTGCGCTACATCGCCAACCGCTCCTCAGGCAAGCAGGGCCATGCCATCGCGGCCGCGCTGGCTAAGCTCGGCGCCGATGTCAGGCTTGTCTCTGGCCCGGTCACCCTCGCCGATCCGGCCGGTGTCGCGACCACCCACGTCGAAACGGCCGCGCAGATGAAGCAAGCGGTCGAGAGCCTGTTGCCGGCGGATGCCGCCGTATTTGTTGCCGCCGTCGCCGACTGGCGCACGGAAAACGCCGCCGGCGAGAAGATCAAGAAGGTGGCGGGCAAGGGACCGCCTTCGCTGCGGATGGTCGAGAACCCCGACATCCTCGCGGGCATCGGCCATCACGTGCAGCGGCCGGGCCTCGTCGTCGGCTTTGCCGCCGAGACACAGGACCTCATCGCCAATGCCGAGGCGAAGCTCAAGAAAAAGGGCGCGGACTTCATCGTTGCCAACGATGTCTCGCACGAAAGCGGCATCGGTCCATCCGGCGTGATGGGCGGCGACCGCAACAAGGTGCGCATCGTCTCCAGGACCGGCGTCGAGGAATGGCCGGAAATGGGCAAGGACGAGGTGGCGGCGCGGCTCGCCGCGCTGATTGCGGAGCGGCTGCAGCAGACTATTGAGGTCTGACCCGAGCGGCAAGCCGGCGCCTCGGCCGCGGCCGCCATGACATCCCCGTCAACCCGCTGCCAATCTCGGCCGGTTTGTCGCCGAAAATATCCTCAATGCCGCCAGGCAGCCGAACACGCCGAGGGGCACGAAGGCCAGAAACAGCCAGCCGGCGACGCCTGCGGCCGCTTCACGGTTCAGGCCTTCCGAGAAGCCGCTGCCATTGGCGACGATGCCGGCGAGCGCTGCGCCTACCGCATAGCCGATGCGCTGCATGGTCGGCACGGCGGCTGAGGCGATGGTCTGCTCGCCGTCGCGGGCCGAGGCGACGATGACGCGCGTGAGGAAGGGCCAGCAAACGCCAAAGCCGCCGCCTTGCAAAAGGGCGCAGAGCAGGATCAGCGGGATCGAGCCTGCCGGGATTGTGTAAGCGAAACCGGCGAGGCCGGAGGCGATCATCAGCGCGCCGACGAGGATGATCAGCCTCTCGCGCTCCAGCGGCGCATTGGCGATGAGGATCGACAGGATCGACCAGGCGATCGATTCTGCGGCGATGATGTAGCCGGTGGTCAGGATCGGAATGCCGTGCAGCGTGGTCAGAAGCAGCGGCCCGTAAATGGTGAAGGTGCAGGTCGCCACGGAGAAAGCCGCAACCATGGTCATGCCGCTGCCAAGCGGCGAGCGCCATGAAAACAGAGGCGACGGGAAGAGCCGGGATTGCGGTCTAAGCGCGTCCACGCGGAAGAAAAGCGCCAGGCCGGTCAGGCCGAGGAAGAGGAGCAGCGACGAGCGCAACAGGGCGACGTCGATGCCGGCGGCGGCGATCAGCACGACGCTGAGGGCGAGACAGGCAAGCGCGGGATAGGGGAAGGGCGGTGCCTTGCCGCCGCTCGCCTGCGGCTTCCTCGCTTCGGGGGTGTCGAGCACGACGAAGCTTGCCAGCGCCATCGCCGCGCCACCCAAGGTGAAGACGCCGAAAGCCCAGCGCCACGACAGGAATTCGGTCATGAGAGCGCCAAGCATCGGGCCGCTGAAGGCTGCGACGCCCCAGATTGCGGACATGATGCCGAAGAGCTGCGGCCAGATGTTGCGTGGAAACAGACGCTCGACCGAGACGAAGGCCAGCGATACCAGCGCGCCGCCGCCAAGCCCTTCGACCAGACGCCCGATGAGGAACAACGGCATGGAAGGCGCCGTGGCGCAGATCAGCGCGCCGGTCGCGTAGAGCAGGGCGGCGACCATCATGTTGGAGCGTAGGGCGACATAACTGACCAGCCGGCCCGCAGCGGCGCCGGCGACGATTGCGCCGAGCTCATAGATCGCCAGCGACCAGCCGACCAGCTGCACGCCCGCCAGTTCGCCGACCATGGCCGGCATCACCGTCGCCACCATCGTCTCGTTGGTGGCATGCAGCAGGATGCCGAGGCTGACGAAGCAGAAGCGCGCCAGATCGCCGCTCGCCCACAGCGTCCGCCAATCCACCCTGTTGCTGGCCACCCTGTTGCTGGCCACCTTGTTGCCGCTCGCTGCCGTCACGCCGATCTCCTGCTTGTTTTGCGCACCTCATCCGCGTTGCGAACGAGGGGCAAGGTCCAGTTCGGCAGGGCTTGTAGAACCTCAAGCGCAGTTGAGCTCGAGAGGCTTTTTCGCGGATTTCGAGGCAAGCCATTGGCGCCGAAGGGATACGGCTTTCCAAAGCACTCGGCCCGGAACAGATGTTCCGGGCCGAGTGCGGCGCGATGAATTGAAAAGCCGAAGGCTCACTTGTAGGAGTGGACGAGGTCCAGCGACGCCACGGTGACGGCCAGGTTGAGGCCGGTCTGAGCCTGGACGCTGAGCGGCTCCAGCATGAAGGCGCTGTCCAAGCCGCCGACCAGGACGTTGGCGCCGCCGCCGGTCACCACGCTCGCCTCGGCGTTGACGCCGTAATAGCTGCCAGCGAGATCGCCCGCATCATGGCTGCGGGTGGCGGCAAGCACCGCCCAGACGAGCTGGCCCTGATGCGTCTTGCCGACGTCGACGCCGAGCTTGGAGATCATCCCGGTATAAATTTCGGCCGGGCCCTGATGGGAGGGGCGGAAGACGCAGGAGACGCCCTTGTTCGACGTGATGACGTAGCCGACGCCGCCGTCGATCGTGCAATCGAGCGTGCCGAGCCGGAGCGTGCCGGCGCTGACCGGAGAAGCGAGCACCGTGGCGGCAAGCGCGGCAGCGGCACAGGCAAGTGTCTTGATCATTGGAAAGTCCCTTTCGCGAAAATCTTGGCCCCGGCTTAAACGATCGAGGTGCACGGAGCGTTCCGCCGAAACTTTGACGCGAACATGGCAAGGGTTAACGCATTGCCCTGGGCGGTTAACGGATCGCTATCGGCGTCTCCGCAGCGCAACATCGCGGCCGCCGACGGCGACCGGGCGACCGCGAACGACGCTTAAACGTCGTCCCTTCGGCGTCGGCTTGCGATCAGCTGGCGTTGCCGCCTGTGCGCGACAGGCCGTCCTTGGCCGGCTGGTAGTTGGGGTCGAGGTGGATCGCCTCGCGGTAGGACTTGGCAGCCCTTCCCTTGTCGCCGCGCTTTTCGTAGATCAGTGCCTGGTTGGCCCAGGCCTCGGCGTTCTTGCCGTCGAGCTTGATGGCCATATTGAAGTCGGAGAAGGCGTTGTCCTCGTCGCCTGTCGCCAGATAGGAGAGGCCGCGGCCGTTGTAGGGCTCGGCGGCGTCCGGCGCCAGCGAGATCGCGGTCGAGAAATCCTCGATGGCGAATTTGTGCTGGCCCTGGCTCTGATAGATCAGGCCGCGATTGTGGTAGGCGCGGGCATCGGTGGTGTCGAGTTGGATCGCCTTCTGGAAGTCGTTGAAGGCATCCTGGGTGCGGCCCGCCTTGCGGTAGAGATTGCCGCGGCCAATATAGGCTGCGTCGTAGTTGGCGTTGATCTGGATCGAGCGGTTGTAGTCGGCCAAAGCGGCTTCCTGATTGCCGAGGAAGCGCTGGATCAGCGCGCGGTTCGAATAGGCCTGGTAGAAGTTCGGGTTGAGCTGGATCGCCTGGTTGAAGTCCTTGAGCGCCGCCTGGTACTGGCCGCCGCGGCCATAGGCCGAGCCGCGCACGTTATAGCCATCGGGATCCTGCGGATTTCGCTGGATGACCGCCGAAAGCGAGGAGATGTTCTCGCTCGACCCCTGCGCCTTGTCGATCGAGTTGAACTCACCCGTCGGGGTCGTCTGGCATGCTGCGAGCGTCAGACCCGAAAGCAGGGCCGCCGTCAGGGCGAAGCCGCGAAAAGCGGTTTTGCGCTCCACGGTAATTGCGTTCATCTTTGTCCTCACTGCCGCAGCGCCGTCAGTCCGTTCCCTCTCCGAACCGGCTCCAATACATAAACAAAAAGGTGGCGGCGATTCCGCATCGCGCCACCCTCGGTATCCTTCGAAAAGGACGAAAAATAGGCGTTATGAGCGCGGCGAGCGCGATGCGCCGGCAGCACCAGCCGGAGCCGGGCGCGGGGTCATCGGCAGCAGGCCTTCGCGCTGGGCGCGCTTGCGGGCCAGCTTGCGGGCGCGGCGCACGGCCTCGGCCTTCTCGCGGGCACGCTTCTCGGACGGCTTCTCGTAGTGACCGCGCATCTTCATTTCGCGGAAAATACCTTCGCGCTGCATCTTCTTCTTCAGCGCGCGAAGCGCCTGATCAACGTTGTTGTCGCGGACGAGTACCTGCACGGGCAATCCTGTCTTCGGGTTTGAAATCATTAGGCAAACAGCCATAGCTGACATGCCTCCGCGGCGAATTGCACCGCGAATTGTGGCGGCTGATAGCAGAATCAGGCTGGGATGTCCACCTTTGATTGCGCGAAACGGCGATCAAAAACCCGAGCGCTGCGCCCGCATGTTTGCTCGCGCTACGCGGTCGTCAGATGGTGGCGCGCAAAGTCCTCGAAAAACTCACCATAATCGCAGGTGATTTCCTCGCCGGCAGCGATGTCGCGAATGGCCGTGGCGCCGCCATATTGCGAGAAATCGGTATTCGGCCGCTCGGAGTGATTCATGAAGCGGCCATTGTCCACCTCATAGACCATGAAGCCGGGCTTGTCCGGGCTCGGATAGGCGTAGCGGTCGAGCAGTTCCTTGAGATGCAGAGATGCGGCTTCATATTTCTCCAGCGGGATCAGCCGGTCGAAATCCGGATCGAGGCGCCAGATCGAAGCGCCCTTGCGGATCGGCTCGGCGGCGAAGACCCCGACCCCTTCGATGGCACTCTGGGCAACATAGGTTCTGATCAGCAGCATCGTTCCGGTCCGATTTCGACGGGAACGAAAATCGTCAAATCGGAGCGGATTGCAAGGCCGCCCCGCGACTTTTTCGGTTGGCCGGCAGCGGCATGCCCCGTCAAATCTCCTCACGTCCGGTTGATCGAGACACCGCCATCGGCAAACAGCGCGGTTCCGGTGGTGAAGCTCGACGCATCCGAGGCAAGGTAAAGCGCGGAGCGGGCGATCTCTTCCGGCTGCGCCATGCGCTTCAATGCATGAATGCCTTCGACGAAAGCGCGCGCCTCGGGCGTGGTCGTGGTTGCGCCGGGCGTGTCGGTGCCGCCGGGTAGCAGCGCGTTGACGCGCAGTCCTCGCGGACCGTATTCGGCAGCGAGCACCTGCGTCAGGCCGATCAGTCCGGCCTTGGCAGCGGCGTAGGCCGCCATGCCCGGCATGCCGGCGGTGTAGCCGACGAAGCTCGAGGTGAAGATCAGGGAGCCGCCGCCGCGCTCCAGCATGGCCGGTATCTGGTGCCTTGCGGCGAGGTAGGCGCTGGTCAGATTGGTGTCCATCGTCTCGTGCCAGGTGGCTGGCGCCATGTCGGTCACCGGCCCCATCACGCCGACGGCGCCGGCATTGTTGAAGGCGATGTCGAGGCCGCCAAATCTCGCGACGGCGAATTCGACGAGCGCCTTCGCGTAGGCCTCGTCCCTTACATCGCCGGCAAGCGCGGCTGCCGTGCCGCCGGCCGCTTCTATCTCGCCGACGAGCGCGTCGAGCTCGGCCTGACGCCGGGCCGCGACAACCAGGGTTGCGCCTTGCTCGGCAAACAGTTTGGCAGTGGCGCGGCCGATGCCGGAGCTCGCGCCGGTGACGATGGCGACCTGGTTTGTAAGCGTGAACATGTCTTTGCATCCTTCCTTTGTACCGGGCTTGCCGGCGGTTGGATGCTTGGTCGCAGATGAGGATTACGGCGGCCACCCGAAACCGGCAAAGGCGCCATTGCCTTACTGCCGCAACAGCCAAGCCAGCCGGTCCAGCGAGAGGCGTAGCTGAAGGCAATCAGCAGAGCCATGACGATGCCAATGGCCGCGTGACCGGCCAGATAGAATCCCGCGGCGCCGCCGCACAGGATGACAAGTTCCAGCGCCAGCCTGAGGGCGCCGGGCACCGGCACCGGAGCTCGACCCGACCGGCTCGGATCATTGAGCACGGCGAAAGTGCCCCACAGCACCGCCGCGACGAGCGGCAAGGCGACGGCAAGAATCCAACGGCTGAACCCGACGGCAAAGCTCCAGCCGACCATGCCGAGTCCAAGCAGCGCTGCAAGTTCCAGCAGGAAGCGCAGGGTCAGATTCCACCAGGCATTACCCATTGTCATCCCCCCAGCATCACGCGGCAGGAGTGTCGCCGAACGGAGCCACGGAAGCCAGAGCAGACGCTTCGTTTTTGACCGTGGCGCAAAACGGCAAGCGCCGTCGCAAACAGCGCAAGGATGGCGACGCGGTTTCGCTAGTGATACACCTCGCAAGCCGGGGCAGGGATGCCCGGCCGCAAATCCGCGAAAGCTACTGGCGCGAGGCTTAACGTGAAGAAATACTCGGTATTCGCCATTGCCCGCGAGGCGATGCGCGGCCACAGAGGCTGGGAAGAGCAATGGACGTCGCCCGAGCCGAGGAAGGAATACGACGTCATCATCGTCGGCGCCGGCGGACACGGCCTGGCGACGGCCTATTATCTGGCGAGCGAGCACGGCATCACCAACATCGCGGTGCTGGAAAAGGGCTGGCTCGGCGGCGGCAACACCGGCCGCAACACCACCATCATCCGCTCCAACTACCTCTATGACGAAAGCGCCGGCATCTACGACCATGCGCTGAAGCTGTGGGACGGGCTCAGCCAGGAGCTCAACTACAACGTCATGTATTCGCCGCGCGGCGTCATGATGCTGGCGCACAATGTGCATGACATCCAGGTGTTCAAGCGCCACATCCATGCCAACCGCCTCAACGGCATCGACAATGAATGGCTGACGCCGGAAGAGGCGAAGGAATTCTGCCCGCCGCTCAACATCTCCAGGGAAGCGCGCTATCCGGTGATGGGCGCCGCGCTGCAGCGCCGCGGCGGCACGGCGCGTCACGACGCGGTCGCCTGGGGCTATGCGCGCGGGGCTTCGGCGCGCGGCGTGCACATCATCCAGAACTGCGAGGTCACCGGCATCAAGCGCGCGGCCAATGGCGCGGTCAGCGGCGTGGAGACGACGCGCGGCTTCATCGGCGCCAAGAAGGTCGGCGTGGTCGCCGCCGGCCATTCCTCCGTCATCATGAACATGGCGGGCGTGCGCATGCCGCTCGAAAGCTATCCGCTGCAGGCGCTGGTGTCGGAGCCGGTCAAGCCGGTCGTGCCCTGCGTGGTGATGTCGAACACGGTGCACGCCTATATCTCGCAGTCGGACAAGGGCGAGCTGGTGATCGGCGCCGGCACCGACCAGTATGTCTCCTATTCGCAGACCGGCGGCCTGCACATATTGCAGCACACGCTCGACGCCATCTGCGAGATGTTCCCGATCTTCACCCGCATGAAAATGCTGCGCTCCTGGGGCGGCATCGTCGACGTGACCCCCGACCGTTCGCCGATCCTGGCGAAGACGCCGGTCCAGGGCCTCTACGTCAATTGCGGCTGGGGGACCGGCGGCTTCAAGGCGACGCCCGGCTCGGGCAACGTCTTCGCGCACACGATCGCCAAGGACGAGCCGCACCCGATCAACGCGCCCTTCACGCTCGAGCGCTTCCGCACTGGACGTCTCATCGACGAGGCCGCCGCGGCGGCTGTGGCGCACTGATGATGGCTCAGCCGATTTGCTTTCACTTAGCCGGCGCGTGCGCCGGTCACGGCAAGTTTTAGGATAACCCAGATGCTTCTCATCCGCTGCCCCTATTGCGAGGAAGAGCGCCCGGAACTCGAGTTCCGCAATGCCGGCGAGGCGCATATCGCGCGCCCGACCAACATTGCCGCCGAGAGCGACGACGACTTCGAGAAATTCTTCTTCATCCGCGCCAATCCCAAGGGGGTCATCTATGAGCGCTGGCGGCACATCCATGGCTGCGCGCGCTTCTTCAACGCGGTGCGCGACACGGTCACCGACAGGTTCGTCATGACCTACAAGGCCGGCGAGCCGAAGCCTGCGAAGCTGCCCGGAGCCTCAAAATGAACGCCGCCTTCCGCATTTCCGGCGCCGGTCGCCTCAGTCAGGCGAAGACCGCCTCCTTCAGTTTCGACGACAAGCCGTATATCGGCATCGAGGGCGACACGCTGGCCTCGGCGCTGCTCGCCAACGGCGTGCACCTGGTCGGCCGCTCGTTCAAATATCACCGTCCGCGCGGCTTCCTGTCGGCCGGCGCGGAAGAACCCAACGCGCTGGTGCAGATCGTGCGCGACGATGCGCGCAAGACGCCGAATGTGCGGGCGACAGTGCAGGAGCTCTATGACGGGCTGACGGCCAACTCGCAGAACCGCTGGCCGTCGCTTGCCTTTGATGTCGGGGCCCTCAACGACATTGCCTCGCCGATGTTTTCGGCCGGCTTCTACTACAAGACCTTCATGTGGCCGAAATGGGCCTGGAAGGATCTCTACGAGCCGAAGATCCGCGCTGCCGCGGGCCTCGGCGTTTCGCCGGACAAGCCGGATCCCGACCACTATGCGGCGCGCTATGCGCATTGCGAGGTGCTGGTGCTGGGCGGCGGCGCGGCCGGCATCGCGGCCGCGCTTGCCGCGGCCGAAACCGGCGTGCGGGTGATCCTCGCCGACGAGCAGGCCGAATTCGGCGGCAGCCTTCGCTTCGAGAGCGGCGCCAGGATCGACGGCCACGACGGCTATGCGTGGGCGCAAGCGGCGATCGCCAAGCTCAAGGCGATGGACAATGTGCGCGTGCTGTCGCGCACGACTGCCTTCGGCTATTACGCGCAGAACTTCGTCGGACTGGTCGAGCGGGTCAGCGACCATTTCAAGAGCCCGGGCCGGGAGCTTGCGCGAGAACGCCTGTGGCAGGTTCGCGCCAAGCGCGTCGTGATCGCCACCGGCGCCATCGAGCGCCACATGGTGTTCGCCAACAATGACCGTCCGGGTGTGATGCTTGCTTCAGCGGCGCGCATCTACCTCAACCAGTATGGCGTGGCGGTAGGCAGGAATGTCGGCGTCTATACGGCCAACGATTCCGCCTACGCCGCCGCGATCGACCTCAAGAAGGCCGGCATCAACATCGCGGCGATCATTGACCTGCGCGACAATCCGTCGGGGGCGGTGATCGACGAGGCGAGGGCGCTCGGCATCGAGATCAATTTCGGCCGCGCGGTGGTCAGCGCCGGCGGCAAATTGCGTGTGTCGTCAATGACCGTGCAGCCGAAGAATGGCGGCGGCGAGCGCACCATCCCGGTCGACGCGATCCTCATGTCGGCCGGCTGGACGCCGTCGGTGCATCTGTTCTCGCAATCGCGCGGCAAGGTCGCCTTCAACGACGCGACCAAGCGCTTCGTGCCCGGCACCTATGCGCAGGACTGCGTCTCGGTCGGCACCTGCTGCGGCACCGACGGGCTGGCCGCTTCAGTCGACGAGGCCTATGCGGCCGGCGCGAAGGCAGCGAAGGAGGCCGGCGGCAAGGCTGGCAAGGGCGCCAAGCCGAAGGTCGATGCCGGCGAGAGCTGGTCGCGCGGCATGCTGGGCGCCGCGCCTGGCGCCGGCCCGGGCACAACGGTCAAGGCCTTTGTCGATTTCCAGAACGACGTCACCGCCAAGGATATCCGCCAGGCGGTGCATGAAGGCATGCATTCGATCGAGCACGTCAAGCGCTTCACCACCAACGGCATGGCGACCGACCAGGGCAAGACGTCGAACATGCACGGCCTGGCGATCGCCGCCGAGACGCTCGGCAAGCCGATCCCGCAGGTCGGCCTCACCACCTTCCGCGCGCCCTACACGCCGGTGACGTTTGGCTCGATCGTCGGCCACGCGCGCGGCGCCTTGTTCGACCCGACCCGGCGCACGGCAACGCATGGCTGGGCGGCGTCGCATGGTGCCGTGTTCGAGGATGTCGGCCACTGGAAGCGCGCCTGGTATTTCCCCAAGGCGGGCGAGGACATGCATGCCGCCGTCGACCGCGAATGCGTCACGGTGCGCAAGGCCGCCGGCCTGTTCGACGCGTCAACGCTGGGCAAGATCGAGGTGGTCGGTCCGGACGCGGCGAAGTTCATGGAACTGCTTTACACCAATCCGTGGGAGAAGCTGGAAACCGGCCGCTGCCGCTATGGCATCATGCTGCGCGAAGACGGCTTCATCTATGACGACGGCGTCGTCGGCAGGCTGGCGCCCGATCGCTTCCACGTAACGACGACCACCGGCGGCGCGCCGCGCGTCATGAACCACATGGAGGACTACCTCCAGACCGAGTTCCCGCACTTGAATGTCTGGCTGACCTCGATCACCGAGCAATGGGCTGTCATTGCCGTGCAAGGTCCCAAGTCGCGCGACATCATCGCGCCGCTGGTCGACGGCATCGACATGTCGGACGAGGCGATGCCGCATATGTCGGTGCGCGAGGGCAAGATCTGTGGTGTGCCGACAAGGCTGTTCCGCATGTCCTTCACCGGCGAGCGCGGTTTCGAGGTCAACGTGCCGGCCGACTACGGCGAGGCTGTCTGGGAAGCGTTGTGGGCCGAAGGCCAGAAGCATGGCGCGACTGCTTACGGTACCGAGACGATGCACGTGCTGCGCGCCGAAAAGGGCTACATCATCGTCGGCCAGGATACTGACGGCACGGTGACGCCGAACGATGCCGGGCTCGACTGGGCGGTCGGCAAGAAGAAGACCGATTTCGTCGGCATCCGCGGCCTGACCCGGCCGGACCTTGTAGCCAAGGGCCGCAAGCAGTTGGTCGGCTTAAAGACCAAGGACCCGAAGGTCGTGCTGGAAGAGGGCGCGCAGATCGTCGCGGACCCGAAGCAGGCGATCCCGATGAAGATGATCGGCCACGTCACCTCCAGCTACTGGTCGGAGAATTGCGGCCGCTCGATCGCGCTGGCGCTCGTCGCCGGCGGCCGCGACCGCATGGGCCAGACGCTCTACGTGCCGATGCCGAACGGCACGATCGAGGTGGAAGTCACCGGCATGGTGTTCGTCGACGAGAAGGGAGAACGCCTCAATGGCTAAGGCCGCCGCCAAGACAAAAGCCGCTGCTGTGTCCGCCTCCGTCGAGCGTCGGCCGGCGCTTGCCGGCCGCACGCTGTCGGCATCGGGCGTCAAGGTCGAGGTGCTGCCGCCGGCCGAACGCATCTCGCTGCGCGCGCCGCAAGCTTCGCTTGCCGCGCTTTCCAAGGCGCTCGGCCTCACGCTGCCGACAAAGCCCAAGACTTCGGCGACCAAGGACGGGCGCACGGCGCTGTGGCTCGGGCCCGACGAATGGATGATCATCGACGAGGCGCGCAAGGATCCGCTCGCCGACTGCGCCAAGGTGACGGTGCTGCATTCGGCGGTCGGCATCTCGCACCGCAATGTCGCGATCTCCGTTGTCGGGCCGGCGGCCGCGGCGACGGTCAATTCGGGTTGCCCGCAGGACCTATCGCTCGAGGCGTTCCCGGTCGGTGCTGCCTCGCGCACCATTCTCGGCAAATCCGAGATCGTGCTGCTGCGCAGCGCGGCCGATGCGTTCCGGGTGGAATGCTGGCGTTCCTTCTCGGACTATGTTTTTACTCTGCTGTCGGAAGCGGCAGGCGACGCGGCGAACTGAGCTTCGCGGCGTCGGTTCCAAGGAACCATCGCCAGTCCATGCCGTTTCTGCGGCTTGCGAGGGAGATTGCCGATGCCGTCCAAATCCGCGCCGAAGTCATCCAAGAAGACAGCTGCAGTCCGTTCGCTGGAGCACGAGCGGCGCCACGAGGTCGAGGAAGAGGAACTCGAGGAAGGCCTCGAGGACACATTTCCAGCCAGCGATCCGGTATCGATCACCGGCACTTCCATCCCCGGCGGGCCGGCAAAGCAGAGTAAGGCCAAGACTGCCGCAGGAACGAAACCGCGCAAGAAATAGGCTCGAGCAGGTCCTCAGGGGCGCGGGCAGAAACGAAAAAGGGCGGCCAAATGCCGCCCGTTTTCGTTCGAAGTCTTGCCAACAGTGCTCTAGAGGCCGGGCACGAACCAGGGGCTGACATCGATGCCGAGCCGCGGGCTCTTCGTCGTCTTGGCGGCGTCGGCCTTTTCGACCGAACCGGTCGAGGTGCAGTCGAGCTTCACGCTGGCGTTGGTCTGAGCGCAAGCCGCGGGGGCGTGCTTGGCCGGCTGGCTTGCGCCAGCGAAAGCGGTACCCGAGAAAGCCAGCACGGTGGCGAGTGCAAGGATGGTCTTCTTCATTTTCCGTCTCCAGTCAATCTTTTTCGTACACGTACGATACAGCGTACAAATACGGTTAATGAAGTCGGAATTCAAGGAGGAATCTGTACGCGTACGACAAATTTTTTTGAACACAGCAATTCGCCGCCGCAAATCAGGCGAAGCGATGCGAGCCGATGATCAAAGAGATCAGCAGTTGATGGGCGTTGCGGTCAGTGGCGGAATATCCTGCGCCTGCAACCCCGCCAGCGTGAAATCGCACATGCGCCTCACATACGCCTGGGCGTCGCCGAATGGATAGAAGGGAAAGGTGATCAAGAGCGAAATCGTGCCGTGGCCCACGGTCCACAGCATGGTGGCAATGGCGCGCGGGTCGCCCTTGAGCCTGCCGGCGGCAACGCAGGCCTCGACGCGTTTGATCAGCACCTTCATGGCCGGATTGCCTTCTTCCATCTCCTCGTAGCTGCGTCCTTCGGGCAGCTTGGTCTTCTCGGTCATGAAGACGGTGCGGTATTCATTTGGGTTGCCGAGCCCGAAGGCGGCATATTCGGTCATCACCGCCTTGAGCGCCTCGATCGGATCGTCGGCGGGATGCTCCTCAATGCGGCGGGCGAGCGTTTCGAAGGCGTCTTCGGCGAGCGCGAACAGGATGTCCTGCTTGTCGGCGAAATAGGAATAGACCGACATCGGCGCGTAGCCGACCCGCTTGGCGAGCTTGCGGATGGTCAGGCCCTCATAGCCTTCTTCCTGGACCAGCTTGTGAGCCGCCGCGACCAGTTCGGAGCGAAGCTCCGCCTTCTGTTTTTCGCGGCGTTTCTGAACGCTCAACGCCAATATGCGCCTGCCTTTGTGATTGGTTGCCTGACGAAATTATATACGCTGTACGGAAACGGACAAGAGCGCCCCCGATTCCCTTGCGTACGCTCTCCGTTTTAACGCAATCCGGATGGAAAACCGCCAAGGCACTTTTCCTGGAATTGCTCAGATGGCGCCAATGCCGCCGTCGAGCGCCAGAGCGTGGCCGGTCATGAAGGAATTGGCCGGGTCGGCGAGGAACAGGATGCCGGTGATGATCTCGTCGACCTCGCCGACACGCTTCATCGGTACGCCGCGCGCGAGCTCGGCCAGCGCTTCAGCTTCGGGCGCTCCGGTGAAACGCACGAAGCCGTCGACCATCGCCGTGCGGGTGTGGGCCGGGCAGACCGCGTTGATGCGTATGCCCTTGCTGGCATATTCCACGGCAGCCGAGCGCGTCAGCCCGACGACGCCGTGCTTGGCGGCGGCATAGACCGACAGCTTCGGCGCGCCTGAGAGGCCGGCGACCGAGGCGATGTTGACGATGACGCCGCCCTTGCCGCTTTCCCTGAATTGCCGTTCCAACTGAGGAATCTGATGTTTCATGGCATAGAAGACGCCGAGCAGGTCGACCTCCACCACGCGGCGCGCTTCCTCCGAGGTGACCTGCGGCAGGCGTACGAAGGAGTGCACAATGCCGGCATTGTTGACGGCGATATCGAGCCGGCCGAATTTTTTTGCACGGCAAGCTCCACCAAACCCTCCGAGAGTTTTTCGTCGGCAATGTTGCCGGCAAGGTGAGCCGTCTCGGCGTCGAGCGTTGCGGCGAAATCGCCAAGCGCAGACTTGTCGAGGTCGGACAGCACGAGCCGTGCCCCTTCCGCGGCGAAGGCCTTTGCCGCGCCGCTGCCGAGACCACCGGTCGCGCCGGTGATCAGCACCGTCATCCCATCGAAACGGCCCATTGCCCGGCTCCTCCGCGTTCAGCTGTTCTCGTCAATCAGTTCCACCGCGAGCGCGGCGAGCAGTTTTACCGCCTGGCCGTAGGTCCTTGCCTTTTCCGGATTGGAGGCGTTGCCGTCCAGCGCGCGGCGGTAGACGCCCTGGCAGATCGCCGCCAGCCGGAAGAAGGAGAAGGCGAGGAAGAAGGTCCAGTTGTCGATCTTCTCGATGTCGCGTCGTTTGCGGTAGGCCGCGACATAGGCCTCCTCGGAAGGCAGGCCGGCAGCGGCGCGGTCGATGCCGCCGAGGCCGCGAAAGCCCGAGGCGTGCGGCAGCCGCCATTGCATGCATTGATAGGCAAGGTCGGCGAAGGGATGCCCGAGCGTCGACAGCTCCCAGTCGAGCAGCGCGATGATCTTCGGCGCGCCCGGCGCGAACATCATGTTGTCCAGCCGGTAGTCGCCATGGACAAGCGAGACACGGCCGTCATCGGCCGGCATATGCGTTTCGAGCCAGGCAATCAGCCTGTCCATGTCGGTTATGGTTTCGGTTTCGGAGGCCTTGTACTGGCTGGTCCAGCGCGCGAGCTGGCGCTCGAAATAGCTGCCGGGCCGGCCGAAATCGCCAAGACCGACGGCGTCGAAATCGACGTCGTGCATGTCGGCGAGCGTCGCATTCATCGCATCGTAGATCGCGGCGCGCTCGTCATTGCCGGATGCGTCCGGCAGTGATGGATCCCAGAAGATGCGGCCGTCGAGATATTCCATGACGTAGAACATGCGGCCGATCGGGGAGTCCTCGCCGGACAGATGCAGCATGCGCGGCACCGGCACCGCCGTGCCGGCGAGCGCCTGCATCACCCGAAATTCCCGGTCGACCTGATGCGCGGATTTCAGCAACTGTCCCGGCGGCTTGGCGCGCAGCACATAGCGGCCGCTGGCGGCGGTCAAAAGATAGGTCGGATTGGACTGCCCGGACTTGAATTTTTCAATCGCGGACAGGCCGGCAAAACCCGGGATATGCGCCTCGAGGTAGGGCGCAAGCGCCGCCTGGTCTATGGCACCGGCCTCGCCGCTCATGCGTTCTCGGGTTGGCGCTCGATCAGCGTCAAGGTCAGCCAGCGCGCCGTCAGCGCCGGCTTCTTCGAGCCCTCGATCTCGATGGTCACGTCATGTGCCGTCTGCACCCAGCCGGACGGCCTGACCTTGACGTCCGCGAGCACGAAGCGGGTGCGGATGCGCGAACCCGTCTTCACCGGCGCCAGGAAACGCAGCGTGTCGAAGCCGTGGTTGACGCCCATCTTGGTGTTTTCCAGTGGCGGCATGGTCTCGAAGGTCATTGCCGACAAAAGCGACAGCGACAGGAAACCATGCGCGATGGTGCCGCCGAACGGCGTCTCGCGCTCGGCGCGCTCCGGATCGCAATGGATGAACTGGTGGTCGTCGGTCGCATCGGCGAACTGATCGATCATGCGCTGCGTCACCGTTCGCCAGGGCGAGACGCCGACCTCCTTGCCGACGCTTGCCAGAAGCGTATCGAGACTGATCGGTTCCACACTGATGTCCTCCGCACCCCGCCCGGATCGCGATTCCTCGAACC
This sequence comes from Mesorhizobium sp. B2-9-1, assembly GCF_006439455.1. NCBI lineage: Bacteria > Pseudomonadati > Pseudomonadota > Alphaproteobacteria > Hyphomicrobiales > Phyllobacteriaceae > Mesorhizobium > Mesorhizobium sp. B2-9-1. The sequence continues at coordinate 246,190 of NZ_VFTP01000005.1, read as the reverse complement.
GGGCACCTTATTCCTTGAACAAAGTCATGCCATGCTGCACCGACTGGCCGCCGTCGATAGGCAGGATGGCGCCGGTGACAAAGCTTCCGGCTCGGCTGCACAAATAAAGCGTTGCGCCGGCAATGTCATCCGCCACGCCGATGCGGCCGAGCGGAACATGGTTACCAACATGTTTCGTCTGCTCCGCGGTCGCGGTGGCAAACGCGGTCATCCGGCTCTGGAAAGGCCCAGGCGCAAAGGCGTTGACGGTGATGCGGCGGGCGGCGAACTCGATCGCCAGCGTGCGCGTCAAATGATGCACCGCCGCTTTCGAGGCGGCGTAAGAATAGGCGTCGTCGGCCAGCGGCTGGGTGCCTATCACCGAGCCAAGATTGATGACGCGGGCAGGATCCTCGTCGCTCGCGGCGGCATCGAGAAGCGGCAAGAGCTCCCGCGTCAAATGGAAGACGGCGGTGACGTTGACGCCGAACACCTTGGCCCAGGCGTGGTAGGGGAAATCCTGCAGCGGCGCGCCCCAGGAAATGCCGGCATTGTTGACCAGGATGTGCAGGCGCTCCGTGCGCGCCTTGACCTCGGCGACCAAGGCGGCGATGCCCGTTTCGCTGGACACGTCGCCGGCAAAGCCCCCGGCATGGCCGGAGCCGCCAAGCGCGTTCAATTCATTGGCGACTTTCGCGCAATCCTCGCCCTTGCGCGAGGCGATCATCACCTGCGCGCCGGCGCGTACCAGCCCGGTCGCCACCATGCGGCCGATGCCGGTCGCCGCACCGGTCACCAGCGCGGTCTTGCCGGCGACCGAGAACAGCTTGTCCAGATAGCTCATCGTGTTTCTCCGCATCCGGCCGGCCGGGACTCGCCCAAGGACTCGCGTTGACAAGGCTAGCCGAAGTACGGTCATCCTTGCCACGCGTAAAGATTTATCTTCGGAAAGGCCGGAAGCGATGACCGACATGAATCTCGGCATGACCGAGCGGCTGAAGCCAATCCATCAGCGCGTGGCGGCGATGGTGAGCGACGAGATCGCGCCGCTCGGCGAAGAGTTCCTCGCCGAAGTCGGCAAGAATGGCGACCGCTGGGCCTATACGGCTAGGCAGACGGAAATCCTGGACGGCTTGAAGAAGACAGCGCGCGAGCGCGGCCTGTGGAACTTCTGGCTCACCGATTCCAAGCGCGGCTACGGCCTTTCCACCGTCGAATACGCCTATCTGGCCGAAGAGATGGGCAAGGCACATCTCGGCGCCGAGACCTTCAACTGCTCGGCGCCCGACACCGGCAACATGGAGGTGCTGGAGCGTTACGGATCGGAAGCGCACAAGCGCGACTGGCTGGAGCCGCTGCTCGAGGGGAAAATCCGCTCGGCCTATTTGATGACCGAGCCGGACGTCGCGTCCTCTGACGCGACGAATATTTCGATGCGCTGCCAGCGGCAAGGCGACGACTATGTGCTGAACGGCGAGAAATGGTGGGCTTCCGGAGCCGGCGATCCGCGCTGCGCCATCTATATCGTCATGGTCAGGACCGGCTCGGACGAGGAGTCGCAACATCGCCGTCATTCGATGATCCTGGTGCCCTCCGACAGCAAGGGCATCGCCAAGCTGCGGCCCATGCAGGTCTATGGCGATGACGACGCGCCGCACGGCCACATGCATCTGAGATTCGACAATGTTCGGGTGCCGACGGCGAACCTGATCCTCGGCGAGGGCAGAGGGTTCGAGATCGCGCAGGGGCGGCTGGGGCCTGGCCGCATCCATCACTGCATGCGCGCGATCGGCCAGGCCGAGATGGCGCTGGAGATGCTGTGCCAACGCTCGGTGCGGCGCGAGGCCTTCGGCCAGCCGCTGGCAAAGCTCGGCGGCAATTTCGACATCATCGCCGAATGCCGGATGGAGATCGAGATGGCGAGGCTCTTATGCCTCAAGGCTGCCTGGATGATTGATCAGGGGGACGCTCGCGCCGCCGCGCCCTGGATCAGCCAGATCAAGGTGGTGGCGCCGCGCGTCGCGCTGAAAGTCACCGACGAGGCGGTGCAGATGTTCGGCGCGCAAGGCATCAGCCAGGACACGCCGCTCGCCCGCTCGTGGACGCATTTGAGGACGCTGCGGCTGGCCGACGGGCCGGACGCGGTGCACCGGCGGCAGGTGGCGCGCACGGAACTGAAGAAATACACGCAGGAGAAGGTCTGACGGCCATGACGCTTCCTTCGCAAATGCAGGGCTTGCTGCTTGTCGGCGACAGTTACACCAGGACGCCCTCGGCGGCCGCGTTGGAGGCGATGGAGCCTTACCTCCAGCCCGGCAGCATCGCGGTGCCGGCACCCGGTCCGTCGCAGGCGCTGATCAAGGTCAGCCTCGCCTCGATCAACCCGTCCGACATCGCCTTCATCAAGGGCCAGTACGGCCAGCCGCGGGTAAAGGGCCGGCCGGCGGGCTTCGAAGGCGTCGGCATCGTCGTCGCCACGGGTGACGATCCCTATGCAAGGAGCCTTGCAGGGAAACGCGTCGCCTTCGCCACCGGCGTGTCGAACTGGGGCGCATGGGCGGATTATGCGGTTGCCGAGGCCGCGTCCTGCATTCCGCTTCTCGACACCGTGCGCGATGAGGACGGCGCCGCGATGATCGTCAATCCGCTGACGGCCTTGGCCATGTTCGACATCGTCAAGGAGGAGGGCGAAAAATCCTTCATCATGACCGCGGGCGCCAGCCAGCTCAGCAAGCTGATCATCGGGTTGGCGAAGGAGGAAGGTTTCCGGCCGATCGTCACCGTGCGTCGCGACGAGCAGATCCCGCTTTTGAAGGAGCTCGGCGCCGCTCGTGTGCTCAACGAGAAAGCGGCGGATTTCGAGGCGGCGTTGCGCGAGGCGATGAAGGCCGAGCAGCCGCGCATGTTCCTCGACGCGGTCACCGGCCCGCTGGCTTCGACCATCTTCAATGCCATGCCGAAACGCGCGCGCTGGATCGTCTATGGAAGGCTCGACGCCGAGCCGACGGTGATCCGCGAGCCCGGCCAACTGATCTTCCAGCACAAGCGCGTCGAAGGGTTCTGGCTGGCCGAATGGATGCGCCAGTTCCGCGACAGGCTGGGCCCGGCGGTGCTGGAAGCGCAGAAGCGCTTTTCCGATGGACGCTGGTCGACCGACGTCACCGCGGTCGTGCCGCTCGACGAAGCGATGGCGAGGCTGCCGGCCGAGCTCGCCAAGCCAAACGGAAAGGTGTTCATCAGGCCGTGAGGCAATCCGAGCGCCGACCGCAGCCGTTCAGACCAGACCAATGCCTTGAACACAAAGCTGTGATCGACCAGACGGCGGCGGAAAAAAGCCGCTGTTGCGCCGTCCTTGCCTTGCGCCGGTAACAGCCACGTTCGGATGTTTTATTCCATTCGATGTGATATCTCGCCGGCGGTGGAAAACCAGGCGGCGATGGGAAAGCCGTCCTGGTCGGAACGCGGGGTGCGCTATGATGGTAACCAAGCCGGTTTTCGACCGTTTGGGGCTTTGGCTTTGGGCCGGGTCGTTTCTGCTTGTGCTTGGTCTGGCGCTATGGTCGCCCGATGCGCGTTCGGTGGTCCATATCTACAGGCATGGCAGTGAAGCTTTTCTGGATCGCCAGCCGCTGTATCAGGTCGAAGTTGCCATGGGGTATCTATACGCTCCCGCCTTCGCCGTCCTCTATGTTCCTCTGCTGAAGCTCGGGCCCTATCTGGGCAATATTTTGTGGCACATGCTGGGCTTCGGCGTCCTGACCGTTGCCGCGATGCGTCAGGTGCGCAAGCTTGGCGGCGAGGAGCAGACATGGCTGCTGTCCTTCGGTCTCTTCCTCGCCTTGCCGGTGGCGCTGGCAGCGCTTCGCAATGGCCAGGCGACGATCCTGCTCACAGGGGCGTGCTGGTTTCTCACGCGGTCGACAGTTGAGGGGCGCCGGGCCGAAACCTTCTTCTGGGCCATGCTTGCGATCATTGCCAAGCCGACCGCGATCATCATGCTGCTTCTGGCGGGGGCGCTGCGTCCCCGGCTGATACCGGTGCTGGTGCTGGCGGTGCTCGTTGCGCTCGCCATACCCTATGGCTTTGCGTCGACCGACTACGTCAACGCGCAATATCATGATTTCTTCCGGCTTCTGACTTCGATGACGGTGGACCCGACCGGCCCCTTCGTTCCGGCCGACTTCACGGCGCCTTTCATGCGATTTGGCATCCCGATTTCCGAGTTTGACGCGACGATCATGCGCGTCGTCGCGGGTTTGCTCACGCTTTGGCTGGTGCTCCAGCTCGATCGCAGGCTGGACGCCAACATCAGCGGACTCGCCATCTTCCTCGCCGCGGCATTCTACATGTGCGTCTTCAATCCGCGGGTCGAGCAGAACACCTACGCCATGGTGGCGGTGCCTGCCGGTCTCTCCATCGCCTTGCTTTGGCGGGAGAAGGGAGCCAGGGCCATGTGCTGGTTTTTGGCCACGCTTCTCTTCGTCACCGGACTGACCAGTGTCGACCTGCGACTGCACGATTTCTTCCACCTATGGTTCCGGCCGATCAGCATCAGCATAATTGCCTGCGTGCTCGTCGGCTGGTTCTGGACGCAAGACAAACAGAAGGCGCCTGTCGCCGGAGCCGTCGCGCATGGCTGAGATGCTCGACATCATCGCGCCGTTCTTCAACGAGGCCGAATCCGCCATCGCGTTTGTTGGGCTGCTCGACAGGCTGGAAGTGGCTGTGGCGGAGCGCTTCGGCATGACGGTCCGCAAGATACTCGTCGACGACGGCAGCCGCGACGGCAGCGCCGAGACGTTCGCGGCCGCGCTCTCCGGCTCCTGGGAGATCGTGCGGCTCAGCCGCAATTTCGGCAAGGAAGCGGCGGTGCTCGCCGGGCTCGATCATTCCCGTGGCGACATGGTCCTGATCATGGATTCCGACCTCCAGCATTCCATGGATATCAGCCTGAGGATGATCGGCGAGCTGGTCGAGCATCCGCAGATCGATGTCGTCTACGCGCAGAACGACCGGCGCGAGGGGAGCTGGCGGCGCAGCCAGCTGGCGCGGCTTTTCTACAGGCTGATCAACAGCAGCCAGCGCTTCGATATTCCCGAGAATGCCGGAGATTTCCGTGTCATGCGCGGCGCGGTGGCGCGTGCCTTGACCAGCGTGCGCGACAAGCGCCGCTTCAACAAGGGTCTGTTCGCCTGGGCCGGCTTCCGCCAGAAGGCTGTGCTTTACTCGCCGGAAAACCGCGCAAGCGGCAGGTCGAAATGGACAAGGTTCAACCTGATCGCGTTCTCGCTTGAAGGGTTCACCTCGTTTTCCGTGATCCCGCTGCGCGTCATCAGCCTGATCGGATTGCTCGCGGCATTCGCAGGCCTGGCCTATGGCGTGAAGGTGCTCTTCGAGGTGCTGTTCTATGGCATCGCCGTGCCTGGCTACCCCAGCATCATGGTCGCCGTCGTGCTTTTTGGAGGCCTCAACCTGGCGCTGCTCGGCCTGATCGGAGAGTATGTCTGGGTCACGCTCAGCGAAAGCAAGGACCGGCCCGTCTATATCGTGCGCGACGTGCTGCATGGCAATGCCGCCGAGCAGGTTGCTCCCGGCAAATGACCCGGCCGATCCGCCTGATCGCCGATGATTACGGGCTTGCGCCGGGGGTATCGAGCGCGATCCTCGACCTCATCGAGCGCGGCCGCCTGACCGGGACCAGTTGCATGACCGGGTTTGCCGAATGGGAAGAGGCGGCGGCGCGTATCAAGCCGTTGCGTCGACGGGCCGCCATCGGGCTGCACCTGACCCTCACCGATCAGATAGCCGCAACCGGTTCGTCCAGCCTGGCGCCGGAAGGCAAGTTGCCCGGGCTTGCCTCTCTTGCGCTGCCGGTGCGGCGCGGGCGCATCGATGAGCGGGACGTTCATGCCGAGCTCGACGCCCAGTACGACCGCTTCACCGAAGCGCTCGCCGGCCCGCCCGATCACATCGACGGGCACCAGCACGTGCATTTTCTTCCCGTGGTACGGAATTGGTTGCTCGCCCGGTTTGGAGGCAGCGCACACAAGCCGGCGCTGCGCGGCGCGCCCAGCCTTGCCGGCCTGGACGCGGCGGCCAAGATCGCGGCGATCGCCGCTCTGGCCGCGGGCTTCAACAGGTCGATGCAACGGGCGGGCTTCAGCGTCATGACGCCGCTCTGCGGCATCTATGACTGGCGGCAGCCGCAAAAATTCGGTCCGACGCTGCGCGCCGCGGTCGACACCTTGCCCGAACACGGGGTGTTCATGTGCCATCCGGGTCAAGTCGATGACATTTTACGGGCGCGAGACCCGATGCAGGGCGCGCGTGAGGTCGAGTTCACGGTTCTGAGTTCTGAGGATTTCGGCGCCAGCCTCGTACGGGCCGGAATGCGCGTCAGGGACGGCAAAGCATGAGCGCAGGCCAGCCGCGTCGTTCGACCGGCAACAAGATCGTCCGTTTCGCCTTGGTCGGGCTGGTCAACACCGGCATCGATCTCACCGCATTCTTCGTGCTGCTCAAGCTCGCGGTGCCGGCTTTGGCCGCCAATGTCGGCGCATGGTTCGTCGCGGTGCTCTTCTCCTTCGTGGCGAACGGCTTCTGGTCGTTCGAGCGGGACCCGGACATCCGGCTGCACCATTCCTTCCTGCGCTTCGTCTCGCTCGGAGCGCTGATTTCGCTCGGCGTTTCCAGTCTCTCGATCGCCGCCCTTGCGGGGGCTGTCGGCGTCTGGCCGGCCAAGATCATCGGCGTCGTGGTCGCCGCCGTGCTGAACTTTTTGGCAGCACGCTGGTCGATCGAGGGCAGGATCGTAAAGTAGCTGCTCGGCTGGTCCCGCGTTGATTTAGGCGGCTTAGAGACGGATTCAGATTTCAGGTTTGTCCGACCTGAAATCATCCCGCTCTAGCGCAAGCTCTCCAGGTCTCGCATGCGCTTGGCGCCGGCGGCTTCCAATTGCCTCGTCACGGCGCCGATCAGCGTTTCTACGACGACGAAGAGTGCGGCGGACGAATCCCAGGCCGAGGGCACGGCGGTGCGCCCGGCGATCACGTGGCGGGCGAAGCGGGCGATCGGCGAAAGCCACTGGTCGGTAAAGAGAATGATCTGCACGCCGCGGTGATGGGCCTTCTCGGCGAAGCGGACGAGACTTTCCTGGTAGCGGCGGATGTCGAAGATCACCAGGACGTCGCGCTTGCCCATGTCGATCAGCCGGTCGCGCCAGATGCTCTCCTGGCCGGCGAGGTGATAGACATCCGGCTGGATGATGGCCAGGTGAGCGGCCATGTAGCGCGCCAGCGGATCGGTGAAACGGCCGCCGATCAGGAAGGTCTTGCCGCGCCGCTCGGCAAGTCTCGTGGCAATGTCTGCCAGTTGTCTGTCGGTGAGGTGCCGGAAGGTCTCGCGCATGTTGTCGAGCGTTGCCTCGAGCATCGGCGAGACGGCGCCGCCGGCCGAGCTTGGATTGAGCGTGCGCGAAGCGGGCGACTGCAATTGCGCCGCCAACTCATCCTGCAGCGCCGACTGGAATTCAGGGTAGTTCTGGAAGCCGAGCCTGGCGACGAAGCGCAGGATCGTCGGCGAGGACACGCCGGCCGCGGCCGAGAATTCGGCGACTGTCTTCAGCCCGGTCAAGGGATAGTTGGCAATCAGCGTCTGGGCGGCGCGGCGCTCGCCGGCCGGCATCGTCCCGATGCGGTCCGAGATCAGTTCGGCAATGCTGGAAACCATGGTTTTCCCCCGCCTGTTCGCCCGTCGCCGCCGTTTTCCCGAATTCGCGTTTGACAAAGCCGGTCAAACTGTATGAAATCATTCATAGGGACGCAATGAGACAAAATACGTAACATTCGATACAGCGCCCCCCCCAGGGGACGGCAGTATGGAGAGAGCACGGCCCACCAGCCTTGCACCGTCTGAAACCGTAAGGGTGACGAACCCCGGCGGTTCAAGCCCCTTCGTCTTCACCTGCGACCACGCTTCCAACGTCCTGCCCGCCGAATTCGGGACGCTCGGCCTGCCGGCTGAGGACCTTTCGCGCCACATCGCCTGGGACCCCGGCGCGCTTCCCGTCGCCCGCCGTATGGCCGAAGCGCTCGATGCCACCTTGATCGAGACCCGCGTGTCGCGGCTCGTCATCGATTGCAACCGGCCGCTCGACGCGCCGGACCTCGTGCCGCCGATTAGCGAGACGACAGCCATCCCGGGCAACACAGATCTATCCGACAAGCAGCGCGCCGCGCGCGTCGACCTGGCCTGGCGCCCTTTCCACGATACGATCGCCCAGATCATCGACGAGCGGTTGGCGCGCGGCCAGGAGACGCGGCTGGTGTCGGTGCACTCCTTCACGCCGGTCTATAAGGGCAAGAGCCGGCCATGGCATATCGGCATCATCCATGACGAGGATCGCCGGTTGGCGGCGCCGCTGATATCGGCGCTGCAGCGGCTCTCCGGCGTCACCGTCGGCGTCAACGAACCCTATTCGCCGGCCGACCGCGTCTATTTCACGCTGGAGCGGCACGCGCGTTCGCGCGGCCTTGCCTGCGCGATGATCGAAATCCGCAACGACGAAATCTCCGGCGAGACCGGGCAGCGGAAATGGGCGGATCTGCTCACCGGCATATTCTCGAATCTGGAGCCCGACGAGGCCAGGGGCTCCCGACAACGCGCAATGGGAAAGTCAGTACAATCGGCCAGCTAAGAACCAGATAGGGGACTTCCAAAATGAGACCTGAAGAATTCGACAAGTCCGAGGACGTAAAAGTCCTTCACAGCATGGGATACGCCCAGGAATTGGCTCGCCGCATGAGCGGCTTCTCCAACTTTGCCATTTCCTTCTCGATCATTTGCATCCTGGCGGGTGGCATCACCTCGTTCCCGCTGGCCATGGCCACCGGCAGCGGTTTCGAGGCGACTATCGGCTGGGCCATCGGCGGCGTCTTCGCGCTCGTCGTCGCCGCCTCCCTCGGCCAGATCGGCTCAGCCTATCCGACCGCGGGCGGTCTTTACCACTGGTCCTCAATCCTTGGCGGGCGTGGCTGGGGCTGGGCCACGGCATGGATCAACCTGCTTGGCCTGATCTTCGTTGTTGCCTCGGTCAATGTCGGCGTCTATGCGCTCTTTAAGGACCTCGTCTGGGCCGGTGTGTTCGGCCACGATGTGTCGGCCTGGGGTTATCAGGAGCAGGTGATCGGGGTCGTGATCATCACGGTGACGCAGGCGCTATTCAACCATTTCGGCATCAAGTTGACCACCGCGTTGACCGACTTTTCGGGCTATCTCATCCTGGTCGTCGCGGTGGTGTTGACCGCGATGTTCCTGATCTGGGGCGCGAGCTGGGATTTCTCGCGACTGACCACCTTCGTCAACAACACGGGCGATGCGGGTGGCGGCTATGTGCCGACTGCACGGACGGCGCTGGTCGCCTTCCTGATCGGTCTTCTCTATCCACTATACACCATCACCGGTTTTGACGCCTCCGCCCATACCTCGGAGGAGACCCACAACGCCCGGGTGGCAGTGCCGCGCGGCATGATCCATTCGGTTCTCTGGTCATTGATCTTCGGCTTCGTCATGGCCGTCTCCTTCGTGCTGGCAAGCCGGGACCTGGCCGCTACCGCCAAGGATGGTGGCAACGCCTGGTTCAACCTCTTCAACAACCTGCCGGCGCCGTTTTGGTTGAAGAGCATCATCGCCATCGCGATCGTGGTAGCAAACTACATCTGCGCGCTGGCCGGACTGACCTCCACCTCGCGCATGATATTCGCCTTCGCGCGTGATGGCGGCTTGCCCGGCTCCTCCATGTGGAAAACCGTCAGCCCGACATGGCGCACGCCGGTGGCGGCGATCTGGCTTGGAGCCGTCCTCTCGATCGCAGCGACGCTTTACTCGCCGGCTTTCGCGGCTTTGGCGGCCGGCTGCGCGCTGTTCCTCTATGTGTCCTATGCGATGCCGGTGGCGGCCGGCCTTTTTGCGGAAGGCAAGAGCTGGACCGAATTCGGTCCGTTCCGTCTGGGCATGTGGTCCAAGCCGTTCGCGATCATCACCATCCTCGGCGTGCTGATCCTGATGTATGCCGGTATCCAGCCGCCCTTCGATATCTTGATCAACTATGCCATCGGCTTGATCATCCTTCTCGCGGTGCTGTGGTTCGGCATAGAATCCAAACGGTTCAAAGGCCCGCCGATCGGGGCCGATATTGCTCGCCGTCAGGCGGAAATTGCGGCAGCCGAAGTGGCGGTCGGCGAGACCGGCCACTGACACTTCGCTTCATGATCATGGCCGGCGCAATGCCGGCCATGGTTTTGTTTCTCCCTTTCAATCGACAAGCGCTGGAGTGCCAAAGGAATGGCCGGGAATTTCTCGTTCGATCAATTGAAGAAAGCGGTCTCGAACGGCGAGATCGACACGGTGCTGGCCTGCATCGTCGACATGCAGGGCCGGCTCTCGGGCAAACGCTTCCTGGCTCAGTATTTCGTCGATTCCGCGTATGGCGAGACGCATGGCTGCAACTATCTCTTGGCCTGCGACATCGATATGGAGCCGGTGCCGGGTTACAAGGCGGCGAGCTGGTCGAAGGGCTATGGCGACTTCGTCATGAAGCCGGACCTGTCGACGCTGCGGCGCATTCCGTGGCTGGAGAAGACGGCGCTGGTCATCTGCGACGTGCTCGACCATCACGACCACGAGGATTTGGCGCACTCGCCGCGCGCGATCCTGAAGAAGCAGGTCAAGCGCCTGCAGGAGCGCGGCTATATCGGCTATTTCGCCTCCGAGCTCGAATTCTACCTGTTCAGCGAAACCTACGATTCCGCGCGCAAGAAGCACTGGCAGGGGCTCGACAGCGCCTCGCCCTATATCGGCGACTACCAGATCGGCATCACCAGCAAGGAAGAAGGCGTCATGCGCCGGCTTCGCAACGAGATGGAAGCGGCGGGCATTCCGATCGAGAATTCCAAGGGCGAGTGGGGTCCCGGCCAGGAAGAGATCAATGTGCGCTATGCCGAGGCGCTCGAGATGGCCGACCGCCACGTCATCCTGAAGAACGGCGCCAAGGAGATCGCCGATTCCGAGGGCAAGGCCATCTCCTTCATGGCCAAGTACAATTACGGGCTGGCCGGCAATTCCAGCCACATCCACAATTCGCTGTGGAGCGCGGACGGCAAGACGCCGCTGTTCTTCGACAAGAAGGCCGACTGGACGCTGTCGAGCCTCGGCCAGCAATGGGCGGCCGGCCAGCTCAAATACGCGAAGGAATTCACCTGGTTCCTGGCGCCCTACATCAATTCCTACAAGCGCTTCCAGGCCGGAACCTTCGCGCCGACCAAGATCATGTGGAGCGAGGACAACCGCACCGCCGGCTTCCGGCTGTGCGGCGAGGGCACCAAGGGCATCCGCATGGAATGCCGCATCGGCGGCGCCGATCTCAATCCGTATCTCGCCTTCGCCGCTCTGATCGCGTCCGGCCTCGCCGGCATCGACGAGAAGCTGGAGCTGCAGAAGCCGTTCGTCGGCGACGCCTATCAGGCCTCGCGCCTGCCCGAGATTCCGAAGACTTTGCGCGACGCCACCGAAACGCTGGCCAAGTCGAAGATGCTGAAGCACGCCTTCGGCGACGACGTGATCGAGCACTATGTGCACACCGCCCGCTGGGAGCAGTTCGAATATGACCGCCGCATCACGGATTGGGAGCTGCACAGGGGCTTTGAGAGGTATTGACGTTGTTGTGATTTTCGCAATATGTTGCGGTTATAGTACCGCAACATGGAGGCGACGTTGTCGGAAAGCAGGCCTGGCATCGACAAGGCGTGGTTCATGAGCAGGATGAGGGAGCGCAAACTAACGGTTCGCAGCATGGCCGTCCGCTTGGGCATGCACTACAGCGCGCTGTCGCGAACCTTCAACGGCGAACGGCGTATGCAAGTCGATGAAATACGCAAGATCGCGGAAGTTTTCGATCGGCCCGTCAGCGAGATATTGGTCCACCTGGGTTCTTCATCCGACCCTGCGGACGCAAAGCCTCGCCCTGCGCTGGAAAGCGAACCGGGTTTCATGGAGGGGCATGTGGATTTCAACAACGATACCGACGTGAAGGAAAACTATGTCGTGCCGCCTCCAGGCGCAGACCCTTTGTTTGGATGCATGGCCGGAACGCTGAAGCTGCTTCCCGAAGTTGACTACACCGCCCCCGCGGATCCCGACTGGGGCAAAGTGTATGACAGATGACGGGCTGCTGCTTGATACCTGCTTCGTGCTTTGGTCGTCGGCGCGGCAGCCGGTCACCAAAACGGCGATTGAAGCGGTGAACCGTGCACGAAAGAACGCCTGTACGATCGCTGTCTCGGTCATGTCGGCTTGGGAAATCGGAATGCTGGTCTCAAAAGGCAGGCTGCCCTCCATCAGGACTCCCGAACGCTGGTTCGAAGAGTTCGTGGAGACGGCGGCCGTTACGGTGGAAGGCGTCACTCCCCGCATCCTTGTGGCTGCGTCCCATCTTCCTGGCACGGTGCACAACGATCCCGTCGACCGGATGCTCATAGCCACTGCAAGAGAGCGCGATCAGACGATCATAACGCGAGACCGGGCCATTCTGGCTTATGCAGCCCAGGGCCACGTTCGAGCCATTGCCTGCTGACAAACTGGAGAGCGTTTAATTGGAAACCGTGAAACTCAAATCCCCCATCGACGGCTCGATCTATGCCGAGCGGCCGGTCGCGAGCTACCAGGCGATCAACGCGGCGGTCGAGCGCGCGAGGGCGGCGCAAGAAAAATGGGCCGAGACGCCGGTCGTCGAGCGCGGCAAATACATGTTGGCGATGCTGGAAGCCCTGGTTGCGATGACAGACGAGATCGTGCCCGAGATCGCCTGGCAGATGGGCCGGCCGGTGCGCTATGGCGGCGAGTTCGGCGGCGTCAAGGAACGCACCAACTATATGGTCGAGATCGCCGAAGCCGCGCTGAAGCCGGTGCTGGCTTCCAACCCGAAGGACGGCTTCCGCCGCTATGTGAAGAAGGTGCCGCTCGGGGTCGTCCTGGTGATCGCGCCTTGGAACTATCCGTATCTCACCGCGGTCAACACGATCGTGCCGGCCTTGATGGCGGGCAGTGCCGTTATCCTCAAGCATGCCGCGCAGACGTTGCTGGTCGGCGAGCGCTTCCAGCAGGCTTTCGATAAGGCCGGCCTGCCAAAGGGGCTGTTCCAGAACCTGGTCATGAACCACGCCCAGACCGAGAAGCTGCTCAGCTCCGGCAAGATCGACCATGTCAATTTCACCGGCTCGGTCGGCGGCGGCCGCTCCATCGAGAAGGCCGCGGCCGGCACCTTCATGACGCTCGGTCTCGAGCTCGGCGGCAAGGACCCCGCCTATGTGCTGCCCGACGCCAAGATGGATCATGCGGTCGCCAATCTGGTCGACGGCGCCTTCTTCAATTCCGGCCAGTGCTGCTGCGGTATCGAGCGCGTCTATGTGCACGAAAAGATCTATGACGAGTTCGTCGAGGGTTTTGTCGCCGAGACCAGGAATTATGTCGTCGGCAATCCGCTGGAACAGGCGACGACCATGGGGCCGATGGCGCAGCCACGCTTCGCCGACCTGATCCGCGAGCAGAAAGCCGAGGCGCTGCGCAAGGGCGCCAAGGCGCATATCAACATGAAGGTCGAGAACGACAGGCCAGGCTCGCCCTATCTGGCGCCGGAAGTGCTGACCGGGGTCGACCACCAGATGAGCGTCATGCGCGAGGAAAGTTTTGGGCCGATCGTCGGCATCATGAAGGTGCGCAATGACGAGGAGGCGATCGCGCTGATGAACGACAGCCCATACGGGCTGACCGCCTCGATCTGGACGCGAGACACGGAGCGCGCGGTGGCCATCGGCGACCGCGTTGAGACCGGCACGGTGTTCATGAACCGCTGCGACTATCTCGACCCGGCGCTGGTCTGGACCGGCGTCAAGGACACCGGCAAGGGCGCCGCGCTCTCGGCCATCGGCTATGACAATCTGACCCGGCCGAAATCCTATCACCTGCGCGAAGCAATCTGACTTTTGAAAGACAAGACATGTCCAAGCTGATCTCCAAATGGAACTACCCCACCACCGTCCGTTTCGGCGCCGGGCGTATCAAGGAACTGCCGGACGTGCTGGCTGCCACGGGCATCAAGCGCCCGCTCTTCGTCACCGACCCGGGCCTGGCAAAACTTCCGGTCGTCGCATCGACGCTGAAAATCCTCGACGAGGCCAAGGTCCCCTACGGCGTGTTTTCGGAGGTGAAGCCGAATCCGGTCGAGTCCAACCTCACCGCAGGCATCGCCGTGTTCAAGAAGGGCAAGCATGACGGCGTCATCGCCTTCGGCGGCGGCTCGGCGCTCGACCTCGGCAAGCTGATCGCCTTCCAGGCCGGGCAAACGCGCCCGGTATGGGATTTCGAGGATGTCGGCGACTGGTGGACCAGGGCCAACTCGGACGCGATCGCGCCGATCATCGCGGTGCCGACCACGGCGGGAACCGGCTCCGAGGTCGGCCGCGCCGGCGTCATCACCAACGAGGAGACCCACACCAAGAAGGTCATCTTCCATCCGAAGCTTTTGCCGGCGATCGTCATTGCCGATCCGGAGCTGTCGGTCGGCATGCCGTCCTTCATCACCGCCGGCACCGGCATGGATGCGCTCGCGCATTGCCTGGAAGCCTATTGCGCGCCGGGCTACCATCCGATGGCCGACGGCATCGCGGTGGAAGGCATAAGGCTGGTGTTCGAGAACCTGCCCAAGGCTTTCGCCAACGGCAAGGATCTGGTTGCCCGGGCCCATATGATGAGCGCCGCCGCCATGGGCGCCGCGGCCTTCCAGAAGGGGCTGGGCGCAATCCATTCGCTGTCGCATCCGATCGGCGCGCTCTACGACACCCACCATGGCATGACCAATGCCGTGTTCATGCCTTATGTGCTGGCCTTCAACCGCGAGGCGATCGACGACCGTATCGCCAGGCTCGCCGCCTATTGCGGCATCAAGGGCGGCTTCGACGGCTTCGCCAAGGCGATCGTCAAGCTGCGCAAGGAGCTCAAGGTGCCGCATGCGTTGCCCGGCCTGATCAAGGGCCTCGACATGGACAAGAAGCGCAAGACGCTGATCGCCGACATGGCGGTAGTCGACCCGACCGCCGGCGGCAACCCGGTCAAGCTCACCAAGAAGGCGGCGCTGACGCTGCTCGACAATGCGATCGCCGGCTCCGTCTGAGAGCCGGCTTTCAATGCCGAAGAGTTGACTGAAGAGGCGTTCCAAAGGGGAAGGGAGAAGGCAAAGGGCAAGGTGAATAACCATTAGCCGGAAAATTAAGCGCGGGCTAATTGCTACAGTCCGTTAAAAAGAGTTAACTTTTTTCGCCGCGGGGATCGGGTTTCAAAAAGCCTTCATCCGGCTGTCACACGAAAACGATACCCGCATCGCAGGCGCTTAAACGCGCCAGTTCAACGGAGAGAACACATGTTCAAGTTCACGGGGAAAGTGCTTTCCCTCTCGGCCGCGGCGCTCTTTGCGTCGACGGTGATTTCGTCCGCGGATTCGCTGGACGATCTCGTCAAGGCCGCGAAGGCTGAAGGCCAGCTCACCACCATCGCGCTTCCGCATGACTGGTGTGGCTACGGGGCAGTGATCGACGGTTTCAAGGCTAAGTATCCGGGGATCACCATCAACGAGCTCAATCCCGACGCCGGCTCGGGCGACGAGGTCGAGGCGATCAAGGCCAATAAGGACAACAAGGGTCCGCAGGCGCCCGACGTCATCGACGTCGGCCTGTCCTTCGGCCCGACCGCCAAGGCCGACGGCCTGCTGATGCCTTACAAGGTGTCGACCTGGGACTCGATCCCGGACAGCGCCAAGGATGCCGATGGTGCCTGGTATGGCGATTACTACGGCGTGCTGTCGTTCATGGTGAACAAGGACCTGGTCAAGGAATCGCCGACCGACTGGGCCGACCTGCAGAAGCCGGAATTCGCCAATTCGGTCGCGCTCGCCGGTGACCCGCGCGCGTCGAACCAGGCCATCCAGGCGGTCTATGCCTCCGGCCTGTCGTCGGGTGCCGCCGCTGGCGAAGCTGCCGGGAAAGCCGGCCTCGAGTTCTTCAAGAAGCTCAACGCCGCCGGCAACTTCGTTCCGGTCGTCGGCAAGCCGGCGACCCTGGCTCAGGGCCAGACGCCGATCCTGATCAACTGGGACTACAACGCGCTCGCCGGCCGCGACACGCTGAAGGGCAACCCGCCCGTCGACGTGATCGTGCCTAAGACCGGCGTCGTCGCCGGCGTCTATGTGCAGGCGATCAGCGCCTTCGCGCCGCATCCGAATGCCGCGAAGCTGTGGATGGAGTACCTCTATTCCGACGAAGGCCAGGTCGGCTGGCTGAAGGGCTATTGCCACCCGATCCGTTTCAACGATCTCGCCAAGAACGGCAAGATCCCGGCGGACGTGCTGGCCAAGCTGCCGCCGGCTGAGTCCTATGCCTCGGCGGCTTTCCCGACGCTCGACGAGCAGGGCAAGGCCAAGGAAGCCATCAGCAAGAACTGGGACGCCACTGTCGGCGCCAACGTCAAGTAGGACTTGAAATGCACCGGGCGGCCGCCTGGCCGCCCGGGTTTCCCTCGAAGACGGTGCCCGGGCATGACCGATCTATCGCTTTCAAATCAGTCTATTGCCACCAAGCCCGCGCCGCCGACCGAAGCGACTGCTTTCCGCCTGCCGACGCAATGGATCGGCGTGGCGCCGTTCTTCGTCTTCGCCCTGATGTTCCTGATCATGCCGACGCTGTATCTCGTCATCGGCGCGTTTCAGACCGGGGAAGGCGGGTTCACGCTCGACAACGTCCTGCAGTTGGTCAGCGATCCTTCGATCGCCAATTCCTATTGGGTTTCGATCAAGATCAGCTTCTGGTCGGCCATCGTCGGCGCCTTCGCCGGACTGGCGATTGCCGTGGCCATCGTGCGCGGCGGCCTGCCCAGCTGGGTTCGCTCCGCGACGCTGACCTTCTCGGGCGTCGCCTCGAATTTTGCCGGCTTGCCGCTTGCCTTCGCGTTCATCGCAACGCTCGGCCGCGTCGGCATCGTGACGGTGCTGCTGCGCGACATATTCAACCTCAACATCTATGCGCTGGGATTCAATTTCCTGACCACGTGGGGGCTGATCGTGGTCTATCTCTTCTTTCAGATCCCGCTGATGGTGGTGATCATCGTGCCGGCGATCGACGGCTTGAAGAAGGAATGGAACGAGGCTGCCGCGACGCTTGGCGCCACCCAGTGGCAGTACTGGCGCATGGTGGTGATACCGGTGTTGTTTCCGAGCTTCCTCGGCACCGTCATCCTTCTGTTCGCCAATGCCTTCGGCGCGATCGCGACGGCCTATGCGTTCGCCGGTCCGCAGCTCAACATCGTCCCCATCAAGCTCTATTCGCAGATCAACGGCGACGTGCTGCACAACCCGCAACTCGGCTACGCGATCGCCTTCGGCATGATCGTCATCACCGGACTGGCGAATGTCTTCTACATCTGGTTCCGGACCCGTTCCGAGAGGTGGCTGAAATGAAGTCGGGCAAATTCTGGGCCTGGGTCGTCTTCGGTATAGGCACGGCCTATTTCTTCATTCCGCTGCTGGCGACGTTCGAGTTTTCGCTGCGCATGCGGCGCGGCGTCCATTCCTTCGACGCCTATCAAGTCGTGCTCGGCGATCCGCGCTTCCAAGCGACGTTCCTGTATTCGGTGGTCGCCGCGATCTTCACCATCATCCTCGGCGTGCTGATCGTGGTGCCGGCCGCCTACTGGATCCGTCTCCGATTGCCTCAAATCAGGCCGGTCGTCGAGTTCATCACGCTACTGCCGCTGGTCATTCCGGCGATCGTCATCGTCTTCGGCTATATCCGTATGTACGGCTCGAATTCGCCGCTGCCGTTCCTGGCCAGCGATCTCGGCGCAAGCGCGTTGCTGGTGATCGGCTATGCGACGCTGGCGCTACCCTACATGTACCGCGCCGTCGACACCGGTCTTCGGACCATCGATGTCAGGACGCTGACGGAAGCAGCCCAAATCCTTGGCGCCGGATGGGGCACGATCATCACCCGCGTCATCCTGCCCAACGTGCTGATCGCGGTGCTGTCGGGTGCCTTCCTCACCTTCGCCATCGTCATCGGCGAATTCACCATGGCAAGCCTGCTCAATCGGCCGGCATTCGGCCCTTACCTGCAGAATATCGGCGCCAATCGTGCCTATGAGCCGGCTGCACTTGCGATCATCGCCTTCGCCATCACCTGGGGCTGCATGTCGCTGATCCAGATCCTGTCCCGCTTCGCGCCGAAGTCGGCGAACCGCCCAAATTGATCGAGAGAACCACGCCATGGCCGACCCATTCCTCTCCATCCAGCACGTTCGAAAATCCTTCGGTGCCACCACCGTGGTGGAGGATTTCAATCTCGACGTCGAGCCGGGCGAATTCGTCTCCTTCCTGGGGCCGTCCGGCTGCGGCAAAACCACGGTGTTGCGTATGGTCGCCGGTTTCGAGGAGCCCTCGGCCGGCAAGATCGTCGTCGGCGGCAAGGACATCACCAGGCTGAAGCCCAACCAGCGCAATGTCGGCATGGTGTTCCAGGCCTACGCGCTGTTCCCGAACCTGACGGTGGCGCAGAACATCGCCTTCGGGCTGAAGGTCGGTGGCATGCCGAAGGCCGATGCCGACAGGCGGGTCGCCGAGATGCTCGACATCATCAAGCTGCCGCAGATGGCCGATCGCTATCCCTACCAGCTTTCCGGCGGCCAGCAGCAGCGCATCGCGCTGGCGCGGGCGATTGCGCCGAAGCCGAAGCTGCTCTTGCTCGACGAGCCGCTGTCGGCGCTCGACGCCAAGGTGCGCGTGTCGCTGCGCGAGGAAATCCGCTCGATCCAGAAGAAGCTCGGCATCACCACCATCTTCGTCACGCATGACCAGGAAGAGGCGCTGTCGATTTCCGACCGCATCGCGGTGATGTATGGCGGCAAGGCCGAGCAGGTCGGCACGCCGTTCGAGATCTACAATCGGCCGGCGACCAAATTCGTCGCCAATTTCGTCGGCACGCTCAACGTGCTGGAGGGCAAGGTCACCGACGCCGCGTCCGGCAAGGTGCAAGTCAACTCGCAGGAAGTCTCGCTGAAAGGCAAGCTCAACGGTTCGAAGTCAGGCGACACGCTGTCGCTGGCGCTGCGGCCTGAAGCCATCTCGCTGGGGCGCCAGCCCGGCCATGACACCAGCCTTTCGGGCGAGATCGCCGAAGTGCATTTCCTTGGCTCAGTCATACGCGTGCGCGTCGGCATCGGCGGCAACACAGTATCGCTCGATACCTTCAACAATTCCACGACGCCGCCGCCCGTCGTAGGCGACAAGGCGGACATTTCGTTCTCGTCCGGCGATATGCTGGTTTTGCATTAGGGAAAGAGTGAATGGTGAATAGTAAATGGTGAACGGCGATCAGCACTTTACGTGCTCGAGATCTTCTGATGATACCCATTCACCATTCACCATCACTTTTGCAGTGCCAAACGCCTGGTTCCATCGCTACGATAAGCCATGGCGCTGTTCGAACTTACCCTGATCCTGCTTCTCATCGCCGTCGCGCTGACGGCGGTATCGCGATGGCTGGAGGTACCTTACCCATCGCTGCTGGCGCTTGCCGGAGTTGGGCTTGCCTTCGTACCGGGCGCGCCGACGATCGAGATCGATCCGGAACTGGCGCTGGCGCTGTTCATCGCGCCGGTGCTGCTCGATGCCGCCTATGACACCTCGCTGCGCGACCTGAAGCGCTACCGGCTGTCGCTTGCCCTGCTGGCGCTTGGCGCGGTCGTCTTCACCGCGTTGGTCGTTGCCTTTGTCGGCTGGCAGATGGCCGGCCTGCCGATCGCGGCGGCGATCGCGCTCGGCGCCATCGTCGCGCCGCCGGACGCGGTCGCCGCAAGCGCGGTGCTCAATCAGTTCAAGGTGCCGCACCGTCTGACTGCGATCCTGCAGGGCGAGAGCCTGCTCAACGACGCCACGGCGCTGCTGATCTACCGGATATCGGTTTCAGCCGCCATCGGCACGCTCATGCTCAAAGACGCAGTGCCCGTCATCCTGCTTGCGACGGTCGGCAGTGTTATCGCCGGCTATCTGTTCGGCCGAGCGTCGCGGCTCACGCTGACACGCATCGAGGACGCGGCAAGCAGCACCGTGGTGCAGTTCGCCGGAACCTTCGCCGTCTGGATCATTGCCGACAAGCTCGGCCTCTCCGCCATCATCACCATCGTCGTCTATGCCATCACCATCGCGCGCACCACGCCGCGCCGCATGTCGGCAAGACGCCGCGTCAGCGCCTATTCGGTCTGGGAATCGGCGGTGTTCGTGCTCAACGTGCTGGCGTTCGTGCTGATGGGCCTGCAGGCACGGTCGATTATCGGCCGGCTTGCCGGCGATGGGCAAGGCGAGGCATTCGTCTTCGCCGCGACGGTTCTTGCCGTCGTCGTCGTGGCGCGCCTCGTCTGGGTGGCGGGATATGTCGCGATCATCCGATGGTTTGCCCGCAACGACAGCGAGGAAGAAAAGCAGGATGCGCCGACATTTGCCGGTGCCGTGCTTGTCGGCTGGTGCGGCATGCGCGGGCTGGTGACGCTGGTCGCCGCCATTGCCTTGCCGGCCGGCTTTCCCGGGCGTGACCCGATCGTGCTCGCCGCTTTCGCGGTCGTGCTCGGCACGCTGGTGCTGCAAGGCATGAGCCTGAAGGTCCTGCTGCGCTGGCTCAATTTCCCGCGCGATACGACGATCGATCGCGAGGTGGCCGAGGCGCGCGTCGCCATCATGCAGGCCGCGCTCGATGTGCTGAGCCGCAAGACCTCGTCGGCTGCCGCCGTCGTGCGCGAGCAGTACGAGGCGCAGCGGCGGATCGCCGAAAATCCCGACGACGCGCAGGCCGCGACGGAATACGACCGGTTGCGCCTCTATGCCATCAAGCGGCAGCGTGACACGCTGGAGGAACTGCGCAGCAACGGCACGATCGGCGACGAGGCCTATCACCGGCTGGAGGAGGAGATCGACTGGTCGGAACTTGCGGCGTCGCCCGCCGGAAGCTTCCAGCCGCTGACGACGTATTAGAGCGCCGGTTCGCCGATTTCCACTGGACTATTCCGCTTGCCCCGCCGGTCCATTGCAACGCAAGGGGCGGGGCGCTACTGCGATCACTAGAAGTGAGCCGGTTAATCAATGAAGCTGATCAGCTACAATATCCAGTATGGCTACGGCAGCGACGGGCGCTACGATCTCAGCCGCTGCGCCAGGCTGGTGGACGGCGCCGATATCGTCGCGCTGCAAGAAGTTGAGCGGCATTGGCAGCGCAGCAACGAGGACGACCAGCCCGAGATCCTGTCCAGCTTGCTGCCCGGCTATTACTGGGCCTACGGCCCGGCCTTCGACATGGATGCCAGCGAGAAGCGGGATGGCCGCGTCGTCAACCGCCGACGGCAGTTCGGCACGATGGTGCTGTCGAAGCTGCCGATCGTCTGGTCGCGCCTGCACACTTTGCCGCTGCGGCGCACGCTGAGACCGCTCAACACCCGCAACGCGGCGCTGGAATGCATGATCCGCACGCCGGCGGGGCCAGTGCGTTTTTTCTCGCTGCATCTCGCTCACATCGCGGCCGAGGAGCGGCTGGAGCAGATAGACTATCTGCTTGCCGAGCATCGCCGCGCGCCGTCCGACGGCGGCCCCTGGAGCGGCGTCGACGACGAGCCGCAGCGCAATTGGTCGAACGGCCAGCCGGAACCGGAGAATCCGTTGGCGGCGATCTGGCTGGGCGACTTCAACATGGAGCCGGGCAGCGCCGAATACCGGCGCATCGTCGGCAATACGCCCTACCATCGCGGCGCTGCCTATATCGACGGCTTCGTCGATGCCGCAGCCGTCGCCAGCGAGCCGAGGCCGGACTTCCATACGCACGAAAAGATCATCGACGGCAAGCTGGCGAAAGGACGGCTCGATCATTGCTTCGTCGGCGGCATGCTGGCCGGGCGGGTGCGTTCTGTGAGCGCCGATATCGGCGAGGTGGCGTCCGACCATTTCCCGCTCAGGATCGATATCGATCTGGAAATGCCGGGCATCGCCTCAGGCCTGGCGGGCAGGTGAAACAGGCATGACGCTGTTCGTCGTCCTGGCGGTGCTTTCGGCGGCGGCCATGCATGCGATCTGGAACGCGTTGGTCAAGGTGCATCTCGACCGCTTCCTGTCGATCACACTGATGACGCTCGGCATGGGCTTTGCGGCGCTGGTCGCGCTTCCCTTCGTCGAGGTGCCAAAGGCCGAAGTTTGGCCCTACATCTTCGTCTCGGTGATCTTCCACATGGGCTACCGCACTTTCTTGATCGGCGCCTACAAGGCCGGCGATTTCGCCCAGACCTATCCGCTGGCGCGCGGCACCGCACCATTGCTCTCGGCGCTCGGCGGCATCGTCCTGATCGGCGAGGTCCCGGCGCCGTTCGCCATCCTCGGCATCGTGCTTCTGTCGGCGGGCACGCTGGTCATGTCGTTTCGGGGCGGGGCGCATCTGGAGAAGCTCAATCTGCGCGCGGTCGGCTTCGCGCTCGGCACATCGATCTTCATCGCCAGCTACACACTCTCCGACGGCAGCGGCGCGCGGCTGGCGGCAACCGCGCAAAGCTATGCGGCCTGGCTGTTCGTCTGCGATGCGACGTGGGCGCTCTTGCTGTGCATCTTCTTTCGCGGGCCGCGGTCGCTGCCTGTGCTGGCGCGCGACTGGAAGGCCGGGCTGTTCACCGGGGTGCTCAGCGGCGCGGCCTATTGGATCGTGATGTGGGCAATGACCAAGGCGCCGATCGCCTCGGTCGCGTCGCTGCGCGAGACCTCGATCCTGTTCGCCATGCTGATCTCGGTGCTGGCGCTGGGCGAGAAGATGACCGTCTGGCGCGCGGCCGCGGCGCTCGGCATCGTTGCCGGCGTCGCGGCGCTCAGAATGGGTTGAAGACAGACCCTCAACCGAGGACGGTCATCACCTGGCCGCGCTTTTCCGGACTGAAGCGGATGACGACGATGATGCAGACGGCGACCACGCCGGCAAACAGGGCCAGCGCATAGCCGTAGCTGCCTCCCGGCGCTTCGGCGATGCCGGCCTGATACGGGCCGCCATAGGAAGCGGCGAGATTGCCGGCTTGGTAGATGAAGCCGGGCAAGGTCGCCCGCACCGAGCCCGGCGATAATTCGTTGAGATGCACCGGGATGACGCCCCAGGCGCCCTGCACCGCGACCTGCATGATGAAGGCGCCGATCGCCAGCATGAAGGGCGTGGTCGTGTAGGCCCAGAGCGGGATTGCCGGCAGGGCGATCACACAAGCGAGCGTGATGGCGTTGATGCGGCCAATCTTCTCGGACAGCGCGCCGAAGGCCAGGCCGCCGACGATGGCGCCGATATTGGCGACGATGGTGATCCAGCTCACCGTGTGCGTGTCGAAGCCGTGCTGCTTCTTCAGGAAGGTGGGATAAAGGTCCTGCGTGCCATGGCTGAAGAAGTTGAAGAACATCATCAGCACCACGGCGTAGAGCGCGATCCGCCAGTGCTTCCGCAGCGTTTCCAAAAGGCCGGGCCGTGCCTGGGCGCGGCCTTCGACGAACGCCGGCGATTCCGGTACATGCGAGCGGATGAACAGCACAACCAGCGCCGGCAGGAAGCTCAGGAGGAACATGGCGCGCCAACCGAAGGTAAAGTCGCCGATCTTCTGCCCGTAGAGCAGCCCGTAGACAACCGCGGCCAGCAGATAGCCGGCCGGATAGCCGCATTGCAGAATGCCCGAGACCGTGCCGCGCGCGCTCGGCGGAATGGATTCCATGGCAAGCGAGCTGCCCAGACCCCATTCGCCTCCCATGGCGATGCCGAACAGGGCACGCAGCGCCAGGAATATGCCGAGATTGGGCGAGAAGGCGGCTAAAGCGCCGATCACCGAATAACTGACGATATTGAGCATCAGAATGGGCTTGCGGCCGTATCTGTCGGCAAGCATGCCGAAGAAGAACGCGCCGATGAAGCGCGTCGCCAGCGTCAGGAACAGTGCTTTGGAGACCGCCGGCACGTCAGTCTGGAACTCAGCGGCAATATCGGTGAGCAGGAACGTCAGAAGGAAGAAATCAAAAGCGTCGAGCGTCCAGCCGAGGAACGATGCGGTTACGGTTTTCTTCTGCTCGGTGGTGAGGGTCAAGGCAGTCCTCCTTTTGCATCCCCCAAAGGCCACGATATGTTCCACCAGGCGCAAGGATATGTTCCACCAGGTGCAAAAGAGAACAGCTGGTTTGCCGGTTTTCGAGGACCGGCGGTCACATTTCCGTAAACGCTGGAGCGGTTCAGCGTTTCACGGAATCGCCGAACCGCTGTAAGTCTTTGTTTTGCGCAATTCCGAAAAGGAACCCTGTTCCCGCGCGCCGCCGAGACGCAATCAACAAGGACTCGAAGTCAGGCATTCGAACTCTTCCCATCCAATTCTTGTTACTTGACAGTATACGAACGGGTGAGAGGCACTTGGTCGCAAGGCTGATATCTCGTGAAGGTCTGCCTCTGGACAATCCCGTAAACGCCTTGACATATGAGGGCGTGAGCGGACGGGCTTTCGTGACAGGGTCCAATCCCGATCTTCGAGTTGCATTGTGGGCCCCAGTGTTGCTGCTCACTCTAGCTGCTATCGCGGTTCCCGTGGAGATGCGGGACCTCGGCCACGCAACGCTGGACTTCAGGGCTTATCCTGGCGACTTCGTAGCAAATGTCTTGGGATTTGTGCCGGTGGGGCTGGTTTTCGCCAGGCTGGGCCGGTTGCAAGCAATAGTTGCGGTAGCCTTGCTATCAACGACCGCGGAAGTCAGCCAGCTCGTGATGATGTATCGCGACCCTTCCGGAGCGGATATTCTCGCCAACACCATCGGCGCTGCGCTGGGAGCCGGCATCGGCACCTATTGCGAGCTTCGGCCCCCAGAACTCGCTTTGAACCGGTGGACGGGATGGGGAGGCGCTATCGGGGCGTGCGCGATCGTGATCTGGGGTTTGGTTCCAGCGGCAAATCCTATCAATACGCGAGGATTCACATCGCCGGGAACACTCGAGGCTCATTGGAAATTCGACGAGCCGGGCGGAAACACCGCAGGGGATTCTTCCGGACACGGCTTGAATGGAAGATTCCACAACCCGCCCAAGCGAGTCTCGGGCGTTCTGAATGGTGCGGCCGCTTTCGATGGTGCAACCGACTCAATCGATCTCCAGCAATCCACACCGTTGCGGCTCGCCGGCAGCATGACGATCACCGCTTGGATCAATTCGTCAAAGTTTCCGGCAAATGACGCGGCGGTAATATCGCAATTCGGCGGAGACGCCGGCTACCAACTGGACACGACCGTGGACCGAGGGCCCCGCACGATCGGCTTCAAGCTCACCAACTCGCACGGGGAACTCATGGCCCGGTACGGGGCCACTCCTCTGGCCCTTGGCGCCTGGTACCATATCGCGGGCGTATATAATGCTGCGGCCCGGACCCTGGACGTCTACCTCGATGGCGAACTGGACAATGGCGATCTTCTTGGCACCATAACGCCACAACAGCGCAGCGCGCGCGCGGGTGTTGCGGTGGGGCAGCGCCGGGACGCCGACGGCTATGCGTTTGCTGGTTCCATTGACGACGCGCGAATCTACTCACTGGCGCTGACCCGAGAGGAGATAAAGGCGGTGATGCGCGGCGATGGAATCGGCAGGGCGACGGAACACGAGCGTCCAAGGGCGGCCGACCGCATACGCATGTCCGACAAAGAGGATACGATAATCCCGCTGCGGGCGGCAATGCTCGGGATGATGACGGCAATCGCCATTCTGAGCTGGTGGCGCTCGGCCGGGCAAACAGCTTGCCTGCTTGCCGGCCTGTTCGCGGGATTGTTGCTTCTGCCGCCCCTGTTTTCATATCTGCCCTTGTTCAACCTATGGCTGATACCGCTGGTTAGTCTTGCCGGAGGCGCGTCAGTCGCACTGACGACCCGGTGCTCGTCGCAATAGTCTGTGCCAAGCCTCGACCCCTTGTTGGGCATCGGCGCTCGAGGACTCCGTCGCACAAGTCGCTGGGCGGCGCGAAGCACCGCCGACCTAGGGACCTAAAATCTTACTTCTCTCCTGCGTTTTCTGCTGCCGGATAGGGGTGAGACAGACTAACGGTGTAGGGAGCTACCCCTACTCTACTCCGATCTGTGCTGTTACTAATGCCCAGCTGGATTTTGTCTCGGCAACGGCGGATCTCGTGGCGGCTCACCTACCTTTCAACAATCATTCTGACTCCCTACCGGAACCGGGCGGTCTACTCCGCAATCGCTTAGGACACGCGGGACGCGGCGGCTCTCGCAATCAGACCCGCAGCCACGAGTCTAAGGAAGGCCACCGGTGGGTTGCGGTGGCAGCCGGATGGCGGCATCGCGCCGACAGTCTCTTCGGCAACACAGACTGGGAGAAGCGGTGAGATGGGGGCGTCGAGCGTGGATGTTGCTGTCGTGGGGGCGGGCCCTTATGGGCTATCCGTCGCGGCAAACGTCATCACAGCGGGCCGAAGCCTGCGGGTCTTTGGAAATCCGCTTCAGACCTGGTGCACGGCCATGCCGGCCGGCATGAAGCTCAAGTCGGACGGCTTCGCGTCCAACCTGTCGGCGCCGGGTCCCGGGTCGACCCTCGGGGAGTTCTGCCGTACCAGAGGGATTCCCTACGGCGACAAGGGTGAGCCGGTGTCGCTCGAGACCTTTGTTGCCTACGGACTGGACTTCCAGCGACGCTTCGTCCCTCACCTGGAAACCGTGAACGTTAGTCATATCGGACGCAGCGGCGATGGGTTCAGGCTGACAACCGAGGAAGGTCAGACGGTGCTGGCCCGGCGCGTCGTGCTGGCCGTCGGCGTCACGCATTTCAGGGTGGCGCCGAGAGAACTGGCGGACCTTCCCGCATCGTTGGCCAGTCACAGCGCCGACCACCGCAATATGGATCGCTTCGCTGGGCGCGATATCGCTATTGTCGGCGCAGGCGCGTCGGCAGTCGATCTGGCCGCTGCGCTGATCGACGCAGGCGCTCGCCCGAAGATCGTGACCCGGGCGGATCGAATCCGTTTTGCTTCTGAGCCCACTGCCGGTGAGCCGCCGCTCCTAGGGCGGCTGACGCATCCCTCGTCGCCACTTGGACCTGGTTGGCGGTCCCGCCTTGCGAGCGACCTGCCGCAGATTTATCGCCTCCTCCCGGCTCGCTTGCGGCTGAACATCCTGCGCCGACATCTCGGGCCGTCCTCCGCATGGTATCTCCGCGGCAAGGTGCTGGGAGGTGCCGAGGTCCTGGCCGGCCATCATCTGCAAGGCGCGGCGCCCACCGGGAACGGCGTGCGGCTGAAGCTGGGCGATGCATCCGGCAAATCGAAAACCCTCGACGTCGATCATGTCATCGCTGCAACCGGCTATTGGCCGCAGATCGAACGTCTGCAATTTCTAGACAAGTCGCTGCGAGGAGCAATCCGCCATGTGGCCGGCGTGCCGATCCTGTCGCACGATTTCGAGACTTCGGCTCCCGGCCTCTACGCGACGGGACTGGCTGCGGCCAGCAGCTTCGGCCCTCTTATGCGTTTCGTTGCCGGCGCCGACTACACGGCTCGCCGGATTGTGCAACACCTGGAGACAACCCGCGTACGCCGAAATGTCGGCGTCGCGGACAGCAGAGCGCCCAGGCAGCCTGAATATGAGTGACGCTGCCGTCATCGAGTATGAGTCGGACCGGTTTATCTCAGCTGGAGAGACTCGCCCGGCAGCCTTGCCGCTGGAGCTCCTGCGCGACGGCACAGCCGCCGATACGGTGTTTTTCTTCCCGGGCTTGGGTGGACACGCCCGCGAGCTGGCCCGGCTGGCAGAGCGGCTGGCGATGCCAGGGCGTATCTTCGGCCTCTCCTACTTGTTCCAGACCGGGAGCAGCAATGCTCTTGGTCGCCTCGCCGCCTCGGCGGTTACTGCCTTGCGTACGGTCCAGCCACACGGCCCCTACCGGCTGGTTGGCTACTCCTTCGGAGCCCTCGTCGCGGTGGAAGTTGCTCGGCAACTGAAACATGCGGGCGAGAAGGTGGCGCCGCCGATCCTGATCGATGCATATTACGACCAGCGGTTCTGGCCGGGAAAGGCATGGTGGTTCGGGCAGGTCCGCAGGACCAAGGCCCAACTGGTCCAGATCGGCTGGCGGTTGCCCGGCCCTGCATTTCGCGAATTGACCTTCCGCGCCCGGCGGTTGGCACAAAGGCTCCAGTCGAGATGGCGGAGCTCGGCGCCGCCAGTTGACGAACCGACACCGGAGACGCTCGCAGACGCCAATATGGCCGCATTGCGCGCCTACGATCCTCCATTCTATCCCGGTGCTCTGATACTGCTCAGCGCTGGCGATCCCACCATGTTCGGCTGTCGACCGGCCGATCTCTGGCGTGCGAGAAGCTATGGGCTTGTCGTCGAGGAAGTCGCCGGCGACCATCTCGACCTTGTGCGGGCCACAACGTCGATCGAGCGGCTCGCAGGATTGGTCGACAAGCATTTGGGGCCGGAGGGTACCGCTCATCGGCCTCTCGCCCTCGTCGTCACGACCTTCCGCTGGCCAATGACCGTCGGCGTCGTCGCGGCCCTCGCGCGGGGCGGCTTCAGAGTCGTGGCGCTTTGTCCAAGACGGCATCCGATGCGGCGCCAGCCGGGCTTGGCGTCGTACCGCATGCCGTGGCAACATCCAGAGCGCGCGCTTAGGACACTCATCGCGCGCGTTAATCCGGATCTTGTAGTCCCCTGTGACGAGCCCGCATTGGACCTGGTGAGGAATATCCGCGACAGCTGCCGAAGTGCGTGGCCGGACCTCTCCCGCTCCGAGATGATCGAAATTGCGCTTGCTGCCGGGGTCAAGGCGCCACCGACGCAACGTATCGGCGATCCTGCCGAGCTAGACAAATGGATTAACGCATACGGTCTGCCGATCGTGTTGAAAACCGACCGCAGTTGGGGTGGCCGCGGAGTGGCCATCGCCCGTGACAGGGCGCATGCCGCCCATCTGTGGCGCTGCCTATCGCGCCGTCCGAGCCTCTTCCGCGCCCTCAAACGGGCGATCGTGAACGCCGACCTCAGCTCACTGCGGGATCTGTGGCGTGGCCGCAAGCCCTTTGTGCACGCACAAGCCTATGTGGCCGGACGCGACGCCAACGTCGCGCTCGCTGTCGTTGACGGAAAAGTGTTAGCCGCGGTGGCAGTGGAGGTGCTGGAAAGCCGATGCAGGAACGGTCCTGCGAAGACAGTTCGCGTGATCGACCATCCCGGGATACTCCAGGCCGCCAGCAAGGTCATGGAGCAATTACGGCTGACGGGTCTCGTTGGGATCGACTTCATTCTCGACGAAGAAGGAACCGCCCATCTGATCGAAGTCAACGGCCGGGCAACCCCGACCTGTCGATTGGCCCTTGGCCGCGACCGCGACCCGGTGGGTGCGCTGCGCGCCAACTTCTCGGGCGCCGCGGCAGCGGCATCGTTGCAAGGCGCTGTTGGCCAGGTCATCGACCTAGACGCGCTCGATTGACGGCTTTCGTGTTAAAGTATCTTCCGAAAGCCTGCAACGCGTGCAGCGGTTTCGGGACAAAGACATGAGTAAAATCAAAGACCTACGGCATGTCGCGTGAATCCTTGTTGGATCGTCGCCCCAATCTAACTCTTTGTTGGAGCATGATCTTTTCCGAAAACCGGTTCCCACTTTTCGGATTCATGCTCGAGATCGATGACCATCAGCCCCTCAGTGCCGCCTTCAAGCGCGGCGACAAGGCGCGCGCCGGCGCGCTGATGCGCCTCGTGCACGAGATAGGCGTCACGCGCCGCAGCGTCGCGGAAGTCGATGGTGAAGCCGTGGCCGAAGCCGCGCCCGAACGGCTCCGGGCTGACATTGGCGCTGAACTGCACCTTATCCATGCCGGCGATAATGGCGCGCAAGGCTTCGAGATCGGCGTGAATCGCCGCGCGCTCGGTTTCAGGAACGTCGTCGCGAAAGCGGACAAAGACGCAATGCCGGATCATCGTTGACGCCTCATGCCGCCTGGTTGCCCTTGAACACGGCCGGCGGCAGCGGCTCGCGGCCGAGGATGAGATCGGCGCCCTTTTCGCCGACCATGATCGTCGGCGCATTGGTGTTGGAGGAGGGAACGCGCGGCATCACCGAGGCGTCGCAGACGCGGAGACCTTCGATGCCGCGCAGCCTCAAATCCGGCGTCACTACGGCCATCGCATCATGCCCCATGCGGCAGGTGCCGACGGGGTGGTGGTCGGTCTTGGAGGAGCGGCAAGCGTAGTCGAAGAAGTGCGCGTCGCTTTGCAGTGCAGGGCCGGGCAGCACCTCGCGCAGCACATAAGGCTGCAGCGCCTTTTGCCGCATGATCTCGCGGGCCAGCCTCAGCCCTTTGATCGACATGTCGCGGTCGTAAGGATCGGACCAGTAGTTCGGATCGATCAGCGGGTGGTCGGCCGGGTCGGCGCTCTTCAGCCGCACCGTGCCGCGCGAGCGCGGGCGCAGGAAGGCGGAGTTCAGTGTCACGCCCGGATTGTTCAGCTTCTCGACGCCTGCCTCGATGCCGGAGCCGAGGCCGAGATGGAACTGGATGTCGGGCGAGGCGGCGGTCGGGTCGGCGTACCAGAAGCCGCCGGTCTCGAACAGGCTCGAGGCGACGGGGCCCTTCTTGAGCAGCAGATATTGCAAGCCGGCCCACATCGTGCGGTGCAGCTTGGCGTAATTGTCGTAGGTGTGGTCGCCGGTGCATTCGGCGATGACGAACAGGTCGAGATGATCCTGCATGTTGGAGCCGACGCCGGGTAGGTCATGCACGGGCGTGACGCCCACCGACTTTAGATGGTCCGCGGGGCCGATACCGGATTGCATGAGGAGTTTTGGCGAGCCGATGGCGCCCGACGAGACGATCACCTCGCGTTCGGCGCGCAATATGATCTTCTCACCGCCTGGCTTGTCGGCGATCTCGACGCCGACGGCGCGACCCTTCTCGACGACGACGCGGGTGACGAGCACATCGGTCCTGACCGTCAGGTTCTTGCGGCTGCGGATCGGCTTCAGATAGGCCACGGAGGCCGATGAACGCCGCGCATCCTTCTGGGTCAGCTGATAGTAGCCGACACCTTCCTGGCTGGCGCCGTTGAAATCCGGATTGAACGGTATGCCCATTTCCTGCCCGGCGCGGAAATAGGCCTCGCAGATCGGCAGCGGCGAGATCGGGTTGGAGACGCCGAGCGGCCCTTGGTCGCCATGGAAATCGTTGGCGAAGCGCTGGTTGTTCTCGGCGCGCTTGAAATAGGGCAGAACATCGCGATAGCCCCAGCCGGCCAACCCCTCTTCCTTCTCCCAGGCGTCATAGTCGCGGGCATTGCCGCGCGTGTAGATCTGGGCGTTGATCGACGAGCCGCCGCCGACGACCTTGGCCTGCGTGTACCAGAAGACGCGGTCCTTCATATGCCCCTGCGGCACTGTCGACCAGCCCCAGGAGGCGATGCCCTTGGTCATCTTGGCAAAGCCCGCCGGCATGTGGATCAGCGGATGCCAGTCCTTGCCGCCGGCCTCCAGAAGCAGGACGGAATTGGAAGGATCCTCGCTCAGCCGGTTGGCGAGAACGCAGCCGGCCGGACCGGCGCCGACGATGATGTAGTCAGCCATGGTTCCTCACAAGCGCGGCACGGAGAGCGCGCCGTCGACATCGATGACCGATCCGGTCGAAAAGGCGAACTTTCCTGAGGCAAGCGCGGCCACGACGGCGCCGATGTCGCCGGCCTCACCCCAGCGTTTTGCCGGCACCAGGCCGTCCTCGATCAGCGCGTCATATTTGGCGGAAACGCCCGCCGTCATATCGGTGCGGATGATGCCTGGCCGGACCTCGAACACGCCGATATTTTCTGGTGCAAGCCGCAGCGCCAGGTTCTTCACCCACATGGACAAGCCGGCCTTGGAGATGCAGTAGTCGGCGCGTTCCGGCGAAGCCATGGCGGCGCTGACCGAGGTGATGGTGATGATCGATCTGGCATGGGCGCCCGGTGTTGCGAGCATCGCTTTGGCGACGGCCTGGCTGAGGAACACCGTGCCGCGCAGGTTGATATCCAGAGCGCGATCGAAATTCTTCGGCTTCAGCTCCAACAGATCGCCGCGCACAACGGCGCCGACGCCGGCATTGTTGACCAGGCAATCG
The DNA here is from genome assembly GCF_006439455.1 of Mesorhizobium sp. B2-9-1. NCBI lineage: Bacteria > Pseudomonadati > Pseudomonadota > Alphaproteobacteria > Hyphomicrobiales > Phyllobacteriaceae > Mesorhizobium > Mesorhizobium sp. B2-9-1. Next base: position 213,946 of record NZ_VFTP01000005.1, on the reverse strand, counting down.
ATGTGGCCGAAGGCGCTGATTGCGGCTTCGACCAGCCTCGAATGACCAGCGATGTCGGCAATGTCACATTGGGCATAGGCGAATTTCGCGCCGCGCGCGGCGATGTTCTCCGCAAGGCCCTTGGCGGGCTTCTCGGCAAGGTCGGCGACAAGGACGTCGAAGCCGGCATCCGCCAGCGCTTCGGCGCAAGCGAGGCCGATGCCCCGAGCGCCGCCGGTGACGATGGCTGCTGGGCGGGTCATTGGCGGGTCCCGCGTAGGCCGGCGCTGCCCCTCACCCTCTTGTCCCCGTTTACGGCAGGGCAACCGCATGAGACTTTGGCAGTTCGGATAATCCGACATGACTTGGCGTCATCCTCGGGCTTGTCCCGAGGATCTACCAGCCCGTGAACTGGTCGCGCTATATTTGCGTGCGGCGGCGGATCCTCGGGACAAGCCCGAGGATGACGGCCTTGCGTTGGCCTTCGCCGATAAACCCCATATGCGATTGTCCTGCCGTTTACGGGGGGAGCGGGTGAGGGGCGGCGCCGGCCTATCATGAAGAAAGCTCCGTCTTGCGGATATGGTCGGCAACCCGCAGCGCCTGCGCCGCGATCGACAGCGCCGGGTTGACGGCGGCCGATATCGGCAGGAAGCCGCCGTCGACGACGAACAAGTTTGGATGGTCCCAGGCGCGGCAGAAGGGGTCGAGCGGCGATGTTGCCGGGTCGTTGCCCATCTTCACGGTGCCGCATTGGTGCGACGGCGTGCGCTTGTCGAAGGGCCGCGACAGAACGATCGGATAGCCGCAGGCGCGAAGGTTCTCGCGCATGACCTTGGTCAGGCCATCCAGCGACTGCATGTTGGAGCGCCGCCACTGCATGACGATCTCTTTGCCGTCGACCATGATGCGGCTTTCGGGATCGGGCAGGTCCTCGCACATCAGATACCAGTCGACGGCGTGGCCGGCCACGAAGTCGAGCGCGAATTTCGGCATCCTCTTCACATTGGCCTTCAGCATGTTGCCGTCGATCTTGCCGAGCAGTTGCACATTGCCGAGCGGCTTGCCGCCCTTGCCGTCCGACAGATAGTAGTCGTTGAGCATCAGCGTCTTCTGGTAGACGCTATCGTTGCGGCGGCGCGGGTCGATCGCCAGCATCGCGCTCGAATTATGGTTCATGAAATTGCGCCCGACCTGGTCGGAGCTGTTGGCGAGGCCGTTGCCCGTCGCGGAGGGCGAGCGCAGCAGGATGGCGGCCGAGTTGATCGCGCCTGCCGACAGGATGACGAGCTTCGGCGACAGCGTCTTGTGCGCGCCGTTTTGGGTGTAATGGATGGCGGCGATCGACTTGCCGTCCGGCGCGGTTTCGAGCCAGTCGACATGCGCGCCGGTCTCAAGCCGGATGTTCTTGTCGGCAAGCGCTGCCGTCAGCGGTCCGGTCTGAGCGTCGATCTTGCCCTGGCCGGTGTTGGGGAAGGCGTCCCAGCCCGTCCTGCCGTCCTTCAGCCAGGCCTCGATGTCGACGCCGAGCGGTAGCGAGGCAGGATGCAGGCCGAGAGCTTTGAGCTCGGCGCGGGCGCGCGCGATCGGCGGCTCGTCCGGCACCGGCTTGAAGGCGTAGGGGATCGAATGGAACGGCTCGGTCGGGTCTTCGCCCAGCGTGCCGCGAACCCGAAACAACTGCTCGGCCTTCGAATACCACGGCTCGAATTCGTCATAGGAAAACGGCCAGGCCGGCGAGATGCCGCCGAAATGCTCGAGCTTGGAAAAATCCTCCTTGCGGTAGCGGATCAGGACGGCGCCGAAGAATTTCGAATTGCCGCCGACATAGTAGTAGTTGCCGGGGTTGAAGGCAGCACCGCCGGCCTCGCACCACATCTCCTTCGGCCGGTAGTGCTCGTCGATGAAGATGGAGCGCGTCGAGCGCGCATGCGGCGTCGCGGGCAGCGGCTCGCCGCGCTCCAGGATCAGGATCGAGGCGCCGCTGCCGGCCAAGCCGGAGGCGATCGTGGCGCCGCCGATGCCGGAGCCGATGATGACGATATCCGGGTTTGCCATAGCTCTTTAAAGAATGCGCTTCTCGGTCGCCGGGTCGAAGAACACCGCCTTGCTGAGGTTGAAGGCCAAAGGCGTGCTGGTGCCGGGCTGGATATTCGCATCGGCCCTCAGCCGCGCCACCACGCCCTTGCCGCCCAGATTGGTGACGGCGAACGTGTCCGATCCCGCCGGCTCCACCACTTCGATATGGCAGTCGGCCGTAGCGATGCTGGAAGCGTTGCGTTCCGCACCTTCCGGGTCGGTCAGCGCTTCGGGGCGCACGCCGAAGATCACCGGCTTGTCCTTGAAGGCCGCAAGACCGGAGGGCGCGCCGGGCATCGGCAGCACGATGGGCTGGCGCGCCTCGCGGTCGAGCACCACCGAAAGGCCGCTGCCATTGGCGCCGATCTTGGCCGGAATCAGGTTCATCGCCGGCGAGCCCATGAAGTCGGCGACGAAGATGTTGGTCGGGTTGTTGTAGATTTCGGCCGGGGTGCCGAACTGCTGCACCTCGCCGTCGCGCATGACGGCGATCTTGGTCGCCAGCGTCATCGCCTCGATCTGGTCGTGCGTGACATAGACGATGGTCGTGCCGGTCGTGGCGTGCAGGCGCTTGATCTCGATGCGCATGTCGACACGCAGCTTGGCGTCGAGATTGGAAAGCGGCTCGTCGAACAGGAAGAGCTTCGGGTCGCGCACCAGCGCCCGGCCCATGGCGACGCGTTGGCGCTGGCCGCCGGAAAGCTGGCTCGGCTTGCGTTTGAGGAGATGGCCGATCTGCAGGATCTTCGCCACCTTGTCGATCGCCGCCTGGCGTTCCGCCGCCGGCACGCCGCGCATCTCCATGCCGAAGGCGATGTTGCCGGCCACCGTCATGTTCGGATAGAGCGCGTAGCTCTGGAACACCATGGCGATGTCACGCTTCGAAGGATGCAGGTCGTTGATCGCGCGACCGTCGACGCGGATCTCGCCCTCGGTGATCTGCTCCAGGCCGGCAATGGTGTTGAGCAGCGTGGACTTGCCGCAACCGGACGGGCCGACCAGCACCAGGAAGCCGCCCTTTTCGAGCTCGACATCGATGCCCTTCAGGATCTCGACATTCCCGAAGCGCTTCTTCAGCCCATCAATTTCCAGAAAAGCCATGGTCGTTCCTTCCAAATGTGGTCAGCCCTTGACCGCGCCGGCCATCAGCCCGCGCACGAAATAGCGGCCGGCGACGACATAGACGATCAGGGTGGGGAGCGCGGCAATCATCGCCGCCGCCATGTTGACGTTGTATTCGACGACGCCCGTCGAGGTGTTGACGACGTTGTTCAGCGCAACCGTCATCGGCATCACGTCGCCGGACCCGGCATAGGCGGAGGCGAACAGGAAGTCGTTCCAGATGTTGGTGAACTGGTAGATCACCGTCACAACGATGATCGGCAGCGAATTGGGCAGCATGATGCGCCGAAATATCTGGAAGAAGGACGCGCCGTCGACTTGTGCCGCCTTCACCAACTCGGTGGGGAAGGCCTCGTAATAATTGCGGAAGAACAACGTGGTGAAGCCGAGGCCGTAGACCACATGGACGAAGACCAGGTTCACGGTGGAATTGCCGAGACCGAAACTAAAGCCGGTCGCGTTCTGCAAGGTGACACCGAAGCGGCCGAGGCTGCCGAGGATCGTCGCCATCGGCAACAGCACCGACTGGAACGGGATGAAGCAGGCGAACAGCATCATGGCAAAGACCAGCGTGTGGCCGCGGAAGCGCCATTTGGTCAGCACATAGCCGTTGAGCGCGCCGAGCAGCGTCGAGATCAGCACCGCCGGCACGACCATCTTGATGGAGTTCCAGAAGTAGCCCTTCATGCCGACGCAGGTCAGGCCCGAGCAGACTTCGCTCCACGCCTTTATCCACGGTGCGAAGGTCGGCGCATGCGGCAGCGACAGCATGTTGCCGTTCTGGATCTCGTCCATGGTCTTGAACGAGGTGACCAGCATGACGAAGAGCGGCATCAGATAGAAGATCGCGAACAGCCCAAGCAGCCCGTAGATGACGATGCGGTTGAATGTCCTGGCACGGGCGCCGCTTGCGGCCTGGCTGGCGGGTGAAGCGACGGCGCTCATCGCGACTTCTCCCTGAGTTCGGAATAGAGATACGGAACGATGATGGCGGTGATGGTCATCAGCATGATCACCGCGCTGGCCGAGCCGACCGCCATCTCGTTGCGCTTGAAGGTGAACTCATACATGAAGTTGGACGGCAGCCAGGCCGAGCCGCCGGGGCCGCCGCTGGTCAGCGCGACGACGAGGTCGTAGGACTTGATCGCCAGATGCGCGAGCACGATGAAGGCCGACAGGAAGACGGGCCGCAGCAGCGGGATGACGATGCGGCGATAGAGCTGGAAGGCGGAGGCGCCGTCGATCTGCGCGGCCTTCATGATCTCGCCGTCGATGCCGCGCAGGCCGGCCAGGAACATCGCCATGACGAAGCCGGACGCCTGCCAGACGCCGGCGATCACAACCGTGTAGATGACGAAATCCTTGTTCTTGATCCAGTCGAAATGGAAGCTCGTCCAGCCCCACTGATGCAGCGTCTGTTCCAGCCCGAGGCCGGGATCGAGGAACCATTTCCAGGCGACGCCGGTGACGATGAAGGAGAGCGCCATCGGGTAGAGGTAGATCGGCCTGAGCACGCCTTCGCCGCGGATCTTCTGGTCGAGCAGGATGGCCAGGAACAGGCCGAGCGCCAGGCAGATCAGGATGTAGAGGAAGCCGAATATGCCCATATTGGTGATCGAGGTGTACCAGCTCGACGGCGGGTCGCTCTCGAAGGTCCAGCGCCACAGCCGCTGATATGCGCGGGCTCCGGTGACGGCATAGGACGGGAATGTCTTGGAATTGGTGAAGGACAGATAGATCGTCCACAGAATGAAGCCATAGACGAAGACGATCGTCGCCGCGAAGCTCGGCGCCAAAACGATCTTCGGCAACAGATCCTGCAGCCGCGACCGGACCGACGCGCCGGGACGGGCGTCATGCTCCGGCGTCAGCTTGATCTGGGTTTCGGCAACTGTGCTCATCGGCTCGTCCAGTACCGGTTGGTCGGAAACCGCCCGGCGCGAAACGCGCCAGGGTCTTTCCCTTACCTTTTTCGACAGGAGACCTCCCCCGCCGAAGCGGGGGAGACCCGAGTTCAAGCAACGGCTTACTTGGCGTCGTCGATCGCCTTGACCAGCTCGGTCACGGCCTCGTCGGAGGTCTTGATCTGACCATGGACGAACTTCGATACGACATCCTTGTAGGCATTGGCGACGGCGGGCGGGGCGCCGTAGCCCTGCGCCAGCGAGCCGAACAACGTGCCGCCCTCATTGGCCTTCTTCAGGTCGGCGATACCCTTCTTGCCGCAAGCATCGAAGTCGGTATCAGGCACGTCGGTGCGGGCCGGGACCGAACCCTTCACGACGTTGAAGGCCGACTGGAAGCTTTTCGACAAAGTGGCGGTGGCGAGCGCGACCTGGGCAGCCTTGCGGTCCTCCGGCACGTTGAACATGCCGAACATGTCGGAGTTGTAGATCACCGAGCCGTCGGTGCCCGGGAAGCGGTAGCACAGGAAGTCGGTGCCCGGGGTCTTGTTGGCGGCGTGGAACTCGCCCTTGGCCCAGTCGCCCATGACTTGGACCAGCGCGTCGCCCTTGATGACCATGGCGGTGGCGAGGTTCCAGTCGCGGCCCGAGAAGTTCGGGTCGACATATTTGACGAGCTTGGCGAGGTTGTCGAACGACTTCTTCATCGTGTCGGACTTGAGCGACTCCTCATCGAGGTCGTTCATCGCCTTCTTGTAGAACTCCGGGCCGCCGGTCGACAGCACGACGGAGTCGAACATGGTCGCCTCCTGCCAGTTCTGACCTCCGAGCGCCAGCGGGATGACGCCCGCGGCCTTGGCCTTGTCGAGCAAGGCCACGAAGTCGTCGAAGGTCTTCGGCTCGGTGCCGCCGATCTTGTCCATCACCGCCTTGTTGATCCACAGCCAGTTGACGGAGTGGACGTTGACCGGGGCCGCGACCCACTTGCCGTCATAGACGGAGAACTTCTGCAGGGCGGCCGGAACCGACTTGTCCCAGCCTTCCTTCTTGGCGGTCTCGGTGAGGTCGCCCATGACGCCGGCGGCGGCATAATCGAGCACGGTGTAGCCGAGCATCTGCGAAGCGGTCGGATAATTGCCGGCCGCAACCATCGCCTTCAGCGCGGTCATGGCGGCGTCGCCGCCGCCGCCGGCCACCGGCACGTCCTTCCAGGCATAGCCTTCCTTGGCCAGATCCTGCTTCAGCACGTTCAGAGCAGCCGCTTCGCCGCCCGACGTCCACCAATGCAGCATCTGCACTTCCTTGACGTCCGCGGCGTGCGCCGAGAACGCAAAGCTCGTCGCAAGAGCCGTTCCGATAAGCAGTTTGCGCAACATGTACTACCTCCCTTGTTGCATTCACAGAACCGGCGGGTGTCCGCCGGGGTCTCCCAACTCAGCCGACCCACCATCCGGTGCGCTGGCCGCGATGAAATTGGATAGTCTTTTCCTCGGTATAGTCCTCGACAGCGCGTTTGCCGAGTTCGCGTCCCAGACCGGACTGCTTGTAGCCGCCGAAGGGCAGTTCGGGATAACCTTCCATGAACGTATTCACCCAAACCGTCCCCGAACGCACGCCGCGCGCCACCGACATGCACGTGTCGATACCGGCGCTCCACACCCCTGCAGACAAACCATAGGGCGTGTTGTTGGCAATGCGCAATGCCTCTTCAATCGTTTCAAAAGTGAGCACGGACAGCACCGGTCCGAACACTTCCTCGCGCGCGATCGCCATATCCTCCGTGACGTCACGAATGATGGTCGGATCGAGATATTGACCGGCATTGGATGCAAGCCGCGCGCCACCGGCGAAAACGCTGCCGCCGTCGGTTTTCGCCGCCGTCACATAGCCGGCTACCTTTTCCATATGGTCGGCCGAGATCATCGCGCCGACCTTGGTGCGGTCGTCGAGCGGATCGCCGACGCGGACCTTCCGGGACAGCGCCTTGACCGCGTTGAGGAAGTCGTCGGCGATCGCCTCATGCACGATGAGGCGGCTGCCGGCATTGCAGCATTCGCCGGCGTTGAAGAAGCCGCCGAACACCGCGGCATCCGCAGCGGCCTCGAGGTCGGCGTCGGGGAAGACGATCTGGCCATTCTTACCGCCGAGTTCCATCGAGACCTTCTTCAAGGAATCGGAAGCGGCTGCCATGGTTGTCTTGCCGACACGGGTCGAGCCGGTGAAGGAGACCATCTCAACCAGCGGATGGCTGACCATCGGCGCGCCGACGTCGGCGCCGTAGCCTGCGAGAATGTTGACGACGCCAGCCGGCAGCCCGGCCTCCAACAAGACGTCGCCGAGCACGAAAGTGGAAGCGGACGTCATCTCGCTCGGCTTCACCACCGCCGTGCAGCCGGCGGCGAGCGCGAAGGGCAGCTTCTGGCTGACGATCAGGAAAGGGAAATTCCACGGCGTGATGATCGAGACGACGCCGATCGGTTCGCGCAGCACGACGCCCAGCATGGCGTCGCCGAGATTGGCATAGCTTTCGCCATGCAGCGTGCGGGCAAGCGAGGCGGCATAGCGCCAGATGTCGATCGCGCCGCCGATCTCTGCGCGCGCCTGGGCGATCGGCTTGCCGGATTCCAGCGCGTCGAGACGGGCGATCTCTTCCAGCCGTGCCTCGATCAGGTCGGCAGCCTTCAGCAGAACCGCCGCGCGTTCCGATGCCTTCATGCGCGGCCATGGGCCGGTCTCGAAAGCCTTGTGCGCGGCCAGGACCGCCGCCTCGACTTCCGCCGCGCCAGCTTGCGCATAGCGGGACACGATGAAGCCGTGGCCTGGGCTGGCGCGCTCGATGCTGCGGCCGTCGCGGGCATCGACATGCCTGCCGTCGATCAACAGTTTGTAGACCTTCGGCGCGTGGGACGCCTCGGCCGGCATGGCAATGTTGAGCGGTGCGTTCATCATGTCTTCTCTAGGATCTCGAAAAGGCCGGCTTCTGCTTGGCCTTGAAGGCGTCGACGCCGGCTTTGAGGTCGGCCGTTAGCGCGATGAAGCCGCTGGCCAGCGCCTCGGTCGCGGCCGCATCTTCCTCGCCCTCGGCAACGCCGATCATCAGCTTCGCGGCCTCCGTCGCCAGCGGACCGCGCTCGGCGACCTTTTCGGCCCAGGCTTTGGCTTCGTCGAAAGCCTTGCCTGTTTCGACCAGTCGGTCGACGATGCCGTGCGCGAGCGCATCGGTCGCCAGGAAAATCTCGCCGCCAATCGCCATTCGGCGCACGATTTGTGCACCGAAACGGCGCACGGCGCGCTGTGTGCCCGACCAGCCCGGCACCACGCCGATCGAGGTTTCGGGGAAGCCGAGTTTTATCTGCGTTTCGGCGACGCGGAAATCGCAGGCCGCCGCCAGTTCCAGCCCGCCGCCCAGCGCATGGCCGGAGAGCACCGCGATGGTCGGCTGCCTGAGCCGGGCCAGGCGGTCGAAGACGCGGTGGCCGTAGCGTACCCATTGCACCTGGAAATCGGCGGCACTCATCGCGCCCCAGGCCTCGACGTCGCCGCCGGCGCAGAAGCCCTTGCCTTCGCCGCGGATAAGCACAGCGCGAACGCCCTCGGCCAGTTCCGCTTGGTCAAGCGCCGCCTCGAGCGCGCGCAGCATTGGGATGTCGAGCGCGTTGAACTTTTCCGGCCGGCGCAGCGTGACGATGCCGACGGCGCCGTCCTTTTCGAAGGTGACGAGACCCTCAGCCATGCGCGCCTCCGAGCGAAGCGCCGCCATTGAGCGACAAGCCGATCGGTCGGTCGTGATAGAGCGCCGCAGGCGTGACCTTGAGGTCGTTCGCCACAGCGAGCGGGATCTCGGACTGCGCCAAGACATCGCGCTCGAGATCGATGCCGGGCGCGAGTTCCGTGACCATCAGCCCGTCCGGCGTCAGCTTCATCACGCAGCGCTCGGTGACATAGGTAATGTCCTGCCCCTGGGCGACCGCCCGCTTGCCGGAGAAGGAGATGTGCTCCACCTCTGCGACCACCTTCTTGATCTTGCCTTCCTGGTCGATGCGGATGGCGCTGTTCGCCAGCGAGAGTTTCGCGCCGGCATTGAAGAAGCCGGAAAAGACGATCTTCCTCGCCCGCGCGGTGATGTCGACGAAGCCGCCGGCGCCGGCGGTCACATGCGGCCGCGCCGAGAGCTTCGAGACGTTGACCGAGCCGTGCCGGTCGATCTGCAGGAAGGACAGCAGCGAGGCGTCGAAGCCGCCGGCCTGGAAATAGATGAACTGGTGCGGCGAGGGCATGATCGCCTCGGCGTTGGAGGCACAGCCGAACTTGAAGTCGAGCAGCGGCACGCCGCCGACCGCGCCCTGCTCGATCACCCAGGTGACCTTGCCGTGCTGGCCTTCCTCGAGAAGGATGCGCGGCACGTTGGCCGAGATGCCGAAGCCGATGTTGACGGCCATGCCGTCGCGCAATTCCATGGCGACGCGCCGCGCGATGACCTTCTGGATGTTCATCTCCGGCGTGCGGAAGGTCGACAGCGGCCGGAAGATCTCGCCGGAGATCGCCGGGTCATAAGGCGTCTGCGTCGTCTGCAACTGGTCGGGCGCCACCACGATATGGTCGACCAGCACGCCTGGCACCCGCACGTCATGCGGCTTCAGCGTGCCGTTCTCGACCACGCGCTTGACCTGCGCAATGACGATGCCGCCATTGTTGCGGGCAGCCAGCGCCTGCTCCAGTCCGCCGAGATAGGCGCCCTCATGCTCATAGGTGAGATTGCCGCGCTCGTCGGCCGTGGTGGCGCGAATGATCGAGACGTTCGGCACGATGGCGCGGAAATAGAGCCATTCCTCGCCGTCGAACTGCTCAACCGAGACGATCGGCTCGCTGGCCGCGGCGTTCATGGCGCAACCCTGGTGGCGCGGATCGGCAAAGGTGTCGAGGCCGACCTTGGTCAGCACGCCGGGACGTTTGGCGGCGGCCTCGCGATGCATGTCGAACAGGATGCCGGACGGCACGTTGTAGGCGGCGATCGAATTGTCGCCGATCATCTTCCAGATCTGCGGCGGCTCGGCAGAGGAGGGGCCGGACGGATAGGAGCCGCAGAGCGTGCGCTTGAGCAGGCCCGGCTTGGCGAGATGGTCGATGCCCTTGATGCCGTACATGTCGCCGGCGGCGATCGGATGCAGCGTGGTGATTGCCTGCGGATGGCCTTCCGCGTCGAAACGCTCGCCGATCGCGGCAAGCACGGCATCCGGGCAGCCGAGCCCGCTCGACGACGACACCGAGACGACCATGCCGTCCTTGATCAGGCTGGCGGCATGGGCCGCCGAGACGAGCTTGCTCACGCGAGGCCCCCAAGTTGCGGGTCGATGGCGACGGCCTTGCCGGTGTTCGACGATTGCAGTGCTGCTTCGGCCGACGCCAACGACCAGACGCCGTCCTCGCCGGTGGCTGCAGGCCGGCCTTCGCCGCGGATCGCGGCATGGAAGTGGCGCAACGAGCGGGTGTAGAGATCCTCGCGATCGAAGCTCAGCTCTTCTTCTCCGCTCGCGCTGCGCAGATGCACCGAGCCGACCGGCTTTTGCGTCATCACATTGGCGGCGATCAGCGAGCCCTCCGAGCCATGCACCTCGAAGCCGGTGCCGGCGAATTTCGTGGTGAAGCCCTCATGCGACTGGGCAATCACGCCCGACCCGAAACGCCAGATGCACATGGCGCCGTCCTCCAGTCCGCCGCCGGCCATGCCGGCGGCTTGCGTGAAGGCCGAAATCTCGACGGGGTCGTCGTCCAGCACGAAGCGCAGCGTGTCGGCATCATGCACGGTGATGTCGAGCACAACGCCGCCGCCGGCCTCAGGCCTGGCGATGCGCCAGCCCTGCAGGTTCTCCGGCAGGTAGACGGAGTGGAAGACGCGTGCGGCGATCGGCTTGCCGATGCGGCCGGCGGCAATCGCCTCGCGCATGGCGCGGTGGGCGCCGGCATTGCGCAGATGGTGATTGGTGCCGAAGACGATACCGGCAGCTTTCGCGGCGACGACCATCTCACGCGCATCGGCGCTGGTCAGCGCCAGCGGCTTCTCGCACAGCACATGCTTGCCGGCCTTGATCGCGGCAAGCCCCTGCTCGAGATGCAATTCGTTGGTGGTCGAGATGTAGACGGCGTCGATGTCCGAGTTGAGCAGCGCGTCGAGAGACGAGACGGCGCGTGCGATGCCGGTTTCCCTCGCATAGGTCTCGGCCCGTTCCGGGCTGGAGCTCATCACGGCGGCGACCTCGCCGTCGGCCTGCGCGCGGATGGCATCGATCACGAACTGTCTGGCGATCGTGCTGGCGCCGATCAGTCCCCATCGCACGCTCACGCCGCGTCTCCCACCTGGCTGTTGCGGTCCGGGCCGCTGCTTTCCCGCACGACCAGGCTGACGGCACCGATATGGTTCTCGGCGCGCGTGGTGCGCGACTGGATCATCTTCAGCATGACGTGCGCCGCGCGCTCGCCGAGGCCCGCGGTGTCGACGGCGACGCTGGTCAGCGCCGGGCTGTAGTGCTCGGCCTCGGCGACATCGTCGAAGCCGACGACGGCGAAGTCTGCGCCTGCCTCGAGACCGCGTTTGCGCAATGCCAGCATGACGCCGAAGGCTACCGCATCGTTGAAGCACAGCGCTGCGGTCGGTGGTCGCGGCACGGCAAGGGCCGTCTCCAGGCAGGCCATGCCGCCCTTGCGGTTCGTCTCGCCCTCGACGATCAGCCGGTCCGGAGCCGGGATGCCGAACGTTTCGCAGGCTTCGAGGAAGCCGCCCAGGCGCTCCTGATAAACAACGAGATCGGATGAACCGCCGAAGAAGGCCAGGCGGCGATGACCCCTGCGGATCAGATGTTCGGCGGCAAGCACCGCGCCGCGATGATTGTCCGGCGCGATCACCGGAATACGGCTGTCCGGCAACCTGCGCATGGTGAAGACGATCGGGACGCCGGCCGTCTCGATGCGGCGGAAGGTGCCGGGCGACGTGCCACGCGCCGGCGAGACGATCAGGCCGGCGACGCCCTGTTCCATCAGCGATTTCAGCACCTCTTCCTGACGCACCGGGTTTTCCGCCGTGTTGGCGATGAAGGGGACGACGCCCGCCGCCTGGAAGACGCGCTCCATGCCGACGGCAAGCTCGGCGAAAAAGGGGTTGGTGAGATCGTTGATCACCATGCCGATGACATTGGAATGGGCCTTGCGCAGATTGGCGGCGCCGCGGTTGTAGACATAGCCGACATCCTCGATCGCCTTGCGCACCTTGGTCGCGGTTTCAGGCCGGATCAGCCCGCTGCCCTGCAGCACGAGCGACACCGTCGATTTGGACACGCCGGCCTCGCGGGCGATGTCCAGGATCGTCGCCTTGGCCCGGCTGGCCATCCTCGTCGCGTCCTCCCAGTTTTGGCAAAATTTATTGGAACGTTCTAATCATCGATCCAAATCCGAGTCAATTGCGATTGCGACGAAAATCGAAAAATTGATTGAAGCGGTTCAAAACCTCAGCAAATGCAAGGATACCTCCAGGAGGGCACGGTGTGTTCCAGCCTGGATCTGCGGAGCCATAAAGATTCTTGATTTATTGGAACGTTCCATTTATAGCGACGGCAACGGGAGAGTACCATGGACATCACCTTGCCTGCGGCAAACGGCGACCGGGTCAGCTACCGGCTCGTCGGCAAACCGGTCGAACCGATCGAGGGCGCACGCTTTTCGCGTATCGCCTATGCCGCCGCCCATGTCGTTGCCGATCCCATCGCCATGACCGATCCGTGGTCGCGGCCGGCGGTCGACTGGGACAGGACGATGGCGTTCCGTCATCATTTGTGGCGGCTCGGCTTTCGCATCGCCGAAGCCATGGACACGTCTCAGCGCGGGATGGGTTTCGACTGGGCGAGCGCCAGGGAGCTGATCCGCCGCTCGATCGCGGAAGCCAAAACGGTGCCGGGCGCCGACCTCGCCTCGGGGGCGGGGACCGATCACCTGGCGCCGGCGGCGGCCAAGACGCTCGACGACGTCATCGGCGCCTATGAAGAGCAATTCGCCTTCATCGAAGGCGAGGGCGGCAAGGCAATCATGATGGCGAGCCGCGCACTGGCCGCGGTGGCAAAAGGGCCGGACGATTACGCCCGCGTCTATGACCGCATGCTTTCCCAGGCATCGGGCAAGGTCATCCTGCACTGGCTGGGCGACATGTTCGATCCGGCGCTCAAGGGCTATTGGGGCAGCAACGATTTCGATACCGCGCTCGACACTGTCGTCGCCATCATCGAGCGGCATGCGGGCAAGGTCGAAGGCATCAAGATATCGTTGCTCGACGCCGAGAAGGAGATCTTGCTGCGCAACCGGCTGCCCGACGGGGTGGTGATGTTCACCGGCGACGATTTCAACTATCCCGAACTGATTGCCGGCGACGGCAGGAAACACTCGCACGCGCTGCTCGGCATCTTCGACGCCATCGCGCCGGTGGCAAATGCCGCGCTGGCGAAGCTGGCAGAGGGTGACAAGGCCGGCTACGACGCGCTGATGGCGCCGACCGTGCCGCTGTCGCGAAAAATCTTCGAGGCGCCGACCGAATACTACAAGGCCGGCATCGTCTTCATGGCCTGGCTGGACGGGCATCAGGACCACTTCACAATGGTGGGCGGCATGCAGTCGGCGCGCGGCATATGCCACTACGCGGATGTCTTCCGGCTCTCCGACCAGGCCGGGCTGCTGGCCGACCCCGATCTTGCCATCGCCAGGATGAAGACCCTGCTGGCGGTCGCGGGCGTTTAAGCCGGCCCCGGTGCGGGATTTGCGTTCCGCCGGCAAATCGTATTCGCTTGCCGAAAAATAGGCACGGGCGCACATGGCAATGGCGGACAAAGTCGCGCTGGCAGACAGAGTCGCCCTTGTCACCGGGGTTACCGGGCAGGACGGGGCATATCTGGGCTGCTCGGCAAGGGCTACGTCGTCCACGGGCTCGCCGTCTTGGGCGAAACGTTTGTGCTCGTTCGAAGAAGTCTCGGGTAATCGCGAGCTGCAGTGCAGCCAGACAGTCAGGCACAGGGTTCTGTGCTCGCCAGACATCTAACTTATTGGAAGGATGGTGGGCGTGACAAGGATTGAACTTGTGACCCCTGCAATGTCAATGCAGTGCTCTCCCGCTGAGCTACACGCCCATCCGAAGCCGCGCATACACCACTTTTGATCCGGCGCGTCAATAGCGGGAATGCGGAAAGACGGCTTGTGTTTGTCGCATCGGCGCGGCGCATCGTCGATGCCTGCCGAAGTGGCTCAGGCCGCCTGCAGCATCTTCTCGACCTCGTTGACGAGATCGCGCAGGTGGAAAGGCTTCGACAGCACCTTGGCGTCCTTGGGCGCCTTGGAATCCGGATTGAGCGCGACCGCGGCAAAGCCGGTGATGAACATCACCTTGAGGTCCGGGTCGATCTCGGTGGCGCGGCGGGCAAGCTCGATGCCGTCCATCTCCGGCATGACGATGTCGGTAAGGAGCAGCGAGAAAGGCTCTTCGCGAAGCCGCTCATAGGCGCTGGCGCCATTGTCGAAATCGCTTACCTGGTAGCCGGCGCGTTCCAGCGCCTTGACGAGGAAGCGGCGCATATCATCGTCGTCTTCCGCCAGCAGAATGCGTGCCATCATATCCCGTCCGAATCACCCGCCTCAAGCCTGCCGCCGGGCAAGGCTGTTAACCATGCTGTATATGAGGATGTGTCGGTAAACATCAAGTGAATGAAGGGCGTCCCGCATCCGGTTCAAGCTGCGGTTTCGTCGCCTGAAATGCTGGACATGCCGCACGCAAGGTGGCAAGTTTTACGTCATGATGCAGTGCTGTTTCCTGGTTCGTGCAAATTGAAAACGGCAGCCGAGGATTTTTCGGTCGTCCCACCCTTCGAAATCCGATCGGGCGCCGAACAGCGCGTCCCCTTCCTGTTCAACTCACCGCATAGCGGCCGCCATTATCCGGAGCGCTTCCTGGCCATGGCGCGGCTTGACCGCAACGCCATCCGCCGGTCGGAGGACTGCTATGTCGAGGAGCTTTTCGGCGGCGCCGTGCCGCTCGGCGCGCCACTGCTGGCGGCCAATTTTCCGCGCGCCTATCTCGACGTCAACCGCGAGCCGTGGGAACTCGATCCGCGCATGTTCGCGGAGCCGGTCCCGTCTTTCTGCAACATCCGTTCGGCGCGTGTCGCCGGCGGGCTGGGCACGGTGCCGAAGCTTGTCGGCGAAGGCCTTGATATCTATCCCGGCCGCCTGCCGCTGGCTGAGGCGGTGGCGCGCATCGAAGCGGTGTACAAGCCTTATCACGAGACGCTGAAGCGGCTCCTGACCAGAACGCATGCCAGGTTCGGCTATGCCGTGCTGATCGACTGCCACTCGATGCCGGCCAGCATACGCGTCGGCGACAACGGCGTGCGGCCCGACTTCATCATCGGCGATCGGTTCGGAATCTCGGCCTCGCCGGCGCTCACCGAGATGGCGATTAGCCTGCTTGTCCGCATGGGCTACACCGTCGCGCATAACAAGCCCTATGCGGGAGGGTTCATCACTGAACATTATGGCAGGCCGGCGCGGCATCTGCATGCGTTGCAGATCGAGGTCAATCGCGGGCTTTACATGGACGAGCGGACGTTCCAGAAATCGGCCGGCTTCGACGCTTTGGCCTGCGACCTGACCCGCTTCTCGGCCGACCTGATGTCGATGCCCGACCATCATTTCGTCGATTTGCCGCTGGCGGCGGAATGACGGCGCGGTCGGCGCGCCCAGTTCTTCTATACGCAATTTCGGACGGAAAACCGCTTCACACTTTTCCCGGAATTGCCTGAAAAAAAGACCGCATCGTTTTCACGACACGGTCGAAGTCTAGGGAGGAAACGCCCAAGGAGGGCATGGACAGGAAAACCTGTCCGATGACAAAATTATTGTGCGCCGCACAAATGTCAATCGACAGCGGGCTTTTTTAATTCAATATGATGTGGAAATTCCGCTTCGGCGGCTCAGATGTGACATTCGGGCAACAGAAAACGGGCGTCTGACCGGTCTTCAGCGCGCCTGTTCCGCGAGAAACAGGCGGCCGGCAACGGCCGCGATGGGGGAGAGCGACTTGGATATCAGCACCGATTTCATGCGGCGCATCGCGCATGCCGCCGCCGCCGAAACCTTGCCGCGCTTCCGCAGCCAGGGGGCGGTCACCAACAAGCTTGCGGGAAGCTTCGATCCGGTAACGGAGGCCGATCGCGAAGCCGAGCGCGCGATCCGGGCGCTGATTTCGTCCGAATATCCCGAGCACGGCATCCTCGGCGAGGAGCATGGCAGCCAAAACCTCGCCAGCCGGCATGTCTGGGTGATCGACCCGATCGACGGCACCCGCGCCTTCATTTCCGGCATCCCGGTGTGGGGAACGCTGGTCGGGCTGACCGTCGATGGCGAGGCGGTCGCCGGCATGATGTCGCAACCCTTCACCGGCGAGCTGTTCTACGCCAACGCTTCCGGGTCGCATTATGAAGGACCGGGCGGCCCGCGCCGGCTCGCGACCCGCAAGACGACCGAGCTCGCGCAAGCGACGCTGTTCACGACCACGCCGGCATTGTTCCAGGGCGATGCGCGCAAGCGCTATGACCAGTTCGAGACAAAGGTGCAGCTCGCCCGCTACGGCACCGATTGCTACGCCTTCGCCATGCTGGCGGCCGGCAGCATCGATATCGTCGCCGACCCGGGCCTGAAGCCCTACGACATCGTCGCGCTGATCCCGATCATCGAGAAGGCCGGCGGCGTCATCACCACTTTCGAAGGTGGGCCGGCGGAGAAGGGCGGCGATATACTGGCGGCAGCGACGCCCGAGCTTCACGCGGCAGCGATGGCGGCGCTGCGCGGCTGAGCACCAGGCGGCCCAAGAGACCGTTTCATGCAAAACCGAATGCAAGACTGCGGCGCGCTCTAGCTCTCGGTTGACGAAGGCTCTGCAAGGCGCAAGCCCCACAGAATGAGCGCGAATGCAATGAGGCCGGTTGGCGCCGACGAATACCCGATGCCCTTGATCGCCGTCTCCTCAAAGGCGCTGCCGTGGAAGGCTCCGGCTGCCAGGGGCATCGTCTCGTTGCCGGCGCCCCAGACGCTCGCCATCACGTAGGCGGCCAGAATGGCAAGAGCCGAATAGATCAGAAGCCAGAACGCAACCCGCGATGTGGCGGCGCTGAGGTTGAGCCTTTCCCAAAGGAGACCCAGCGCCAGCAGGAGAACGGCCTCCAAGCCGCTGAGCGTATGCGCCGACAGCCCCAGGCGCGGTGCGGCAAGGTACGGGATTGCAAATCCTTCAAATGACGAAAACAGCAGCAGGGCGACGCCGATCTGCAACAGGCGATGCCCCTGACGTGACAGCGATGCGTTCATGTCCGTTCCTCCTCCCGGTCCTTGTCGGCTGGCGCATGGCGCCGGAAGGTATCTAGCGCTCCGTGCCTTGGCGGAAACGAGGAGTCGCCGAGCGGCGAGCGCGCCTTCAGTCAAGCCGGTTCCGCCCGCGTTTGCTGCAGGATCTGCAATGACTATGCAGGTGACCACGCCGGCCGCGTTCAGCCGAGATTTGTGGGCCGAGCGGCGAGGTCGAACCCACCGGCCGTGAAGCTCCTGTGCCGGCCGTAAGGCGTCGCCGGCGGCGGCCGCCCACCACCGAGCGTCAAGTGGCATCACCCATGCCGGGGATGAAGGCGTCGAAAGCGGCCAGGAGCTGCTCGCGGTAGATGTCCTTCTCCTGCAGGATCTCGTGCTGCGCACCGTCGATCATCAACAGCGAGCCGACGCGCAGTTTCCTGGCATAGGCCTCCACCGCCTTGGTCGAGACCACCCGGTCGGCGCCGGCGGCGACGATCAGCATCGGCACCTTCACCCTTGCCATGAAATCCGGATCGCTGACGGCTTTCGCGGCTGCGGCGGCGGCCCTCAGCCAGCGGATGGTCGGGCCGCCGAGCGCGAGCTGCGGCCAGGCCTCGTAGATTCCGACATTGCGCCGGTAGCGCACAGGATCCGAGGTCACCTTGTTCACCTCGAAAGCGGGCGGCACTTTCGGGCGCGGACCGAGCGCGGCATAGAGCCGGCCGAGACCCAGCGCGCAAAAGACCGCGCAGACGCGCCGGACCGTGGCGATCGAGACCGGCAGGTCCGGCACCTCGAGAAAAGGCGCCAGCAGCACCATGCGCCGCACCCGGTTGACCATGGACGGCGAGGCAAGCAGCGCAATCACCGCGCCCGTGGAGTGCGCGAGGATGTAATAGGGGCCGCGGCAGTCGGGCAGCACAATTTCCTCGAAGAATTGCTCGAGATCGCGCGTATAGTCGCGGAAGCTGCGGACATAGCCGCGCTGGCGGTCACGCAGCAGGCGGCTGGAACCGCCCTGGCCGCGCCAGTCGAGGATGGCGACGCCGAAGCCGCGATCGGCGAGATCGCGGATGGTCTCGAAATATTTCTCGATGCATTCGTTGCGCCCGGTCAGCAGAACCACCGTGCCCTGCAGCGGGCGGCTGACAGCGGCAAAGACGCCGTAGCGGATCTTCTTGCCGTCGCGTGTGGTGAAGAAGCCGCCCGCGGCATTCTGCGGTGCGGGATTGTCCTCGGTCAGATGGAAAAGATCCGTCATGCGGCGTCGTTGCTTGTTCTTTGCCCGGACGGGCGAGGCGTCGGCATGGTGATAGACGGCCAGGCGGCAAAAGCAAAGGCGTTGCGAGGATTTGCGCGGTCGCCGCGCATGACCCCGAAAATCGGAATCGATTTTCGGAAAGGATCATGCGCGAAATCAAAAGTGCTACAGCGTCCTTAGCGCGTCCAGAGGACGCGCGGCGCTGTAGTGCGGGGAAGGCCGGAAGTGCCTGCGGTGCACTTCCGGCCTCTGTCGACCCGGGAGGAAGGGACGTTGCACCCGGTTCGGCCTCGTCGCGGCGCAGGGAAGGAGGCGCCGCTTGTCTCTCTGTCTTGACGCAATTCCGGACGGAAAACCGCTTCACTTTTCCTGGAATTGCTCGAACTTGACCGAAGCCTAATGCCGCATGACTGAACGGAGGCCGAAGCGGTGGTTCATCCACCGTTCATGAACGTGGCTGCATTGCGACAAAGGAAAACCTTGAAATGGCTTTTTGAGCTTCCCAAATGAAGGTTGTGGCCGCCGATGTCGGGGCCGCTGGCCTATCCGGAACGCCTTTCGAGGGTTTCGCAACGGGTCATACGCAAACCATGTTGCTCAAAAGGAGAACACTCATGCGTCACGTTGATTTTTCCCCGCTTTATCGTTCGACCGTCGGCTTCGACCGGCTGTTCACCATGCTCGATTCGCTCGGCCAGCCCGAGACCGCGCAGACCTATCCGCCCTATAATATCGAGCGCACGGGCGAGAACGCCTATCGCATCTCGATGGCCGTTGCCGGCTTCTCGGAAGACGAGATTTCGATCGAAGCCCATCGCAACGTGCTGACCGTCAAGGGCGAGCGCAAGGAAGAGAACAGCAGCGAGGGTTCGGAGCTGCTTTACCGCGGCATCGCCTCGAGGTCCTTCGAGCGCCGCTTCCAGCTGGCCGACCACGTCGAAGTGGAAGGCGCCACGCTGAAGAACGGCCTGCTCTTCGTCGACCTCAAGCGCAACATTCCCGAGGAGCTGAAGCCGCGCAAGATCGCGATCACCTCGTCCGCGGAAAAGGCCAAGCAGATCGAAACCAAGGCCGCCGCGTAACCCGCGGGGCCGGTAGTAGACAACGTCTCCCTCCCGAGACGAAAGCGGCGCCGCGAGGCGCCGCTTTTTTTGTGCCACCGGCGACGGGCCTGTGTGGCTCTTTTGAAGCGCGCAGCGGCGGATCATGAAGGGCGATGTCCGATTTTTCGCTGCTGTTGACCGCCACCGTTGCAATCACTTTCCTGCTCGCCGGTATCGTCAAGGGCGTCACCGGCATGGGCCTGCCGACCCTGGCCATGGGATTGCTTGGCACCATCATGCCGCCGGTGACGGCCGCCTCGCTGCTCATCGTTCCGTCCTTCGTCACCAATGTCTGGCAGCTTTTCGCCGGCCCGAGTTTTTCGGCGATCCTGCGCCGGCTTTGGCTGATGATGGCGGGCATTCTGATCGGCACGGTCGCCGGCTCGCGGCTGCTCGCCAGCGACAATGTCAAATGGACGACCGCCGGCCTCGGCGCGGCGTTGATCGTCTATGCCGCCTATAGTCTGCTCGCGCGGCAGCCTGTCGTTCCCGAGAAAACCGAGCGCTGGTCGTCGCCGGTCGTGGGTTTTCTCACCGGCCTGGTCACGGGCGGCACCGGCGTCTTCGTGGTGCCTGCCGTGCCTTACATCCAGGCGCTGGGCTTGAGCCGCGACGACCTGATCCAGGCGCTCGGTCTTTCCTTCACGGTGTCGACGATCGCCCTGGCGCTGGGCCTTGCCTCGCATGGCGCGTTCGAGGCGGGGCATCTGGCGATGTCCTCGCTTGCCGTGCTGCCGGCCCTGCTCGGCATGTGGCTGGGGCAAATCCTGCGCCGGAAGATCAGTCCGGCAACTTTTCGCCGCTGGTTCCTGATTTTTCTGGTCCTGCTCGGCGTCGAGTTGCTGCTGCGGCCCTTGCTCGCCTGATCGGGGCGCAAGCCTACCCTTCTTTTCCGCGACGACCGCTTCGACGTTCTGTCGGTGAACGGCTTCGTATGGCGCGAAATACTCAGCCGCCGTCGCGGCGAATATGTCAGCCGCAAAAGTCCTCAAATCGAGCGTGGCCAAATCGGGATCCTGCCGGCAGGAAAGCAGCTTTCGGATATAGGCCTCAGTCGCCGCAATGAGGCTTCTGTCATGCTGCTCCCGAGCGCCGCAAGCTCAGCCAAGCAACTCGCCGAGACGGTCGATCTCTTGCGTCGTGGTGGCGAAGCTGGCGACGAAGCGGTAGATCGCTTCATTGTCGCCGAGATGGCCATCGAAACCCTGCGGCACGCCCCATTCGTAGAATTTGGCGCCGGCCGCTTGCAGCTTTTCCGCGGTGGCCCGACCGAGGATGGCAAACACTTCGTTGGCCTGCGGCAGCCAGGCGAGCTTGCCGGCCGGCGCATCCTCGATCGTCTCGGCCAGATGCGCGGCCATCGCATTGGCGTGCCCTGCCATCCTCAACCACAGATCGTCGGTGAAATAGGCCTCGAACTGGGCCGAGATGAAGCGGGCCTTGGAAAAAGTCTGTCCGGCGCGCTGGCGCAGCAGGCGCAGATCCTTGCCGACATCCGGATTGAGAACCACGACCGCATCGGCCATCCAGCAGCCATTCTTGGTGCCGCCGAAGGAGATGAGGTCGACGCCGCTCTTCCAGGTCATTTCGGCCGGGCTGACGCCGGTCGCGGCAATCGCATTGGCGAAGCGCGCGCCGTCCATGTGCAGCGGCAGCTTGTGGCGGCGGCTGACCTCGGCGATCGCCTTGACATCGTCGACGCTGTAGACCGTGCCGACCTCGGTCGCCTGGGTCACGGTGACCGCCATCGGCTGGCCGGCGGGGGCCAGGTCCTGCGAGTATCGCTTGATGGTCCGGTCGAGAGCCTCCGGGGTCATGCGCCCCAGCGGTCCCGCCACCGGCGCCATGCGCGCGCCGCCGGTGTAGAAACCCATCGCGCCGAACTCGTCGACATTCAAGTGCGCCTCGGAATGGCAGAGCGCGACGCCGCCGATGCGGTTCAACGCAGCCATCGAAAGCGCGTTGGCCGCGGTGCCGGTCGCGGCGAAGAAGACCTGCACCTCACGCTCGAAGATCTCGCTGAAGCGGCGATAGACGGCGCGGTCCAGATCGCCGTCGCCATAGGCGGTCGCGGTGCCGGCGGCATGGCGCGACAGGTTGGCCGAAATGTCGGGGTTGACGCCCGCCCAGTTGTCGGATGCAAAGAACATCGAGAGGTCCATATCGTGATTGGCAAAAGCGGCGGGACTTGACCGCTTCGGCGGTCGAAGCGCAAGGGCCAATCGCCGGCAAAGCGGTGAAGCCAGCAATCGGCGCCAAGGTGCCTTGACCAAAGCTTGCGTTTGCGGCGCCTGTCACGAAAGTTTGTGTCGCAGCACGCCCAAGTTTTTTGTGAATCGGTCTTGTGCGGCTGCCTGATTTCTGCCATAAAAAATTTAGGACAGTAGTGCTGTCTTATTTTGTCGCACAAAACAGGCCGGACTGGCGTATCATTGCTGCCATTCCGGCCATTGTCGCGAGCGGCGGGTAGACGGCCCGGCTCTGGCCTGTACGATACCGGATGCGAACCGGGCGTATGGCCGTATGGTTCGATGGATTTCGCGAGACGTGCAGCAACATGAAGGGGAAGCACTCTCGCTTCCCAAGGCAAACCAGCGCCCTGAGACAGTCAGGGCCAAGGTGGAGAACGGAGGATAGGACGATGACGGAACTGACGCCATCTGCGATTAACGGCCAGGCCGCGCAGACGAAAGCGGCAGCCGTTAAAAATACCGTCCTGGCCAAAGGGCTGCGAACCGCCAACGGCATGACCGCGCAGGGCCTCTATGATCCGCGCAACGAGCACGACGCCTGCGGCGTCGGCTTCATCGCCAATATGAAGGGCGTGAAGTCGCACCGGATCGTCGAGGACGGTCTGGCGATGCTGGAAAACCTCACCCATCGCGGAGCCGTCGGCGCTGACCCGCTGGTCGGCGACGGCGCCGGCTTGCTGGTGCAGATTCCGGACGCTTTCTTCCGCGAAGAAATGGCGGTCGTGGGCATCGAACTGCCGCCGGCCGGTCAATACGGCGTCGGCCACTGGTTCATGCCGCAAGACGCGGCGCTGCGCGCCCATATCGAAGAGATCATCGCCGAATCGGCGCAGTCGGAAGGGCTGCCGCTTATCGGCTTCCGCGACGTGCCGGTCGACAATTCGTCGCTGTCGAAGGCGCCGGATATCGTGGCGTCGGAGCCCTTCCATCGGCAGGTGTTCATCGGCCGCACGGCCGACATCACGGACGACGAGGAGTATGAGGCGCGGCTTTACCTGCTGCGCAAGGTGATCTCGGGCCGCATCTATGCCGAGAACGACAACAAGGACATCGGCGCCTATTGCGTGTCGCTGTCGGCGCGCACCATCGTCTACAAGGGCATGTTCCTGGCCTATCAGGTCGGCGCTTATTACAATGACCTCAAGGATCCGCGTTTCGAGACGGCGCTGATCCTCGTCCACCAGCGCTTCTCGACCAACACCTTCCCGTCATGGAAGCTGGCGCATCCCTATCGCATGGTCGCGCATAATGGCGAGATCAACACCGTGCGCGGCAACAACAATTGGATGGCGGCGCGCCAGGCCTCGGTAGATTCCGAGCTGTTCGGCAACAACATCTCGAAGCTCTGGCCGATCTCCTATGAAGGCCAGTCGGACACGGCGTGCTTCGACAACGCGCTCGAGTTCCTGTTCCAGGGCGGCTACTCGCTCACCCACGCCATGATGATGCTGATCCCGGAAGCCTGGGCCGGCAACAAGCTCATGGACGCCGACCGCAAGGCTTTCTACGAGTACCATGCGGCACTGATGGAGCCGTGGGACGGACCGGCGGCGGTGGTCTTCACCGACGGCCGCCAGATCGGCGCCACGCTCGACCGCAACGGCCTGCGCCCGGCGCGCTACATCGTCACCGACGACGACCGCGTCATCATGGCGTCGGAGGCCGGCGCGCTGCCGGTGCCGGAGGAAAAGATCGTGCAGAAGTGGCGGCTGCAGCCCGGCCGCATGCTGCTGATCGACCTCGCCAAGGGCCGCATCGTTTCCGACGAGGAGATCAAGTCGGAGATCGCGACAAGGCACCCCTACAAGACCTGGCTCGCCAACACGCAGCTCATCCTCGAAGATCTGAAGCCGGTCGAGCCGCGCGCGCTGCGCAAGGATGTCAGCCTGCTCGATCGCCAGCAGTCCTTCGGCTACACGCAGGAAGACACCAAGCTTTTGATGGCGCCGATGGCCACCACCGGCCAGGAAGCGGTGGGCTCGATGGGCACCGACACGCCGATCTCGGCGATGTCGGATAAGTCGAAGCTGCTCTACACCTATTTCAAGCAGAATTTCGCCCAGGTCACCAACCCGCCGATCGACCCGATCCGCGAGGAGCTGGTGATGAGCCTGGTGTCGTTCATCGGGCCGCGGCCGAACATCTTCGACCTGGTCGGCACGTCGCGCCGCAAGCGGCTCGAGGTGCGCCAGCCGATCCTGACCAATGGCGATCTGGAGAAGATCCGCTCCATCGGCCACACCGAGGATAGGTTCGACACCAAGACGATCGACATCACCTATGGTTCGAATGAGGGCGCCGCCGGCATGCAGGGCGCCATCGACCGGCTCTGCGAGCGCGCGGAGGCAGCGGTCGCCGGCGGCTACAACATCATCATCCTGTCCGACCGCCAGGTCGGCCCGGACCGCATCGCCATTCCTTCGCTGCTGGCGACGGCGGCCGTGCACCATCACCTGATCCGCAAGGGCCTGCGCACCTCGGTCGGCCTCGTGGTGGAATCCGGCGAGCCGCGCGAGGTGCATCACTTCTGCTGCCTGGCCGGCTACGGCGCCGAGGCGATCAATCCCTATCTCGCCTTCGACACGCTGCTCGACATGCACAAGCGCGGCGAGCTGCCGGAAGAGGTCGACGAATACGAGGTGGTCTCACGCTACATCAAGTCGATCGGCAAGGGCATTCTCAAGGTGATGTCCAAGATGGGCATCTCGACCTACCAGTCCTATTGCGGCGCGCAAATCTTCGACGCCATCGGGCTGAAGTCGGACTTCGTCGAGAAGTATTTCACCGGCACGGCGACGCTGATCGAAGGCGTCGGCTTGGATGAGATCGCTACCGAGACGCTCAGCCGCCACAGCGACGCCTTCGGCAGCGATCCGGTGCTGCGCAACAATCTCGAGGTCGGCGGCGAATACATGTTCCGCATGCGCGGCGAGGCGCATATGTGGTCGCCCGATGCCGTCGCCAGCCTGCAGCACGCCGTGCGGCAGGGCTCATGGGACACGTTCAAGGACTATTCGGCGCAGATCGACAGCGCGACCGCGCGCGCCCAGACCATTCGCGGCCTGTTCAAGATCAGAACAGCGGAAGAGACCGGCCGCAAGAAGGTCGCGATCGAGGACGTCATGCCGGCGGCCGAGATCGTCAAGCGCTTCTCGACCGGGGCGATGTCGTTCGGCTCGATCTCCCGGGAAGCGCACACCACGCTGGCGCGCGCCATGAACGCCATCGGCGGCAAGTCGAACACCGGCGAGGGCGGCGAAGAGGCCGACCGCTATCTGCCGCTGCCCGGCGGCGGCAAGAATCCGGAACGCTCAGCGATCAAGCAGGTCGCCTCCGGCCGGTTCGGCGTCACGGCGGAATATCTGGTCAATTCCGACGTCATGCAGATCAAGGTGGCGCAGGGCGCCAAGCCCGGCGAGGGCGGCCAGTTGCCCGGACACAAGGTCGACGCGACCATCGCCAAGGTCAGGCACTCGACGCCCGGCGTCGGCCTGATCTCGCCGCCGCCGCATCACGACATCTATTCGATCGAGGATCTGGCGCAGCTGATCTACGACCTGAAGAACGTCAATCCGGCGGCCGACGTCTCGGTCAAGCTGGTGTCGGAGGTCGGCGTCGGCACGGTCGCGGCGGGCGTCGCCAAGGCGCGCGCCGACCACATCACCATCTCCGGCTATGACGGCGGCACCGGTGCTTCGCCGCTGACCTCGCTCAAGCATGCCGGCAGCCCGTGGGAAATGGGCCTCGCCGAAACGCACCAGACGCTGGTGCTCAACGGCTTGCGCTCGCGCGTCGCGCTGCAGGTCGATGGCGGCCTGCGCACCGGGCGCGACGTCATCATCGGCGCGCTGCTCGGCGCCGACGAGTTCGGCTTCTCGACCGCGCCGCTGATCGCGGCCGGCTGCATCATGATGCGCAAGTGCCACCTCAACACCTGCCCGGTCGGCGTGGCGACGCAGGACCCGGTGCTGCGCAAGCGCTTCAAGGGCACGCCCGAGCACGTCATCAACTTCTTCTTCTACGTGGCGGAAGAGGTGCGGGGCCTGCTTGCCGACATGGGCTTCACCCATATCGACCAGATCATCGGCGACACCGATCTCCTGGAAAAGCGCGACGTCATCCAACACTGGAAGGCGCGCGGGCTCGACTTCTCGAAGATGTTCTTCAAGCCGGACGTGCCGCATGAGGCGCTGCACTGGACCGAGCGGCAGAAGCATCCGATCGACGACGTGCTCGACCGCAAGCTGATCGAGCTGGCGAAGCCGGCGCTGGACGCCAAACAACCGGTCACCATCGAGCTGCCGATCCGCAATGTCGACCGCTCTGTCGGCGCCATGCTGTCGGGTGACGTCGCCAAGCGTTTCAAGCACAAGGGCCTGCGCGAGGACACGATAAAGGTGAAGCTGACCGGCACCGCCGGCCAGTCCTTCGCCGCCTTCCTGGCGCGCGGCGTCTCCTTCGAGCTGGTCGGCGCCGGCAACGACTATGTCGGCAAGGGCCTGTCGGGCGGCCGCATCGTCATCCGGCCGCCGCAAGAGGCCAAGATCGTCGCGGCGGACTCGATCATCGTCGGCAACACGGTGCTCTACGGCGCCACCGAAGGCGAGGCGTATTTCGCCGGCGTCGCCGGCGAGCGTTTCGCGGTGCGCAATTCCGGCGTGGCGGCGGTCGTCGAGGGCGTCGGCGACCACGGCTGCGAATACATGACCGGCGGCATCGTCGTCGTGCTCGGCAAGACCGGGCGCAACTTCGCGGCCGGCATGTCGGGCGGCGTCGCCTATGTGCTGGACGAGAAGGGCGATTTCGCCGAACGCTGCAACATGGCGATGGTCGAGCTGGAGCCGGTCCCGGAAGAGGACGACCTGATGGAGAAGCTGCTCCATCACGGCGGCGACCTCGACCACAAGGGCCGCGTCGACGTCTCCGGCGACATGACCAGCCACGACGAGGAGCGGCTCTACCAGCTGATCTCGAACCACGTGCATTTCACCGGTTCGGTGCGCGGCCGCGAGATCCTCGACGACTGGCAGAATTTTAGGCCGAAATTCCGGAAAATCATGCCGGTGGAATATCGCCGCGCGCTGATCGAGATGGAACGCATGCGCATGAGCGTGGCGGCGGAATAGGTTTCGGGCACGGCCGGGAAGATGACTTTCCGGCCGGCATCCTCACCAACAATCCCGACCTCGGAACGAAGGTTGCCATGGCAGCCTTATGGGGTTAACGGGTGCGCGACAAAAGCGTGCCTTCGGACAGCAGGGACTGGACTATGGGCAAGGTAACAGGCTTTCTCGAGATCGACCGGCAGGTGCACAAGTACCAGCCTGCCTCGGACCGCGTCCGGCACTTCCGTGAATTCACGCTGCCGATGTCGGACAAGGAAGTCGAGAAACAGGCCGCGCGTTGCATGGATTGCGGCATTCCGTTCTGCCACGGGCCGACCGGCTGCCCGATCCATAACCAGATCCCGGACTGGAACGACCTCGTCTACAATGGCGACTGGGACAACGCGATCCGCAACCTGCATTCGACCAACAATTTCCCGGAGTTCACCGGCCGCATCTGTCCCGCGCCCTGCGAGGAAGCCTGCACGCTGAACCTCGAGGACATTCCGGTCGCCATCAAGACGGTCGAGCAGGCGATCGCCGACAAGGCTTACGAGACCGGCCACATCCGGCCCTATCCGCCGGAGAAGAAGACCGGCAAACGGGTTGCCGTCATCGGCTCCGGCCCGGCCGGCATGGCGGCGGCGCAGCAACTCGGCCGCGCCGGGCACGACGTGCACGTCTATGAGCGCGAGAGCCGCCCCGGCGGGCTGATGCGTTACGGCATACCGGACTTCAAGATCGAGAAGCACTATATCGACCGGCGCATCGAGCAGATGCAAGGCGAGGGGGTGACCTTCCATTGCGGCGTCAATGTCGGCGTCGACATGAAAGCGGCCGATCTGCTCGGGGAATTCGACGCCGTGCTCTATTGCGGCGGTTCGGAGACGCCGCGTCCGGCCGGGATTCCGGGCAGCGATCTCAGCGGCGTCTATGACGCCATGCCTTATCTGGTGCAGCAGAACCGCCGCGTCGGCGGCGAGCCGATCCAGTCGGTGGCCTGGCCCTCGCATCCGATCATTGCAGGTGGCCAGCATGTCGTGGTCGTCGGCGGCGGCGACACCGCGTCCGACTGCATCGGCACCGCCTTCCGCCAGGGCGCGGTGCGCGTGACGCAGCTCGACATCCGTCCGCAGCCGCCGGAGAAGGAAGACAAGCTTGCCGTCTGGCCCTACTGGGCAACGAAAATGCGCACGTCTTCTTCGCAGGCCGAGGGCGCCGAGCGCGAATTCCAGGTGGCGACGCTCGAGTTCATCGGCGAGGAAGGCCAGCTGACCGGTGTGCGCTGCTGCGAGGTCGACGACAAGCGCAAGCCGATCGCCGGCAGCGAGTTCGTCATCCGCGCCGATCTCGCCTTCATCGCCATCGGCTTCGCCGGTCCGGCGGGCGACAGCCTGATGAAGGAGCTCGACGGCAAGATCAAGGTCGTCACAGACAGCCGCCGCTCGAACAATGTCGAGGCCAATGATCGCGACTACAGGACCAGCGTCGACAAGCTCTATGCGGCGGGCGACGTGCGCCGCGGCCAGTCGCTGGTGGTGTGGGCGATCCGCGAGGGCCGCCAGGCGGCGCGCTCGATCGACGAGGCGCTGATGGGATCGACGGTGCTGCCGCGGTAAGGCTTCAAAGCAGTCAGCCGTTAGACCATGATGGCGTTTCGTTGAATCGCCATCGCGGTCTAACTCTTTGTTGGAGCATGATCTTTATCCGAAAACCGGTTCCCACTTCTCGGGATCATGCTCTAGCTTCTTGAAGCGCCTAACTGACCAGCAGCTTTACCGCCCAGTAGAGGCCGATGGCCATCTGGACCGCGAACGCGGAAAATCGAGCCTTGACCGCGTTTGGACTTGTCGACGCCAGATGAATTGCCGACTGGATTAGCCGCGCGGCGATAAACCAGTAAGCAAGGGGGTCGGTGATCCCCGTCCGCGAAGTCATCATGGCCACGCCCATGAGGCCTCCGAATATCGGGAGTCCCTCAATGCAATTGGCGTGGGCTCGCGTAAGCCGCTGCAAAAAGGGCGAAAGACCTGCGTTATCCGGCGTGAAGGCATTTGCTGGGATGCGGCCAGTCACCACAAGCTGGGTGCGCAGAATCTCCATCCAGACAAGCAGGAGGAGGGTCCAAGTTACGAAGCCAAGCAAGGCATAGCCCGTCGCCGACATGTTCGCCCCCCTGTAATTCCAGCGGAATAGAACAATGCCATTGTTCGGCTTGGCGTGAAATCGCTTTCGCGCAGGACGATCTAAGGGTGATCTCCTTAACGGATATCCCGACGAATCCGATGGACGTCGATTAAGGGCTGGCGGGCGTGGGGTTCGACTCGACGGCTGCTGTCGCCGGCTGCGTCTTCCGCGGCCACGAAAAATCGTCGGCGCGGCCGGGCGAGGCGGCGGGCGCCTTGCCTTCGACGATCAGTTTTTCGCCTGGCAGGTTCGGATCGGCCCTGGCCGGCTGCGCGGCGCCGAGCAGCTCGGTGCCGCCGTCGAGCGCCGGGTCGCCGAGAAGCATCGGCGCGGTGCGGTCGACGATGACGGGCGCCGCGGCCGGCTTCGGCGCCTCGACCGGAGCGCCGGCCGGCGCCGACACAGTCGTGACGCTTCCCGGCGCCGCCAAGCCCAGGATCTTCGCCAGCGGCTTTTCCGTATAGAAGGCGAGCTTGCGCTTGCCGGCCTTGGTAACGTTGATGCCGTCATCGGAACGCAGCCGAACCGGCTGGCCGTTGATGTCCGGGCCGGAGGTGACGAAAGCGCCGTTCTCGTCGACGAAGCCGTCCCAGACATCGACGAATTCGCCGCCATGCTTTTCGGCGACCGAATGGTAGATGTCGTTGAAGGCAAGCATATCCGAGTTCATCTTCGACACGCGGAAGGCCGGCATGCCGACCCATAGGAACGGCACTTTGGTGTCCTGGACGGCCTTGCCGAGCGCATCGGCGCGGCGCTCGTATTCCTTGGTCCAGTTCTCCGAGCGCGGCTGCTCGCGCACCTCGCCGACCCGCATCTGCTGGCGGTCGTTGGAGCCCAGCATGACGATCACGGCCGACGGCTTCTCGGTCTCGATCAGCGACTTGATCTCGACCGGCCAGTTATAGAAATCGTCGCGAACGAAGCCCGACGACCCGTTGGCGCGGGCGACGATCCTGACGGCGGGATTGTCGGCAAAGGCGGTGTCCAGGCCTTCGGCCAGCCCGCCCGCCAGAAAATCGCCGACCACCAGCACGACACGGGCGTCGTTCGTCTTCTCGACGATCGGCGTTTCCGGCTCGGCCGGCGGGCGCGGCTTGGATTTCTTCTTCGGTTTCGGCCTTGATTTCTGGATTTCGAACGGTGGCTCGACGCGTTCGCTGCGGCGCGGGAACAGAAGGTCACGCAACGACCAGCCGCGGCTTTCCTCCTGCGCGAATGCCGGTGCGTGGAAGGCGCCGGCGGCAGTGACGACGAGCACGGCCAGGGCGAGAATCAGGATCGGCGCCCGGCGAATGCCCTGCCTGATACGCGCAACCGAAACCAAACATCTCTCCATACCTTGGCGCATGACCGGAAGACGTGGGAAAGTCATGCGCAAGCCGAAGCGTTATAGCATCCTTGCCGTCTTTGAGAGGATGCTGGCGCTTCCCCAGGCTCTACTGCTTGCGGAGCCATTTGAGCACTTCCAGGCTCGGATAGCCATCCTGGTTCAAGCCGACCTTGGCCTGGTAGGCCATGATGGCGGCTTTAGAGCCATCGCCGATCTTGCCGTCGAACTTGCCGTCATAATAGCCGTGATCTGAAAGCCGCTTCTGCAGTTCCTGCCGTTCCTCGAAGCTGAGCTTGGTGAAAGGCCGCTGCCAGTCCTGCACCAGGCCGGTGCCGCCGGCGATCTCGTCGGCCAGAAGGCCGACGGCCAAAGCGTATTTGTCGGCGTTGTTGTAGGCCTTGATGACAGAGAAATTCCTGATCATCAGGAAGGCGGGTCCACCTCGGCCGTCCGGCACTTTCAACGTCGCCTTGTCGGTCAGGTTCTTGAACGGCTTGCCGCTGGCCCTGACGACGCCGAGCGCCTGCCATTGGCCGATCGTTTTTGCGCCGCCGGGCAATTTGCCGGCCGGTATGGAGACCTCATAGCCCCAGGTCTTGCCGGCCTGCCAGCCGTTCTTCTTGAGCAGATTGGCGGAGGTCGCCAGCGCGTCGGGGATCGAACTCCAGATGTCGCGCTTGCCATTGCCGTCCATGTCGACCGCATAGCGCTGGTAGCTGGTGGGGATGAATTGGGTCTGGCCCATCGCGCCTGCCCAGGAGCCCATCAGATGGCTTTCGTCGATGTCGCCGGTCTGCAGGATCTTCAAGGCCGAGATCAGTTGGGTGCGGGCATATTTCGACCGCTTCGGATCGCCATAGGCAAGCGTCGCCAGCGAGCGGACGACGTTGCGCATGATGTCGTCGCGCTTGAGCGTCTCTCCATAGTTCGATTCCATCGACCAGATGGCCAAAAGGATGTTGCGGTCGACACCGAATCGCGCCTCGATGCGATCCAGCCACGGCCTCCATTTCTTCGCCATCGCCTGGCCGTTGGCGACTGCCTGGTCGTGCACGCGGTTGTCGAAATAATCCCAGGCGGGCGCGGTGAATTCCGGCTGGGTGCGGGCCTTTTCCAGCACGACCGGGTCGGGCTCGACGCCTCTCATCGACTGGTCGTAGACCGCGCCCGAAACGCCGCCTGCCACCGCGGTGGCGCGGAAATCCGAGACCCACTGGCGGAATCCGGCATCGGCGAAAGCGGGTCCGGCGGGCAGCAAGGCCAGCGTGAGGCCGGCGGCCGTCGCCAGTGCCGTCAGGCGCCTCGCGGTGTTGCGAACGGACATCATTTCCTCCTTCGTCACATCAGGAAGGATCATTCAACGCCGAACCGGGTTAGCATTTGGTTTACCATAGGTGCCGCAGGGAACGAAAAGAGATGTCGCGGCTTTTAGCTCACACGTTCACTGTTCGCCCTTAATCCGACATTCCGGCGTGAAAATGATTCCGCCGTGAAAATGTTTGGGGGGATTGCGGAGCGTGCTGCCGAGCGGATAATTGGCCGAAACGCAGGGGGTGTCAGCATGAAGCGCGTTCGCAAGGCAGTTTTCCCGGTCGCCGGCCTCGGCACGCGGTTTCTCCCGGCCACCAAGGCCATCCCGAAGGAAATGCTGACCGTCGTCGACCGGCCGGTCATCCAATATGTGGTCGATGAGGCGCGCGAGGCCGGCATCGAGCATTTCATCTTCGTGACCGGGCGCAACAAGGCGGTCATCGAGGACCATTTCGACGTCCAGTTCGAGCTGTATGACACGCTTGCCCAGCGCGGCAAGGACGATCAGCTCGCCCGCCTGCAGCGGCTGCAGCCGGCGCCGGGACAGACGAGCTTCACGCGCCAGCAGGTGCCGATGGGCCTCGGCCACGCCGTCTGGTGCGCCCGCGAGCTGGTCGGCGAGGAGCCGTTCGCCCTGCTTCTGCCGGACATGATCATGCAGTCGGAAAAGAGCTGCATGAAGGACATGGTCGAGCTCTATGCCGAGACCGGCAACAACATCATCGCCGTGCAGGAATGCGATCCGGCCGAGGCGCATAAATACGGCATTGTCGGCCGTGGCGAGGACACGCATCACGGCTTCCGCATCACCGGCATGGTGGAGAAGCCGAAGCAGGGCACCGCGCCCTCCAACCTCTTCATCAACGGCCGCTACATCCTGCAGCCGGAAATCTTCGGCATCCTGGAAAGCCAGGAACGCGGCGCCGGCAACGAGATCCAGCTGACCGACGCGATGCTGAAGCTGGAGAAACAGCAGGCCTTCTACGGCTATCACTACAAGGGGCGCACCTTCGATTGCGGCTCGCCGGAAGGTTTCGTCGAGGCCAATGTCGCCTTCGCGCTCTGGCGCAGCGACATGAACGGAAGCATGGCCGGCGTCATCCGAACGCTGCTGGACGAGGTGCAGCCGGCAGAGCGGCGCGGCGCAGCGTCTTAGCCTATGCCGATATTCAGGTGAGGCCGGTCTGCGAACGGCAGGTTCCTGCGCTTCCGGTGCTCACGTACTTTGAGTACGCTCCGCTCCGGGCTTCGCTGGCCGAAGCCTCATAAAGTGTGTCCGCTCTATAAGGGCTTCGGCCGGCGTAGGCCGGTTCTCGGAACCCACCGTTCTCGACTCGGCCTGACCTGAATCTCGGCATAGGCTTGGGCCGTTGCTGCTCTTCAGCGCTGGACCTTCAGGCCGAGATAGACGCTGTTGGTCGTATAGTCTCGGCCAGGCAGGTTGCTGGTCAGCTTCTCCGTCCTCACCCTGGTGGTGACCCCGGCATAGCGGTTCAGCCACCAGGTCAGTCCGGCCTCGGCGCTCAGGATCAAATCGTGGCCGTCGGAGCCGGTGTAATCGCGCCAGTCGAGGCCGAGCGCCGAGTTCGCCGTCAGATTGGCGCGAATCTGGCGCTCCCCGGTCAGACGGCCGGAGTAGAGGATATCGCCGCTCTCATTGGCCGTCGTGGTTGTTTCGACGCTGGTCCTGCCGGTCAGGCCTATAGTGGTGCCGCGCTCGGGCGACCATTTGAGATCGGCATCGATGCTCGGACCCGCTACCGCCGGAAGGCGGTTGTCGTCGATCGCCTCGCGCAGCCAGCCGACGGAAAATTCGCCCGACAGCTTCTCGCCCATGTCGAGCTCGAGGCCGGCGCTCGCGCCAAGCCTGGTCGAGGATCGCTCGAAGCCGTCGGTGTCGACGCGCAGGTCATAGAGGCGCCGCCCGGCCTCGACTTCCGTGAACGGCGTCAGCGCCGGCGAAATCTCGTAACCGGTGCGCAAGGTCGCGGTATAGAGCGTGGAATCGCGATCCTTCTGCGAAACGGTGGTGCCGTCGGAGAGCTCGGCATCACCGTAGAAATCATGCGAGACCGCGCCGGTCAGCGCGTAGCGCATCTTGCCGACAGTTTTTTCGAGACCAAGGCTGCCGTCGACTGTCTGGCGCAGCGGCTGTTGGGTGACACCGGCGATCGCATCCGGCGAGGAGGCCGATTCTGGCGCGGCCTCATAGCCCAGCTTGGCAATGGCGCGCAGCTCGTTGTCGAGGTCGATATTGAGCTGGCCCTCGATACGGCCCTGCGCGTCGTTGATCTTCTGGCCAGAGACGGTGTTGCGAAACTGGCCGTAGCCGGTGATCAAAGCCGAATTCTCACGCCAGTCGGAAGTCGCGGTGAAGCGCAGCGCCGTCTCGGACAGAACCGCCGATTTGCCGGTGCTGCTGGAATCGGCATTGGAGGTCGCGGTGAAGCCCTGCTCGAGCGTCGGCCGGAAGAGAAAGGTGCCGACCTTGACGCCCGGCGCGGCGAAGGGGTCATCCTCCGGCTTGACTTTCAGGCCTTCGATGGATGCGGTGCGTTCCTGACCGGGGTCCAGCTTCTGCTTGTCG
The DNA here is from genome assembly GCF_006439455.1 of Mesorhizobium sp. B2-9-1. Lineage (NCBI taxonomy): Bacteria > Pseudomonadati > Pseudomonadota > Alphaproteobacteria > Hyphomicrobiales > Phyllobacteriaceae > Mesorhizobium > Mesorhizobium sp. B2-9-1. Next base: position 179,354 of record NZ_VFTP01000005.1, on the reverse strand, counting down.
ACGCTGTCGATGGTAACGGCACGGCGGTTGCTGCCGTCCTCATCGCCGGTGGCGGTGGCGTCGGTCCGGCTGACTGTGCCGGCGGTCGCTGCGGTGGTCGTGCTGTCCGTCGCTTCGCCGGTTTTCTTCTTGGCCTTCTTCTTGTCGGCGGTCTTGGTGCCGGCCTTGGCGTCGCGAGCGCGCTGATTCGCGGTCGAGGGCCGGCGGCGTTTTACCGGGGCCTTCGTGTCGGCCAATTGATCGTCCGTTGCCTGCGGCTGGTCGAAGATGCTGTCCGTCGCGCCCGCCGTCTGATCGTCATCGGGAACGGCGCCGGGGCTTGACGGCTGGTAGGTCGTCGATGCCGTATCCTGGACGGCAGCGGCGGCGGGCGGGGTCTGACCCTGCGATCCCTGCGCCCGCAACTGCCTGGCCTTGCGCTGCTGGTCGGCGAGTATGGCAGAATCGGAGACCTCGCCGCGCAGCTCGGTTTCCTGCGAGAATGCCGGCGCGGGATGCAACAAGGCAAGCGCGCTTGCCGTCAGCAGCAGTGCTGCAACGGCAATGCCTTTCCGACCGATTTTCGTTTCAGGCTGGCCCCCGGACATCGTCACCACTGCTTGCGCGGCGCGGTTGCGCCATACTTACCGAACCGTAAATGCGGATGGTTAACGGAGGGTTGAGAGAGCCGCCTCAGAGCTCCCCAATCGGAGGTTGAAGGCAATTCCGTTGGACAGGGGCGCGGCAAAGCGCTAATCGCTTGCTCCATGCATGCGGGGTCCCCAGAAAGAAAGCAGCCGGACAGGCAGGCCGCGATCGAATCGGCGCTGAGAACGGTGGCCACGGAGCAGACCGGCGTGGCGGCCCTGGCCGCCGCGCTCGCAAACGGGCTGACCGAGCCTTTTGCCGCTGCGATCGACCTGATCTCGCGGATCGAGGGCCGCGTCATCGTCACCGGCGTCGGCAAGAGCGGCCATATCGGCGCCAAGATCGCCGCGACGCTTGCCTCGACCGGCACGCCAGCCTTTTTCGTCCATCCGGCCGAGGCCAATCACGGCGATCTCGGCATGATCGCCAAGGACGACGCCATAATCGCCATGTCCTGGTCGGGCGAAAGCAAGGAATTGATGGGCATCGTCGCCTATTCGAGGCGTTTTTCCATCCCGCTGATCGCCATTACTTCCGGCGAGAGCTCGGCGCTGGCGCGTGCGGCCGATGTGGTTTTGCTGCTGCCGGTCGTGCCCGAGGCTTGTCCGCACGGGCTGGCGCCGACGACATCGACGCTTCTCCAACTCGTGCTGGGCGACGCGTTGGCCATCGCTCTGCTCGAAGCGCGGGGCTTCACGCCGGATCACTTCCGAACCTTGCACCCCGGCGGGCAGCTTGGCGCCAACCTGACATTGGTGTCGGAGATCATGCGGACCGGCGATCAGGTGCCGCTCGCCCTGCTCGGCACCAAGATGCCGGAAGCGGTGATGACGCTGTCGCAGAAGAAAGTCGGGTGCGTCTGCATCGTCGATGCGAACGGCAAACTGGTCGGGATCGTCACCGACGGCGACGTTGCACGCAATCTGCATCGCAATCTGGCCGACGTGACCGTCGATGAGGTCATGACCCGCACGCCCAAGACGATCGATCCGCAGACGCTGGCGGGCACGGCGATTGCCATGCTCAACGAGCACAATATCGGCGCGTTGGTCGTGACCAAAGACAAAATGCCGGTGGGCGTGGTTCACTTCCACGACCTGCTGCGCATTGGCGCAGCCTAGCCACGCACTTTTCCTGGAATTGCCTTAGTCTCAGCCCGTCCGATACCTATCTCGGTTCAGGCCGCCTCGACCGTCAGCTCCAGGTCTGTGTCGGCGGCGCCGACAACGCGCACTTGCGTGCCAGCAGGCAGGTCAGGGCCGGAAACGCGCCACAGCGTGTCGCCGAGCTTGATGCGGCCGCGGCCGTCCTTGATGGGCTCGGCCAGCGTCGCCAGCTTGCCCACCATCTGCGCGCCGCGGCGGTTGAGCAGCGGCTGGTCGGCATCGTCGTGGCGGCCGGCCATCAGTTTCTTGCCGACGAAAGCCGAGATCAGCGACAGGATCAGGAACGCCAGCACCTGCACCTGCCAGATCCAGAAAGCGGCGTCCCATATCGCCAGCGACACGGCGCCGACGATGAGCGCGGCGATGCCGATCCACAGCATGAAGACGCCCGGCGCGACGATCTCCATCACCAGGAGCACGAAGCCCAGAACCATCCAGTTCCACGGGCCGAGTTCGGAAACGATACGGTCGAACATGGGAGCAGCCTCCTATGATCTCAGTTTTCGTTCGGCCGAACCAGCGGCGGGCGTGCGGCCTGCCGCTGCGCGCCGGCCGTACCTTCACTCCTGAAAACTTCCTTGGCGATCTCGCCGATGCCGCCGAGCGTTCCGATCAGCGACGAGGCTTCCAGCGGCATCAGCACCACCTTGCTGTTCGTGGCCGAGCCGATCCTGGTCAGCGCCTCGGTGTATTTCTGGGCGATGAAGTAGTTGAGCGCCTGCACGTCGCCCTTGGCGATGGCTTCCGACACGACCTGCGTCGCCTTGGCCTCCGCTTCGGCCGAGCGCTCGCGCGCCTCGGCGTCGCGGAAGGCAGCTTCCCTGCGGCCCTCGGCCTCGAGGATCTGCGACTGCTTGAGGCCTTCGGCGGCCAGGATCTGGGCGCGCTTGTTGCGCTCGGCCGTCATCTGGCGGCCCATCGATTCGATCAGATTGGCCGGCGGATTGATGTCCTTGATCTCGACGCGGGTGATCTTGATGCCCCACGGATGCGCCGCCTCGTCGACGACGCGCAACAGGCGCTCGTTGATGGCGTCGCGGTTGGACAGCAATTCGTCGAGGTCCATCGAGCCCATGACGGTACGGATGTTGGTCATGGTCAGGTTGAGAATGGCGTTCTGCAGCCCGGCCACCTGATAAGCGGCCTGCGCGGCGTTGAGGATCTGGTAGAAGGCGATGCCGTCGACACCGACGATGGCGTTGTCGCGAGTGATGATCTCCTGCGTCGGCACGTCGAGCACCTGCTCCATCATATTCATCTTGGCGCCGACGCGCTCGAAGATGGGGTTGATGATGTTCAGGCCAGGCGTCAGCGTCTTGGTGTACCGGCCGAAGCGTTCCACCGTGTAATTATAGCCTTGCGGCACCGTCTTGATGCCTTTGAAAAGAAGGATGATGACCAGGAAGACAAGAACAATGATGGCAATATCGAAACCGCTGAAGCCCATTTCGTTTCTCCCTCAAAAGGCGGCGACCTCACGGAATCACTTAAGTGTGTTTCCGCAGCGTTACAATCAGGTGATCGGGAATATTGGTTAGCGAAGGCTTTTGCGCACCGGTTTCTAGCTAAAGCGCGTCGCGCTGAAAGGGGTTCAGTCGACGCGCTTTAGGTCTTTGTCTTGATGCATGTCGTTGTCCCAGAACCGCTGCACACTTCTGGACGACATGCATTAGCCGGTGAAACCGGTCACACCCAGCCGGAAAGCTCGCGTCGCGCCAGCGCTTCGATGACCGCCATGCCCTCGGCGCTGTCGTTGAGGCAGGGGATATGCGCAAAATTCTCGCCGCCGGCGTGATGGAAGGTTTCGGCCGCCTCGCGGCCGATCTCGTCCAGCGTCTCGATGCAGTCGACGGAGAAACCGGGATTGACGATGGCGATCGATTTCACGCTGTCCTTGGCCAGTTGCTCGACGGTGACATCGGTGTAAGGCTGCAGCCATTCCTGCGCGCCGAAACGCGACTGGAAGGTGGCGATGAACTTCTTCTCGTCCCAGCCGAGCCTTGCCCGCAGCAGCCGCGTGGTCTCCAGGCAATGCGCCCCGTAGGGATCGCCCTTGTCGGAATAGGGCTTGGGGATGCCGTGATAGGAGGCGATCACCACCTCCGGCACGAAGTCGAGGGTCGCCAGGTGCTGCTCGATCGAACGCGCAAGCGCGTCGATATAGACCGGTTCGTCATAATAGGGCGGCACGCTGCGGATCGCCGGCGCGCGCCTGATCTTCATCAGCGCACGGAACAGCTGGTCGTTGGCGGTCGCCGTCGTCGTCGCCGAATATTGCGGGTAGAGCGGAAAGGTGAGGATGCGGTCGCAGCCCTGGTCGACCAGCTTCTGAGTGACGCTTGCCGTCGAGGGATCGCCGTAGCGCATCGCCCAGTCGACCACCACATCGGGCAGATCGGCAAGTGCGGCGGCCAGCTTTTGGCCTTGAGCGCGGGTGAACGTGCGCAGCGGCGACTCGTTCATCTCCAGGTTCCAGATACGGGCGTAGTTGGCGCCGGATTTTTTCGGCCGGGTCGTCAGCACCAGTCCATACAGGATCGGATACCAGATCGCCTTGTTGAGCTCGATGACGCGCGGATCGGAGAGGAATTCGCGCAGGTAGCGCCACATCGGCCTGAAGTCCGTGCCGTCGGGCGTGCCGAGATTGACCAGCATGACGCCGATCTTGCCCGGCCTGACCGGCGCGGCATCGCCGGACAGCGGACCGGTGGCCTTTGCGGCTTTGGCATCGGTGGGATTGGCAAGAGTCATCAACAGTCTCCGGTAGCGCCGCGGAAACTAGCGATGCCCTGCCGGTTTTCAATGCTGCGTCTGGCCGCACCTTACCGCGTTACGTTCTGAAAAAGGAACACCCGTCCGGGCAACCGGGCGGGTGTCATGGGTCCGGATGACCGGCTAATTCGTGGCCGGCGGGATGGTCAGCGTCGCGCCGAGCGGCAGGCGACGCGGCTTATAATCCTTGTTGGCTTCGGAGATCAGCTTCCACTTGGTTGCGTCGCCATAGGCTTTCTTGGCCAAGTCCCAATAGGTATCGCCGGCGGCAACGGTGTGGCTGGTCTCGGCCGGTTTCGCTTCGGCCTGCGTTGCCTGCGCCGGCTTGGCCGGCTCGGCTGCGGGAGCAGGCGTTGCCGGGGCGGTCTCGGCGGGCTTTGCCGGTTCCGCGGCCGGCGCCGCGGGCGCGGTCTCGGTGGGCGCGGCCGGAGCGGTTTCAGTAGAAACGGCCGGCGGCGTGCCGGCAATGTCGCTGGAACCGGAAGGCGGAGCCGGCATGGCGGGTTCGCCGCTTGCCGGCGACGTCTCGGCTGGTTTTGCTGCCCCGGCCGCGGGCGCCTGGGTGGCGGGAGCGGTCTCGGCAGGCTTCGCCGGTTCCGCGGGCTTGGCCGGCTTGGCCGCCGCCGCCGTTGCCGCAAGCTCGGTGATGCGGCCGTCGAGCTTCGGCGTGTAGGGGCGGTGGGCGCCGAGATAGTCGGCCACCACCTGCTCCAGGCCGGGGCCGTAGTCATAGGCGTCGGTCGCCTTGTCGGCGAAAACCTTGTAGCCGTCGCCGCCCTGGCGGACGTAGTTGTTGGTGGCGACGAGGTACTGCTTGTCCGGGCTGATCGGCGTCCAGGCGCCGTTCTCCATCACCTCGACCGATTTGACGCGGCCGGCATTGGGCGCGACGGATCTGTCGAAGGAATATTTGATGCCGGCAACCTGCGGGAAGCGGCCGGCGCCGTCCTCGATCTGGCTGAGGCCGTTTTCAAGGCCCGCAACCAGGTCCTTGCCCGAGATCTTGAAAGTAGCCAGCGTGTTCTGGAATGGCAGCACGGTCAGCACCTCGCCCATGGTCACCGTGCCCTGGTCGATCGAGGCGCGCAGGCCGCCGCCATTGGAGATGACGATTTCGACGCCCTGGCCCTTGGTGCGGTCGAGAATGGCGTCGGAGACGAGATTGCCCATCTCGCATTCGCGCGCGCGGCAATTCTCGCGGCTGCCGTCGATGGCCTTGGTGGTCTCGGCCACCTCCTTGTTCTTCAGCGCCTCGATCGGCGCGCCGAGCTCCTTGATGCGGGAAAGAACGGCGGGATCGGGGGTGATCGACTTGTCGAGATAGATCGGCGCGCCGCTTGCCTCCTTGACGACGCCGTTGTCGTCGAACACGACCTTGAACTCGCCGAGATATTTCGAATAGGACGCGGCCTGCACGACCGGCACCTTGTAACCGTCGGGGTTGTCGACCATCGTCGGGTAGGGGCCCTCGGCCTTCGGATCGGTGTTCGACAGAAGGGTGTGGCTGTGGCCGCCCACCACCACGTCGACATCCGGGATTTTCGCTATGACGTCGCGCTCGCGCCTGTAGCCGATATGGGTGACCGCGATGATCTTGTTGATGCCTTGCGCCTTGAGCTTCTCGACCTCGGCCGTGATCGACTTGACGTCGTCCGTAATGGCGATGTTCGGGCCGGGCGAGGCGAGTTCGGGCGTGTCGTTGGTGACAGCGCCGACGATGCCGATCTTCTGGCCGCCGATCTCGAGGACGATCGAAGGCTTGATCTTGTCCTTGGCGCCGGACTTGTCGTTGGGGACGACATTGGCGCTGACGATCGGGAATTTCGCCTTGTCAAGGTAGGGAACCAGAGCGGTCTCGCCGTCGTCGAACTCGTGGTTGCCGAGCGTTACCGCGTCGGGCTTGATCTGATTGAGGAATTCCTCTTCCACGGCGCCCTTGTAAGTGGTGTAGAACAGCGATCCCTGGAAGCTGTCGCCGGCATTGAGCAGCAGCAGGTTCTGGCCTTCGAGCTTCTTGCGTTCCTGGACGATCGCCGTGACCAGCCTGCCGGCGCCGCCGATACATTCGCCCTTGGTCTCCTCGTCGGCGGAGCAGGTCGACTCGTATTTGTTGTTGCCTTCGATGCGGCTGTGCCAATCGTTGAAATGCAGGATGTTCAGCGTGTAGTCGGCAAAAGACACGCCCGCCGACAGGCCGAGCGCCGATGCCGACAGGGCTAGGATCGCGGCAATCTTCTTCATCTTCGTCTCCCGGATAAGCTGACTTCGAATATGCTTAACGCCCTCGCTTGACTGGAAAATAACAGTCAGCTCCGGTCATGTTCACATCGGGTTCCGGTCGATGCAAGCACAAATCAGGGAGATGTTTGCCGGCACAAAAAGGGCGGCGGCTTGCGCCGCCGGCCCTGTCAGCTGAAGATTTGCGAACTCTCAAGCCCGGCGCGTTAGCACGAAATTCTGGCCGCTGGCGCTGGTGCAGTTGAGCTGGCTGGTGGAGATCATCAGGCAGTTGAAGCTGACCGGCGTCTGGCGGATCAGCGAGGTGCCGTGGATCTCGACCGAGGTCGCTCCGGTCATGGTGTAGCTGCCTTCCGACAGCTTCTGGCCGGTATCGGTGGCGACGGTGGTGAAGCTGCCGGCCGCGAAGGTGGACAGGCCGGTGCCCTTGGCGTCGATCCAGTTGCCCTCGACGCCCTTCGGCGCCGCCATCGAGGGCTGGTCCGCGGGGCCGGTGGTGGTGCAGGCGGCCGCAGCCAGAAGGCTTGCCGCGGCGCCTGCTGAAAGCAGTTTGCGCGCAATGGTCATTTTGAAAATCCTCTCCTCAGTCCGCCGATACTCAATCGCCCGATTTCCGGGCGATTGCAAGGCGGCGAGGGAGAGCGTCTCCACCGTTTCACGGAAACGGCGAGCCGTCCTATCCCCTTGTTTTCACGCAAATCCAGACGGAAAACCGTTTCACACTTTTGCTCGAATTGCTCCGGCAGGTCCGGCTGCTATCGGACCAGGATGTTGCGGAACTGCCACGGGTCGTCCTTGTCCAGGTCCTCCGGGAAGAGGCCCGGCCGATTGTCCAGCGGCGTCCAGTCGGTGTAGTAGCCCCTGACCGGGCCGAGGTAGGGCGACTGCACGTCGAGGCAGCGCCGGTAGTTCATCTCGTCGGCCTCGACGATGCCGGCAGTCGGGTTCTCCAGCGCCCAGACCATGCCGGCGAGCACCGCCGAGGTGACCTGCAGGCCGGTGGCGTTCTGGTACGGGGCGAGCTTGCGCGCCTCGGCCAGCGACAGCTGCGAGCCGTACCAATAGGCGTTCTTGTCATGGCCGTAGAGCAGCACGCCGAGCTCGTCGACGCCGTCGACCAGCTCGTTCTCGTCGAGCACGTGGTGAACCGGCTGCGGCTTGCCGGCGGCGCCGAACATCTCGTCCAGCGACAGCAAGGCGTCGTTGCAGGGATGGTAGGCGTAGTGGCAGGTCGGGCGGTATTGGACCTTGCCCTTCTTCGAGCGCACGGTGAAGAAGTCGGCGATCGAGATCGACTCGTTATGCGTCACCAGCAGGCCGTATTGCGGGCCGGGCGTCGGGCACCAGCTGCGCACGCGCGTGTTGGCGCCGGGCTGTTCCAGAAAGATTGCGGCCTTGGAGCCGTGCTTGTGCTTCTTGCCGTTCTTCGGCATCCAGTTTTCATGCGTGCCCCAGCCGAGCTCGGCCGGCTGCAGGCCCTCCGAGATAAAACCTTCGACCGACCAGGTGTTCCAGAACACGTTCATCGGCTTCGGCTTCTTGGTGCGCTGGGTGTCGCGCTCGGCGATATGGATGCCCTTGACGCCGGCCTTCTTCATAAGCCTGGCCCAGGCCTCGCGGTCTTCCTGCGCGGGCTCCGAAAACTCGAGACCAAGATCGGTGGCGAGGTTGACCAGCGCCTTCTTGACGAACCACGAGACCATGCCGGGATTGGCGCCGCAGGTGGAGACCGCCGTCGGGCCGCCGGGCTTGTCCTGCTTTTCCTTGATCATCGCCTCGCGCAGCGCGTAGTTGGTGCGGCTGGCGTTGTCGGCCTCGGCGTCGAAATAGAAGCCGAGCCACGGCTCGACGACGGTGTCGATGTAGAGCACGCCGAGCTTGCGGCATAATTTCATCAGGTCCACCGAGCCGGTGTCGACCGACAGGTTGACGCAAAAGCCCTGGCCGCCGCCATTGGTCAGAAGTGGCGTCAGCAGCTTCTTGTAATTCTTCTCGGTCACCGCGTCCTGCATGAAGGCGATGCCGCGCTCGTCGAGCAACTTGCGGTCGGTGTCGCGCGGGTCGATGACCGTCATGCGCGACTTGTCGAACTTGAAATGGCGCTCGATCAGCGGCAGCGTTCCCCGTCCGATCGAGCCGAAGCCGATCATCACGACAGGGCCGGTTATTTCACCGTAAACGGGCCAGTTTTCGTTCGCCATTTTTTCGCACACTCCTTCAAACACGCGCAAAACCGGGGCCCTTTGCCCGACGGCCAAGCGCTACACCACAGATCATTGTCATAAACCAGCGAAAAGCACCAACCGCCGGCCAGGCCAGGCTGGCACCTTGGTTAAGGCGTGCAGGCCATGCCGCTGAGGAATTCGACCAGCCGGTCCCGGTCCGCGGTCAGACCCTTATAGTCAAGTTGTTGCTGGTCGAGGGCCAGGAGCTGCTCCGCGAAGGAGACGGCGAGGGCTGCCCGGTCAGGATGGCGGATGAGCAGCTTGAGTGGATCGAGATGGATGCGGATGGTGAAGAGGATGTCGCGCGACAAGGGAAGCTTGCGCAACGTCTGGCGTTCGACGCGGATGAAGGCGTGGGCGTCGACATCGCCGTCTGCGAAGCGGCTCGGGCGGTTCGTGGCGCGGTCGGTGCGCTCGACATTGGAGAGCGGATGATAGAGCGCATCGCCGGCCTGGATCGACCAGTTGAAGCGCTCGACCGCCTGGCCCTGCAGGCCGTCGAACATACGGTTGATGAGCTCGGCCGGCCGCGTGCCGGGTCCGAATCCAGGCACCGGCTCGTGGATCTCCTGCAGCGGCTTGCCGAATTTCTCCTGCAGCGACCAGGACGAAGGGAAGCAGAGCGAGCCGGCGGCGAGCCGCCAGCCGCGCTCGTCGCGACGCATCAGGATCAGATCTTCCTGGACGAGCAGCGAAGTCTTAGCCAGCGGCGCCTCGCGCAGGGCAGGAGGCAGCCTGTCGCTTGCCGTCTCGAAACCGATCGGCTCGACGTCCACTCCGCTGCGGCGGTGCGTGCCGGGATGCGCGGCTTCGAGATGCGCGACGAGCAGGTCCAGCACTTCGCGCTGAGCGTCCCGGGTGCCGTCTTCCTCGACAAAGACCTTTTCCGGGATTTCCGTGTAAAGCCGTTGCTTCTCGGCCAGATGCGGCAGCAGCAATTCATCGACCTCGATCCAGCGGTCGAAGTCGAGCGGCTTCAGCCCGATAGTGAAGAGCTTCGAGGACCCGTCATAGGGCGTGTGGATCGGGTGGCGAACGGTCATGCCTGTTTGGGTGCTATCCATTTATGTCTCCGGCGCGGTCAGCCAAGCCGCGCCGGGATCAGCCCGCGCAGCGAGTTGCCGACGAAGATCGCCTTCGCCGCCTTCAGGTCGTCGAAGCTGTAGATCGCTTCCACGGCGCGGCCTTCGTCCAGAAGCGCGCCGCGCAATATTCCAGGCAAAAGGCCGCAATCGAGGCGGGGCGTGGCAAGCGGGCCGTCGCCGAAGTCGGCGAAGAGATTGGTGATCGTGCCCTCGCAGAGCTCGCCGCGCTCGTTGGCCAAAAGCACTTCGTCGGCGCGGGTGGCGAGATATTCGGCGCGCGCCTGCGTGTAGACCTGGCGCAGGCTTGTCTTGTGGCGCAGCAGCATGTTGGCCGAATCGATCCGTGTTCGCGCCAGCTGTAGCCGCCAGACCTTGTCGGCGGGCACCGGTTCATAGACTTGAGCCGCGACCGTCGCTTCGCCATTGCGCTGCAAGGCAAGGCGCACGCGCAAGGCAAGCTTGTTCCCGCCGACGGTGTTCGAAATCACTTCACCGATCCGTTCAGGATCGCAGACGAAGCCGAGTTCGGCGGCGGACGCATAAAGCCTCGCAAGGTGGCGCTCGAAGCGCAGGAAGCCCGAGCCAGGCTCCCAGCGCATGGTCTCGATCAGCTCGAAGCCGGCACCGTTCCCGTCGCGAAGCGGGCTTTCAACAGACACTCACGATACTCCTCCTCGGCGGTCGAATCGAAGACGACGCCGCCGCCGACATTGTAGACGGCCTCGCCGTCGGCAAAGAGCGAGATGGTGCGGATCGCCACCGAAAAACGCATCCTGCCGTCCGGCGCGATCCAGCCGATGGCGCCGCAATAGACGTCTCGCGGTGCGTCTTCCAGGTCGTGCAGGATTTCCATGGCGCGGATCTTCGGCGCACCGGTGATCGAGCCGCAGGGAAAGAGCGCGGCGAAGACCTGGCGGATGCCGATGTCGGGCAAAAGCCGCGCCCGCACGCGGCTGACCATCTGGTGCACCGTCGGATAGGTCTCGATGCGGAACAATTCCGGCACGTCGAGCGTGCCGACTTCGCTGATCAGCGAGATGTCGTTGCGCAAAAGGTCGACGATCATCCGGTTCTCGGCCTGGTTCTTCTCGTCGTTGCGCAGGAAGGCCTTCAGCCGTGCGTCCTCGGCCTTGGTCGCGCCGCGTGGCGCGGTGCCCTTCATCGGGTGCGTCTCTATCATGCCGTCGGCATCGATTTCGAAGAACAGTTCTGGCGAGCGCGACAGGACGATCGGGTCGCCGAGCGAGACCAGCGCGCCGTATTTCACCGGCTGGCGTTCCGTCAGCGCGTCGAAGGCCGCAAGCGGATCGCCGGACCACTGCGCACGGACCGGGAAGGTGAGGTTGCCCTGGTAGCAATCGCCCTTGCGGATGTGGTTGTGGAGGCGCGCGAAGCGGCTTGCATAGTCGTCGGCGGACCAGGCTGCGCGGGCATCGAAGATCGGGCCGTTGCTTGCTGACGCCCGTGACTGCGGGATCTCCTGCTCGTCCGGCGCATCGAAGACGCCAAGACAGACCAACGGCGCGCGGCGGCCTTCAGGCAGCAGCGGCACCAGTTTCGGCTCGAGCAGGTAACCTGCTTCGTAGGAGAGATAGCCCGCCAGCCATTTGCCGGAGTCGGAGGCGGCCTGGGCCCTTTCAAGCGCAGGCCCGAACTCTTCAGCCTCGTGCGCGACGATGATCTCATCCGGCCGATCGAAGACCAGCTGACGAGCGGTCGCGTCGTTGCGGAAAATGGCTGCGGGCAGGGACATGAGCCTCGGATGCGGACAAAAGCGCCGTCGACCGCTCTATATGGGGGCTCACCGAGGCGCAATCGAGAGAGCGGCGTCGAGCGGCGCAAAGGCGTCCCGTTGGCGCCGAAGCTTTTCGGTAACCGATTTTGCAGGATTGGCGAAACGCCCGAACTTCGTCATCCACGGGCGGAGCGGAAGCGAAGCGGACGCGCAGACCCGAGGATCCATTCCGCGACTTTAACCGTGGGTGCTGCGGAGCAGAATTCTGCAGCGTGGCAACGCCTCGACTTCACGGAATGGATCCTATGGTCTGCGCTGCGTCGCTTCGCTCCTTGCTACGCCATAGGATGACGAAGTGGCGGTGTCTCTGGCCAATCGACGGCGTTTGCCATGCCGGCTCGATGTTCAGGTGTTATTTGCGGTTCCAGCTGTTGGGAACTGCCGGGCAAACTCCGCTTCATCGCCGGCGGCGAGAAGCTTGGCCTGCTCGATCCATTTTTCGCGCGCGATGCGGCCGTCGAAATTGAGCACCTCCTCGATGCGTTTGACGTCGGCGGCGGTCCAGGCGGCGATCTGGGCGTAGGTGGTGACGCCCTGGCCTTTGAGCAGCCTTTCATTGACCGGACCGATGCCGATGAGGCGGCGCAGATTGTCTGCCTTGCCGGACTTGGCCTGCGGCGCTGCCGCTTTCTTTGCCGCGGGCGCTGCCGCCTTCTTCGGCGCGGCGGCCTTGGCCGCCGGCTTCGGTGCCGCTGCAGTCTTCATTGCGGCCGGCTTCTTTGCAGTGGCGGGCTTTGTGGGCCTGGCCTTTGCCGTCGCCGACGTCGTCGACATCAGCGCCGCCGGCGCCGGCGTGGCGGCCTTGTCGGCGCCGGCCTTGGCGGAAGGCGTATCGCGCAGCCGGCTTTCGAGATCGGCGCGGGCACGGCCGCTGGCGTCGAGCTCGCCCTTCAACCGATCGCTATCGGCGCGCAGCCTGTCGCGCTCGCCTCGCGTGCGGTCGAGATCGCCACGCAGGCTGTCGAGCTCGCCGCGCAGACGGCCCCAGATGAACCAGCCGACCAGGACACCCACAACGAACGCCAGGAGCATGTAAAAGAAAGTGCTCATTTCCCTCTCCAGTTCGATCTGTCGGCCGAGGCCCGGAAAGGCGAGCTCACGCCAGGGATCGTCAAAGGTTCCGTGATCGGCGCAATCGCCGGCTTCAATCGAGCCATCGGCGTTGGCCTTGTCCGAAGCCGACGGCCGTCATCGCATTCGCCGTGGCGGCGCGGCCAGCCATCTCTGGCCTGCGCGATGCGTCCGGCTGAGCTTGAGGCCGGACGCTATCATATGGCTTGTCGAAAGCTAGTTGAAAAATGCGCCGGAGAGTTATTCAAGAACAGCTATTTAGGGTAAGAATAGATCCTGCTAATATGCGTTCCGGCTAAACTATTACGGTCGATCCCTGCGCCGTTGCTGTCGTCAATTGTCGAGCGTCTCCAATTCGTCGATCAGCGAACCGATCACGCCAAGGCCGATCTGCCAGAAAGCGGGATCGGTGGCGTCGAGGCCGAAGGGCGCCAGAAGCTCGGAATGATGCTTCGTGCCGCCGGCGCGCAGCATCTCGAAATACTTCTCCTGAAATCCGCGCTCGGCATTCTGGTAGACGGCGTATAGCGAATTCACCAGGCAATCGCCGAAGGCATACGCATAGACGTAGAAAGGGGAGTGGATGAAGTGCGGGATGTAGGTCCAGAAGACCTCGTAGCCCTCGCGCAGCTTGATCGCCGGCCCCAGGCTCTCGGCCTGCACCTCCAGCCAGAATTCGCCGAGCCTGTCCGAGGTCAGCTCGCCGTTCTTGCGCTCGGCATGCACCTTGCGCTCGAACTCGTAGAAGGCGATCTGGCGCACGACCGTGTTGATCATGTCCTCGACCTTCTGGGCGAGCATGGCCTTGCGCTCGCGGCGGTCGGCGGTCTGCTCGAGCAGCGAACGGAAAGTCAGCATCTCGCCGAAGACGGAGGCGGTCTCGGCCAGCGTCAGCGGCGTCGAGGCCATCAGCGCGCCCTGGCCCGCGGCCAGCACCTGGTGCACGCCATGGCCGAGCTCATGCGCCAGCGTCATCACATCGCGCGGCTTGCCCATATAATTCAGCAGCACATAAGGATGGGCCGACGGCACCGTCGGATGCGCGAAGGCGCCGGGCGACTTGCCCGGCCGCACCGGCGCGTCGATCCATCTGCGATCGAAAAAGCCACGGGCGATTTCGGCCATGTCGGGCGAGAAGCGTTGATAGGCGGAAAGCACCGTGTCCCTGGCGTCGTCCCAGCGGATCACCGCCTGCGGCGTCTCCGGCAGCGGCGCGTTGCGGTCCCAGTGGTTCATCACTTCCATGCCGAGCCAGCGCGCCTTCATCGCGTAGTAGCGGTGCGACAGCCGCGGATAGGCCTCGCGCACGGCCGCGGCCAGCGCGTCGACAACCTCGCGCTCGACGCGGTTGGCGAGATGGCGCGAGTCGGCGATATCCTGGAAGCCGCGCCAGCGGTCGGAGATTTCCTTGTCCTTGGCTAAGGTATTGGTGATGAGGGTGAAGGTGCGCAGGTTCTTGCGGAAGGTCGCCGCGAGCGCCTCGGATGCACGGCGGCGCACCTCGCCATTGGCATCCTGCAGTCGGTTCAGCGCCGGCTCGAGCGTCAGCTCCTCGCCGTCGACGTCGAAGCGCAGGTCGGTCATCGTCTCGTCGAACAGGCGGTTCCAGGCGCCCCGCCCGGTGACCGACTTTTCGTGGAACAACTGCTCGACGCGATCCTCGAGCTGGTAGGGCTTGTCCTTCCTGAGGTCGAGCACCCAAGGCCGGTAGTGGCCGAAGGCCTTGTCGGCGGCCAAGGCGTTCTCGATCGCCGCATCGTCGATCAGGTTCAGCTCGAGCGCGAAGAACAGGAGATGGGCGCTGGCATCCGTCATCTTTTCCTGGACATCGCCATAGAGCTTGGCGCGCTGCGGATCGGCGGTGTTGCCGGCATAGACGAGCCCCGCATAGGAGACGATGCGGCCGATCAGTTCCTCGAGCGCCTCATAGGTCTTAAGCGCCTCGCCGAGCCGGCCGGCTCCACCGCGCCCGGCCTCGGTCGCCAAAGTGCCCTTCCAGCGGGCTTCGAAGGTGATGGCGTCGCTGGCCGCCTTGGCGATGTCGCGCTTCAACTCGGGCGCTTCCATGCCCGAATAGAGATCGGCGAGATTCCACTCCGGCAGGTCGCCAAGCTCCGCCGCGCCCTGGCCGGACGCTGGGGCCGCAAGCCGCCGACCAAACATCATGCGCATCGACGATACCTTCTTTGAGCCAAGAGCCAGAATCAAAGGGAAAGGAGAAGCCGGTCAAATCCTAAGGAATTCGTTCACCGGGTTTTTTGAAACCTTATTTAGAACCCTGTGCCAAGATGATCCATGGGATTTTCTCGGGCGGACAACTCAAACAGTCATGACAGGTTCCATACTCATAGTCGATGACGATCCGGTACAGCGCAGGCTGGTCGAGGCCGCGTTGACCAAGTTCGGCCACACCGCGATCGTCACGGACAGCGGCGCCGCCGGCCTCGACGTGCTCGACGGGCCGAACGCGCCCGAGGTCTCCGTCGTCATTCTCGATCTCGTCATGCCCGGTCTCGACGGCATCGGCGTGCTGAAGGCGATGCGCGAGCGCGCCATCAACATTCCCGTCATCGTGCAGACCGCCCAGGGCGGCATCGAAACCGTCGTCTCGGCGATGCGGCACGGCGCCTTCGACTTCGTCGTCAAGCCGGCGTCGCCCGACAGGCTGCAGACCGCGATCTCCAACGCGCTCAAGGTGGAAGCCGTCGAGGACGAGATGAAGCGTGCGTCGCGACGGCGCGGCGGCGGCCATCTCACCTTCAAGGACATGATCACGCGCAGCCCGGCAATGGACCGTGTGATACGCCTCGGGCAGAAGGCGGCGGCCTCCAACATCCCGATCCTGATCGAGGGCGAATCCGGCGTCGGCAAGGAACTGGTGGCGCGCGCCATCCAGGGCAGCGGCGACCGCCGCTCAAAGCCCTTCGTCACGGTCAATTGCGGCGCTATCCCCGACAATCTGGTCGAATCGATCCTGTTCGGCCATGAGAAGGGCTCGTTCACCGGCGCCTCCGAAAAGCACACCGGCAAATTCGTCGAGGCGCATTCGGGCACGCTGTTCCTCGACGAGATCGGCGACCTGCCGCTCGACGTCCAGGTCAAGCTTTTGCGCGCCGTGCAGGAAGGCGAGGTCGATCCTGTCGGCGGCCGCTCGACCGTCAAGGTCGATATAAGGCTGATCTCGGCCACGCATCGCAACCTTCTGCAGCAGGTCAAGGACGGCAAGTTCCGCGAGGACCTCTTCTACCGGCTGAACGTCTACCCGATCTTCGTGCCGCCGCTGCGCGACCGACGCGACGACATTCCCTACCTGGTCCGGCATTTCATGGAAAAGGTCGCTCCGACCGATCCGCGCCGCCGCCTTGCCGGCATATCTGCCACGGCGCTTGCGATGCTCCAGGCCTATGACTGGCCGGGCAACATCCGCCAGCTGGAAAATGCAGTCTTCAGGGCGTCGGTGCTTGCCGAGGGCGACGTGCTGACAGAGGAGGAATTCCCGCAGATCCGGGCGCAGGTGGAAGGAACGGTCAATCTCGAGGCGGAACCGGGGTCCGCCATCACCGATACGGTTGCGGATGCGACGCTGCATGGGGATGAGGTTGCCGACACGACGGGGCTTGCCTTGTCCGACGGCGAGGCGTCAGCCAGGCCGCAGCCGCGTTTCGGAACGCTTCGCGCGCTCGATGAGCGCGGCAATGTGCGGGCGCTGGCCGACGTCGAACTCGAGATGATCAAACTTGCGATCGACCATTACAACGGCCAGATGAGCGAAGTCGCCCGCCGGTTGGGCATCGGCCGCTCGACGCTCTACCGCAAGTTGAAGGAATATGGCATTGATCCCGAAGCTGGTCGCGTCGACCGGCTTGCCTCGTGACAGGCAAGGCTCGAACCAGCTTGCCTGCCTAAAATCCGAGTCAAATTGTCGCTTTTGACCTGAAAACGCTTGGTTTTCAGCGGTTGGCGTTGCCGAGGATCACGCATTAACGCTAACGGTAACAGATCGTGTTCTGAGCGAGGCCGGATTGTTGATATAAACCAGCGGTTTACCACGAAATGCTGTGCATCATTTTTGACGGGATATCGCCACGGTGTTACCGCATTTCGGCTTCAATAAACGATGATTAACCATTAGGATCGATATTCGGATGTGAAAACCACGCATCCGTTTGGTCAAATCCGGGGACAAACGGCAGCCTGCAAGGCCTTTTGATTTGAACGAAGTCGAACGACATAAAAACGGGCGGCATTTTCACATGAGCGTCTGGCCGAGGTGGCTGACGTTCGTGATTTTGGCCGTCGGTTTTCTGTCCGCGGCGACATCGGGCGCCCGGGCCGAGGTTCGTACGCTCAAGCTTTATCACCTGCACACCCACGAGAAGGCCGAGATCGTCTACAAGCGCAATGGCCGCTACGATCCCGAAGGCCTGCGCAAGATCAACATCATCCTGCGCGACTGGCGCCGCAACGAGCCGACCAAGATGGACCCGCGGCTGCTCGACCTCGTCTGGGAAGCCTATCGCGAAAGCGGCGCGACCGACTATATCCAGGTCGTCTGCGGCTATCGCTCGCCGTCGACCAACGCGCTGCTGCGCTCGCGCAGCCGCGGCGTCGCCGAGAAGAGCCAGCACATGCTGGGCAAGGCGATGGATTTCTACATTCCCGGCGTGCCATTGAAGAAACTACGCAACATCGGCCTTAAGATGCAGGGCGGCGGCGTTGGCTATTACCCGACTTCCGGTTCGCCCTTCGTGCATATGGACGTCGGCAACGTGCGCCATTGGCCGGGCATCAGCCGCCAGGAACTGGTCAGCCTGTTCCCCAACGGCAAAACGCTGCATGTGCCGAGCGACGGACGCCCGCTGCCCGGCTATGAGCAAGCGGTGGCAGCGTACCAGGCCCGCAAGGGAGCCGGCACCCCGAACATCGAACTGGCCAGCGCCGGCGGCTCTACCAAGCGCTCCGGCGGCCTGCTTGCGGCCTTGTTCGGCGGCGGTGCCGACGAGGCCGACGACGCCGCCGACGAAAGTGCCCCGGCGCCCCAGCGGAAAGCCGTGAAGCAGGTTCAGGTCGCGAGCGCCGCCACGGCACGCGACAGCAATCTTCCGGGCATCGCGATTGTCTCGCCGAAGGATGCCAAGCGCGCCAGCATCCCGCAGATCGCGGATGACAGCGCCGACGAGCAGCAGCAGCCGCAGCAGGATACGCCGGAGACGATCATCGCCGCCCTGCCGCCCAAGGAAATCCCGTTGCCCGACTTCGCGCCGCGTCCGAAGGTCGATGTCGGCCAGCAGACGCCGCAGAACGTGCCGTTCGCCATGGCGGATGCCTCGGCGACGACCGAGCAGGCGGTTTCGACGGCGCAGGCGCCCGTGCCCGGCAAGGTTCCGTTCGGCACGGCCAGTGCCGCTGAGGCCGCGAGCGCCGACCCGGCGCAGGTAGCGGTCAACAACATCCCGCTGCCGACCTGGCGTCCCGACCGCTCGACGCTGGCCGAACTGGTGCCGAAGGACAAGAACGTGCTTCTGGCGCTGGCCGAAACCGCTTCGCAGGACAAGAGCGCGACCGACGCGTTCTCCGTGCTGCCGACCGCGCGGCCGCAGCCCGGCAAGCAGGACGAGATCAAAGCCGTTCTCGAACAGGCCAATGCCACTGTCGAGGCCGATGGCGTCGGCGGCGCCGAATACCAGCTTGCGTCGCTGACCGAGCGGGAGCCGCGCTCCGCGTTCAACGATCCGTCGGGCGTCGATGCGGCCTCGCCGCGCCAGGTCATTGCCGCGCTCCCGGCCGGGAGCGATCCGGCGCAGGCGATTGGCGCCGGCGTGAAGACGACGGCCAAGGAAGCCAGGGCGTCTGCCCACGATCTGAAGCCCGGGCCCAAGGCCATGGTGGTGGCGACGCCGCCGCAAGCCGCGCGCTGGGCGTTGGGCAGCGGCGTCAACATTGCCACGGTATCCGACCCGACGACAGCGCCGCGCTATGCCTACAACATCGTGCATACGCCGCCGAGCGAAGTGTATACGGCCGGCTTCCAGGCGGATGGCGGGGTGCCGGACGCAAGCCGGTTCACGGGCAACGCGGTGAAGTTCCTCTCGGTCGCGCGCTTCCAGACGAAATAGCGATCCTGCCAGACCCAACGCGGCCACTGATTGCATCCAGGTCCTAATCCCGGTCGGTGCAAGCCGGCCGGGTCTTTCATGCTCAGTCGACTTCCAGCGCAGCCGCTTCGCCCTTGGCCAGAAGTCGCGCGGCGTCGCGCGCGGGCGGCAATCCAAACTGACGCGCATATTCGCGGCTGAACTGGGAGGCGCTTTCGTATCCGACGGTGAAGGCGACAAGCGCCGCGCTGCCCGGTTTGGCGATCAGCAGATGGCGCGCCTCCAATAGACGAAGCTGCTTCTGATACTGGATCGGGCTCATCGCCGTCGCCGCCTTGAAATGGCGATGAAAGGCGGCATTGCTCATATGTGACAGCTCGGCCAGTTGCGTCACATCGATAGGCTCGTTGTAATGCGCCCGGATCCAGGCGGTGGCGCGGCGGATTTGCGAAAGGCGGCCGTCGGCGCGCGCGAGCTGGCGCAGCTTTTCGCCCTGCGGGCCTTGCAAAAGCCGGAACGCGATCTCGCGTTCGAGCATCGGCGCCAGAACAGGAATCTCGGCCTGCGTGTCGAGCAGCCGCAGCATCCGGCGCCACGCGTCGAGCAGCAAGTCATCGACTTGATTGGTCACGAAGCTATCGCCATCGATCGCCGGCTTGTGGTCGATGAGCAGGCCTGCGATCAGCTCGGTGTTGAGTGACAATGCGACGGCCATATAAGGCTGCGCGACGCTCGCCTCGAGCAACTGGCTGGTGGCGGGTGTCTCGACCGCGTAGACGAAATAGCTGCCGGCGCCGTAGGCAAGCGTGCGGTCGCCGATCAGCACCGTTTTGGTTCCCTGCAGGACAAAGAGCGTGGTCGGCTGACAGAGCTCGGGCAGCGGCGGCGTCGGGACTTCGCTGCGGCCGATCGTAACGCGCGGGATAGCGGTCTTCGTCCGCCGTCCGCGCGCATGGCGGCCGGCGATCACGATCAATTCGTGCAGCGTTTCGTTCATCGCTGCAGCATGTGCGATCCATGCAGACCGCGCAACCATGTGACGCGGCACCTTGGTGACGCGAAGACGCGCACCTGGTGACGCGAAGACGCGCACCTGAGAGGATTAGGCAAGAGGACGCGAGGATCCGGCGCGCGAAGCAGGTCGGTTGATGCCATGTCTAGGTCGCCAAGAAGGAGACCTGGAATGACGACGCAAAAGAACGCGCTGGTGACCGGCGCCAACAAAGGTATCGGGCTCGAGACCGCCAAGCGGCTGGCCGCCATGGGATTCAAGGTGTGGCTCGGTGCTCGCGACGCCGAGCGCGGCGAGGCCGCGGCGCAGGCACTGCGCGGCGAAGGGTTCGACGTCGAGTGGCTCGAACTCGACGTTACCAGCAACGATAGCGTGGCGGCCGCGGTCAAGACAGTCGCGGCGCGGGCGCCTGCCTTGGAGGTGCTGGTCAACAATGCAGGCTTTGCACCCGGCTATGTCGAGGCGCTCGGCCCGGACGGCCGCTATGAGCGGCCGCCGAGCCGCGAGAGTGTCGATGACATGAAAGCCACCTATGACGTCAACGTCTTCGGCCCGGTTCGGGTCACACAGGCGTTTCTGCCGCTGCTCCTGGCAACGCCCGCAGCCCGGGTCGTCATGGTCAGCAGCTATATGGGCTCGATCGCGCGCGCGTCCGGCGACAGCCAGTCGCCCAATCTCATGAGTTATGGCAGCTCGAAGACGGCGCTCAATGCCGTCACGGTGGCCTTCGCCAGGGAACTTTCGCCGCGCGGCATAGCGGTCAACGCCGCTGCTCCCGGTTACACTGCGACAGACCTGAACGGGGGCAGGGGGCACCGCACTGTCCAGCAGGCGGCCGAGATCATCGTGCGGCTGGCGACGCTGGAGGCCGGCGGACCGACGGGCGGCTATTTCGACGAGAACGGCCCGTTGCCCTGGTGATCCGGCGGATTAATTGGCGAGCTTGCTCGCCTCGCGCGCGAGTGCTTCGATCTCGTCCCACTTGCCGGCCCTGATGAGATCGTCGGGCGCGACCCAGGAGCCGCCGACGCAGATGACGTTGGGCAGGCTCAGATAGTCGGCGGCATTCCTGGCGGTGATGCCGCCGGTCGGGCAGAATTTCACGTCCGCCAGAGGCGAGGCGAAAGCCTTCAGCGAAGCGATGCCGCCGGACTGCTCGGCCGGGAAGAATTTCAGAAAGCGCAGGCCTGCTTCGCGCGCGGCCATGATCTCGCCGGGCGTGATGGCGCCGGGCAGCAGCGGCACGGGGCTGTCCTTGGCCGCGTCGAGAAGCTGGCCGGTAATGCCAGGGCTGACGATGAATTTCGAACCGGCGCGGGCTGCTTCGTCGAACTGCTTCGCGTCTAGAATGGTGCCGGCGCCGACCAAGGCTTCCTCGACCTCGGCGGCCACACGGCGGATCGCTTCCAGCGCATCGGCGGTCCGCAGCGTGATCTCGATCGCCGGCAGGCCACCGCGCGACAAAGCGCGGGCGAGCGGCACCGCGTCCGCGACATTGGCGATCTTCAGCACCGGGATGACCGGTTGACCGTTGAGAAGCGACAGGAGCTTTTCGGTCTTGCTGGTCATGTGCTGGTCTCCATCTCGATCATTTTAAACCGATTAGCAGAAGGCATTTGCCAAGTCCACGAAGGCCCAGCGTGTCGCGATGCCGCGCAGCGGATCGCCGACGGCTTTTGAGCCTCCTCCGCCTTGAAACCGCTTTCACCACGGTCTAGTGGCATGACCATGACAACAGCCATGGAAATTCAGCCAGTCCGCGTCGCCGCGCTCTATAAATTCGCGCGGCTCGACGGATACGAGGCCCTTCGAGCGCCGCTTGCCGCATTCTGCTGCGGGCGCGGCATCAAGGGCACGCTGCTTCTGGCGCATGAAGGCATCAACGGCACCGTTGCCGGCAGCGAGGACGCGGTTGCCGCGCTGATCGACCATCTGCAAGCCGTCGAAGGCCTTGCCGGTCTCGAAATCAAATACAGCGCCGCCGCCGAAATGCCGTTCCACCGCATGAAGGTGCGGCTGAAGCGCGAGATCGTCACCATGGGCGTCGAGGACATCGATCCGGCGGCGCGCGCCGGCACCTATGTCGCGCCGGCCGACTGGAACGCGCTGATATCGGATGCCGGCACGCTCGTCGTCGATACGCGCAACGCCTACGAAGTCTCGCTCGGCACTTTCCAGGGCGCGGTCGATCCCAAGACCACCAGCTTCCGCGAGTTCCCCGCCTGGGTCGAGCAGCATCGTGGAGAGCTCGAAGGCCGCAAGGTGGCGATGTTCTGCACCGGCGGCATTCGCTGCGAGAAGGCGACGGCCTATGTGAAGTCGCTCGGCCTCAAAGACGTCTTCCATCTCAAGGGCGGCATCCTGAAATATCTGGAGGACGTGCCGGCCGAAGAGAGCCTCTGGCAAGGCGAATGTTTCGTGTTCGACGAGCGGGTCTCCGTCTCGCATGGTCTGGTCGAGGGGGAGGCGGAGCTCTGCCGGGCTTGCCGGCATCCGCTGACGGTCGAGGACCGGCTGTCGCCGAAATACGCAATCGGCGTCTCATGCCCGCATTGCTTTGAAGCGCGCTCCGACGAGGATCGCGAGCGCTATGCCGAACGCCACCGCCAGGTCGAGCTGGCGCAAGCGCGCGGCGGCAAGCGCCATATCGGCAATTAGAGCGGCCAGTTCTGCGAGCGAAAAGCTGCCCCCGTCATTGTAATGTCGATGCACGGGGCCTACCTCTTGCCGGTCCGAAACCCTGCCCGGGCGCGTTCGGCCGGGCCCATTCTGGAGGCATTGATGCTCGATCCCAAGAAGCTGCTCGACGACCTTCTCGGCTCGCAAATCCCCGGGACCGGCTCGACTGTCCGCGACAAGGCGGGGCAGGCGGTGCAGATGGCGAAGGACAATCCGCTCGCCGCCGGCGCGCTGGCAGCCGTGCTGCTCGGCACCGGCACTGGCCGGCAGGTGACGGGCGCGGCCGTCAAGCTCGGCGGCCTGGCTGCGATCGGAGGCCTCGCCTACAAGGCTTATCAGAACTACAAGGCCGGCAAGGAGCCGGCGCCGGCCGCCGGCGAGCCGGAACTGTTACCACCGCCGGCCGACACGGCCTTCCACCCCTCGCAGGCGCCGCAGGGCGAGGCCGAGTTCACGCTGACGCTGGTCAGGGCGATGATCTCGGCGGCGAAGGCCGACGGCCATGTCGATGATGACGAGCGCAAGAAGATCGCCGACAAGCTCAAGCTCGCGGGCATCGGCGCCGAAGCGGAAAAGTTCCTGCTTGCCGAGCTCGAAAGCCCGCTCGATCTCGACACGCTGGTCGCCGGCGCCAAGACCGATGCGCAGAAGCTCGAGCTCTACACCGCCTCGCGGCTTACCATCGATCCCGACACGCGCACCGAGCGCGGTTATCTCGACCTGCTCGCCGGCCGCCTCGGCCTGCCGGACGCCCTGGTCGATCATGTCGAGGCGACGGTTTCGGCGGCCAAGGTGCCGGCCGGAACGGCGCCCAATTCACCGTGGTGATTCGGCTTGGTAAACGTCCTTCGGGGACGCCTTGCCGGTCGTTAATCTTCCGTTAACCCAGCAAGCGCATCATTCTAATCAGTCGGACCGGCTTTTCCTCCTCCCAAGCGCGGTTCAGATCGGGGCGGTCGCCAATGGCCGCCCTTTTTGTTGGCCTTTTCTTTGTTGCCAACAGCGGCTTGCCATCATCCCTGCCATTTGCGATGCCACGTCTTTCCATCCATGACCGGAGGACGGCGATGACAGCCATAGCAGAGAAGACCGCCATCGTTACCGGCGCCGGCACCGGCATCGGCAAGAGCGTCGCGACGGCGCTGCTCAAGGCAGGCTGGAACACGGTGTTCTGCGGCCGCCGCAAGACGCTGCTGGAAGAGGCGATCGCCGATGCGGGCAAGACGCAGGCCAAGGCATTGGCCATCTCCTGCGACATCAGCAAGGCCGAGGAAGTCGACGACATGTTCGAGACCGTGCTCGAAGGCTTCGGCCGCGTCGACCTGCTCTTCAACAATGCCGGCATGGGCTACAAGTCGACACTGATCGACGAGATCCCGGTCGAAGTCTGGAACGATGTCGTCGGCGTCAACCTGACGGGATCGTTCCTGTGCGCTCGCGCAGCCTTCGGCGCCATGCGTCGGCAGAAGCCGATGGGCGGCCGCATCATCAACAACGGCTCGGTGTCGGCCTATGCGCCGCGCCCGGGCTCCGCGCCCTATACGGCGACCAAGCACGCGATCACCGGGCTCACCAGGACGCTGGCGCTCGACGGCCGGCCCTTCGACATCGCCTGCGGCCAGATCGACATCGGCAATGCGCTGACCGAGATGGCGCAGCCGATGACGGTGGGCGTGCCGCAGGCCAATGGCTCGATCGCCGCCGAAGCGGTGATGGATGTGCAGCGCGTCGCCGACGCGGTGCTGCATATGGCCAGCCTGCCGCTCGACGCCAATGTGCTGTTCATGACCGTGATGGCGACGAAGATGCCGTTTGTCGGGCGCGGATGAGCCGGCGGCGCCGGGCCTAACCGCTCACACTTTTCCTGGAATTGCTTTAGTCGCCGAGCACTCGGCGGCGTTCCTCGAACTCGTTCTTGTCGATCTCGCCGCGCGCAAAGCGCTCCTTGAGAATGTCGAGAGGCGTGCGACCCGGCGACGTCTGATGGGGTGGCACCGCGCCCGGCCCCCGCTGCCAGCGGGTGACGGCACCCACAAGGACGACGAAAAAGAGGATCATGAACAACGGACCGAAAATCATCGCCCAACCTCCGCCCCACCACATCATCCCAGGACCATAGGCATATCTGTCGGCATCCAATGCCTGTGCACACGCGGCCCCGGGGACAAGGGCCAAGACGCCGCTGATTGCGGCCGCCGATTTCATCAAGCCTTTGCGCATGGGGTCTGTCCTGACGTTGCATGCGTAATCCTACGACGTGGGGCAGTCCGGCACCTTGCGCTGGATCAAACACCTGCCTGCGCCCGGTCATCATGCGGTGACGATGTTTGCAAAGACCATGCCGGCGGATTCCGGCCGGCCGCAAGGATGCAATAATGG
This sequence comes from Mesorhizobium sp. B2-9-1, assembly GCF_006439455.1. Lineage (NCBI taxonomy): Bacteria > Pseudomonadati > Pseudomonadota > Alphaproteobacteria > Hyphomicrobiales > Phyllobacteriaceae > Mesorhizobium > Mesorhizobium sp. B2-9-1. The sequence continues at coordinate 154,210 of NZ_VFTP01000005.1, read as the reverse complement.
TGGCTCGGGGCGAGCCACTCACCAGAGGGGAACATCGCCGACCGAGGGAACCGAGCTCACTTTGCCAAAAACGCCTCGATCCGCTCCAGCGCGCGCAGGATGTTCTCCTCGGAATTGGCGTAGGAAAGCCGGATATAGCCTTCGCCGAGCACGCCGAAATCGGGGCCGCCGATGAGCGCCACGCCGGCATCCTCGAGTAGCGCCGAGGCAAGCTTCTTGGCCTTCCAGCCGGTCTTCGAGACATTGGGGAAGGCATAGAAGGCGCCCTTCGGCGTGATGCAGGAAATGCCCGGCAGCGCGTTCAGCCCTTCGACCACGATCTTCCTGCGGTTGTCGAAGGCGCGCATCATCTTTTCGACGTCGTCCTGCGGGCCGTCGATCGCGGCGATGCCGGCATACTGGCTCGGCGCGTTGACGCAGGACCAGCAGTTCACCGCCAGCTTGCGAACCTTGTCGTAGAGATGCGCACCCTTGTCGCCGTTCGGCCAGATCGACCAGCCCATGCGCCAGCCGGTCATCGCCCAGGTCTTCGACCAGCCGTTGAGCACGATCAGCCGGTCGCGGATCTCGGGGAAGTTGAGTAGCGAGCAGTGGGTCTCGCCATCATAGGTCATGACGTCATAAATCTCGTCGGACATGATCGCGACCCCAGGGTGCTTCTCCAGGCCCTTGACCAGCTTCTCGATCTCGGCCCGCGGGGTGACGCCGCCGGTCGGATTGGCGGGCGAGTTGAGGATCAGCAGCCTGGTCCTGGGCGTGATCAGCGCCAGCGTCTCGTCGGCCGAGAAGGCAAAGCCGTTTTCCTCGCGGATCGGCACCGGCACCGGCGTCGCGCCGGTGAACTCGATCATCGAGCGGTAGATCGGAAAGCCGGGATCGGGGTAGAGGATCTCGGTGCCGGCCTCGCCGAACATCAGGATCGCGGCGAACATGGTCGGCTTGCCGCCGGGCAGGATCATCACGTTCTCGGGCGACACCTCGACGCCGGTGGTGGTCAGAGTGCGGCGCACAACCGCCTCGCGAGTGGCCAAGAGGCCGTTTGCCGGCGTGTAGCCATGGTGGCCGTCGCGCAGCGCCTTGATCGCCGCCTCGACAATGTGCTGCGGCGTCTTGAAGTCGGGCTGGCCGATGCCGAGATTGACGATATCGCGACCCTGATGGGCAAGCGCGGTAGCCCTCGCCAGCACCGCGAAGGCATTTTCCTCGCCGAGACGGTCGAAGGCCGCGATCGTGTGGAGCATTTTTCCCGTCCCTGTGGTTCTTTCTGTGAGCGAGCGTTTTTGTGACCGTCCGCCAGCAAAAGTCAAACGGATTGGAGTGGCCGTGTCGGAAGATCTGAAGAATTGGCAGCCGCGCCCGCGGCCGGAACGAAAGCCGATCGAGGGACGCACGGTCAGGCTCGAGCCGCTGAGCGCGGCAAGGCATGGCGATGGTCTTTACGAAGCGTCGTCGGTGCCCGACGCCGGCGGACGTTTCGCCTGGCTGCCGGACTATCCGCCGGAGACCCGCGCGGCCTTCCAGCCCTGGCTGGACAAGGCCGAAGCGAGCGAGGACCCGCTGTTCTTCACCGTCATCGACAGAGCGAGCGGCAAGATCGCCGGGCGTCAGACGCTGATGCGCATCGACGCCAATAACGGCGTCGGCGAAATCGGCAACATCTATTGGGGTCCGCTGATCTCGCGCAAGCCGGCCGCGACCGAGGCGCAGTTCCTGTTTGCGAAATATCTCTTCGACGATCTCGGCTACCGCCGTTACGAGTGGAAGTGCAACAACCGTAACGAACCATCGAAGCGCGCCGCCGAGCGCTTCGGCTTCAAGTTCGAAGGCATCTTCCGACAACACCTTGTGGTCAAGGGTGAAAGCCGCGACACGGCATGGTATTCGATCATCGACAAGGAATGGCCGGCCTTGCGCAAAGCCTATGAGGGCTGGCTCGATCCGGCGAATTTCGACGGAGCAGGCGGCCAGAGGCGGCGGCTCGAGGATTTCCGCGCTGATTTCGGCGCGTGACAGGAGTTCAGCGATGGCGCATGACCACGCTTCGCACGATCATGGCCCGGCCGGTCACAGCCATGTGCATGGCTCGACCGACAAGAAACGGGTGCTGATCGCGACCTGCCTGACCGCGGGCTTCATGGTCGCCGAGGCACTGGGCGGCTGGCTGACCGGATCGCTGGCGCTGGTCGCCGATGCCGGGCACATGTTGGCCGACGCCATCGCGCTCGGTCTTGCCTGGTATGCCTTCCACCTGACGGGCCGTCCGGCCACCGGCCGTCTCACCTATGGCTTCGCCCGGGTGAAGACGCTGATCGCCTACACCAATGGCATCGCCATCTTCGTCGTCGCGCTCTGGATCGTCTACGAGGCCTGGGGGCGGCTGATGAATCCGGCGCCGGTGCTTGGCGGGCCGATGCTGGTGGTGGCGGTGGCAGGCCTTCTGGTCAACATCGCCTCCTTCTTCGTGCTGCATGGCGGCGATCGGGAAAGCCTCAACATGCGCGGCGCCATCCTGCATGTGCTGGGCGACCTGCTTGGCTCGGCCGCGGCAATCGCGGCAGCCCTCATCATCCTGGCAACCGGCTGGACGCCCATCGATCCGATCCTGTCGGTGCTGGTGTCGCTGCTCATTCTGTCGACGGCATGGTCGCTGATGCGCCAGGCGGCCCACGTCCTGCTCGAAGGCGTGCCGGCCAGCCTCGATCGCGACCTGATCGCCAAGGACATCGAAGGCGCGGTCAAGGGCGTGCGCGAGGTGCACCATATGCATGTCTGGTCGCTCGACGGGACCAGCAACATGGCGACGCTGCATGCTTGCCTGAACGACGGCGTCGATGCGCATGCCGCGGTGAGCGCCATCAAGAAACGGCTTGCGGCCGAGCATGGCATCGAGCATGCCACTGTCGAACCCGAATTCGGCCAATGCGCGGACAGCCATGACGAGCACGACCACCATCATAATCACGACCATGCGCATGATGCGCCGCGCGATCGCCGGCACTATCACTGATCGCGGCGTGATGATGAACCCGAACAGCCTCGAACCGAAGACCGCCAGCTGATGGATCGTGACACCCGCAACGCGGCGACCGCCGCGGCCGTGATACTGCTCCTGTTCGGCCTCGCAGCCTATTTCCTGCCGGTCATCATGCTGGCCGCGGGCAAGGTATCGATGGTGTTGGCAGCCGTTATTGCCGTCATCTTCATGGTGGGGTTGTTCGTCGTCCTGTGGCTGCGCGGACGCAGCCAGCGCAAGAAAGGTCTCTGAGGATGAGAATTCTGATCACGGGCGCCGCCGGCATGGTGGGCCGCAAGCTTATCGCACGGCTGGCCAGGGACGGTGCCTTGCGCGGGCGCAAGATCACGGCGCTCGACCTGCATGACATCGCGGCGCCGCCGGCGCCGGAGATCGCCGGCGTCGATGTTTCGATCCACACCGGCGATCTTTCCGCGCCCGGCGCCATGTCCGCTCTCGTGGCTCCGCGCCCGGATGTGATCTTCCATCTGGCGGGCATCGTCTCGGGCGAGGCGGAGGCTAATTTCGACCTCGGCTACCGCGTCAATCTCGACGGCACGCGCGCCCTGTTCGACGCCGTGCGGCTGGCGGCGTTCGCGCCGCGCCTCGTCTTCACCTCGTCGATCGCCGTGTTCGGCGCGCCGTTTCCGGATGTCATCCCTGACGAATTCCATCCGACGCCGCTCACCTCCTACGGCACGCAGAAGCAGATGAGCGAAGCGCTGCTTGCCGACTATACGCGGCGCGGTTTCTTCGACGGCATCGGCATCCGGCTGCCGACGATCTGCGTCCGCCCCGGCAAGCCGAACAAGGCGGCGTCGAGCTTCTTCTCAGGCATCATCCGCGAGCCGCTCGCCGGCCAGGAGGCGATCCTGCCGGTGCCGCGATCGGTGCTGCATACTCATGCCAGCCCGCGTTCGGCGGTGAATTTCCTCATCCATGCAGCCGAGATCGACGGCGACGGGGTTGGTCCGCGCCGCAACCTCACAATGCCGGGCGTCGCCGTCACAGTCGGCGAGCAGATCGAGGCGCTGGAGCGCATCGCCGGCGCCGAGGTCGCGAAGCGGATCTGCGAGCAGCCCGACGAGACCGTCTGGTCGATTGTCAAAGGCTGGCCGACGCGGTTCGAGGCCAGGCGGGCGAGGGAACTCGGCTTCGCCGCCGAAAGCAGTTTCGACGAAATTATCCGCGCGCATATCGAGGACGAGCTGGGCGGAAAGGTGCATTGATATTCAGGTGAGGCCGGCCTGCAAATGGCAGCCTCCTGCGCTTCCGGTGCTCACGTACTTAAGTACGCTCCGCTCCGGTTCTCGGAAGCCACCATTTTCGGCTCGGCCTGACCTGAATCTCAACGCACCTTGGCGAGCCGGCCTTAAATCAGACGCCGCCAGACAGGCTGGCCGACAACAGCAGCAGGCCGACCAGGAAGATGAAGGCCGCGCCGCCGATCTCGACGATCGAATGGATGCGGTTGCCGAGGCGTCCGTCGCCGGCGAAATAGACGGCCCAGTTCTTCGCCAGCACCGCTATCGTCGCCAGCGCCGAGACGGTGATCGCGGTGCCGATCGACATCGCCAGCACCGACAGCAGTCCGCCGACCCACAGGCCGTTGAGCAGCGCGAAGCTCAGCACGATCAGTGCGCCGGAGCAGGGGCGGATGCCGACGGCGGCCACCGCCGACCAGGCCGTGCGCCAGTCGAAGCGGTCGCCCGAAAGCATCGCCGGGTCCGGCGCATGCGAATGACCGCAGGCGTCGCAGACTTCGCCTGGGCCATGGTCGTGGTGGTCGTGGTCGTGATCGGCGTGATCGTGATCGTCATGCTCGTGCAGTGCATGCGCATGAGCGTGCGAATGCCCTGCATGCCCGCCATGCGAATGACCGGCATGAGCGGCCGACAGGCTGTAGGCAGGCGTCCTGCCGAACAGGCGCAGGATCGACGGCCCGAGCTTGCGCCACAAAAGCCAGGCGCCGAACAGCGTCACCAGCACGTAGCTCGAGATTTCGAGGAACCAGGCCGCGTCGGTCATCGAGATCGCGGTGCCGCGCAGCACGAAATAGGCAAGCATCATGACGACCACCGCCGTCAGCCCCTGCAGCATCGCCGAGACGAAGGAGAGCATGATGCCGCGTCTCAACGCCACTTCGTTGGCGACCATATAGGAGGAGATCACCGCCTTGCCATGGCCGGGGCCGGCGGCGTGGAAGATGCCATAGGCGAAGGACAGGCCGATCAGCAGCCAGAGCTTGCTGCCGTCCTGGCGCATCGCCTTCATGGCGGCCGCCAGCGAATGGTAGAACTCCTGCTGACGCAGATTGATCCACATCAGGATATGGGCGAACGGACCCGTTGCGGTCGGCGCCATGCCGTCATTGGTGCCGATGCCGAGCGAACTTTGCGCGTGCGCGACGACAGGCATATGGGCGATCACCAGGGTGGCGGCCAAGAGGCCGAGCGCTAAGCGGATTTTCGTGGGATGCCCCACGAATATCCGCTTGGATTCCCTTGTTTGTCGCAGCTTCCGATCGCAAAACCGTGAGACACTTTTGCAGAACCTGCTTGCGCGCAGCGACGGTTTCATCACCAAATCATCCTTCCGGCGGGCAGTTCAACTCGAGCTTGGTGGCGAAGATCTTGCTCATGTTGGTGCCTGTCGGATCGTTGAAGAACGCCTCCGTCAGGGTCTTCTGGTTTTCCTTGATCGCCTCGTCAGGATCGGGCCGGATGACCTTTTTGGTGCAGGTCGATGGCAGGCCTTCGACGGCAAGGTTGGCGTCGTCGGTGAAGTCGATCGCCGTATAGAAGGTCGGATCGTAGACGCCGATGTCGACTTTGCCGGCGAGCTTGATCGGCGTCTTCGGCTGCGACTCGAACAGGATGATCAGCTGGTCGTTGTCGAAGTTCGCCATCAGATGCGGCGGCGGCACCATCGGCACGTCCTTGCCGTCTTGGGTGACGAGCTGGAAATAGTTGAACTCGGCCAACGAGGAATGGACGGTGTCGGCCACTTCCTTGAGCTCTTTGTCGTCAAGTTTCAGATCGGAGTTCTTGTCGAACTCCATCATCACCGTACTCGAAAAAAGGTCATCGAAGCGCCAAAGGTGACGCAGCGCCGTCACACTTTGGTGATCCTGGCTGAGGATGACGTTGAGGCGAGCCTCGGCGAAGACATGCGGGTGCACTTCGGCCTGCTCGACCGAGGCGAATGTGGCCGCGAGGACCGAAGCCAGCATGGTTGCTTGCCGTTTCAGATGCATTCCGGGCCGCGATTCCATCGACTTCGGGAGTGAGACCCGAGAGTTAACATAAAGGGGGCGAAATTGGGACGCGGGTTATCACGCTGCGTCGCGCGTCTTGAACCACTGCACCAGGAAATCGACGAGGACCCTCACCTTGGCCGGCAGATAGCGGCGGTGCGGGTAGACGGCGAAGATGCCGGTGCCCGCCAGGAGACGATCGTCGAGCGCGGTGACCAGCTTGCCGGACGCGACGTCGGGGGCGGCGACGAAATCCGGCAGCATGGCGAAGCCCAGGCCGGAGAGCGCGGCGGCTCTTGCCACGATCGGGCTGTTGACCTCGATCGGGCCCGAAACGGCGACGCTGATGGAGTCTTCGCCTTCGCCCTTGAAGCGCCAGTTGGCCAGCGAGCGGCCGTTGGTGTCGACGATGCAGGGCATGTTGGCCAGATCCTGCGGCCGTGTCGGCTTGCCGTGCCTGGCGATCAGCTCCGGCGACGCGCAAAGCCTGACCGAGAACGGCGCCAGCCGCCTGGCGATCAGCGAGGAGTTCTCCAGCCGCGAGATGCGCACGGCAAGGTCGAAACCTTCCTCGACCAAGTCGACGAAGCGGTCGTCGAGATGGATGTCGAGCACGATGTCGGGGTGCTGCCTGGCGAAGTCGACCAGCGACTGACCGATCGGCGCATCGGCGAAGGTGCGGGCGGCCGACAGCTTGATCCTGCCGCGAACGTCGCCGGAAGACTGGCGCACAGCCTCGGCGAGGCTGTCGACCTCACGCACGATCTCGGAGGCGCGCTGATAATAGGTGTGGCCGGCTTCGGTCAGCGAGAACTGGCGCGTGGTGCGGTTGAGCAGCAGCGCGCCGAGCTCGTCCTCCAGCTCGCGCACATATTTCGACAACAGCGCCTTGGAGCGGCCGATCTTGCGCGCCGCGGCCGAAAAGCCTTCCGCCTCGACCACGTCGATGAAGGCGCGCATGCGCGTCAATGTGTCCATGGTCAGACCTTTCGTGCCGCGTCGAGAATCCTGCGGCCGAGCCGTATCAGGGCAACGTCGCTGCCGGAAGGGCCGAGCAGCGAAAGGCCGAAGGGCGCGTCGTCGACGGAGCCGACCGGCAAGGTGATCTGCGGAAAGCCCGAAAGACCGGAAAGACACAGGAGATGCAGCGCCCTTTCGCGATAAGCCTGAAACTGTTCGGGCGTGCTTGAAGCGAGCGGCGCCGCGCCGGGAACGGTGGGCAGCACCAGAAAGCCATTGTTGCCGAGCAGCGCCGCGAATTCGGCCCGGAACGCCAGGCGGCGCGCGGCTTCGGTGGCGGCAGTCTTGGCGTCGATGGTGCGGCCGAAGCCGAAACGCTCCTCGACGCCCGGGCTGAGCCGGCCGCCGGCCGAAATCCAGGGACCATGCTCGCGCCAGGCCTCGAAGGCCTGCAGGCGGCGGAAGCACCAGTAAAGCTCGTCGGGGAACGAGGCGAAAGCGTATTCGGTCTCTACCGGCTGGCCGATCACGCCGGCGGCCAGCGCCTTCATGCGCGCATATTCGGCGGCTTCGGCCGGACCCGTGACGAAGGCGTCAAGCCAGCGGATCGACAGCGGCCGGTTGAGCGGGTGCTGGTGCGGGTCGCGGCCAAGCAGCAGCTTGCCGACCGTCTCATAGGTCTCGATGTCGTCGGCGAACCAGCCGAACGTGTCGAAGCTCGATGCCAGCTTCATCGCGCCGTCGAGCGGGATGCGGCCATGGCTGGTGCGCAGTCCGATCAGGCCGCAGAAGCTCGCCGGCGCGCGGATCGAGCCGCCGGTGTCGGAGCCGGTGGCGATGTTCGCCAGCCCGCCGGCAACCGCGGCCGCCGAGCCGGAGGAGGAGCCGCCGGTGACGCGCCCGGGCGCGGCGGGATTGACCGGGTAGGGGAAATGCGCGTTCTGGCCGAACAGCGAGAAAGCCAGCTCGTCGGTCTGGGTCTTGCCGACGAATCGCGCGCCGGCGTCGAGGATCGTCTGCACCGCTTGCGCCGTGCTCGAGGCAGCGTGCGCCTCCTCGAATTTTTGCGGGTTGCCGCAGCCGGTGCGGTAGCCGGCGACGTCATAGATGTCCTTGACGGCAAGGCGAAGGCCTGCGAGCGGGCCCAATTCCGCATTCGCCACAGGCATTTGGCGCAGATCGAGGAAGGCGTTGAGCGGTGCTTGAGTTCCTGGCATCGTTCGATATCCGGATACAGTGCGGCAAGCATTGTTCGATGCCAGAAATTTTACAACCTGCGCATACGATTTTTATTGATTGTGAAATCCTTCGCTCCTATATCGCGCTTGCCCAAAGTCGCACGTGCCTGTGGGTGTCCGCCGATCCTCGAATGGTGAGGGCAATCGGTAAGGTAACTGGAGCCAACCCCTCCAGTCGGTCAGTGGCCAACCACAAGACCGAGGACACCTTGAAGCAACGACGGTGCGGGCCTTTCTGGTTCTCTTCCGGTTGTCCAAAGACCGGGGTTACTAAAGAGGCACACCTTCATTGCCGGCAGTGCGGACGGGTCTCCCATCCAAGCCAAGGCAGACAAAGCGAATCGAGGCCGGGCAAGGCCAAGGTTCATCGCCGCGAGACGGCATTTCATGGTTCCGGGGTCTCCACCGGCTGGTCCCATGGAATTGACGTCCCGCCTTTGTCCACCGCGTGTTCGCGAGGCCGACAGCCCGCGTCTCGCAGCCTTATTGCGCGCCGAAAGGCGTTATGGAGAGACCCGATGGCCACCCAGCGCATCCTTGATTTCCTCGCCACCCGACGTCCGAACGGCCCCTGCCTCGTCGTCGACCTCGATGTCGTGCGCGACAATTTCCGCGCCTTCGAGAAGGCGTTGCCCGATTCCAAGATCTACTATGCGGTGAAAGCAAACCCGGCGCCGGAAATCCTGCGCCTGCTTGCTGCGATGGGCTCGTCCTTCGACACCGCATCGGTTGCCGAGGTCGAGATGGCGATGGATGCCGGCGCGCCGGCGGACCGCATTTCCTTCGGCAACACCATCAAGAAGGAGCGTGACATCGCACGCGCCTACCAGCTCGGCATCCGCCTCTACGCTGTGGACTGCGTCGAAGAGGTCGAGAAGATCGCCCGCGTCGCTCCCGGCTCGCGCGTGTTCTGCCGCGTGCTGACCGACGGCGAAGGCGCGGAATGGCCGCTGTCGCGCAAGTTCGGCTGCGTGCCGGCGATGGCCGTCGACGTGCTGCGCCATGCCAAGGGCCTCGGCCTCGACGCCTATGGCGTGTCGTTCCATGTCGGCTCGCAGCAGACCGACCTGTCGGCCTGGGATCGCGCGCTGGGCGACGCCAGGAAGGTGTTCGCGACGCTCGCCGAGGAAGGCATCGTCTTGAAGATGGTCAACATGGGCGGCGGTTTCCCGACCCGTTACCTGAAGGACGTGCCGGCGGCCCAGGCCTACGGCCAGGCGATCTTCTCGGCCCTGCGCAAGCATTTCGGCAACGCGCTGCCCGAGACGATCATCGAGCCGGGACGCGGCATGGTCGGCAATGCCGGCGTGATCAAGTCGGAAGTCGTGCTGATCTCGAAGAAGGCCGACAACGACAATGTGCGCTGGGTGTTCCTCGACATCGGCAAGTTCGGCGGTCTCGCCGAGACAATGGACGAGGCGATCCGCTATCCGATCGTCACGCGTCATGACGGCTCGGAGACCGCGCCCTGCGTGCTTGCCGGCCCGACCTGCGATTCGGCCGACGTGATGTATGAGAAGACGCCTTATCCGCTGCCCTTGTCGCTGACCATCGGCGACGAGGTGCTGATCGAAGGCACCGGGGCCTACACGACCACCTACTCGGCGGTCGCCTTCAACGGCTTCGAACCTCTCCGATCCTACGTGATCTGAGCAGTTCGCAAGAAACCGCTCAGATCAAACCGGCGCGGGCGCCTGTCGCCCGCCCGGGCTCGCTTGTGGGACAGATCTCCGCTCGTGAAGGATCGCGGACATGGAATACCTGACCAAATCGGCCTTCGCGGCCACTGAAATTGCCCCCTCGTCCGGACCGTCGGCTGAGCTTTTCTCCGCGGGGGAGAACGGCTCGACGGCAGCGCTTCTCGGCGCATTTTCTTACGGCGAACCGGTTTCCACTTCGCCTGAAAATGCGTTTGCGCCCTCCCTGGCCCTGCGGGCACAGGCTGGCTCGCGCGGCGCGCCGGACGAGGGGGCCGCCCAGGCGCCTGCCTTCGTCATCCTTGGCGAAGGCGCGGGCGACGTCGCGGCGCGCGAAGCGCTGCTCGACCGCGCCATGGGGCCGAAGCGCAAGAAGAAGTCATCCGAGAAGCTGCGGCGCGGCCGCCGGCCCTCGGAAGGCCTGGCCTTTGTCGCCCGCGATGCGTCGGGCGCGGTCGTCGGCACGGTGCGGCTGTGGGATGTGAGGCTGGGCGAAGGCGGTCCGGCAGCGCTGCTGCTCGGCCCGCTCGCGGTCGAGCCGGGCTTGAAGAGCGGCGGCATCGGCTCGGCGCTGATGCGGCATGCACTCGCCGAAGCCGCGCGGCTCGGCCACGGCGCGATCCTGCTCGTCGGCGATGCGCCCTATTACGGGCGGTTCGGCTTTTCGGCCGACCGCACGGGAGCGCTTGCCATGCCCGGCCCCTATGAGCGGCACCGGCTTCTGGCGCTGGAGCTGAAGGAAGGCGCGCTGGATGGCGCCAAAGGCACGATCAAGGCCGCCGGCCGCAAGATCAAGGGACAGGCGCTGGGCTTCGTCGCCTGAAGCCTTTGTTTTCACGCAATTCCGGACGGAAGGCTACGGCGAAGGCGCCGAGCCTAACCGCTACGCACTTTTCCTGGAATTGCTCTAGGTTCGACAAAAACAGCAACGCCGCCCATCGGGCGGCGTTGCTGTTTTTGCAAAGGGTCAGCCGAGCAACTGGCTAAGCGCCATGGCGACGGTCATGTCGCCCTCGACCTTCAGCTTGCCGGACATGAAGGCCATGGTCGGATTGAGGTCGCCGGCAATCAGCGAATCCAGATCGTCGAGCGACAGCTTGACGGTGCAGTCGGCCGGCGCATCGGTGGTCGAGACGGTCGCACCGTCGATGACGATGACGCCGTCGCTGCCGGTGTCGAACTTGACCGAATGTTCGAAGCCGGCGCTTGCCACGCGCGACTTGATCTTGTCGGCAATCTCCTGAACGCCCATGGCGGTTCTCCTCGTTGGTTGCGTTGACGCGCACCGGCGCTTGGCCGCTGGGCGAGGTAGACGCGCCGCGCTCAGCGCGACCACAGGCGCATATAGCTTCGAGTTGACGTTTACGTCAACGCGGTGACCCTGCGTCATATCGCTTAGGGGAACTGGGCCATGTCTATCGCCGCCGGACGCGGCCAGGCAGTCAATGCTCCGGCGCCGCCTGGAAAGGCTTGGTCATCGCCGCCGCGGTGTCGCCGGCATTCTTGCGGCGCCGAAGCGCGTTGTCGCGGATATCGTCCTTGGACAGGAAGTTGACCTGGTCGATCAGCACCTCGTGCACCAGCTCGACGCCGACGCGGGTGTTGATGGTGTCACGGATCGACTTGCGGAAAGCGTCGAGATCGATCGATTCCTTCTTGGTGAAATCGATCTGCGGGTTGGAATAGAGATAGGAATAGACCTGGTCGGTCATCAGCGCCTGCGCCGGGATCGACAGCTTCTTTATCTGGTCCGGCTCCACCGTGTAGACGAGCTTGGTGAGGAAATAGCCCTCGATCGTGCCGTCGCGCAGCAGCGGCACCGAGATCATGTCGGTCTTGACATAGTCGAGGCCGCCCAGCATCGGCTTCGGCGGCTCGGCCGCGCCGCGCTGGCCCGCCGCCTGGAAGGAATAGAAGACCGCGCCGAGCGTCACGGCGCAGATCCACAGCGCGGCGGCGATGAATTTTATCACCGGGTCTGTCCTTGCGCCTCGACCATCTCAATCAGGCTCGCGCCATTCCGAACTCACCGGCCGAATAGGTGCCGTCGGTATCGGCGCGCTGGATGGCATTCCTCAAAAGCGTGGCGACTTCGTTGACCGCGTTGAGATGGGCAAGGATCGCCGCCTCGTTCCTGGCCAGCTTCTGGCGCAGCCGCAGCAGGCCTTCGCGATGCTGCTCGAGGAATTCGATCTCGTTGGCGCCCTTCATGGCGCGGTTCAGCTCGTAGAGATACCGGCTCTTGCGCGCGTTCGAGGCCTTGAGATCATAGGCCGTTCCGCTGCGGATGCCGGCGGTTTCCTCGTCCACGACTTCCTCGATGCGGCCGATGATGGCGGCGAGGTTGCCGGGTCGCGCAGCGGCGGGCGCCTCCATTGCGCTGGTGCGTGCGGGAAGGTTGGAAAGCTCCGTTTGGTCGGCCATGTAGGTCCCTAGATCTTGATATCTGTTTTTATGGTCGTCTCGTCGCCGGTCATCGACCGTGCTGCTTTGCGCTCAAGCTCCTCGACCATCGAGGTCGAAAGCCGGGTCTGCCGGTCGATCTCGGTTTTCTGCGCTCCGCCGGCAACCGGCCCGACCGGCACCTTGTGCTTGCCGTCAAGATAATGGTCGGCAAGCATGGATCGGGCGATGCCGATGCCGCCATGCGCGGCCATGGCATCGGCCACCTTTTCGGCGAGCTGCGACTTCCACATGTCGCCGGCCAGGCCCTTGCCGTAAACGCCCTCGGTGTCCTTGGGCATCATGTTCTGGATGAAGGTCGTCAGCACCATCGCCTCGAAGCGCTGGAACTTCTTCGCCGGATTGGCGGCTTCCGCCTTGTCGGCCGTTGCGCGCGAGAGAATGGAGCCGGCATCGACCGTCCCGGGGGGATCGAGCGCGAACGGTGCCGAGGCGCCATTCGCCCTTCTCGCGAGCGCTGCCCGCGCGGCCTCGACATCGGCCGGCTCCGCTGCGCGGGCGACGTCCATGACGATGTCGCTGGGTGGGGAAATGGCCAAGAAAGTCCGCCCTTTGCCGGTTTTGTTAGTTGCACAATGACTGAAGAAGCTTGTGGCAGGCTTGCGATCATCAGCCGTCGGAGGTTCGCTTCTGCATGATCAGATCGAGGCGCTCGCGGTCGGAGCGTTCGCGCTCGTCACGGCGGCGCTCGTCCTTGTAGGCGCGCTCGACCATGTTGGTGCGCGCCGTCGCGGTGGCGATCAGCGCCGCTTCCTGGCGGGCATTATCGAGGTTCTGTTGCTGTCGGCCGAGCGCGTCGGTGATGCGCCGGTGGTAAAGCGCGGGAAAGAGGCCGGCCAGCGACCTGTCGGTGTCGAAATGCTCGATCAGCTCCTTGGCCTCCGCTTCAGCCTTGACGGCGGCGGCGAGGAAGCCGGCGTGGCGGGTCTCGTGCAGCGCCTTCAACTGCCCCTGCACCTTGACCAGTTTCTTCAGGCGGTCCTTTCGCGCGGCCATGGAGCCTATCTCGCCAGCGTGAGATCGACGAAGCCGTCGACGAACAGCGACAGCAAGGTGCCGACGGCGAAATAGAAGATGATCATGCCGCCGGCGATGACGAAGGGCAGCGAGATGAAATAGACCGGGATCTGCGGCGTCAGCTTGTTGACGAAGCCGATCGTCAGATTGACCAGGATGGCATAGGCGACAAACGGGCTGCCGAGGCGGATGACCAGGAAGAAGGCATCCGACACCGTGTCGGTGACGTCGACCAGCGCCGCCTGCGGGTTGAAGAAGACGTTGACCGGAGCGACCGTGTAGGAGGCGACGAGCGCCTTGACGATCTCGTGGTCGAAGTCGAAGACGAAGAGCAGAAGCAGCGCCGAGAAGGAGATGATGGCGGCAAGCGCCGCCTGCGGTTCCGGCTCCTCGATCGCCGGTCCGCCCGAGCCGCCATAGCCGATCAGCATGGCGATGGCCGAACCCATGAAGCGCAGCGCCTCCATGTAGAGCCTGGTCATGGCGCCGATCAGGCCGCCGACCAGGAGCTCGGAGACGATCATCGGCGCCAGGACCTGCGGGCGCGGATCGACGAACGGGTAGATGCGGTCCCACAGGAACGCGAGCAGGCCGCCGGTGGCGGCGAGCGAGACGAACAGCCGGACCTGCAGCGGCACGCGGGCGCTGGACAGGCCGGGCATCAGCATGAAGCAGGCGCCGATACGGCAGAAGGCGAGGAAGGCGGCGATGACGACGCCTTGCGAGAGCGCGTTCACGAGATTGTTCCGAGCACCTTGATCTCGACGCCCTTGGCGATCTCGACATGGCTGAGAACGGGAAGCGTCGTGAACAGCCGCTCGATGATCATGCGCACATAGGGACGGGCGTCGGGCGCGGTGACGAGGACAAAACGCTCGCCGGCCTCGAGATGCTTGCGGATCGCCTTGGTGGCGTCCTGGCCGAATTCCTCGAGCTGGCGCGGATCGATGTCGAACTCGCGCACCTCGCCCTTGGCATCGCGCTTGAGGCTCTGGTGGAAGGCGAGGTCCCAGCGGTTGCCGAGGCGCAGCACCTTGAGCGTGCCGCCTTCGGAGAGGTCGCCGCAGATCTGCTGCGCCATGCGGATGCGCACGTGCTCGACGATCTGCTCGGTGCGGCGCACATGCGGCGCGATCTCGGCGATCGCCTCGATGATCAAATGCAGGTTGCGGATCGAGACGCGCTCGGCGAGCAGCAGCTTCAGCACGGCCTGCAGGCCCGGATAGGAGATGTGCGAGGTGCATATCTCGTCGGCGAGCTTGCGGTATTCCGGGTCGAGCCGCTCCAAGAGCGCCTTCATGTCCTTGTAGGACAGAAGCTGCGGCAGGTTGTTGCGGATCACCTCGGAGAGATGCGTGAGCAGCACCGACATGTTGTCGGCGAAGGTGAAGTTCTCGCGTCTCAGATCCTCGGCGAAGGTTTCGAGCACCGAATAGGCGCGCATGCCGAAGGCCGGCTCGCGGATTTCCTCGCCGGGGATTTCCGGCACGCCGCGCGTGCCAAGCAGCACCATGATCTCGCCGACGCGCATCTGGTATTCGGCGACCACCGTGCCGTGCACCTTGATCTGATAGCTCTTCGGCGGGATGGCGAAGTCGTCGGCGACGCGAACCTCCGGCACGACGAAGCCATATTGCTGGGCGAATTTTTTGCGCATCTTCGACATGCGGAACACCAGTTCCTGGTGCGCCACCATCAGCCTGGTCGAAAGCTGCTTGCCGATCAGAAGCTCGATCTCGGCAGTGACCAGCGAGGCCTTGACCGAGTTCTTCTCCTCCTCGACCTTGTTCGCCTTTTCCTGCGTCTTCAGGGCTTCGGCGGCGGCGCGCTCGCGGCTCAGGCGCAGCGGGATGATGTAGCCGAGGCCGGCCATGCCGCCGGCAAGCGCGAAGAAGGGGAACAGGGGCAGGCCGGGCATCAGGCCGAGGATGACCAGCAGCGAGGCCGCGACGTAGAGCGCGCGCGGATGCGCGCCGAGCTGGCCGAACACCGCCTGGTTGGTCGAGCCGCGCGTGCCGCCCTTGGAGACGAGCATGCCCGCGGCGAGCGAGACGATGAGCGCCGGGATCTGGGTGACGAGGCCGTCGCCGACCGACAGCTTGATGAAGACGTCGGCCGCCTGGCCAAGGCCCATGCCGTGGCGCAGATAGCCGATGGCGATGCCGCCGACGATATTGATGGCGGTGATGATCAGGCCGGCGATGGCGTCGCCGCGCACGAATTTCGAGGCGCCGTCCATCGAGCCGAAGAAGGAGCTCTCCTCCTCCAGCTCGCGGCGGCGCAGCTGCGCGGTCTTGTCGTCGATCATGCCGGCGGAAAGGTCGGCGTCGATCGACATCTGCTTGCCGGGAATCGCGTCGAGCGTGAAACGCGCGCCGACCTCGGCGATACGGGTCGCACCCTTGGTGATGACGATGAAGTTCACCACGATCAGGATCATGAAGACGATGAGGCCGATGACGAAGTCGCTCGACATCACCAGCTTCGAGAAGCCCGAGATGACATAGCCGGCGGCATGCGTGCCTTCATTGCCGTGCGACAGGATCATGCGCGTGGTCGCGATGTTGAGCGATAGCCGCAGCATGGTGGCGATGAGCAGCACGGTCGGGAAGGACGAGAAGTCGAGCGGCCGCTGGATCCACAGCGCCACCATCAGGATCAGCACCGAAAGCGCGATCGAGAAGGCGAGGCCGATATCGATGAGGAAGGCCGGGATCGGCAGGAACAGCACCGCCAGGATGAAGACGATGCCGAGCGCGAAGAAGATGTCGCGGCCGTTCTTGACCGCCAGGCCGGACGGTAGTGTTTCGCTGATCGCCATGTCGTCCTCAAATCCAGGGCCGCCACGCACAGGGCAGGCCGTTGACCGTAACTCTCCAAGCTTGCGCGAAAGTGGGAGAGCGGCTACGGCGCCTTAGCCACCTATCGGAAGGAAATCGCATGCTCCTGATCATCGGCACGGTCCGCTTGCCGCCCGACAGGCTCGACCAGGCAAAGCCGGCGATGCAGCGAATGATCTCGGCGAGCCGCGCCGAGCCCGGCTGCCTCGACTATTCCTACTCGCAGGATGTGCTGGATGCCGGGCTCATCCATGTCTCGGAGGCCTGGATCGACCGCGCCGCGCTCGAGGCGCATTTCAAATCGGCGCATATCGCCGAATGGCGCGCGAGCTGGGCCGAGCTTGGCATCGGCGAGCGCAAGCTCACGCTTTTCGAGACGGACGTCGGCGCGCCGACCTGATCGTCTGTGGTGTCTACAGCTGTGCCGCCTCAGCGGTCGCGACGGCGACCAGCCAGCGCCGGACGGCGTGTTCCTCCTCGGCGGAGAGGCCGGCGGTCAGCTCGCCCTCCAATTTATAAACCCGCTCGCGGCATTTCTTCAGCAAGGCGCGGCCGCTGTCCGAGAGGTCGAGATGCTGGATGCGGCCGTGGACGGCGTGCGGCCGGCGGACAAGCGAGCCGGCCTTTTCAAGATTGCCGACGATCACGCTCACCGTCTGCGGCGTCAGCACCGCGAGCCGGGCCAGATCGGCATTGGACAGGCCGGGATAGGCCGAGATCATGGTGAGGGCCGCGAACTGCGCCTGCGTCACGCCGAATTCATCCAGCGCCCTTTCCACCTTCAGACGATAGGCGCCGGCCGCCTGGCGCAGCAGATAGCCCAGATAGCCTTGCTCGCCGCGCTTGCCTTCACCGGCGGACGGAATGGATGGGTTCCCCTTGCGCATGATGTCAGGGCTCTTATATGTTGTTCGTACTCTGATATTATAGCAGCAAGGAGCGAGAGACGATGGGCCATCGCATTTTTCTTGCGGGCGCCTCGGGCGCTATCGGTCGCCGGCTGGTGCCGCAACTGGTGGCGGCAGGTCATCAGGTGACGGCCACGACGCGCCAAGAGGCAAAAGCCGAAAACCTTCGGGCGCTTGGCGCCGATCCGGTGGTGGTCGATGTGTTTGATGCAAACGCTCTGCGCGCCGCGGTCGTGGCGGCGAAGCCTGAGATCGTCATCCACCAGCTCACAGACCTGCCGGCCGGGCTCGATCCCTCCAAGATGGCTGAAGCAACTGTACGCAACGCTCGCATTCGCGACGAGGGAACCCGCAATCTCGTCGAGGCGGCGAAGGCGGCCGGTGCCAACCGGCTGATCGCGCAAAGCATCGCCTGGGTCTATGCACCGGGCGCAGAGCCGCATGCCGAGACAGATGCGCTGGACAGCGATGCGGTAGGCGGCCGCGCCGTGAGCGTCGGCGGCGTCATTGCGCTGGAGAAGCATGTGCTCGGCGCCTCGCCGATCACCGGCATCGTGCTGCGCTACGGCCATCTCTATGGACCGGGTACCGGTGCGGACAGCGCCGCGGAGCCGGCCGTCCATGTCGACGCCGCCGCTTACGCCGCGCTGCTTGCCGTCGAGCGGGGAGCGCAGGGCGCCTTCAATGTCGCGGAGCCGAACCGCCATATCGCGACCGACAAGGCCGTCGGCGAGCTCGGCTGGCGCGCTGGCTTTCGCCTGGCCGAATGAAGGAGTTGCCGTCGTGACCTTAGCTTCCCGAGACTGCTCGGCACCGCGCGCTGAACATTCCGGTACCTGACTAAGTCTATCTCCTTGGTCGCGGCGACAAGTCTTTCGTAACGCTAATTGGCGCAACGCCAAAATGGCGCCACATGCGGTCGGCATTGCGATTGCCACGCAAAGCCGCCGCGCGTATCAGGCACGGCAGTTCTTATCTTTCGCATACCGGCGAGCCGCTCCGTTGCCTGCCAGAAAAGACCCACAAGTTTACGCCCGCCGGCTTCGCGCGGTGCTGATCAGCTCGATCCCCGTGCTCGAGGCGCGCGGCATCGTGATCGTGCTGATGGCCGGCATGGTCGGCGTCATCGCCGGCGCGCTGGTCACCGGCATGAGCGCCTTGGTGCAAGGCATGCATTACCTGCTGTTCGACGTGCAGCCGGGCGGCAGGCTTTCGGCGATGTTCTCGCTCGCCGATCCGGTGCAGGCGATGTTTCCGGCGATCGGCGGCCTGCTGCTCGGCCTTTCCGTCATCTGGCTCAGAAAGCGCAAGTTCCGCACACCTGTCGACCCGATCGAAGCCAACGCCCTCTATGGCGGGCGCATGTCGCTCACCGACACTTTCATCATCGTGGCGCAGACGATGATCTCAAGCGGCTTCGGCGCCTCGGTCGGGTTGGAAGCCGGCTATACGCAGATCGGCTCCGGCGTAGCTTCCCGACTTGCCCGCGCTTTCCGGCTGCGCCGCAACGATGTCCGCATGCTGGTCGGCTGCGGCGCGGCCGGCGCGATCGCCGCCGCCTTCGACGCACCGCTGACCGGCGCCTTCTACGGTTTCGAGCTGGTCATCGGCATCTACTCCGTCGCCAATGTGGCGCCGGTGATGGCGGCGGCGATAGCCGCTTCGCTGACGGCGGAAATGTTCGGCGGCGTGCCGTTCCCGCTGGAACTCTCAGGTCTGCCGAATCTGACCGCCGGCGAGTATGTGCCGTTCCTGCTGCTGGGGCTGCTCGGCGGGGCTGCCTCGATCGCGATCATGCATCTGGTGAGCATCGTCGAGCGGCTCTTTGTGCGATTGTCGATCGACGTGTCGGTCAGGCCGTTCATCGGCGGCATCTTAGTCGGCTTGCTCGGGCTGGTCACGCCGCAGGTACTCTCCAGCGGCCATGGCGCGCTGCACCGCGAATTCGCCATGAATTATGCCCTTCCCGTGGTGGCGAGCGTCTTCGTGATGAAGCTGGCGGCCTCCGCCATCTCGCTCGGCTCGGGCTTCCGCGGCGGCCTGTTCTTCGCTTCGCTGTTCCTGGGAGCCTTGCTCGGCAAGGTCTTTGCCGGCGTCATGGCGCTGACCGCGCCGTCGGCCGGCGTCGACCCGGCGGTCGCCGCCGTCGTCGGCATGACCTCGCTTGCGGTGGGCGTCGTCGGCGGTCCGCTGACCATGACCTTCCTGGCGCTGGAATCCACCCGCGACCTGACGCTCACCGGCGTGGTGCTGGCCGCCTCGATCATGTCGGCGATCCTGGTGCGCGAGACCTTCGGCTACTCCTTCTCGACCTGGCGTTTCCACCTGCGCGGCGAGACGATCCGCAGCGCGCATGACGTCGGCTGGATGCGCAGCCTCACCGTCGGCTCGATGATGCGCAAGGACGTCCGCACCATCCCTGCCTCGACCACGCTCTCCGAATTCCGCAAGGAGATCCCGCTCGGCTCGGCGCAGCGGGTCATCGCCGTCGAGCAGGCCGACCAATATGTCGGCATGCTGCTGGTGCCGGAACTGCACAGCGATCGCTCCGATGGCGAAACGCCGGTGAGTGCGCTCGCCCAGTTCAAGGACGCGGTGCTGGTGCCGTCGATGAATGTCCAGACCGCCGCCGAGACCTTCCAGCGCACCGGGGCCGAAGAACTGGCGGTGGTCGAGGATTTCGACGAGCGCATCGTGCTCGGCCTGCTCACCGAAAGCCATCTGATGCGCCGCTAT
Source organism: Mesorhizobium sp. B2-9-1 (assembly GCF_006439455.1). NCBI lineage: Bacteria > Pseudomonadati > Pseudomonadota > Alphaproteobacteria > Hyphomicrobiales > Phyllobacteriaceae > Mesorhizobium > Mesorhizobium sp. B2-9-1. The sequence goes on along the minus strand of NZ_VFTP01000005.1, from coordinate 134,082 downwards.
GCCGAAGAGCTCGACAAGGCGCGGCGGGATTTGTCCGGCGAAGGCTAGCCGGCTGATCTTTGATCTTCGGCGCATGTCGTTTGCCTGAAGCACGCTTCGGACGACGTGCCGTCAGTGATCGATCGGCCCCTTCGGCGAGACAAGCGTCGTGCCGGCGGTGGTTGGACGCTCAATCATGCGGCGCACGCGCGGCGGGTTGTCGCCGCTGTGCAGCGCGCGGATGCGTTCGCCGACCACGGCGTCGGCGTGGGTGGCGCGTCGGTTGTGGCGGATATACTCGACCCAGGTCGGCGTGTGGTAGTGCTCGATCCACACCGCCGGATTTTCGAGGTCGCGGGCCAAAGTCCAGTTGCGGGCGCCGTCACGGCGGCGGATGCGGCCGCGCTCGGCCATCGTCGCCAGGAATTCCGGTACGTCCTCCTCGCGGATAATGTACTCGATCATGATGGCGATGGGGCCGCTGCGCGGCTTGAGATCGAGCGCCAGCATCGGTTCCTTGAAGCGGTTTAGTGGATCGAGGTTGAGCACCGTCTGCCGCGGCAGCGGCAGGACGAAGCCGATGGCGCCGCCGGCGAGCATCGCGACCGCCGCAGCGGTCAGCGCGGTCTCGGCGCCATGCGCGTCGGCGACGACACCCCAGATCCAGCTGCCCAGCGCGATGCCGCCGAAGGTCGCCGTCTGGTAGATCGACAGCACGCGGCCGACCACCCAGCGCGGCGTCGACATCTGCACGGTGACGTTGAAATGCGAGAGCGCGATCACCCAGCAGGCGCCGCCGATGAGCAGGCCCGCCGATGTCTGCCAGGCATTGTGGCTGACTGCGGCGTTGAAGGCGCATAGCGCGAAGCCGCTAAAGGCCATGCGCACCATCGTCTCGCTCGACAGCAGCTGCCGCAGCCGCACGCTGATCAGCGCGCCGCCAACCGCGCCGATGCCGAAGGCGCCGAGCATGATGCCGTAGGTCAGCGCGTCGCCCTTGACGACATCGCGCGCCACCAGGGGAAGAAGCGCCAGCACCGCGCCGGCGCTGAAGCCGAAGGCCGAGCCGCGGACCAGCACCTTGGCGATGTTGGGCGACATGGCGACATAGCGCAGACCGGCGCCCATTGCCGCGCCAAGCGACTCGCGCGGCAGGGTTTGCTCGGGCAGCGCCGGCTTCCAGCGGGCGAGCACGACGATCAGGCCGACATAGCTGACGGCGTTGGCGGCGAAGGCGGCCGCCGCACCCGCGGCAGCGACGATGACGCCGCCGATGGCCGGGCCGACGCTGCGGGTGATGTTGAAGCCCAGCGAATTGAGCGCGACCGCCGCCGGCACCTTGGCGCGCGGCACCATGTCGCCGACCGAGGCCTGCCATGACGGGCTATTCAACGCCGTGCCGCTGTCGATCAGGAAGGTGAAGGCAAGCAGCGTCCACGGCGTCATCCAGCCTTGCCAGGTGAACAAGGTCAGAAGCGCCGAGACGACCAGCATGAAGGTCTGCGCCACCAGCATCACCTTGCGGCGGTTGAAGCTGTCGGCGATGGCGCCGGCAACGAGCGCGAACAGCATGATCGGCAAGGTGGTCGAGGCCTGGACCAGCGCCACCTGGTAGGGCGAGGTGGCAATAGTGGTCATCATCCAGGCGGCGCCGACGCCCTGGATCAGGCCGCCGAAATTCGACACCAGGCTGGCCGACCAGACGGCGCGAAAGATGCCGTGCCGGAACGGCGCCAGCGCGGAGACGCGTTCGCTTTCCGGCTCGTCGTCGATCATGGTTGCGCCTTCGTCCGCTATAGAGGCTCGCCGCGCCCGCGGAGGCGGGCGACTCGCCAAAGAGTGCGACCCAACAATAGGATGGCAAAGGCGAAAATGCGTCGGCGAAGCTTTAAGCCAAGCATCTCGGCCGTCTGGACCAACTTTGGGTTATTTCGCGCCTCTCTCCTCGGCATGCAGGGCCTCGGTCAACGCGCCTGTTGTCTCGCCATTCATGTAAAGCCTGAGCAGCATTTCCATGCCGACGAGACGCAGGCGCGACGTTTCCTGGCTCCTTGCCATGTCGATCAAGTCGTCCAGTTCGGAAGCAGACCATTTCATCGCGTCGCGCAGCACGCCACCGCGCAGCGCGCTGCCTAGCGTCAGAAGCCGTGCTCGATGCGCTCGAAGATGACGTTGGTGAAGGCCGAGATCTGGCCGCCGATGAAGGGGCCGGTCAGCGCCACCACGAGCATGATGGCGACGATCTTCGGCACGAAGGTCAGCGTGATTTCCTGAATCTGGGTCAGCGCCTGGATGAGCGCGATGCCGATGCCGACGACCATCGCCACCAGCACCACGGGAGCGGAAGCGGTAAGAACCGTCCACACGGCGTACTGGACGATATCGAGGGCATCGGCCTCGTTCATGGCTGACCTCTCGCGAGCCCGCTAAAGCGGGTCGCATGAAAAACGGTTCACGCAACCTGTTTTAGGTTTTGATTTAAGCATGTCCTTGCCCCGAAACCGGACCCACTTTCGTGAGACATGCTCAGGCGGCCGGCTTGATCGACACGCCCGCGCCGACAGGGACCTGGGTGCCGTCCTGCAGCACGGCGATCAGGCCGCTGCTGGAGAGCGTCACCGAAGCCACCGTTCCGGTTGTTTTGCCGTCGGCCGAGGTGATCGAGCGGCCGATCAGTGCATCGGCCTGCGACAATGCCGAGGACTGCATGATCTGGTCGAGCTTGGTGTTGGTCTGCACCGACTGCTCGACCTGGGAGAAGGTGGCGAGCTGCGCGACATACTGCGTGGAATCCATCGGCTTGGTCGGATCCTGGTTCTTCATCTCGGCGATCAGGAGTTTCAGGAACGACTGGTAGTCAACCGCCGTCTTGGAAGTCTTCTGGCTGGCCTGGTTGGCGCCAACCGGGATCGTTGTCGTCATGTCCACGGCCATGTTATGCTCCTACAGCCAATGCGCGCGGCGTTTGGGGAATGTCGTCATTGTCTTCGAGCACCCTGCGCTCGAGCGGATAGAGCGCGCGGATCGCTTTCAGCGCCTCATAGATCTCATCCTCGCCGACCATGCGGTCGATCTGCTTCAGGCCCTTGCAGATGTCCTGGTTGTCGAAGCTTGCGATCAGCATCGGCAGCGAGCGGCGGAACATCTCGCGCGCCTCGGGGGCGCCGACCGGGTTGATCAGCATGATCTGCACGATGAAATAAAGCTGCCTGAGCGGCGTCGAGGCCTGATCGGCCTGGATGACGTGGCTTTCGAGCAGGAACTGCACGTCGTTCATCAGCTCGATGGTGACCTTGCGGTCGACGCGGATGACCGCGCCGTTGATATAGATCTTCTCGTTGGGCTTTAGCGAGATCTTCAGCGTGTTGGTCATTGGATGCCGTCTCGGATGATCTGGGAGACCTCGATCAGTCCTTCGAAATTGTTGGTGCGGCCCTGGCGGATGTCTTCCGTCTCGCGCAGCAGCCATAGGCCGATCGAGATCAGGTTGGCGCGCAGCTCCTTGGGCAGGGCGTTGTCGCTGGAGCCGAGATCCTCGACGAAGGTGGTCCAGATGCGGTTGGTGAAATGCAGCGCCTCGACGGCTTCCATCGACTCGGTGCCAACGGCTGCCGCCGCGGCCAGCATGTCGATCGAACGGGTGAGCAATTGCCGCTCCCGGTCCTTGGCGTCGGCGACGGAGTCGGTCTGGATGTCGGCGTAGGAGAATTGATACATCGTCGGCGCTCTGGCGTTCCGGTTTACGTGTTCAAGTCAGATAGTTCAGCAGGCTGAGCTGCTGCAGACGCGCGGTCAAGGCGAAGGAGGTCTCGATATGCTGCGTCAGGTCCGCGACCCGGGTAGCGGCTTCCGCGGGATCGACGCCCTCGAGATCGACGATATGCTTCTCGAACAGGTCGACCTGGGTTTTCATGCGGTCGCTGGCGTCGGATACGCGCTGCTGGGCAAGGCCCGTTTCGGCCCGCACCTGGGTAACGCCGCCGATGGCTTCGCCGACCAGCGCCTGCGCGCGGCTGACGACCGCGTTCTGGGCGGCCTCGCTGATGCTGCCGGTAAGCAGGCTGCTGACCATGACGGACGCCATGGCGAGCTTGCGGATACCCTGTTCGTTGGCGCTGACCGAGGTCTGGGTGGTTTCGTTGAGCGAGATGCGGCTGGTGATCTGCTCATCGGTGGCGCTCGACCAGTTGGCCTGCCAGCCGGCGCCCAGGAATTGCGGCTCGACCTTGGTGGTGATGAAGTCGTCCATCTGCGCGCCGGTGATGTTGGCCGCCGCCGGGTCGGTCTGGGCAAAGCCGAAATAGCTCGAGAAGGCCGCATCGAAGGCGGCCTTGGCCGGCGAGCCCGTGGCGTTGAAGTCGTCGATCGGCTTGACGTCGGTGTTGGTGCCGGCAAACAGATATTCGCCGTTGACGCTGGTGTTGAGGATACCCGTCATCTGTTGCAGCGCCGAGGCGCCGGCGGTTCGCAGGATGCTGGTCGAGGAGTCGCCCGACACGCCGCTGGTCAGCGCCGACAGGAAGCTCTGCGCGGCACCGGCGATCTGGCCGAGCGAATCTTGGGTCGATGTCAGGCGCGCGGTGACGAGCGCGTTGGAATCGACGATACCGTTCAGCCGGTCGAGGTCGCGCTGGAAGGTGACGGCCTGGGTCGTGCGCCCGCCCAGCGCCAGACCGACATCCGCGACCCTGCCGGTCGTGGATTCCGTCGTCGCCTTCACAAGGTCCGCCTGCATTTTCGCTTGCTGGTAACGCAGGGCGTTGGAGATGGCAGCTGAGGAAACGGCTGTCGCTTTCATGAATTATCCTACCGCGCTCATCAGGGCGTCCAGCATGTCGCTCACGGTCTTCATCATATGCGCCGAGGCCTGATAGGTGTGCTCGAGATCGAGAAGCAGGGACATTTCCTGGTCGACATTGACCCCGGTATCGTTGGACAGCGCCTCGGCCGTTCGCGCTGCCAGCGCCTGCTTGCTGTCGGCATTGGTCGAGGCCTGCTGGCGCACGCCTTCGAACCAGCCGATGGCATTGGCCGCGTAGTCGGAGACGCCGGAGCTGACGGCGATGCCGGCCGAGGCATCGAAGGCCATCGGCTGATCGAGCTTGTTGCCGTAGCTGATCAGAAGGTCCGAATAGGATGCGCCGCCGGTGTTGACGACATAGGCCACGCCGTTGGCGCCGCCGTCGCGCAACAGCGCGGGATTGCCGCCGGCGCTCGGATCGAAGGCGGCGTTGACGCCGATCGATCCGGCGAGGCCGTCGACCAGGGTGCCGGCGGCCGGGATTGCCGGGGCGCCGGACCAGGTGAACAGGCCGGCCGCATTGGGCTGCGATGGCGCGGTCTCGGCGAATGCGGTGACAAGGCCGCGCGCGATCTCGTCGAGCTGGCTCTGCATGGTCGAGGCGACGCCGTCGCGCAGCTTCAGCAGGCCCGCAAGCTTGCCGTCGGCGGAGTTGTCGCCGGTGCCGGCCGAGACTGGCACGTTGTCGATGTAGATTGTGTTGCCGGGCGTGCCAGCCGAATAGCCGGCCGACGGCGCGAAGGTCACCGAGCGCGGCACGGTCTCGAACAGCGTCGTGCCGTCCTTGGTGGTGATGACCATGTCGTTGTCGCCGCGCGTGAAGGTCGATACCGGGACATATTCCGATATCTTTTTCAGGAGGGCGTCGCGCTGATCGAGTGCGTCGGACACGTCGGTGCCAGATCGCGTGCCGGAGATGACGGCCTTGTTGGCATCCTGGAACTGGCCGAGCAGGGAGTTGAGGTCGTCGACGGCGGTGGCGATCTGGCTGTCGGCCTGGGTACGGAAGTCCTGGATCGCCTTGGTGCCGCTGTTGAGGGAATTCACCACCTGCTTGGCGGCATCGACGACGCTGGTGCCGAGGGTCTGGTTCGATGGCGTCGTGGCGTAGAGCTGCAGCTGCTGCTGCAGCTTGGCGATGGCCGTCGAGGGGGACGACGCGTTGTCGACCCCGTTGACCGACAGTTCGAGCTGATCCATGCCGTTGTAGAGCGCGCTCTGGCCGCTCCATGCCGACAGCGCCGAAAGGTTCTGGCGGAACAGGAGCTCGTTCGCGGCGCGTTGGATTTCCACCGCCCGGGCGCCCGGCGCCGTGCTGGTCACCACGGCGATGCGGCGGGTATAGTCAGGGTTCGACGCGTCGGCCACATTGCGCGATACGACACTGGTCTGCTTGGACGTGGCCAGGAGCGCCGATTGGGCAATGCTTAGTGCGGAGGAAAGCGACATGCTGATCTTTCACGGGCGGCGCCCGTCGTTTATCTCTTCAGGTTGACGAGGACGTCCATCAGGTCCGAGCCGGTCTGGAAGACCTTGGAATTGGCGGTGTAGCTGCGCTGCGCCGCAATCATGTTGGTCAGTTCCTCGGCGATATCGACGTTGGAGTTTTCAAGTGCCCCGGAGACGATGGAGCCGAGCTTGCCCTCATTGGCAAAGCCGATGTGGACGGCGCCGGAGTCGGTGCTCTGCACATAGACGTTGCCGGGCATCGCGGTGAGGTTGTCGGGGCTCTGAACGTCGGCAAGCGGTATCTTGTAAAGCGCCTTGGTCGAGCCGTCCGCGAACTGAGCGTAGATGACGCCGTCCTGGCCGATCTGGACCTTCTGGATGGAGCTCGGGGCATTGCCGTTGACCTTGGCGTCGGCGACGGTGAAGCCGGTGCCGAGCTGGGTCAGCTTGGAGAGATCGAGGTTGAGGGTCTGGCCGCCCGGAACGGTGAAGGAGACGCCCGTGGTCGCGCCGGTGAGCTTGCCTGTCGTGGTGTCGAAGGTGAGGTTGGCCGATCCCAGCGCGCCGCCGGCATAGGGGAAGGAGGTGCCGGGGGTCGCCTTCGACTGATCGAAGACCGAGACTTCCCATGTTCCGGTGCCGGTGTTGGTGAAATAGACGTCGAGCAGCTTCTTGTTGCCGAGATTGTCATAGGCGACCAGCGAGGTTTTCGACGTGTATTCGGCGGTCGCGCTGTTGCTGGACGGCAGCGGGCCGGAGGGCGGCGTCGCGCCCGCGGGCAGGTTGCCAGAGAACAGGCCCTCGGTGCTCGGCGTCGCCGTCATTTGCTGATCGGAGATCTGCACCGGCACGAGGCCCTCGAAGCCGTTGGCGGTCGCTGCCGGATCGCCATTGGCGTAGTCGTAGGCCATGAGCTGGTAGCCCGCGGCATTGACCAGCCGGCCCTGCGCATCCGGGACGAAGGAACCGGCGCGGGTGAGGTAGGGCGTGCCGCCGGCATCCTGGACGACGAAGAAGCCGTCGCCGTTGACGGCAAGATCGGACACCGAGGTGGTGTAGGTCATGACGCCTTGCGTGCCGACGGCCGAGCGGATCGTGGTGGTCACGCCGCCGGAATTATAGGCGCCGCCGGTGCCGGGCATGATCAGTGACGAGAACTCGGCCGAAGAGCGCTTGTAGCCGGTGGTGTCCGAGTTGGCGATGTTGTCGGCCACCGCGGAGAGGCGGTTGGCCTGCGCGTTCATACCGGAAACGCCGGTCCGCATCATTCCGTAGAGGCTCATCGATACATCTCCGCGTTGCCCGGGTAGGAGGCCATAAAATTATGCCTCGTGTCTTGCGCGAGGCTGGCGCGCGATGGGCCTAGACCGTGATGGCGCTTCGTTGAATCGCCATCACGCTCTGACTCTTTGTTGGAGCATGATCTTTGTCCGAAAACCGGTTCCCACTTTTTGCTTTCGCTGACCTTCGGTTCGGGATCATGCTCCAGGGCGGCCATCAAAACACCAGCCGGTAGCCGAGGAACCTCTTGGAATCGATCGGATCGTGACCGAGCTTCTCACGCAGCTTCTTGCGCAGCTTCGAGATGTGACTCTCCACCACGTTCTCCTCGACCTCCTCGTCGAAGATGCCGTAGATGGCGTTGAAGACCTGGGTCTTGGTCACGCGCCGGCCGCGGTTGCCGGCCAGATATTCCAGGATGCGCCGCTCGCGGCGCGGCAGCGGCAGCGGCTCGCCGTTGATCTCCGGATCGCGGCCGTCCATGAAGATCCGCATCGACCCGACCTCGGTATAGGCGGCCTCTTCGGAGCCGCGGCGGCGGATGGCGGTGATGCGGGCGAGAATCTCACGGATATGCACCGGCTTGCGGACGACATCGTCGACGCCGCTTTCGAACAGCCGCAGCGTGTGCTCGAGCGAGTGATGTTCGCTGAGCGCGATCACCGGCGCGCCGGTGCGGTCGCGGATCTGGCGCGGCGATATCGCGCCTTCGCGGCAGTCGCCGATGAGAAAGGCCCTGACGGATCTGAGATCGGTGTCGGCGGCGGAACTCACCCACTCGCCGAATTCGCCTGGCGCAAAGCCGGCAGTGGCCACCCCCTCGCGGTCGAAAAGTGAAGAGTAGCCCTCTGTCACGAGCTCTCGCTCGTCAACGATCACGATCATCGGCCCGCCCTCCGAATCATTTCACTTGCCCCGTGCGGAAAGGGGTACCCGGCTCGATGAATCCTGAAAAACCATCATTTCTTGTAGCTATTTTCTTGGGAGTTTTTTTGGGAACCGTAATAAAAGCGGTTGCGCTGGTGTATTCGCGCCAGCTGCTGACTGACGAATATCGGGGCCGGCGGATAGGCTGGCGAAAGTCGACCGGACCTCAAGCCAAACAACTATTGGTTGCAAAAAGTGCTGGCATTCGGCGTCCATTTGCCGAAGCCGGTGGCGACCATGTTGGCGATGACGCGGCAGACATAGACCTTCTGCGCCGGGTCGTTGTCGGGGCCGGCATGATAGCGGGCGACGGCCATCGACCAGGTCATGTGCCGGGCATGCAGGCTGACCAGGAAGCGCGCCGCGTAGTCGACATTGCGATGCGGGTCGAGCATGTCCTCGACGCTGCGGAACTGCGCGCCGTGATAGCGATGGTTTATCTGCATGCAGCCGAGATCGATCAGCGTCTTGCCCTCGCGACGCGCGTTCTCGAATGCGGCGAGCGCTTCGCCGCGACTGCGAGGAAACACGGCTTTTCCTTCTATATTCAAGGCATTAGGCTGAAGACTACCCTTCTTTCCGGTCTCGGTCAGGCCGACGGCGTACAGGATTCCGGCGGGCACTCCGTAGCGATCGGCGGCGCGCAGGATCTCCGGCTCGCAGGGATTGGCTGCGGCGCTGGCCGCGCCGGCAGCGAAACTAGATATACATATCGTCGTCAGCACGCTCGCGAAGAGGCGAAGCGGCTCGACCGAATTCCTGTGCGCCATCGCCATTGTTCCTTCCCGGTTGCCGGCCGCCGCCCGCACCGTTGCCGCCCGAGTTCCCAGGCTGGAACGAAGGCTGGTCGCGGCCTGTCGACATCGGCATGGCGCTGGTTGCGTCGGCGCGACTGGCCGCATGCGTCGCTATCGAGGGTTGCAGGATGGTGACCTTGTCGACGTCGAAGCCGAGGCTGCGCATCGACTTGACGACGGCGTCGCTGTCGGCGGTGAGACGGCGGTATGCCTCGTGTGTCTCGGGCTTCATCTCAATCGAAAGTCGCTCCCCCGAGAGCCGCAGGCTGGCGACAACCGATCCGAGCTCCGAAGGGTGCAGCTCGATCTTCAGCACATGTGTCGGAACGGCAACAGAATTGGTCGTCTGGGAGCCCGTCGAGGCGCTTGCAAAGGCTTGCTGGACGCCATTGTCGGAGGCAAGCCCTTCAACCAGCGCCGATGCCGTCTGGCCGATCGGGTTTTGCGCCGGCGCCGGGAAGCTCTGCTGGCTGACGACTTCCATGCGTCCGGCGGAAGAAGACGGCTTGCCCGGAGCCTGCTGCGCGGCCGACTGCGATTGCAGCGAAGCCTTGGATGCGGAAGCCGGCCGCCAGCCTTGCGGCGGCAACGGGCTATCGGCCGCCGGATCATCCCCTTGCGCCGGCAAGGCATCGGCATCACGCCGGCCCGGCATATCGAGAGCCATTTGCGCCTTCACCGGCTTCTGCTCAAAATCGGGCCCGGAATCGTCCGCTGCCGTCGAACGGATGGATCGCGACAGCGGCCCGGCGGAACTGTCGACCGCCGCACGCTTGCCGGCGCGCAGCGGCAGTTCCAGCGATCCGTGGTCGCCGGCAGCTTCTCCACCGTCAGCGCCGCCCGCGCCCGACGATTGCGCGAAATGCTTCATGTCGCCCAGCGCCATCAGCAACGGCAAGCGGTCCTGCAGCGGCGGGGGATCGTCGGCTTGCGCCGCGGTATCCTTATCCGCGGTCTGCTTCGCGGATAAGGATTGCCCGTCGGTCTTCGGGGACTTTCCCGTCGCCTTCTGCGAACCGGTTTTCCCCTGCGGGTCCTGGTGCGGCTCAGGCTTGCCGGCATTGGCCGGCAAGCGCCTTGCCGGATGCGCGTTCGGTATCACCGGTCCGGCCGTGTGCTTGTCCTGTGGGCTCTCGGTCCCATGCACCATCTTGCCGAAATTCTGATCCCCATCCTTGTCGCCGGTAGTGTGCTGCCGGGGCGGGGACTGTGTCGAAGCAAAGCCCGGCAAGGTCTGGTTGACGCTGGTCATTTTGGGGCTGCTCCGAGGAGTTGGTCGATCTGGTCGAGCTGACGCCGCGTGCTGGTCACCGCCGCATCGATTGGGTCTTGTGCAACGGGCGTCGCCGGTGCGGATGCCTTAACCATCGGCGCGGCGCCGGTCGGAGCCGGAGCGGCCGCCGGGGTTTCAGCCGATACTTGCGCCGGCTGCGGGACAGGGGGCAGCGAAGCGGCGGGCGCCGTGTCTTTCGCCTGGTCGCTCGGCGCGACCGCTGGATCGCCCACCGCGACCGCTGGATCGCGTGTCATGACCGGTGGCTGGTCGAGCATCGCTCCTTCCACGGGAGGCAAGTCCGCATTGGCCGGGTCGGCTGAGGCCTCGGTCGCGGATTTCCCTCCGTCGCCTCTTGCAACGATTGTCGGTGCGGCTTCGGCATTGGCGGGCGCTTTGACCGGCGCCATCACTTCGCCGGCCACGGCCTGCGCGGCGTCGAGCAGGTCGCGGTCGCTTTGCGAAAGCTTGCCGCGATCGATCTTGCCGAGCTTGGCTCGCACTTCATCGACACTGGCCGATGTCATGGTGGAAAGGCTCGAATAGAGCTGAGTGCGCGGGTCGTCCCGGTTGCCGTTGCCGTTGCGGCCCAGCTCGGCCTTCGCCGAGGCGAAAGCCGAGAGCTCCGTCATCCCGTCGATCGCGGCACGGCGCGCGATGCGCAGGTAGATCACTGTCTCGCGCTCGGGATCCATCATCGAGGTGATGTCGGCGATCTTGTCCTGGCTGATCGCCATGTGCAGCGTGATGACGCCGGAAACAAAGGCATCGGCGAACTGGCTGGCGTAAGGCGAATAGAGGTAGGACGCGACATACTGGGTCGAAGCCAGCGCGAAACGAGCGGCGTCGCCCTGCGCGGCCGCGATGCCCACGGAGCGGCGAAGCGCCGCCTCCTCGACCAGCGTGCCGGGGCTGAGCAGGCGCGCCTCGTCGAGCAGGTTCAGCGCTGCCGCAGGATCATCGGTCGCAAGCAGCGAGCCCTTGACCAGCGCCAGGAAAGCGCCGAGGTCGGCGGGCACGCCCATCGGATCGATCGGCTTCAGCATTTCGATCGCCTCGGCCGGCCGGCCGCTCAGATAGGCGACGACGCCTTTGGCGATGGCCAGGCTTTGCGGGTCGGTTGCCGCGCGCGAAGCCGCCGCCGCGACCGTCATCGGATTGCCGCCGCTCATGCCGTAGACAAGCAAAGCGCGGAAGTTCTTCGGCTCCTTGAAATCCTCGGCATCGGCATTGTGCATCCGGGCGTCGATCATTTCGAGGAGTTTTGCCTGCATCGGCAACGCAGCATGATCGCCGCCGGCAATGCGATCCTGGATCAGCTGCAGCGAACGCACGAGCTGATAGGGTTGCAGGGCGTCCTGCGCGAAGGCCGCCGATGACGGCCCGGCGACGAACAGCGCCAGCGCCAGCGCCATCCCAGGAAAAGCGTGAGGCGGTCTTCCGTTTGGAATTGCGCCAAGGCAAGGAGGTGGAGCGGCTCGCCGTTTCGCTGAAACGGCGAAGCGCTCCATCGCATGGCCGATGACGGTCCTGGCCCTCATCCGCCGGCCGCCATCAGGATTTCGATGCGCCGGTTCGCGGCAGCCATCGGATCGGAGGCGATCTTTGGCTGCCGGTCGGCGAAGCCCGCGACCTCGGTGATGCGGCTTTCGTCGACGCCCCCGCGCACCAGCATGTAGTAGGCCGAATGGGCGCGCGCGGTGGACAGCCGCCAGTTGTCGTAAGTGTCGCTGCGAAACGGCCGCGCGTCCGTGTGGCCGCTGATGGTGATGGTGCCCTTCTTCTCGTTGACGATGCGGCCGATCTTTTCCATCGCCAGCACCAGCTCGCGGCGCGGCATGGCCGAGCCGATCTCGAACATGCCGAAATCGAGCTGGTCGGTAATCGAAATGACGACGCCCTTGTCGGTGGCCTCGACCGAGACGCCGTCGGCGAGCTTTTCACCCGGCAGGAATGCCTTGGCGAGTTCCTTCTTGATATCCGCCGCTTCCTGAAGAGCGGCTTTGCTCGGCGCCTTGTCGCCTTTGTCGGCGGCTTGCTCGGGTTCAGTCTTCTCCGCCTTCGCGGTTTCGGCCTTGGTGTCGGCCGCTGCAGCCTCGCGCTTGTCGACTTCAGCTTTCCCGCCTTGGGCTATCTCGGTCTTGTCTGCTTCGCCCGACGGCGTCTCGGCCCCGGCTTGCGCGGCCTTTGGCCCGCTCTTGGCCTCGGTCTTTTGCGGAGTTGCCAGCGGCTCCAGCGGCGCGGCCGCCAGCGCAGGAGCGGCCGGAACGGCCTTCACCTTTTGTACCGCGATGGTGGCGACCTTCTCGCCGGGCTTGACCGGATCGCCTTCGATCCAGGCGCGTTCGGCGGTGGCCTCGGCGCCAGGCGCCGCCACTTGCTGCGACCAGAAATCCGGCGCGAACGGATCGCGATAGGATTCGCCGCCGGATGCGCCGGTTGCCGGACCGGCCGCCTGGGCGCCGCCTTCGCCCTTGGCGCTGACGTTCTGCATCACGCCTGTATCGGCGGCGATCTCCGCCAGCACCGCGTAGGGATCGGCGAACAGCTTTTCGTCGGAGAGCTGGGCATCCTGCGCCCCGTCCTTGGTCTGGCGGCGTTCGGAGGAACCGGCGCCGCCCTTGCCGTCGTCGCCCGCCTTGGTCGCGCCCTGCTGCGGGTTGTCCGCGGTCAATCCGACCTTGCTCGGGCCGTCGCCGAGGTCTTCCAGGCCCTTGCGGCTGGAGTTGCGATCGATCAGCTCGACCGGATTGAAATAGCTGGCGACGGCTGCCTTGGTCTGCTCGTTGGCGGCGTTGATCAGCCACATGACGAGGAAGAAGCACATCATCGCCGTCATGAAGTCGGCGAAGGCGATCTTCCACACGCCACCATGGTGACCGTCGTCATGACTGTCGTGATTGCGCTTGACGATGATGATCTCGTGCCGGGTGTCGGCATGATCGACGGCGCTCATGACAGGACCTCCGACAAGGACGCCGACCACTCGGCGATACGCGTCTCGAACACGGTCTCGTCGATGGTGATGGTCAGGTCGAAGCCCGGCGCCTCGCTGAAGGCGAGATTGGCGGCGCGGGATCCGAGCGCCGCCTGCAGCGGCTCGAACAGTGACAGCGGTCCGCGGACAGCGATGCGCACGGCCTCGCTGTCGGCGACCGCCGCACTGATGGCGCGGGAAAGGGCGGCGAGCGAACGCTCCTGCAGGTCGTCGCTGAGAAGGCCGCCGACGATACGGGCGACGGTTGCGCCGGCAAGCTCGGCAACGCGCTGCTCCATGGCCTCGATGCGCGTGGCAACAGCGGTGCCGAGATCGCCGCCGAAGCTTTCAAGGAATCTTTGCGCGGCCTGGTCGCTGGCCTGGCGCTCGGCGTCGAGCGCTGCCTGATGGGCGAGCGCGAGGCGCGCCTCGAGCGCTGCCTCCGCGTCGGCCACGGCCCCGGCGATCAGCGCGCCGATGTCGGCCTGCGGCTCCGGCGCGGCCGGCAGATGCTCGGCGTCGCGCGCGGTCGGCGCCTGATTGGCACGCGGCGTGCGCGAACCAAAATCGGGCAGGAGATCGAAGAGGGCTGCCGAGGCCATGGCCTAACCCACGGCTTCCGGGACGGCTGCCCATTTGCGCAGAATCTGCGCGGTGCGCTCCTCGTTGAGGTCGACCATGCGGGCAAGCCGGTCCTGCGGCGCCGGCCGGATTTTCTGGCGAAGATCATCGAGCGGGGTTGCACCGGCGCGCGCGCCGGGCAGGGCGCCGGCCGGGGTCTCGGCGGTGATCGCGGCGACCGGCGCATCGGGCGTCGGCAAGGAACGCTGCACGTCGTCGAAGCTCGGGCCGGCAATGGCCGTAGGCCTCGCCGACGCCGTCAGCGCGGCGGCCATCGGCTTGAGGCCGAAGAAGGCCACCAGGAAGACGACAACGATGAATGCGCCGGCATTGATCAGCGTACCGGTATAGGTGCCGATCGAGGCGAGAATGCCAGGCTGATCGATCGGCTCGCCGTCGAGGCCGTTGATGAATTCGACCGCCGAGACATCGATGATGTCGCCGCGCTTGTCGTCGAAGCCGGTGGCCGAGGCGACCATCTTCTGGATGTCGGCGACGCGCTTGGCGATCTGTTCCGGCGTGGCGTCCTTGCCGAGGATGGTCTTCAGGCGATCCTGGTTGACCACGACCGCGATCGACATCTTGTTGACCGTGTAGCCGTTGGAGACAGTGGCGATCTTCTTGGAATTGATCTCGTAGTTCGTGATCTCTTCCTTGCGGTCGTTCTGCGAGGTGGATTGCGGGCCCTCGGTGCTGGTGGTCTGCGTCTCGGGCAGGTTCTGCTCGACGCTGGTCGGGGTCGAGGCCTGCTTCTGGTTGCTGGCCTCGTTGGTCTTCACCGACTGCACCGAACGCTCGACGCGCGAGTTCGGATCGAAGATCGTCTCCTCGGTCTGGCGCGTGTCGGTGTTGACGTCGGCCTTGACGCTGGCGCGGAAATTGTCCGGGCCGAGATAAGGGGTGAGCGCGCGGCGGATGTTGTCGCCGATCTGCGCCTCGACCGTCTGCTCGACGCCCAGCGTGCGCGCGGCGCTCGTGTTGGACGGGTCGTCGCCGGCCGCCAAAAGGTTGCCGTTGGAATCGAGCACGGTGACCTTGTCGGCCGACAGGCCGGGAACGGCAGCGGCGACGAGGTGGCGGATCGACATGGCGCTCTTCTCGGCATCGCTCCCGGCATAGCGGATGACCACCGAGGCGGAGGGCTGCTGCTCGTCGCGGCGGAAATTGGCGCGCTCGGACATGACGATGTGGACTCGAGCCGCCTTGACGCCGGAAATCGACTGGATGGTGCGCGCGATCTCGCCTTCCAGCGCGCGCACGCGGGTGATCTGCTGCATGAAGGAGGTGAGGCCGAGCGAGCCTACATTGTCGAACAGCTCGTAGCCGGCATTGGCGCTGGTCGGCAGGCCCTTCTCGGCAAGCAGCATGCGCGCCTGCGCGGTGGTGCCGGCCGGCACCATCACGGATGTGCCGTCGGAGCCAACATCGAAGCCGATGCCGGCGTCGGCCAGCACCAGTCCGATCTGGTTGACGTCGGAACGCTCGAGGCCGACATAGAGCGTCTCATAGGCCGGACGGTTGAGATAGACCGACGCGATGCCGATGACGGCCATGACCAGGGCCGCGATGCCGCCCATGAGCGCCAGACGCCTCACGCCGAAGCTCTTCAAATTCGCGATGATGCTCTGGATCTGTTCCGGCACGATTCAACCGCTCCCAGCATGACTGTCCGCCGGAAGACTAGACCGCGAAGCTTGTGCGAGGATGATAGGCGTGCCGCCGAAGGTCCAGCAAAGCGTCGACCCGGCCTCTTATCGAAAAACGAAAAAGGCCGCGCCCGAGGCGCGGCCTTTCGCTGGTCGGAATGTTTCTGTCGTTTAGCCGTTCTTGAACAGCGCCAGGATCGACTGCGAGGAGCTGTTGGCGATCGACAGCGACTGAATGCCGAGCTGTTGCTGCACCTGCAGGGCCTGAAGGCGGGTCGATTCCTTGTTCATGTCGGCATCGACGAGCTGGCCGACGCCGCGGTCGATGGAGTCCATCAGGCTCTGCGTGAACGTCTTCTGCAGGTCGATCGAGCTCTTGGCGGCGCCGAGCACGGTGGCGGCGTCGGTAAGCTGACTCATGACGTTGTCGATCTTGGTGACCATCTGCGTGATGATGTCATCGGTCACGCCCGCTGCCGTGATGTCGAGATTGAAGGCGGAAACGTTGTCGATCTTGACGGGCGTGCCCGTCACAGCTCCCTGGCCCGCGGTGTTGGCGGCGATGTCGGTGGCGCCGCCGGCGATCGAGGCCGCGTAGGCGGCATCATATGCCGACTGGTCCGCTGCGGTGGAGTAGATCGA
Source organism: Mesorhizobium sp. B2-9-1 (assembly GCF_006439455.1). Lineage (NCBI taxonomy): Bacteria > Pseudomonadati > Pseudomonadota > Alphaproteobacteria > Hyphomicrobiales > Phyllobacteriaceae > Mesorhizobium > Mesorhizobium sp. B2-9-1. The sequence goes on along the minus strand of NZ_VFTP01000005.1, from coordinate 117,689 downwards.
AGTCTTGCGATCGAGAATGCCCTGGTTCTTGACGGCCGTTGCGAGGCCGGAATCGAACAGCTTGGTGCTCTCGACATTGATGTCGATGGTGCCGAGCGAGATGGCGCCGGACGAGGAGCGGTTGAACGAGGAGACGATCTGGGCGTCGGGCTGGACGCCGTCATTGGCGGCGGCGACCTGGGTTGACGTCACCGAAAGGTAATTCGAGCCGGAGAAGGTGGCGGCATCGGCGAAGGATTTCATCTGCGCTTGAAGCGTGGTGATTTCGGTCTGCGTCTTGGCCTTGTTTGCATCCGACTGGCCGACGGCCGACAGAAGCTTGGTCTTGAGCTGGCCGATCGTCGAAAGGACGTTGTTCATACCGGTATAGGCTGTATCGACTTTCGAGGCGCCGAGGCCGAGCGCGTCCTGCACCGTGGAGAGTGCTTGATTGTCGGAGCGCATGGTGGTGGCGATCGACCAGTAGGCGGCGTTGTCGGCGGCCTCGGAAACCCGATAGCCGGTCGAAATCCGGGCCTGCGTCTGCTCGAGCGATTTGTTGGTGGCGTTGAGGCTTTGAAGTGCAGTCAACGCCGCAGCGTTCGTCATGATGCTCGCCAAGAAACTCGCTCCTTCTCAAAAGCCGGCATGCCATACAGGCCGGGTTGGGCCTGTCCATCGGTTGCGAATCGTGCCGGTCGGGCCGATTCGACAACCTAAGTGATTGGTTAACCATACCTACCGCGATATGGTTAATGGCATGTTAAAAGTAGGCTTCCGAGAGGTTAGGGAACGAGGGTTGCGCGAGCCTTGAGCAAACGCAAATCGGGCCGCGCTTTTGGCGCGGCCCGATGCTTTGGTCCGGTCAGTATGAAGCGATCAGCCGCGGAAGAGCGACAGGATCGACTGCGACGAGCCGTTGGCGATCGACAGCGCCTGGACGCCGAGCTGCTGCTGAACCTGCAGCGCCTGGAGGCGGGTCGATTCCTTGTTCATGTCGGCATCGACGAGCTGGCCGACGCCGCGATCGATGGAGTCCATCAGGCTCGAGGTGAAGGTCTTCTGCAGGTTGATCGAGCTCTTGGCCGCGCCGAGCTTGGTAGCGGCGTTCGTCATGTCCTTCAGCGCGGCGTCGACGACGTTCATCATCGCCTGGATCTGAGTGTCGCTCGCAGCGGTGGTGCCGGAGAAGATCTTCAGGGCGGCGACCGAATAAGTGTCGGTGGCGGCGGCAGCAGCGCCCAGGGTCGGGGCCGAGGCCGTGGTGACAGCGGCGCCGGTGGTGCCGAGACGCTCCGTGTCGAGGATGCCCTTCGCGGTCGGGGCAGCGCCTGCGTCATAGAGCTTGATGGTTTCCACGTTGACGTCGATCGTCGAGATCGAAACCGCGCCGGTGGCGCCGCGGTTGAAGGCCGATACGATCTTGACGTCGGCCGCCGTGCCCGAAGCCGTCGAGACCGAAAGCATGTTGGTGCCGGAGAAGGTGGCGCCATCGGCATAGGCCTTCAACTGCTTCTGAAGAGCGGCGATTTCGACCTGGGTCTTTTCCTTCGAAGCATCCGTCTGACCGAACGAAGCGGTCAGCTTCTGCTGGATCTGGTTGATGGTCGTGATCGCGCTGTCCATGCCGGTGTAGGCGGTGTCGACCTTTGAGGCGCCGAGGCCGAGCGCGTCCGAGACGGTGGACATGGCCTGGTTGTCGGAGCGCATCGTGGTGGCGATCGACCAGTAAGCGGCGTTGTCGGAAGCCTGCGAGACGCGATAACCCGTCGAGATGCGGGCCTGGGTGGTGTCGAGGTTTTTCTGGGTGGCGTTCAAGCTCTGCAGCGCGGTCAGCGCCGAGGCATTGGTCATGATACTGGCCATGGTACTCGTACCTTATTTTTACACGGATTTTTTGACATACCGGTATGTCCGGTATGACGGTGCGGCATCATGCCAATGACCGCTCGATTGGGTCACCCGCCATCTGCAGGCGACTATGGCGGCAAGTTGCTACCAAAGACCTAAATCGGACGGTTAATCGAAAATAATGTTGGAAGGCTTGCGCGCAGTTTGCTCAAGCCGTCGAGGCTTGGCGCGGCACGCTTGCGTGGCCCGGCGGGGCGATCAGGTGAAGGATCGCACCAGGCTGCCGACCAGAAGGTTCCAGCCGTCGATCAGCACGAAGAACAGGATCTTGAACGGCAGCGATACCACCGTCGGCGGCAGCATCATCATGCCCATGGCCATGGTGACAGTGGCGACGATCAGGTCGATGACGAGGAAGGGCAGGACGATGAGGAAGCCGATCTCGAAGCCGCGGCGGATCTCCGAGATCATAAAGGCCGGCACCAGGATACGCAGGTCGACGGTCTCGCGCGAGACGGTCTGGCCGCGCTCCCGGGCGAGGTCGGCGAAGAGGTCGAAATCCTTGTCGCGCACATTGTGCAGCATGAAGTCGCGGAACGGACCGGAAATCTTCTCGAACGCCTCGCCCTGCGTGATCTGGTTGTCCATCAGCGGCTTGACGCCGGTGTTCCAGGCCTGGTCGAAGGTCGGCGCCATGACATAGAAGGTCATGAACAGCGACAGCGAGATCAGGATCAAGTTGGCCGGCGTCGATTGCAGGCCGATGCCGGCGCGCAGGATCGAGAAGGCGATGACGAAGCGGGTGAAGCTCGTCACCATGATCAAAAGGCCCGGGGCCACCGAAAGCACGGTGAGCAGGCCGAACATCTGGATCAGATAGCCGACGGTCGTGCCGTCGGCCTTGCCGATGCCGCCGAGATCGAGCTGCTGGGCCGCGGCGACGGACGTGGTGACGACGATGAGCGCCGTGGCTATGAGGAGCTTTCTCATTCGAGCAGCATCGTCCTGACGAGAACCTGTTTGGCGTGGCCGCCGCTGCGCAGCGCCGCGCGCTCCTCGAGATCGGCCTTGAGATGCTGGTAGCCGCTGGCGCCTTCGATCTGATGCAGCTTGAGCGTGCGCACATAGGCGAGCAGGTCCTGGTGGATCTGCTCGGTCACTTCCTGCGACTGCGGAGCATCGTAGAGCAGCGACGCCTCCAGCCGGATCCAGACTTCCGACGGCGAGGCGAGATTGGTGGTGATCGGCGCCAGCTGAACCAGCGTCGGCCCGGCGCCCGCCTTGCCGCCTTCGGCGGGTTTTTCCGCGGCGCCGGCGTTTTCCGGCGCCGCGGGCACCGGTGCCGGCGTTTCGCCTTGCTTGAGATAGCCGCCGGCAAGCCAACCCATGCCGACCGCCGCGCCGGTCATGGCCAACAGCATGGCGAGCTGGATCGCCAGGGAAGGTCCCTTTTTCGGCTGGACTTGCTCGACATTTGCCACGGCAGCGCTCTCTCGGCCCTAGAAGGGAAGAACCTGGTCGAGGATCTGCTGGCCATAGGCCGGCTGCTGGACCTCGCTCACACGGCCACGGCCGCCATAGGAAATGCGCGCCTCGGCGATGCGCTCGTAGGGGATGGTGTTTTCCGCGCCGATGTCGGACGGACGAACCATGCCGGCGATGGTCAGCACCCGAAGCTCGTAATTGACGCGGACCTCCTGCGAGCCCCTGATCATCAGATTGCCGTTGGGCAGCACCTCGGTGACGACGGCGGCGACATTGAGCTCAAGGTTTTCCGAGCGTTTGATCTCGCCGTCGGCATTGGTCTCGGTGCTGGAGCTCAGGCCGGCGTCGCCCTTGCCGCTGGTGCTTGCCTTTTCCCATCCGAGATTGACGTCGTAGCCAAGCTTGCGCGCGGCGGTGCGGCTGCGGTCGTTCTGGTTCTTGAAATTGGCCTTGTCGTTGAGCTTGATGTTGACGGTAAGGATGTCGCCGGCGCTCAGCGCGCGCGGATCGGTAAAGAGCCGGCTCTGGCGATCGTCCCACAGCGAGAATTTCTTCGGCCGCGAGGCAGGCGGCTCGGGATAGCTGTAAGGGCCCGGACCGCCTTCACCGATGCCGGAACCGACCGGCGACAAAGCTGGCTCCCTGCCGACCTCCCTGAGATCGGTACCGCAGCCGGCCAGGGTGGCGAGGGCGATCAGGGCCAGCAATTTCAACTTCATGACGGATCAACCCTTCGCGCCGCGCTGGCCATGATGCCGGTGAGCGTCGCCGCCGCCTTCTGGTCCATTTCGTTCAAGATGACGCCGGCCTTGCGCGAATCGAGCTTCATCAGGATGGCCGCCGCGAGCTCGGCGTTGACCATCGCCAGACGCTCGGCGGCGGCATCGGGCTTCATGCCGGCATAGATCTTGACGACGCCGTCCTCGGCACGCGCCAGGAACACCTCGCGGCGCTTCAGCCATTCCTCGTATTCGGCCCGCTTTGCTTCCAGCGCTTTCATGCGCTCGTCGATGCCGGCCTGCAGCTGCTTCAATTCCTCGGCCTGGAGAGCGTAGCGGCGGTCGCGCGCAGCATCCGCGATGTTGGAGCAAAAGCGCTGGATCTCGCTTTCGTCCGGCGCCTTGCCGCCTGCGAGCGCAGCGGGCTGAAGCGGCGCGCTCTCGTGTGTGAGCTGGGCCGGCTGAACCGGCGCCTGACCGCCCGGCAACACCTGCCGCACTTCTTCCGCGTGGGCAGCGGTCCCGCCAAGCAGAGCAACCATTGCCGCGATGGCGCGGAAGCTCAGGTGACGGCGGGGTGTTGGGGAGGAAAGCGCGAACATCGGCGTGCCTATTGGAGAACCAGGTCGGCCTGCAAGGCGCCGGCCGATTTGATGCCTTGCAGGATGGCGATGATGCCGTCGGGCTTCACGCCGAGGCGATTGAGGCCGGAGACCAGCGTTTCGAGGTCGGGACCGTCGAGCACGGCAACGCGCGCGTCGGGCCGGCTCGCCTCGATGGCGGTGAAGGGCTCGACGGCGGTCTGCCCCCTGGAGAAGGGTTCCGGCTGAACCACCTTCGGCGCTTCGGTGATGCGCACGGTGAGGGTGCCGTGGCTGATCGCCACGCGCGAGATCCTGACATTGCTGCCGATGACGATCGTACCCGTGCGCTCGTCGATGACGACCCGGGCAGGGGCGTCGGATTCGACGACGAGATTTTCGATCTCGGCATAGAAACGCGCGGCGGAGACATTCTTCGGCCGCCTGATCTGCACCGTGCGGGCGTCGCGTTCGGCGGCGACCCGCATCCCGAAGCGCTGCGAGGTGTAGTCGTTGATGGCGTCGGCGATGCGGATGGCGGTCGAGAAATCGGGATTGCGCAATTGCAGCGTCAACACGCCCTGGTCATCGAACTCGGCCGGTACCGAGCGCTCGACGATGGCGCCGTTCGGCACGCGGCCGGCGGTCGGCACGCCTTGCGTCAACTGCTCGGCCTGGCCCTGGGCGGTGAAACCGCCGACGATCACGGAGCCCTGCCCGACGGCATAGATCTCGCCGTCGGCCGCCTTCAGCGGCGTCATCACCAGCGTGCCGCCGGCGAGCGAGGTGGCGTCGCCCATCGAGGAGACGTCGATGTCGATGCGGCTGCCCGACTGGACGAAGGGCGGCATGTTGGCGGTGACGATGACGGCGGCCACGTTCTTGGCGCGCGCGCTGCCGCCTTCGGTGGCGATGCCGAGATTCTCCAGCATGGCGCGGATCGACTGTTCGGTGAACGGTGAGTTGCGCAGGCTGTCGCCGGTTCCGGCGAGGCCGATGACCAGGCCATAGCCGACGAGCTGGTTGTCGCGCGCGCTCTGCAGCTGGGCGATGTCCTTGATGCGCGCCGCGACCTGGCCGGGCGGCAGCGTGCTTGGCCCGGTCGAGACCCGGAACATGCGCTGGGTGGTGGCTGGATCGTATTCCGGATCGTCGTAGACACCGCCGTTTTTCTGCGCGAGTTCCCGCTTTGCCTTGGGCGTCAGCCCATCCGCCAATGCCGGCTGCAGGCCGATGGCAGCGCTCAGCAGAAGAACAGAGGCGCGCATCACGAAGCGCCGACCTTGATGGTGCCGTCGGCCATCACCGTGCCGGAGATGATCTTGCCGCTGTCGGTGTTGCGGATCTTGATCTGGTCACCGGCAGCACCTGGCTGCAGCGTGACGCCGGCGGCCGAAATGGTGAGCGCGCCGGCGGTGAAATAGACCTGCACGGAAGCGCCCTGCTCGACCAGCCAGGCGTCGCGGATAGCCCCAACCGGGATGTAGCGGCCGGGCAGCAGCGTGCGCTTGGCGACCTTGCCCTGAAGTTCCTCGGAGCGCGTCGCCATGCCGTCCGGCTTGTGCTTGCCGGGGATGAGCGTCACCTGCTTGAGCGAGGCGGGCTCGATGGTCTCGCCGGGATAGATGACCCGGTTGGGGATCAGCACGGCCTCGCCGACGGCCTGGCCGGCGGCGATCTGGGTCGCCGACTGGCCGGTCGTTTCCTGCGCCAAGGCCGGCGTGCCGGCGGCCGCCAGGGCGGTGGCCAGCACGGCGCGACGGAGTGCGGAGGAGATCGGCCAGGCCATCATCCGTTACCTGATGTTCTTGGAGACCACCGAGGCCATGTCGTCGGCGGCCTGGATGACCTTGGAATTCATCTCGTAGGCGCGCTGCGCCGAAATCAGCTCGGTGATTTCCTTGACCGGATCGACGTTGGAGGATTCGAGGTAACCCTGCTGGATCGTGGCGAAGCCGGGATCGCCGGGGACGCCCACATTGGCCGGGCCTGAGGCGGCCGTTTCCTGGAAGAGGTTGTCGCCGAGCGGCGCGAGGCCCGCCTCGTTGGCGAAGTTGGCGATTTGAAGCTGGCCGAGCAGCTGGAGGTCGGTCTGGCCGTCGATGCGAGCAAAGACCTGGCCGGTCTTGTTGACGATCACCTCGACCGCGTCGGTCGGCACGGTGATGGCCGGAACGACATTGGCGCCGTCCACCGTCACGAGCTGTCCGGTGGCATTGGTGTTGAAGGCGCCGGCGCGGCTGTAGAGCGTGGCGCCATCGGCGCCCTCGATCTGGAACCAGCCCCTGCCGGTCAACGCCAGGTCGAAGCTGTTGCCGGTGCTGGTCAGCTCGCCTTGCGTGTGGACGTTGCGCACCGCCGTCGTCTTGACGCCAAGACCGATCGAGACGCCTTCCGGCACCAGCGAGGTGTTGGAGCGGTTGGGCACCCCTTGGGTGCGGTCGACCTGGTAGAGCAGGTCGGAGAATTCGGCCCGCGCCCGCTTGTAGCCGGTGGTGTTGATGTTGGCGATGTTATTGGCGATGACTTCCAAATTGGTCTGCTGGGCATTCATGCCGGTGGCGGCGATGGCAAGGGCTTTCATGACGCTAGATACTCATGCGGCTGATTTCGAGATAGGCCGAGACGACCTTGTCGCGGATCGCGATGGTGGTCTGCAGCGCCTGCTGGGCGCTCAGCACCGCATCGACAACCTGGCGCGTATCGGCGTCGCCCTTCAGGGCCTGTATCGACATCTGCTCGGCGCCCTGCAGCGTGTTGACGGTCTTCGTCGCCGCTTGGCTGAGCACCTCGGCGAAGCTGCTGCCGACGCTTTCGCCGGCCTGCGTGCCGACGCCGCCCTGCAGCAGGTTCGGTGACGCCTGCCCCGCCCCGTCAACCGCCGTCTTGAATTGTATTGCCCCGATACCGCCGATCATTACTGGTTCCTCATCAGGTCGATGGTCATGGAAATCAGATCGCGAGCCTGCTTGATGACCTGCAGGTTGGCTTCATAGGAGCGGTTCGCCTCGCTCATGTCGGCCATTTCGACCAACGTGTTGACGTTGGGCATCTTGACGTACCCTTTGGCGTCGGCGGCTTCGTTGCCGGGCTGGAATTCGATCGGGAAGTCCGAAGGATCGCGGGAGATCGCGTTGACTTCCACCAGCGAGCCGCCGGTTGCGCGATCGACCTCGGACTGGAAGGTGATGGTCTTGCGGCGATAGGGATCGGCGCCGGGCGTGCTGCCGGTCGACTGGGCGTTGGCAAGGTTTTCCGAGACCACGCGCAGCCGCTCGGACTGGGCGCCAAGGCCGGAAGCCGCGACTTTGAGGGCTGCAGTGAGGGCGTCCATGATCAGCTCTTCACCACCATGGTCATCATCGAGTGGAAGGCCTTGACGATCGCAGTGTTGAGCTCGAAGGAGCGGCGGACCTCGCCGGCTTTCATCAACTCCTGTTCGAGAACCACGGTGTTCTTCGACGGCATGATCGCGCCGTCAGGGTTCTCGGGCTTGACGTTGAAGCCGGCATTGGCCCTTTCGGCGCCAAGGTGGCCAGTCTGCGTGGCGGCAAGCGTCACCGCGGTCCGGTCGAGGACCTTTTCGAAGGGCTCGACGTCATTGGCGGTGTAGCCGGGCGTGTTGGCATTGGCGATATTGGAGGCAATCGCCGATTGGCGCACGGCCAGCCATTGCGACTGCCGCGTGGCGAGATCGAAAAGATTTACGGGTTCCATGGGAATCTCCCGGGCAAGTACGCGCAAGACTAGGCGGCCAGTCTTGCGTGGACCTTGCGCGGGGTGGGCTTGCGCCCTGGAGCCGGATGATTTCAGGTCTATGGACCTGAAATCTGAATCCGCTTCTGGATCAAGAAATAGAGCACGATGTCGTCCGAAAACCGCTTCACACTTTTCGGCATCATGCTCTAGCGGCTACTTCGAGAGCTGGATCACCTTGTCGGCGCTGGTGACGATCACCCATTTGCCGCCGCGCTGCTCGATCGAGGCGACGCGGCTGGAATCCGGCAGGACGGAGCCGCGCTGCACGATCCACAGACCGGTATCGTCCTCGATCATGGCGCGGCCGTTGGCGACATGCACCATCTTGAATTCCGAAGCGGCGGCCGGGAAGGGCTGGTCGCCGGGCGCCGGCGCGGGGTCGTCCTGCACCGTTCCGGTGGCAAGCAGGTCTATATCGGCATTTGGAATATCCTTGACCGTCAGCGGCCCGCTGCGTTCGGCCACAACGCCGCCGCCCTCGCGTCCGGAATTGCTGCCGCTGCCGCCGAACTTGATGGCCTGAACGCCGAACTGCTCCTGGTTGAAGAAGATGTACCAGGGAAACAAGGCGCAGATCAGGCCGAGCGTGATGCCGAGCGCGGCGATGACGAAATCGCTGCGGCGGTCCGAGCTCTTGTCGGCGAGGCGCGGGAACTGGGCTTTCGGCGGCTCCGGCCACTCGGTGCGGGGAAAAAGCCCGTCGAGCAACGAATCGCGGCTGGCCTGTGCAATGTCGGCGGTTGCCCTCGGCGGATGCGGCCTGTTGGCTCTGCTTAGAAGAGCCGTCGCCTTCTCCGTCCTGGCGCGCGCGGCTTTGTTCCTGGCAATCCTTGCTTCATCGGCAGCGGCTTTCTCCGCCGCCTCGGCCTCGGCAAGCATGTCGCGCAACATGCGCTCGGTGTATTGGAGCTCAGTCTCCTTGATCGCCATTCAGCTTCCCCTTGAGGTGGCGGGCGAGGTCGGCGAACGGATCGGCCGATGCGCGGTCCCTCGGCGATTGCGTGAGCGCCTCGTAAATCAGCGGCACCTGGCGCACCGCGATGTCGAGCTCGGTATCGGCGCCGCTCTGGTAGGCGCCCAGCAGACGGATGTCGCGCGTGTCCTCGAAGCGCGCGATCATCGATTTCAGCCTTGTCACCAGCATGCGCTGCTCCGCGCTCCAGGCCTTGTCGGCGAGGCGTGAGATCGACGACAGCGGATTGACCGGCGGATAACGGCCCTGCTCGGCAAGCGCGCGGTCGAGCACGACGTGGCCATCGAGGATGCCGCGCACCGAATCGGCGACCGGATCGTTATGGTCGTCGCCGTCGACCAGCACGGAGATGATGGCGGTGATCGAACCCTTGCCTTCGGCCCCCGGCCCGGCTCGTTCGAGCAGCTTCGGCAGGTCGGTGAAGACCGAGGCCGGATAGCCGCGCGCGACCGGCGGCTCGCCGGTTCCCGTCGCTACCTCACGCAGCGCATGGGCGAAGCGGGTGATGGAATCCAGCACCAGCAGCACGCGATGGCCCTGGTCGCGGAAATGCTCGGCTACGCACATGGCGGTGTCGGGCGCGCGCCGGCGCATCATGGCGCTTTCATCGCTGGTGGCGACGACGGCGACGGTCTTGGCCATGCTCTGGGCGCCGATCGTATCCTCGAGGAATTCGCGCACCTCGCGGCCGCGCTCGCCGATCAGCGCCACGACCACCGTATCGAAGGCCTCGGCGCCGGCCAGCATCGCAAGCAGCGTCGACTTGCCGACGCCGGAGCCGGCGAAGATGCCGAGCCGCTGGCCGAAGCAGAGCGGCGTGAAGATGTCTATGACCCTGACGCCGGTGAGGAAGCCGGTGCCGACGCGCTGACGCGCCAGGGCGCCGGGCGTCGCGCCATGTGCGACATCGGCGGCATTCGGCCTGATCAGCGGCGGTCCGCCGTCAATAACGCGAGTCAAGGCATCGATGGCGCGCCCGCGCCAGGAAACATGCGGCGCGACCGCGAGCGGGCCGCGGCGAAAGACGGCATCGCCGATGCCGGCGTCGGCGCTGCGTTCGAAAGGCGCGACCACCACCTCGTCGCTGCCGATCTTGACGATCTCGCCGCGGCGTGCGCCGGTCTTGCCGCGCTGCTCGACGATGTCGCCGAGCCTGGCAACCCCGGACAGCCCGCGGACCTTGTAATGCGTCGGCGATATCTCGACGACGCGGCCGCCGCGTGAAAGCAGTGCCTGCGGATCATCGAACCGCCGCCAGACGCGTTCGAGCGCGGCCAGCCTGTCGGCGGTATCCGCCAGGCTGTCGGAAGCGCGCAACAGGGACGAGCCGGTCGTCATGCCGTCACTTCGAGCCGAGCGTCTTGATCGCGTCATCGGTAGAGGAATCGGTCTGCCGCATCAGCGCCGCCGTGTTCTCGAAAGCGCGCTGCACCTGGATCAGCCGGGTCATTTCCAGCACCGGGTTGACGTTCGACTCTTCCAGAAAGCCTTGAGCGATACCGACGTCCGAGCGGTCGGTGACGGGTTCGGGCGTGCGCGCCGGAACGACACCCGAATTGCCGTAGCGGACGAAATTCTCGCCGGGGTCGAAATTGTAGAGGCCGATCGCGCCGACCAGTTGATCGTTCTGCCTGAGCGAGCCGTCGGCGCCCGCCTTGGGGGGGCCGTTGCGCGGATCGAGCTGGATCGGGGCGCCGCCGCCGTCCAGGACGGGGTAGCCTTCGATCGACATCAATTCGCCGTTCTCGTTCATCGAGAAGCGGCCGTCGCGCGTCATCACCGTGCCGGCGGGCGTGTCAATGGCGAACCAGGCGTCGCCCTGGACGGCGAAGTCGAACGGGTTGCCGGTTTCGGTCAGCGCGCCATGCGCGCCGGAAAGATAGGTCTTGCCGGAGGAGGCGAAGGAAACCGACTTCGGCCCGGTGCCCGAAACCACATCCTCGAACTTCACGCCGGTGGCGCGAAAGCCGATGGTCGAGGCGTTGGCGACGTTGTCGGCGATGGTGTCGAGACGGCGCTCGAGCGCGATCTGCGAGGAAAGGGCGACGTAAAGGCTATCCTGCATGATCTTCTCAGAACTTCAACTGCTGCATGGCCATCATCAAATCGGTGGAGATGCCGACACTGGTCGGCTGCGCGAAGAGCACGCTGACGGACGTCACCGCCGTCGAGGTTGGATGGTTGATCTCGTACATGCTGGTGAAGCGGGTCAGGAATTTGGTGAGCTTGTCCGGGTCGGTGAAGTCCTTGATGTCGAGCTTCTGCTCGAAGAGCTGCGCCTGCTTGTCGATATCGGCGGTGGCGAAGGAATCGGGCAGGCCGAGCGCGGTGCGGACCACGCTGGCTAAAGCGGTGTCGGCGAGCACGTCGTACCAGCTGGTGATGTCGGGTGCCTTGCGCTGGAAATAGAGCGCCAGCCGCACGCCTTCATTGGTCTTGCCGGCATCCTCCTCCAGCGTCTGGCGCATGTACATGTCGACGGTCGGCTGCTGCGCCGGGTTGATGGTGGTCGCGTTTTCGCCGTATTGCTCGAAGTTGAAGGCGGTGGCGAGGCCGGCATAGGCCTTGTTGGTCATCTTGTTGGCGACGCTGTCGGGGTCGCGAACGCCGCCGGCAAGGACGCTGCGGATGAGGTCCTTGCTCTGCGTGGCCGGATCGAGCCCATAGGCCGAGAGTGCATAATTGTACAATCGGCTGTTGGCCATCAGATCGTCGATGGATTTCACGTTCGTGACGTTGGCAAGGTAGTATGCGGTCTCCGACGCGATGTAGTCCGCGTTGGGCGGGATCAGGCCAAGCGGCGACTCCGTCGTGTAGATTTTCGGGGTGTCTTTCAGCACCACATCGCGCGACGTCGTCTGATCGCCATATTGGGCAAAGTCGAAAGCCGTGACGAAGTTGGCGTAGCGTTTGTCGGTCAGCTGGTTTGCGGGGCTGCCGGGATCGCTGACGCCGCCTTCGAGCATAGCGCGGATCTGCTGCGGTTTTTCTGTCGTGGCATCCAGTCCGTACGAGGCCATGGCGAAAGTGAGCAGGCGCTTGTCGGCCATGAGGTCGTCGATCGACTTCACCTTGGAGATGTTTGCCGCGTAATAGTCCGCCTCGCTCTTGATGTATTGCGCGCTCGGCTCGACCAGTTTCAATCCGGTTCCAGCCACGTAGCCTGCCGGAACTCCCTGCTGGACCTTATCGCGGGTGGTCGTCTGGTCGCCGTATTGGGTGAAGTCGAAAGCCGCGACGAAATTGGCGTAGCTCTTGTCGGTCAGTTTGTTGGCGGGGCTGTTGGGATCGCTTACGCCGCCTTCCAGCATCGCCCTGACGGTTGCTGCCGGTTCGGTTTCGGCGTCCAGACCGAATGCGGCCATCGCATATGTCAGCAGGCGGCTGTCGCCCATCAGATCGTCGATCGACTTCACCTTGGAGATATTGGTGGCGTAGTAGGCGGTCTCGCTCTGATAGTAAGCGAGCCCGGTCTGCGAGGCGCCGATCTGGACTTGCAGCGCATAATTCTTCGGCACCAACTGCTGCGCCTTGTTATAGACGGTCGCATCGGCGCCGTTGGCGGCGAAGTTGAATGCGGCGACAAACTGCGCGTAGCGCTTGTCGGTCAGCTTGTTGGCGAAGCTGTCGGGATTGGAGACGCCTTCCTTCAGCGCCTTGACCATAAAGGCCTTGGCATAGTCCATGTTCTCCAGCCCGTAAGCCTTCATGGCGTATTTGAACAGGCGGTCGTTTTTGACGAAATCGTCGATCGATTTCACCTTGGTGATGTTGGCCAGATAGTATTGGGTGTCGCGATCGACCGTCGGCTGCTGCTCGATGCGGGCGATAGATTTAGGGATGTCTTTGGCGATCAACTGGTAGCTGATGTAGGTGCTAAGCAAAGGGCATGCCTCCGGCCGAAGCTATCCCCGCACAATAGCGTCACTTCCTTGCGCGAAGCTGAATCGCGTTCGATGCCTTCGATTCAAGCCTCACACAAGGCACGGGGACTATCCCTGATCCGCGATGTGACATGCGGAAGGACCTGCCGTGGGCATTCTGATCGGACTTGTGGTGACGCTCGGCTGCGTTCTCGGCGGCTTCATGGCCATGGGTGGGCATCTGCATGTGCTGCTGCAGCCGTGGGAAGCGGTGGTCATCTGCGGCGCGGCGCTCGGCACCTTCCTCGTCGCCAATCCGATGAAGACGGTCAAGGATACCGGCAAGGGCATTCTCGAAGCCTTCAAGCAGGCGGTGCCGAAGGAGCGCGACTACCTCGAGACGCTGGGCGTCCTGCACAGCCTGATGCGCGAACTGCGCTCGAAGTCGCGCAGCGAGGTCGAGGCGCATATCGACAATCCGGAGGAGTCGGCCATCTTCCAGGCCTTCCCGACCGTGCTGAAGAACCACGACCTAACCCATTTCATCTGCGACTACTGCCGCATCATCATCATCGGCAACGCCCGCTCGCATGAGATCGAGGCGCTGATGGACGAGGAGATCCAGACGATCCGTACCGACAAGCTGAAGGCCTATCACGCGATGGTCGCGGTCGGCGACGGCCTGCCGGCGCTGGGCATCGTCGCGGCGGTGCTCGGCGTGGTGAAGGCGATGGGCGCGCTGGACCAGTCGCCGGAGATCCTCGGCGGCCTGATCGGCGCGGCTCTCGTCGGAACCTTCCTCGGCATCTTCCTGTCCTATGCCGTGGTCGGTCCGGTGGCCACCAAGATCAAGACGGTGCGCGAAAAGAAGAACCGCCTCTACATCATCGTCAAGCAGACGCTGCTTGCGTATATGAACGGCGCCCTGCCGCAGGTGGCGATCGAATTCGGCCGCAAAACCATATCCTCCTACGAGCGTCCGACGATCGATGCCGTCGAGCAGAGCACCATGAACGCCGGCAGCGCCGAGAAGAAGGCGGCCTGAGCATGCAGCAGCGCAGACAGGGCCGCCTGCCGTCATGACAAGTCCGGGCAGTCCTTCGCAAACCCGGGAGCTCATCATCGAGCGGCTCGTCGGCGACAGCGGCGAGGCGGCGCAGGTGATCGGCGCCGGCCGCGGCATGGCCGAGCGGGCGCTGCCGGTGCTGCAGAAGGCGCTTATAGGCGAGCTGGGCGCGCCGGTGACCGTCGATCTGCAAGTGGTGGAGGTCGGCCGCGTTCCCGAGGCGCGTTCGCGCGCCGGCGATGCCTTCGCGCTGACCGTTGTTTCCTCGCCGACCTCAGCCGACGCCATGACGCTGGTGATGGATGCGCAAGCGGTCGCCGTCATGGTGAGCGCGCTGTTCGGCGGCGATCCCGAGCAACCGGTGGCGCCGATCGAGCGCGACCTGTCGCAGATCGAGGCCGATGTCGCGACCAGCGTGTTCCAGGAGGTCGCGGCGGCGCTCAACGGTTCCGGCAAACGTTCGCTCGACCTGCGGCTGCCGGTGCCGAAAGCAATGTCGGGCAACGATGCGAGGCGGCGCGTGCTGCGCGACGGCGCCGCCGTGCGCATCGTCTTTGGCCTGTCGATACCGTCCGACAGCGGCACGCTCACCGTGATGATCCCGCAGCGCCTGCTGCTTTCTTCGCGCAGCGGCGACATCGCGACGGGCGAGGACGGCGAGACCACGGAATTCGACTGGCGGGCCCGCTTCTCCGAAGAAGTGATGCGCTCGACCGTCCGGCTCGAAGCGACGATGCCGCTCGCCCGGCTGACGCTCGGCGACCTCGCCGCGTTCGAGCCCGGCCAGGTGATCGAATTCGAGGAGAACGCGCAGATCAACGCCAAGCTAAGCGCCCGCGACAAGACCCTGTTTGTCTGCGAGTTCGGCAAGCTGGGGCAGAACTACACCGTCCGCATCAGCCATCCGCATGATGCCGGGCAGGATTTCATCGACGGACTGTTGCCGGGCTGACGCCAGGCACGGGATTCATGGAGACGACAGATGGCAAAAACCAAGGTGGAAGCCGAACCCGATCAGCCCGACGAACAGCTCGACCGCGCCATCGAGGAACTGCGCGGCGTGCTGCGGGAGGAGGAAAAGCGCCCGGATGGCGCGCTGTATTCGGGTGCCAATTCTTCGATCATCATGACCATTCCGGTCGATGTGCAGATCATCCTCGGCAGCACGGAAATGCCCGTTTCGGAGTTGATGGCGCTGCAAAAGGGTTCCACCGTCGCGCTCAACCGCCGCATCGGCGAGCCGGTCGACGTCGTGGTCAACGGCCGCAGAATAGCGCGCGGCGAGATCACGGTGCTGGAAAGCGATCCGACGCGTTTCGGCATCCGGCTCACCGAAATCATCGCCGCGACGAAGAGCGCCTGAGAATGGCCGGCGGGCGGACCAATCGGCAGCGAGGACAACACGCATGACGACGGCATTGGCGCTCACACGTCCGCAAAAGGCGGCGGCCATATTGGTGGCCATGGGCAAGCCGGCGGCCAGCCGCCTACTCAAATTCTTCAAACAGGACGAGCTGAAGGCGCTGATCGAGGGCGCGCGTCTGTTACGCACCATTCCGCAGGCTGATCTGGAACGCATCGTCGCCGAGTTCGAAGCCGAGTTCACCGAGGGCGCCGGCCTGCTCGATTCAGCCGACCGGATGGATACTATCCTCAACGAATCGCTGTCGCCCGAGGAGATGAGCGCCATCATGGGCGACAAGAAGTTCGAGCCGGTCCCGGAAGGACCTGCGCCGATCTGGCCGGACCTCGAGAAGCTCGAGCCGTCGCGTCTCGGCTCCTTCCTTGCCGGCGAGCATCCGCAGACATCGGCCATGGTGCTGTCGAAGCTTGCGCCGCAGACAGCCGCCAACGTGCTGCTCACGATGGAAAAGCCGATGCGCAGCCAGATCATAAAACGCATGGTGACAATGGCCAACATCCCGGACGCGGCATCGCGGATCGTCGAGAACCAACTGCGCGTGAGCGTGCTGTCGCAGAAAGCCAGCCGGGACACCACTGCCGGCCAGGAGCGCGTCGCCAGCATGCTCAACGAAATGGCGAAGCCGGAGCTGGACGACCTCATGCAGGACCTGGAGGACGCCGGCACGCCAGATCTCGCCGGCGTCAAGTCGCGGCTGTTCGCCTTCGACGACCTGCCGCTGCTGCCGCAGAAAGCCCGGGTTCTGCTGTTCGACGGATTGTCGACGGAGCTCGTCACGCTGGCACTGCGCGGCGCGTCGCCGGAACTCGCCGAATCCGCGTTGTCGGCGATCGGCGCGCGCTCTCGCCGCATGATCGAATCCGAACTCGGACAAGGTTCGGAAGGCATTGGCCTTGCCGACATCATGGCGGCGCGCAAGAGCATATCGGTCGCCGCCATCCGGCTGTCGCGCGAAGGGGCTTTCGAACTGCCCTCGACGCAGACCGCCACCGCCGAAGCCGCCTGACGATCATAGCCCGGTCACGACGCCATGGCTGAAGCGGTCGACAAGGATTCCAAAACAGAGGAAGCCACAGAAAAGAAGATCCGCGACACGATCGAACAGGGCAAGCTGCCCCATTCGCGTGAGACCGCGAGCTTTGCGTCTTTCCTCGCCATACTGGTTTTCGCCGTCTTCTATGCCAAGGACGCGATCGTCGATCTCGGCATGTTCCTGTCGACGTTCCTGGAAAAGCCGGAAGCCTGGCCGATGGACACCGAGACCGACGTCATCTCGCTCTACAAGCAGGTCTTGGTCGAGATCGGCGGCGCCGTCGTCAGCCTGCTGGTGTTGCTGACGGTTGCCGGCATCGGCGCCTCGGTGTTCCAGAACATGCCGCAAATCGTCGGCGAACGGATCAGGCCGCAGCTGTCGCGCATCTCGGTCGCCAAGGGCTGGAGCCGTATGTTCGGCGTGCAGGGCTGGGTCGAATTCCTGAAGTCGCTGGCCAAGCTCGGCTTCGCTATCGCGGTGTTGACCTTCACGCTCTCGGAAGATCATCGCAAGCTGCTCGCCGGCATGATCACCAATCCGGCCTCGTTCGGCCTGGTCATACGCGGCATCTTCGTCGACATATTGGTGGCGATCGTCTTCGTCATGGGGCTGATCGCGGTGGTCGACATCGTCTGGTCGCGTTTCCACTGGCGGCGCGACCTGCGCATGACCAAGCAGGAAGTCAAGGACGAGCTGAAGCAGTCGGAAGGCGATCCGATCGTCAAGTCGCGGCTGCGCTCGCTGGCGCGCGACCGGGCGCGCAAACGCATGATGACGGCCGTGCCGCGCGCGACGCTGGTGATCGCCAATCCGACGCACTATTCGATCGCGCTGAAATATGTGCGCGAGGAGGATTCCGCGCCGATCGTGCTGGCCAAGGGACAGGACCTAGTGGCGCTCAAGATCCGCGAGATCGCCAGGGAGAACAACATCCCGATCTTCGAGGACGTGGCGCTCGCGCGCTCCATGTACAAGCAAGTTTCGGTTGATAGCGTGATCCCGTCGCAATTCTACCAGGCGGTCGCCGAGTTGGTGCGGATCGTCTACTCGAAGAAGGCAGCGCGAAAAGCAACCCAATGAACGGACGCCGCTAACCCATGGACCGGCAACCACACGCCAATTCCCGCGAGCTGATCGTCGCCAGCGCCATCGAGCCTGTGGTGGGCGAATTGAGGCTCATCGACGTTGCCGACTATATCGCCTTCATCCGGCTCGAGCATTTCGCCTGCCTGTCGGACCTGGTGGATTCGGCGGCCGAGCTCTATTTCCGGCCGGGCACGCTGCGGCTCGGCCATGGCGGCGAGGCGCATGTCGACTGGAGCGGCAGCCCGCGCATCGTGCTCGACCTCGAGCTTCGGCCGCGCGGCGTGACGGTCTATTTCCAGCTTACGCTGACCGAGTGCGAGGCATCCGTGACGGTCAACTACGTGTCGTTCGAGAAGCCCGGCGAAACGCCCGAGCACAACACGGCCTTGCTCGAGGACGCGATCGAAGAGGCTCGCATCCGCAGGACCGAGCCGCTGGCATTCCCCTGAGATTTGATAGCAGGCGAGCCGACTAAAGCGCATCGCGATCTTTTAGATTCGCTCCCTGCGCTTTAGGCTTTTGATTTTGCGCATGCCTTTGCCCCGAAACCGGTTCCCACTTTCGGGAGACATGCTTTAGCCGCAGCACGTTCAGCGTCGCAGGCGTGACGTCACTCAATCAAGCCGAGCCGCAATGCCTTGGCGACAGCCTGGTTGCGGTTGACCGCGTTGAGCTTCTGCGTCGACTGGGTGAGATACTGGTTGGCGGTATGCACCGAGAGC
Organism: Mesorhizobium sp. B2-9-1; assembly: GCF_006439455.1. Taxonomy (NCBI): domain Bacteria; kingdom Pseudomonadati; phylum Pseudomonadota; class Alphaproteobacteria; order Hyphomicrobiales; family Phyllobacteriaceae; genus Mesorhizobium; species Mesorhizobium sp. B2-9-1. The sequence continues at coordinate 99,149 of NZ_VFTP01000005.1, read as the reverse complement.
TTGAGGAGCTTGGCGATCTCCTCGCTGGTGTTGCCGTTGGCGGTCAGCTTCAGGCATTCGAGCTCGCGCTTGGAAATCGAACGTGCCCTGCCGGTGTCGCCGGGGCGGATGCGGGCGACCGCCGCGAAAAGCGCGAAGGAGCGGGCGTGGATTTCGCACAGCGTTTCGTCGGACAGCGCGATCTCCGAGCCCAGGAAGACGACCAGCCCGCATTGGCCGCGATCGGCATGCACCGGAAAGGCGATGCCGTTGGTGCCGGGCGCCAGCGGCGTGGTCGGCTCGGCCCAGGCGAGCGAGTGGAAGACCTGCCGCGATCCGGCGCTGCCGTCGTCGGCCCACCAGCGCGGCGCCGTCGAGAGGCGGCTGTGGCGCACCATGTCCTCGCCATTGGCGCCGGAGATGAACTTGGTCGCGACAGCGGTGCCGGGATAGTCGGAATCGAAACACGCCACGAGACGCGCGCGCTCGGGCGAGGGGCTAACGAAATAGAGGCCGAACGCCGAGGCGTTGATATCGACGGCGATCCAGCGGCAGCGACGCACGGCATCCGGAATGGTGACCGCTTGATGGGTTTCCGAGCCGAGCGAGAAGGCGCCGAACGGATTGCGCTGATCGTTGAAAAGGGCGGCGGCCGCCTCTTTGACCTGTGCGTGCTTCAAATGATGCCGCTCCTGATCGCGGTCGCGATCGCCATCGCGCGGTTCGAGGCCGCGAACTTCTGGATGGCGTGCGTGATGTAGCTGTTGACGGTGTTCGACGAGACCCCGAGGATGACGGCCACTTCATCGGTGGTCTTGCCTTCCGAGACCCAGAACAGGCATTCGCGTTCGCGGTCCGACAGCGGGTCCTGCATGGATGCCGCCGCGATCAGCTGCGGGATGCTGGAAAGCGCATAGCAGCATTTGAGCTGTGCCTTCATCAGCGCGGCCAGATCGATCCTGCCTGCCTCGGCGGCCGAGAACAGCACGAACAGGCGCTGCCGGCCGACATTGAGCCGCAGCGAATAGATTTCGGCGTGGCCGAGCACGTCGAGCAGGCGGGCTTCCTCGCCGGTCAGCAACGCGCCGGCGTCGGGCGCGTGCGCCGCCACCAACGGCTTCGGGCGTACGCCCGGCGCCACGGTCAAGGGACCCAGCGCCAAATTGGCGATCAGCCTTTTGCCGATCAGCTCTATGGCGTCGAAGATCCAGTTGGAGGAGACGATGCGCGCATCGTTACGGTCCTGGTCATGCACGATGGCGACTAGCATGTAGCTGTCGGCGCCGATATCGGCGGCGAGCTGCATGAAGAAACTGGTGAGATCGCCGCGCGACGTCAGGCGCGAGCCTGAAGCGTCGGGTTGGAGAAGCGCGGCGGGACTGCTCATTTTAATTCTTGGATTCTTGCCGGAATCGATCCTTGTGCCCGGTGCTGGCGAAGCCAGCGGCCGGACCCGAAACGCGTCACGTTTACGAAGACACACCCACGGGCGCGAACGGCGCCCAACCGCGCCGAATCCCTCTAGGGAACGCGAAACCGTCCGCGTCTGGTACCGGCCTGGCGCCGGAACTTGAGACTTTGGGTGGTCGCCGCGCCCCCCATGGACCGGCTGATTCGGGTCTAATCTACCCGCAGATGAATCCGACATCAAACGCGATTTGACAAAATCGAATCTGATGGACTCGCATTGCGACTCAGCAGCCGACGTTCGCGTTGCTTGGTGGTGCTTTCAATGCCGAATTGGGCGGATGATTTCCCGACGGGGTCACAAAAAATACGCCCGCGGTGGCATCCGAGGGCGTATGTTCCGTGAACGGGATTGGTTCAGCGACCCTCGAAACCCGTCAGCACGCCGACGGCGTTGATGCCGATCTCTTCCACGGCGTAGCCGCCTTCCATGACGAACAGCGTCGGCAGGCCGAGCCCGGCGATGCGGCGGCCGATCTTGGGATAGTCGACGCTCTTCAGCTTGAACTGGCTGATAGGGTCCTTCTCGAAAGTGTCGACGCCGAGCGAGACGATGACGACATCGGGGGCGTAGGCCGCGAGCCTAGCGCAGGCGTCCTCCAGCGACGCGCTCCAGCCGTCCCAATCGGTGCCGAAAGGCATCGGGTAATTGATGTTGAAACCTTCGCCGTCGCCTTCGCCGCGCTCGTCGGCGTGACCGAGGAAGAAGGGATACTCGACGATCGGATCGCCATGCAGGTTAAGGACCTGGACGTCGCCGCGACGATAGAAGATCTCCTGCGTGCCGTTGCCGTGATGGTAGTCGACATCGAGAATGGAGACACGGCTGGCGCCGTTGTCGCGGAACCACTGCGCGACGACGGCGGCGTTGTTGATGAAGCAATAGCCGCCCATGAAGGCGGCGCCGGCATGATGGCCGGGCGGGCGGCAAAGCGCGAAGGCGCTGCGCTCGCCGTCCTTGACCAAAGCGGCGGCGGTCAGCGCCACATCATAGGACGACTTGATCGCCGCCCAGGTGCCTTCGACGAAGGTGGCGCCGGCATCGAAGGAATAGTAGCCGAGCAAGGCATCGATGCGCTTCGGCGGCACATCGCCGCGCAGGCCGCGTGTCGGCCAGGTGAACCCCATCGCCGATCCCGTGAAGCCGGCGGCGACCCATTGCGGCCACACCGTCGGCAGGAAGTCGATGTAGTGAGCCTCATGGACACGCTTTGCGGCGGCGAGGTCGTGCTCGGCCGGTCCGATGATCGGCCCGAGCTTCTCGCTCTCAACCCGCGCCTTGATGAATTCCGCCCGCGACGGCTTCTCGAAACCCGGCACGATCGCCGACGTGACCAGTTCCATCTGGCCTGAATGGCCGGCATGAAGTGGCGAATAGACAGTTTTCATGGAAACTCCCCTGGAAGTGCGAAATCGGTTGGAAGTACGAAATCACTCGAGATTGAGATGGGGGCTGACCAGGGCGAGCCACATGGTTTCCACGTCGTCCTCGATAAGGTCGTAGGTCCTGCGTTCCCTCTTCAGCCCGACAAGCCGACAGACATGGCCGACTTCCATCATCAGCACGCCGAGCCGACTTGCGATCTTGTCTTCAAGCGCCGGATTCACATGCCGCAGCCACGCGGCGTAAAGGGCGACGATCTCTTTGTCATATTCGTCCTGGATCGGCCTCAGGTCGGCGTTGCCGGAGATGGCCTCGATCACCGGCATCAGCGTGGCGTTTTCGAGATAGAGCCTCGATGTGTCGGCGAAGAGCTTGCGCACCTCGCGCCGAAACTCATCACGGTTGGTCGGCCGGGGGACGTTGATGCGTTTCCGGATCACCTCGGGAAAAGACGACAGCCAGCGCCGGGCCAGGTCCAGAAGAATGGCTTCCTTGTTGGGAAAGTACTGATAAACCGAACCGACCGACAGGCCCGCGCGCTGCGCGATGGCGAGCGTCGTCGGCGTTCTGGTTCCTTGCTCTCGCGTCAGGATCAGGGCCGCATCGAGAATCCTGTCGACCACCTTGCTTGACCGTTGCTGCCGCGGCTGCTTGCGCGGTTCGAGCGCTATCCTGGTCTTGCGGTCGAGACTGCGCTTCACTGCTCGTCGCCCCCGTTCCCCGCTCGACCCCACCATCGGCGCGCGGTGCAGTCCACTATACATTCCAAATTCCGGCTGTTGACAAACGCGAATAAACAGTCGCATTCTTTATCCACGCTGTCTTCAATGATAACAAGGGGAATTTCGAAGACGGCGCATCGGCATCGATTTTGTCCCATGGCGCCGCCCCGGTGGAGCGGCAGCCCGTTGGACGTGCGCTGTCGATCACTCAGCAAAATGTGGAGTCGCGATGTCGGTTGCGGATGGTGGTGCGGATCTTGTGGTCGTCAACGGCCGCGTGCTGACCATGGACGATGACAATCCCGCTGCCGAGGCCATTGCCGTCAAGGACGGCGCCATCATCGCAATCGGTAGCCGCGCTTCCATAGAAGACCTCAAGGGACCGGCGACAAAAATTGTCGACGCCCAAGGCGGCTCGGTCCTGCCGGGCTTCATCGAAGCGCATATGCATCTGTTCGGCGGCGCGGCCGAGCTCGACAATCTGCATCTGGCGGGCGTGCACGGCTTCGAGGCGCTGCGCGACGCGATCCAGGATTTCGCGGCGAAGCGCCCGGACGCCAGGCTTCTGATCGGGGCCGGCGTCGACTATGCCATCCTGCCGGAGCCGGTGACGCGCCACGATCTCGACCGCATCATTCCCGACCGTCCGTTCGCCATGTCGGCTTCGGACCACCACACGATGTGGGCGAACACCAAGGCGCTGGAAGAGGCCGGCCTGCTTCATGGCAGGCAGATCAGGCAGGGCAATGAGATCGTCATGGGCGCCGATGGGCTTGCCGCCGGCGAGCTGCGCGAAAGCGAGGCATTCGGACCGGTCCTCGACCATTACGGGGCGAGCCGGGCGCGGCTTGGCCTCGAGGGTGCCGAGCCGGATCCGTATCCTTCGGAGAAGGAACTGGCGGCCGATCGCGATCTGATGCATCGCGGCCTTGAATGGTGCGCCAAGCATGGCATCACTTCGATCCAGAACATGGACGGCAATCTCTACCAGCTCGATCTGCTGGCCGGGCTGGAAAAAGAGGGGCGGCTCCTTTGCCGCACCAAGATCCCGTTCCACTTCAAGAATTTCATGAAGCTGGACATGCTGGAGAAAGCCTCGCGGATGGCCGCGAGCTACAATTCCGAGTGGCTGTCGTCCGGCATGGTCAAGCTCTTCTATGACGGCGTGCTGGATTCCTGGACGGCGGTGATGGTCGACGACTATGCCGATCGGCCCGGATGGCGCGGCGAGCCGCTGTTTTCGCCGGAGCATTTCGCCGAGGTGGCGGTCGAGGCCGACAGGCGCGGGCTGCAGATCGCCGTGCATTCGATCGGCGATGGCGCCGTACGGGCAGTGCTCGACGGCTACCAGGCGGCGCTGAAGAAGAACGGTCGGCGCGACAGCCGGCATCGCGTCGAGCATATCGAGGTGATCACGGCTTCCGACGTGCCGCGCTTCGCCGAGCTCGGCGTGTTGGCGTCGATGCAGCCGGCGCATCCGCCCGGTGCGCTGAACTTCCCGCTCGAGCCGACGATCTCGCGCATCGGCCGCGACAAGTGGCCGTTGAGCTATGCCTGGCGCACGCTGAAAAATGCCGGCGCGCGCGTGGTGTTCGCTTCCGACTGGCCGGTCTCGCCGGTCGATCCGATCTTGTCCATCCAGGCGGCAGTGATGCGCAAGCCTTGGGCAGAAGGCATGCCGGACCAGAGCTTCTCGTTGCAGGAAGCAATAGAGGGTTACACGGTGGAGGGCGCTTATGCGGAGTTCAATGAACATCGCAAGGGCCGCCTCAAGACCGGATATCTCGCCGATATTGTCGTCCTGTCGGCCGATATCGAGGCGACCGCGCCTGAAGCGCTGCACACGGTGCATCCGGTGACCACCATCTGCGGGGGGAAGATCACCTACCAAGCCTAACGATGGCATAGGAATTGCTTAATTGGATGGGGACTCGGATCGAGTCACTGCTGCGCAGTTGCCAAGCCGACCGGCTTGTGGTGACAATCAAAACAGGAACACACCTGCCGAGAAGAGCAGGCGCTCTCAATGGGGTAATCGTGCCGGAACAACCGGGTAAGAACGCGATCGAAGTTCGCGGTGTTCGCAAGGTCTTTGGAACAGGCGAGAACCAGGTAGCCGCTCTCGACACCGTGTCGGTGTCGATCCGCGAGAACGAGTTTTTCACACTGCTCGGCCCGTCCGGATGCGGGAAGACGACGCTGCTGAGATTGATCGCCGGTTTCGATTTTCCGACCGCCGGCGAGATCCTGCTGCACGGGCAGGATATCGCGCCGCTGCCGCCCTACAAGCGCCCAGTCAACACCGTCTTCCAGAGCTACGCGCTCTTCCCGCACATGACGGTGGCGCAGAACATCGGCTTCGGGCTGGAAATGCTCGGCAAGCCGAAAGGAGAGACCGAAGCGCGCGTCGCCCAGATGCTGAAGCTGGTCAAGATGGAGGCGCTGAAGGCGCGCCGCACCAGCCAGATCTCGGGCGGCCAGCAGCAGCGCGTGGCGCTGGCCCGCGCGCTGGCGCCGCAGCCCAAGGTGCTCTTGCTCGACGAGCCGTTGTCGGCGCTGGACTACAAGCTGCGCAAGGAGATGCAGATCGAACTGAAGCGTCTGCAGCACGAAACCGGCATCACCTTCATCTTCGTCACCCACGACCAGGAGGAAGCGCTGACGATGTCCGATCGCATCGCGGTCATGTCGGCCGGCAAGATCCTGCAGGTCGGCACGCCGCGCGACATCTACGACCGGCCGGCCGAACGCTTCGTCGCCGACTTCATCGGCGAGACGAATTTCATCGAAGGTGAGGTGAAAAGCGCAGCCGACGGGCGCGCCACCGTCAGGCTCTCGACCGGCGCGGAAATCCCGGCATCGCTGCCGGAAGGTTTTACACCGTCGGGCAGCGTTACGCTCGTGGTGCGGCCGGAGCACGCCCACATCGGTCCGGCCGACGCCAACGCTTCGCTCAGGGGCACGGTCGAGAACGTCGTCTATCTCGGCACCGACACGCATCTCCATCTCAAGCTCGACGACGGCAGCGCCTTCATCGTGCGGCGGCAGAACAGCCGCGGCGGTGGCGAAGCGCTTGCGCCGGGCAACCGCGTGGGCGTCGCGATCGGCCCGAATGCCGCTCAGGCGCTGAAGGACTAGAGGACAATCATGGCCAACGCCGAGGAAATTGCTCGCGCAGCCGACGCCAGGGACATACGCGACCGCTGGCTGCTCTCGGCGCCGGCACTCGTCATCATCCTTCTGGCTGCCACCGGGCCGCTTTTCGTGATGTTGGCTTATTCCTTCATGCTGAAGGGCGACTATGGCGACGTGCAGTTCGGCACCTTCTCGCTGGACGGATGGACATCGGTCCTGTTCCAGCGTGACATCTTCGACGACACGCTGGGCCTGGCGGACGCGCATCTGTCCATCTTCTGGCGTTCGATAAGCCTGTCCTTCTACACCACCGTGCTGACGTTGCTCTTCGGCTTCCCCACAGCCTATTTCATCGCCACGCGACCGCCGAAGACACGCGAGGTGTGGGTGTTCCTCGTTACCATTCCGTTCTGGACGAATCTCCTGATCCGCACCTTCGCCATGCAGCAGGTGATCCGCAACGAAGGGCTGGTCAACACGGCGCTGATGGCGCTCGGCATCATCAAGCAACCACTGCAGATCATGAATACCGACGCCGCCATCTTGCTCGGCATGATCTATATCTATCTGCCTCTGATGGTGCTGCCGATCTACGCCTCGATGGAGAAGCTCGACTTCAGGCTGGTCGAGGCCGGATATGATCTCTATGCCGGCCGCTGGCAGGTTCTGCGCCGCATCATCTTCCCGTTGATCAAGCCCGGCGTCATCGCCGGCTCGATACTGGTGTTCATTCCCTCGCTTGGCGCCTATGTCATTCCGCGTGTGCTGGGCGGCGGCAAGAACATGATGCTCGGCAACCTGATCGAGCTGCAGTTCGGCGCGGGCCGCAACTGGCCGCTGGGCGCGGCCATCTCGATTACGCTCATGGTGCTGGTGATGATCGCGCTGCTGTTCTACGTGCGCAATGCATCCGGGTCGGAGGGCGCCCATGGCTAAGCGTCCGTTCGACATCCAGGCGCAACCAGGCTTCGGCTTCATGGCGCTTCTGACCTTCTTCGCGCTCTATCTGCCGATCGCGGCGCTCGTCGCCTATTCGTTCAACGCGGCGGATTCGCTTTCGCGCTGGGATGGCGTCTCACTGCGCTGGTTTATTTCGGCCTGGCACAATTCGGCGGTGCAGGACGCCTCCATCCGCTCGCTTGTGCTGGCGGTCTCGGCCGCCGCGCTGTCGACGATCGCCGCCACCATGGCTGCGCTTGCCACGACCCGCACGCGTCCCTATCCCGGCCTTACCTTCAAATACGCCTTCATCAACCAGCCGCTGATGGTGCCGGAGATAGTCACCGGCGTCGCGCTCCTGATCGTGTTCTCGCGCATCAAGGTCTGGACCGGTTATTCAGGACTCGGCTATCTGATCGCCGCGCACACCGCCTTCTGCATCCCGTTCGCTTACCTGCCGATCCGGGCGCGGCTGGAGAGCATGGACCTGACGCTGGAGCGCGCAGCCGCCGACCTATACGCCACGCCGTGGAAAGCCTTCCGTTTCGTGACGCTGCCGCTTTTGAGGCCGGCCATCATCGCGGGCTTCATGCTCGCCTTCGTCATTTCGCTCGATGATGTGGTCATCACCGAATTCGTCAAATCCGGCGGGCAGGATACGCTGCCCACCTACATGCTCGGCCAGTTGCGGCGCGAAACGAGCCCGGAAATCAATGCGATCGCCACCGTATTCCTGGCGCTGTCGGTGGTGCTCGTAACCACGTTCTACTTCGTCAATCGGCGCAAGCCATGATCAACGATTGCCAAACGGGAGAATAGCAATGAAATGGAAGACAACGGCCGCCACGGCGGCATTCGCATTGTTTGCCTTTGCGGGCAGCGCGTATGCGGACGGCGAACTCAACATCTTTAATTGGGGCGACTACACCAGCCCCGAAATGATCAAGAAGTTCGAGGATACCTACAAGGTCAAGGTGACGATCACCGACTACGACTCCAACGACACCGCGCTATCCAAGGTACGCGCCGGCGGTCACGGCTTCGACATTGTAGTGCCGTCCGCCAATTACGTGCAGATCTGGGTGAAGGAAGGGCTTCTGCTCGAGGCACGGCCCGACCAGATGGAGAACTTCAAGAATGTCGACGAGCGCTGGGTGAACGTTCCTTGGGATCCGGGCCGTCACTACACGGTTCCGTGGCAGTGGGGCGTGACCGGTATCGGCGTCAACACAAAGGTCTATGGCGGCGATATCAACACGTCGGCCATCTTCCTCGATCCGCCGAAGGAACTGGTCGGCAAGATCAACGTCGCGCCGGAAATGAACGACGTGCTGTTCGCCACCATCAAATATCTGGGCGGCGACTGGTGCACGGACGACAAGGAACTGCTCAAGAAAGTGCGCGACAAGCTGGTGGAGGCCAAGCCGAAATGGCTGGCCATGGATTATAGCGTGACCGAGAAGCTGCCGGCCGGCGACTATTCGGCCGTCTACTACTGGAACGGCGCCATCATGCGCTCGCGCATCAAGAACCCCGACATCAAGTTCGGCTACCCGAAAGAGGGCTTCCCCTTTTTCATGGACAGCGTTGCCATCCTGAAGGATGCCAAGAATGTCGACAACGCCAAGCTGTTCATGAACTTCATCATGGATCCCGAGAACGCCGCCATGATCTCCGCCTTCGCCAAATATGCCAATGGTATCAAGGGCTCAAAGGCGTTCATGCCAGCCGACATGAAGGATGCGCCCGAACTGGTGGTACCGCCAGAACTGGAGAAAGCGGGCCAGTTCCTCACCCCCTGCTCGCCCGAGGTGCAGCAACTCTACACGCGCATCTGGACGGACGTTCAGAAATAGCGGCACGCCGCCTCTTCCCGCGCGAGCGCGAAGAGGGTCAAGGGCCGGATGAGGGGTGGCGCTCAATTCGCACGTTCGCGCCGCCCCTCACCTGGCATGCCGGGGCTGCCCTTCTCCATGGCGTCGGGCGTCGTCACTCGAGGGCCCATTCGGGGCTTTCGTCCGCTGTGCAGACCGCTCCTCGTTCAAGTAAACGGAAGGGGCGGCATGCGGCGGCAGGGAAATTCTCATGCAATCCTATCGCAACTCCGATCCGCGGCCGCCGATCATGCAGGGCTCGCCGCCCAGGCTGGTGCCGCCGAGGCTCGATTGGGATCGGCCGCCCTGGAACCGCTGGGCCTTCCAGCATATCCGCGAATTCCTGCCGACCATCGAGGTGTGGCGCGGCAGCGGCCATCGCCATCGCCTCGAGCGCGCGGAGGTGGATCTCGACGATCTGCCGGTGGCCGACAGCAACGGAGCGCCGACGACGCTTGCCGGCTTGCTCGACGAAACCTATGCCGACGGCTTCCTGGTGCTGAAGGACGGCAGGATCGCCTATGAGCGCTATTTCAACGGCATGGACGAGCGCACGCTGCATCTGTCGCAATCGATGGCGAAGTCGGTCACCGGATCGGTGTGCGGCATCCTGGTCGGGCGCGGCCTGATCGATCCGGGCAGGCTGGTCACCGACTATCTGCCGGAGCTTGTCGAGACCGGCTGGGCCGGCGCCACTGTGCAGCATGTGCTCGACATGACGACTGGCGTGCGTTTTTCCGAGGAATATACCGACCGCTATTCCGAGATCGGTCAGGTCGACGTCGCGACCGGCTGGAAGCCGATCCCGCCGGGCAGCGATCCGGACTTTGCGTGGCCGTCGCACCTGTTCGAGCTGATCCTGCGGCTGAAGGACAGGGTGCGCCCGCATGGCGAGGCGTTCGAATACCGCTCGATCGAGACCGACGTGCTCGCCTTCATCATGGAGCGGGTGAGCGGCAAGCGCCTGGCGCAGCTGATCTCGGAAGAGCTCTGGCAGAAGCTCGGCGCCGACGAGAGCGCCTGCTTCACCGTCGACAGCGCCGGCTATGCGCTTGCCGATGGCGGCTTCAATGCGACGCTGCGCGACTATGGCCGCTTCGGGCAACTGATCCTCGACAATGGCGGCGGCGTGATCCCGGCCGACTGGATCGAGGCGACGCGCAGCGGCAAGCACGGGCCGAATTTCAGCCCGAGCCTTCCCGACGGCAGCTACCGCAACCAGTTCTGGATCGAGGATCCGCGCTCGCGCTCGCTGATGTGCCGCGGCGTGTTCGGCCAATTGATCCATATGGACTGGGAACACAGGATGGTCGTGGTGAAGCTTTCGAGCTATCCGGATTTCGTCAACTCCACCTATTCGGTGGCGACGCAGAAGGCGGTGCATGCCATTGCCGCGGCGCTGGCCTGAAACCGCAAAACAAGATCCGGGAGAGTATCATGAGCGGCAAGACCGCGTTCGAGGCCAGATACGGCTTTGCCCGCAAGGATGTGCGGCTCGACAACTGGCGGCTTTCGCCGTTCAACCGATGGTCGTTCCAGAATGTCGGCGAGCTGGTGCCGAGCGCGCATATTGCGGCGGCGCCCGGCGGCGAAAGCCAAGCGAAGTCGCTCGGCGCATTGCTTGAGGAAAGGATATCGCTTGCCGGCGGCAGCGAGACCGTCGAGAGCTTCCTGAAGCGTTCCGATACGTACGGGCTGACGATCCTGAAAGCCGGCAAGCTGGTCGGCGACTGGTCGGCGCCGCATATGCCGTTCGGAGCGCGCCATATCATCTTTTCGATCAGCAAGTCGGTGACGGCGATCCTCGCCGGCATATTGGAAGGCGAGGGGTTGTTCGATCCCAGCGCGCCGGTAACGCACTACATCCCTGAAGCCAAGGCCTCGGCCTATGGCGACGCGAGCGTGCGCAACGTGCTCGACATGACGGTCAGCCTCGATTTCGAGGAAGCCTATCTCGATCCGGAAAGCGCCTTCGCCCGCTACCGCCGCTCGACTCTGTGGAACCCTGGCGGCGGGTCCGAAAGCCTCGCCGCGTTCCTTATGACGATCCAGCGCCTTGCCGAGCCGCATGGCCAGACCTATCGCTACCGCTCGCCCAACTCGGATGTGCTCGGCATCCTGGTCGAACGCGCGTCTGGCAGGCGCGTCATCGAATTGCTCAGCGAGAAACTGTGGCAGCCGCTGGGTGCTGGAAGCGAAATGTCGGTGACGGTCGACATGGAAGGCACGGCGCGCACCGCCGGCGGCATGTCGATGACGCCGCGCGACCTTGCCCGCATCGGCGAGATGATGCGGCAGGGCGGCACGACCAATGGCCGCCGCATCGTGCCGGAAGCCTGGGTGCGCGACACGGTCGCCACCGGCGGCAGCTTTGAGGCCTGGCAACGCGGCACGATGGCGTTTTTGTTCCCGAAGGGACGCTACCGCAACAAATGGTACCAGACCGGCCACGACAGCGGCGCCTTCTGCGGCATCGGGATCCACGGCCAGTGGCTTTACGTCAATCCGAAGACGGAAGTGGTCATCGCCAAGATGTCGTCACAGCCGGAACCCGTGGACGATAAGCTGGATGGGGACATTGTGGTCTTTTTGGAAACGTTGAGCGGGATTGTATGAGTGGCGTCGTCGCATTCGGTTGTCGATGCTGGCGCTGCCCCTCATCGCCCTGCCGGGCACTTCTCCCCGTATAGTGACGGGGAGAAGGGGCTGGCCGCCACGCTGGCATCTTTTCTGCAGCGTTGGTGATTTGGCGAACCCGGCGATGAGAGCGCCCCTCCCCCCGTCACTATACGGGGAGAGGATGCCGGCAGGCAGGTGAGGGGCAGCGCCAACGTTAGACCGGTTTCCTGTGGACCCCCACGTCCAATGCGGTTGGCGCAGCCGGCATCCCGGCCTATGGTCGCCGCTCTTTTCCGCAGGGACCAGCATGGCATCGGACATCAAGCGCATCGCAGCAATCATCGCGGCCGAGATCGGTGCGCGGCCGGAGCAGGCAGCTGCAGCAATCGGGCTGCTCGACGAGGGCGCGACAGTCCCCTTCGTCGCGCGTTACCGCAAGGAAGTCACCGGCGGGCTTGACGACACGCAATTGCGCGACCTTTCCGAGCGCCTCGCCTATCTGCGCGAGCTCGACGCACGGCGCGAGACGATCGTCAGCTCGATCCGAGAACAGGGCAAGCTGACCGAGGAGCTCGAGGCCAAGATCGCGGCGGCCGCCACCAAGGCCGAGCTCGAGGATATCTATCTGCCCTACAAGCCGAAGCGGCGCACCAAGGCCGAGATCGCCAGGGAACGCGGGCTCGGGCCGCTCGCCGAGGCGATCCTCGCCGATCGCTCGAAAATTCCCGCCGAGCTTGCGCTCGCCTATGTCACGGAAGAGGTGGCCGACACCAAGGCCGCGCTCGAAGGCGCACGCGACATCCTGTCGGAGCAGTTCGCCGAAAATGCCGATCTGGTTGGCAAGCTGCGCGCCTATATGAAGGAACGCGCTTTCCTGCGCGCTCGCGTCGTTGACGGCAAGCAAGAGGTCGGCGCGAAATTCTCCGACTATTTCGACCATGTCGAGCGCTGGGCAGGCGTGCCCAGCCACCGCGCCTTGGCCATGCTGCGCGGCCGCAACGAGGAAGTGCTGTCGCTCGACATCGAGGTCGATGCGGATGATCAATCGCCGGTGAAGCCAGTCGAGCGGATGATCGCCAATGCCTATGCGATCGGCAGCAGCTTGCCCGGCGATAAATGGTTGATGGACGTAGCCGGCTGGACCTGGCGGATAAAGCTGTCATTGCATCTGACGCTCGACTTGATGCGCGATTTGCGCGAGCGGGCCGAGGAAGAGGCGATCCATGTCTTTGCCCGCAATCTGAAAGATCTTTTGCTCGCGGCGCCGGCCGGTTCGCGACCGACCATGGGGCTCGATCCGGGCATACGCACCGGCGTCAAGGTGGCGGTGGTCAACGGCACCGGCAAGCTGGTGGCGACGACGACCGTCTATCCGTTCCCGCCGAAGAACGATGTGCGCGGCGCGCAGGTCGAGCTTGCCGCCCTGATCCGCCAGCACAAGGTCGAGCTGATCTCGATCGGCAACGGTACCGGCAGCCGCGAGACCGAGAAGCTGGTGGCCGACATGCTGGCTGACCTGCCGGGAGGTGCGGGGCCGAAGCCGCTCAAGGTGATCGTCAGCGAGGCTGGCGCCTCAGTCTATTCCGCTTCGGCGACGGCAGCGGCGGAATTCCCCGGTCTCGATGTCTCGCTGCGCGGCGCGGTGTCGATCGCACGGCGCCTGCAGGATCCGCTGGCCGAGCTGGTCAAGATCGAGCCGAAGTCGATCGGCGTCGGCCAGTACCAGCACGATGTCGACCAGTACCGGCTCGGCCGTTCGCTGGAAGCGGTGGTCGAGGATGCGGTGAACGCCGTCGGCGTCGACCTCAACACGGCCTCGGCGCCGCTGCTTTCGCGCGTGTCGGGCCTTGGGCCGTCGCTCGCCGAGGCGATCGTTGCGCATCGCGACACGGTCGGGCCGTTTGCCAGCCGCAAGGACCTGCTCAAGGTGGCGCGGCTCGGGCCGCGCGCATTCGAGCAAAGTGCCGGCTTCCTGCGCATACCGAACGGGACAGAGCCGCTCGACGCGTCATCGGTGCATCCTGAAGCCTATGGCGTGGCGAAGAAAATCGTCGCAGCCTGCGGCCGCGACGTGCGCGCGCTGATGGGCGACAGCGCCGCGCTCAAGGCGCTCGACCCGCGCGTCTTCGTCGACGAGCGGTTCGGCCTGCCGACCGTGCGCGACATCATCGCCGAACTGGAAAAGCCTGGACGCGACCCGCGACCCGGGTTCAAGACGGCGACCTTCGCCGAGGGTGTCGACGACATCAAGGATTTGAAGCCGGGCATGCTGCTCGAAGGCACCGTCACCAATGTCGCGGCCTTCGGCGCCTTCGTCGATATCGGCGTCCACCAGGACGGGCTGGTGCACGTATCGCAACTGGCCGACCGCTTCATCAAGGACGCGCATGAGGTGGTGAAGGCGGGCGATGTCGTGAAGGTGCGGGTCGTCGATGTCGACATCAAGCGCAAGCGCATCGGGCTGTCGATGCGCAAGGATGGCGGCGAGGGCGGTGCGCCTCGTGGCGGCCAACGCGATCACGGCGGCGGTAAGCCAGCGCCGCGCTCGCCGGCGCCGCAGCGCCAGACGGAGCGACCTTCGCAGGGCGCGTTCGGCGCCGCGCTCGCCGAGGCGATGAAGCGGAAGTAGCTACCACGCCAGGACAGCCGGCTCCTTGCCGATCTGACTCAGCAGCCAGTCGCGAAAACTGGCGACCGCCGGGTGGCCGCGCTTGTCGTGCGGCACGACGAGGTAATAGGCGCTGCGGCTCTGCATCGGCGTGCCCGGCGCCGGCACCAGCTGGCTGCGCTGCAGTTCGCCGGCAATCAGGATTTCCGGCAGCAGCGCCACGCCGAGGCCGGCCATGCAAGCCTGCGCGACGGTGCCGAACTGCTCGAACTGCATGCCGGGCCCGGTCGGGGCCTCGAGCCCCTGATTTTCGAACCACTCGCTCCAGGCGCCGGGGCGGGTTGCCATATGCAGCAACGGCAGACGACTGATATCGGTCGGCGTGACGATGGCGCGGGTGGCGAGGAATCCGGGCGAAACCACCGGCATGACGGTCTCGCGCATCAAGAGCGTGCAGTCGGCCTCCGGCCAGTCGGGCATGCCGTGATGGATCGCGGCGTCGAGCCGCTCGCGGGCAAAGTCGAAGCGTCCGATGCGGGTGGCGAAGTTGATGGTGATGTCGGGATGGCGGACGACGAAATCCGGGATCAGCGGCATCAGCCAGCGCGTGCCGAAAGTCGGCAGGATAGCAAGGTTGAGAACGCCGCTATGCCGATTGCTCATCAATCCAAGCGCCGCATCACGCAATTGGCCAAGTGCCGAGCGCACCGCTTCGGCATAGATCTCGCCGGCCGGCGACAGCCTCACATTGCGGCTGTCGCGATCAAATAAGCGCCGACCGAACTGCTCTTCCAAGAGGCTGACCTGCCGGCTGACGGCGCCTTGCGTCAAATCGAGCTCGCGCGCGGCGGCGGTGAAGGAGCCGAGACGCGCAACCGCCTCGAAGGCGGCGAGAGTGGCGGTGTTGGGTAGAAGGCGGCGCTGGACATTCATGATCCATTACTAACGCTCATTGATCAGCGATGCAATTTCGTTTGATTTTTCCTCTGCGGAGGCGGATAAGCCGCGCAATCCAAGAATTTGCCGGGAGTGTTGGCCATGGCCGCCGAGAAGAACGCGTTCGTCTGGAACGATCCTTTCCTGATCGAGGACCAGCTTTCCGAGGATGAGCGCATGGTGCGCGACGGCGCTGCCGCCTTCGCCGCCGACAAGCTGGCGCCGCGTATCGAGGAAGCCTATGCCGACGAGAAGACCGACCCGTCGATCTTCCGCGAGATGGGCGAAGCGGGCCTGCTCGGCATCACCATTCCGGAAGAATATGGCGGGCTGGGCGCCAACTATGTGACCTACGGCCTGGTGGCGCGCGAAGTCGAGCGCATCGATAGCGGCTATCGATCGATGATGAGCGTGCAATCCTCGCTGGTCATGTATCCGATCCATGCCTACGGCTCGGAAGCGCAGCGCAAGAAATACCTGCCGAAGCTGGCGTCGGGCGAATGGATCGGCTGTTTCGGGCTCACCGAGCCGGACGCCGGCTCCGATCCAGGCGGCATGAAGACGCGCGCCGAGAAGACCGCGAGCGGTTACAAGCTCTCCGGCTCCAAGATGTGGATCTCGAACGCGCCGATCGCTGACGTCTTCGTCGTGTGGGCGAAGCTGAAGGGCGATAACGGCAAGGATGAGATCCGCGGCTTCGTGCTGGAAAAGGGCATGAAGGGACTGTCGGCGCCGAAGATCGGCGGCAAGTTGTCGTTGCGGGCGTCGATTACCGGCGAGGTGGTGCTGGAAGGCGTCGAGGTCGGCGAAGAGGCATTGCTGCCCAATGCCAAGGGCCTCGGCGGTCCGTTCGGCTGCCTCAACCGGGCGCGCTACGGCATCTCCTGGGGAGCGATGGGCGCGGCCGAGGATTGCTGGCACCGGGCGCGGCAATACGGCCTCGACAGAAAACAGTTCGGCAAGCCGCTCGCCGGCACGCAATTATTCCAGAAGAAGCTCGCCGACATGCAGACCGAGATCGCGCTTGGCCTGCAGGGCTCGTTGCGCGTCGGCCGGCTGATGGACGAAGGCAAGATGGCGCCGGAGATGATCTCGATCGTCAAGCGCAACAATTGCGGCAAGGCGCTCGACATCGCCCGCCAGGCCCGCGACATGCATGGCGGCAACGGCATCCAGATCGGCTATCACGTCATGCGCCACGCGCAGAACCTGGAGACGGTCAACACCTATGAGGGCACGCATGACGTGCATGCGCTGATCCTCGGGCGGGCGCAGACGGGGATCCAGGCGTTCTTTTAAGGCAGTACTTTCGTCATACTCGGGCTTGACCCGAGTATCCATGCCGTGACGTAGAAGCGCTGCTGCGATACAGGAATTTTCGGTGCACGAGCACGACGGAAGTTTGTTTGCAACGCCGCGTTCTCCGGCCGGCGTCACGGAATGGATTCTATGGTCTGCGCTGCGTCGCTTCGCTCCTTGCTCCGCCATAGAATGACGAAGGCGCAGAGGTCTTCGCCAATCGCAGACGTTGGAGACTGGCCGTTACCCGGCGACGTCGATCGTCTATTAGCTGCTTAAATTAGGTGCAGCGCAACATCTCTGCTTGGAGAATGGACAGCATTTATGTCAGGGTTCGGTGACCGAAACGCCGAACTCCGGGGTACCATGGCAATTCAGGCAGCCGTTCATCACCTGACCCATTACAAATATGACCGGCCGGTGGTGCTCGGTCCCCAGGTGATCAGGCTGCAGCCGGCGCCGCACTCGCGCACCAAGGTGCTCAGCCATTCGCTGAAGGTCGAGCCGGCAAACCACTTCGTCAACCTGCAGCAGGATCCCTACGGCAACTTCCTCGCCCGCTTCGTCTTCCCGGAGCCGGTGACGGAATTGAAGATCGAGGTCGACCTCGTCGCCGACATGACGGTCTATAATCCGTTCGACTTCTTCGTCGAGGAGAGCGCCGAGACTTTCCCGTTCGACTATCCGGGGGAGATCAGGGAAGACCTCGCCATCTACCGCGCGCCGGAGCCGGCCGGGCCGCTGTTGACGGCATTCCTTCGGACGATCGACCGCAGTCCGACAAACACCGTCAATTTCCTCGTCGACCTCAATGCAAGGCTGCAGCGCGAGATCGCCTATATCGTGCGCATGGAAACGGGTGTTTATTCGCCCGAGGAGACATTGGCCGCCGGCAAGGGCTCCTGCCGGGATTCGAGCTGGCTCTTGGTGCAGATCCTGCGCAATCTGGGCGTCGCCGCGCGCTTCGTCTCCGGCTATCTGATCCAGTTGAAGCCGGATCTCGTCTCGCTCGACGGACCGCCGGGGACCGCTGTCGACTTCACCGACCTGCATGCCTGGTGCGAGGTCTATATTCCCGGCGCCGGCTGGATCGGTTTCGACCCGACCTCCGGGCTGCTGACCGGCGAAAGCCACGTGCCGCTTGCCGCGACGCCGCATTTCCGCAATGCCGCGCCGATCTCAGGCATGGCGAGCTTCGCCAACGTCGATTTCCACTTCGACATGCGGGTTGACCGCATCGCCGAGCATCCGCGCATCACCAAGCCATTTTCGGACGAAAGTTGGGAGGCGCTCGATCGACTGGGCGAAAAGGTCGACGCGGTGCTGAAAGACGGCGACGTGCGGCTCACCATGGGCGGTGAGCCGACCTTTGTGTCGATCGACGATTTCGAGTCCGCCGAATGGAACACGGCCGCCGTCGGCCCGACCAAGCGCGACAAGGCGGACCAGCTCATCCGCCGGCTGCGCGAGCGCTTCGCGCCGGGCGGCTTCCTGCATTACGGCCAGGGCAAATGGTATCCCGGCGAGAGCCTGCCGCGCTGGACCTTCTCGCTCTACTGGCGCACCGATGGCGAGCCGGTCTGGCGCGATCCGTCGCTGATCGCGCGGGAGAAGGGCAGCGCCGCCATTGGCCCGGAGCAGGCCGAAAGCCTGCTCACGGCGATCGCCGGCGAGCTCGGCATCGACAAGGCGATGGTCGGCGAGGCTTATGAGGATCCGGGCGAGTGGCTGCTCAAGGAAGGCAAGCTGCCGGACAATGTCGATCCGTCCAATTCGAAGCTGGAGGACCCGGAAGAGCGCAGCCGCATGGCGCGCGTCTTCGAGCGCGGCCTGAGCAAGCCGTCAGGCTATGTGTTGCCGGTGCAGCGCTGGAACAGCCAGGCTGTGGGGCAGCGCTGGCGCTCGGAGAAATGGAAGACCAGGCGCGGGCGCCTGTTCCTGGTGCCGGGCGACTCTCCAGTCGGCTACCGCTTGCCGCTCGGTACGTTGCCCTATGTTCCGCCGGCGCAATTTCCTTACATCGTGCCGGTCGACCCGTCCGTGCCGCGCGGCGCGCTGCCGGCGCGCGATGCGATCCTGCCGGAAGGTCCAGGCGGCGGCGCCGACGAAATGGCGCGTCAGCAGGCCGAAGCCTCCTTCACCGCCGCCACGGCCCAGCAGGACCGCGTCGAGCAGCGACTGACCGAGATCGGCGGCGCGGTGCGCACGGCGCTCACCGTCGAGCCGCGCGACGGCAGGCTCTGCGTGTTCATGCCGCCGGTCGAGGCGCTGGAGGATTATCTCGAACTGGTGGCGGCGGCGGAAAATGCTGCCAAGGCCATCGGGTTGCCGGTGCATATCGAGGGCTATGCTCCGCCGCACGACCCGCGCCTCAACGTCATCCGCGTCGCGCCCGATCCAGGCGTCATCGAGGTGAACATCCATCCTGCCGCCAACTGGCAGGAATGCGTTGCCACCACCACGGCCATCTACGAGGAAGCGCGGCAATCGCGGCTCGGCACCGACAAGTTCATGATCGACGGCCGCCACACCGGCACCGGCGGCGGCAATCATGTCGTGGTTGGGGGTGCTACGCCCAATGACAGCCCGTTCCTGCGCCGGCCGGATCTTCTGAAGAGCCTGGTGCTGCAATGGCAGCGGCATCCGTCGCTGTCCTATTTGTTCTCAGGGCTGTTCATCGGCCCGACCAGCCAGGCGCCGCGCATCGACGAGGCGCGGCACGATGCGCTCTATGAGCTCGAGATCGCGCTGGCGCAGGTGCCGCATCCCGACGTGGGCGCAGCACCCTTGCCCTGGCTGGTCGACCGGCTGTTCCGCAACCTCTTGACCGACGCGACCGGCAACACGCATCGTTCGGAAATCTGCATCGACAAATTGTTCTCGCCGGATGGCCCGACGGGCCGGCTCGGGCTGGTCGAGTTCCGCGGCTTCGAGATGCCGCCCAATGCGCGCATGTCACTCGCGCAGCAATTGCTGGTCCGCGCGATCATCGCCCGGGCCTGGAAGAACCCGCTCGACGGCCGCTTCGCGCGCTGGGGCACCTCGCTGCACGACCGTTTCATGCTGCCGCACTACGTCTGGGCGGATTTCCTCGACGTGCTGGAGGATCTGAAGCTCAACGGCTTCGACTTCCGCCCCGAATGGTTCGCGGCCCAGCTCGAATTCCGTTTCCCGTTCTGCGGCGAGGTGCAACATGCCGGCGTCAAGCTGGAGTTGAGGCAGGCACTGGAGCCCTGGCACGTGATGGGCGAGCAGGGCGCTATCGGAGGCACGGTCCGCTTCGTCGATTCCTCGGTGGAGCGGCTGCAGGTGCGAACCGAAGGCCTCAATCCGGAACGCCACGCCATCGTCTGCAACGGGCGCGTCGTGCCGATGAAGGTCACCGACAATCGCGAGGTCGCGGTGGCCGGCGTTCGCTTCAAGGCCTGGCAGCCGGTGTCCGGCCTGCATCCGGCGCTGCCGGTCAACACGCCGCTGGTCTTCGACATCTATGACCGCTGGTCGGGCCGCTCGGTCGGCGGCTGCGTCTACCATGTCGCGCATCCGGGCGGCCGCAGTTACGACACCTTCCCGGTCAACGGCAACGAGGCCGAGGCGCGACGGCTTGCCCGGTTCGAACCGCGCGGCCACACGCCGGGCGGCTATGTGCTGCGTGACGAGGAAGCTGCTGAAGAGTTCCCGATGACCCTTGACCTCAGGCAGCCGGCGAGATTCTGATCGACAATGGCCAAGGGGAATCAGAGACGGACGGGCGGCAGGCCGCGGACGCCGAGCCTGCTGGAACGCTACCGACCGATCGAAGGCGTCGTCGACGAGATGGTCGACGCGGCTGGCAGCCCGCGCCCGGCCTGGCGCTCCTTCATCGACGCGCTCGACGATCTGGGGGCGGATCGGCTCTGGCAGCGGTTTGCCCGCGCCGACCAGTATCTGCGCGATGCCGGCGTCTATTACCGTGTCTATGAGCAGGCTGGCGCCAATGAGCGGGAGTGGCCGCTCGCGCATGTCCCGCTGCTGATCGACGAGAAGGAATGGGCCGAGATCAGCGCCGGCCTCGTCCAGCGCGCCGACCTGTTCGAGGCTATCCTGGCCGACATTTACGGGCCGAACCGGTTGGTCGAGAAAGGCATTCTGCCGGCCGGCCTGATTGCAGCCAGCCCGGAATATCTACGCCCGATAGCCGGCGTCCGGCCGGCCAACGGGCATTTTCTGCACATGGTCGCCTTCGAGCTCGGCCGTGGCCCGGACGGCCGCTGGTGGGTGCTGGGCGATCGCACCCAGGCGCCGTCGGGCGCAGGCTTCGCGCTGGAGAACCGCGTCGCCACAACGCGTGCGCTGTCGGATATCTATGGCGAGATGCATGTGCATCGGCTTGCCGGCTTTTTCCGCCGCTTCCGCGACGCGCTGAACGCTATGGCAACGGAGTCGGGCGGCCGCGTCGCCATCCTGACGCCGGGACCGCTCAACGAAACCTATTACGAGCATGCCTATATCGCCCGTTATCTGGGCATCATGCTGCTCGAGGGCGAGGACCTGACCGTTTCCGGCGGCAGGCTGATGGTGCGAACCGTTTCCGGCCTGATGCCGATCGGCGTCCTGTGGCGGCGGCTCGATGCCGCCTTCGCCGATCCGCTGGAGCTCAGGCCGGACTCGCAGATCGGCACGCCAGGATTGGTCGAGGCAATCCGGCGCGGCTCCGTTTCGGCCGTCAATGCGCTGGGTTCGGGCCTGATGGAGACGCGGGCATTGCTGTCGTTCCTGCCCAGGATCGCGCGAGACCTGCAAGGTGACGATCTCAAACTGCCGAGCATCGCCACCTGGTGGTGCGGGCAGGAGGCCGAGCGCGCCCATGTGCTGGCCAATATCGACCGCATGGTGGTCGGCCCGGCGCTCTCGACCCGGCTTGCCTTCGAGGACGATGGCGCGACCCGGCTCGGATCGTCCCTTTCGGCCGGCGAGCGAGCCGAGCTCATCGCGCGCATCGAGGCGGACGGCGCCGGTTTCGTCGGCCAGGAAGCGGTGACGCTGTCGACCACGCCGGTGTTCGTCGACGGCCTGTTGGAGCCGCGGCCTGCCAGCCTGCGCGTCTATCTGGCGCGCACGCCGGAAGGCTGGACGGTGATGCCCGGCGGCTTCGCCCGTGTCGGCTTTTCGCTCGACCCGACGGCGATCGCCATGCAGCGCGGCGGCCAGGCGGCGGATGTCTGGGTGGTCAGCGACAGGCCGGTCGAACGCGAGACATTGTTGCCGCAGGAACATGACGGCTTCACCCGCACCATGCCGGGCAGCCTGCCCAGCCGCGCGGCCGAGAACCTTACCTGGCTCGGACGCTATATCGAGCGCTCCGAAGACACGGTGCGCGTGCTGCGCGCCTATCATGTGCGGCTTGCCGAGACGTCCGATCCGGATATGCCGCTGCTTGCCGATATCAGGGACTATCTGGAGCCGTTCGGCATCGATGTCGAGACGGCGATACCACCGGGGTTGATCGGCACTTTGGACAGCGCGGTCTACAGCGCCGGCCAGATTCGCGACCGCTTCTCTCCCGATGGCTGGCTGGCGCTGAAGGATCTGTCCAAGACCATCCACAAATTCGCGGAGACGGTCGCGCCGGGAGACGACGCGACGCGGGCGATGACGGTGATGCTGCGCAAGCTTGCTGGCTTTTCCGGCCTGCTGCACGAGAACATGTACCGCTTCACCGGCTGGCGTTTCCTGGAGATCGGCCGCAGGCTGGAACGCGGCATCCAGATCGCCCGCACGCTCAGCCAGCTGACAAGGAATGGGGCGCCGGAAGGGGCGCTGGACATGATGCTGGAGATCGGCGACAGCGTCATGACCCATCGCCGGCAATATCCGGTGCAGGCCGGGCGGCGCACGGTGATCGACCTGCTCGCGCTCGACCCGCTCAATCCTCGCTCGATCCTGTTCCAGCTGGAGCGGCTGAAGGCCGAGATCGGCATGCTGCCTTCGATCGGCGGCGAGGGGCACATGTCACCCGCCGCCAAGGAGATATTGCGGCTCAACACGGCAATAGCCGTCATGGAGCCGTCGGACATGAGCGCCAAGGTGCTCGACGACCTCGCCGGCCAGATCGGCGATCTCTACAACAGCCTCTCCAGAGCCTATTTCGGTTAGATGCTCTACGACATCAAACTCCATTTGCATTACGACTACGCTGCTGCCGCCGGTGGGGGACGGCACCAGGTGCGCGTCATGCCGCAGACGATCGCCGGGGTGCAGCGCGTGATCGCCGCCTCGCTGTCGTTCCAGCCGTCGCCGGCCGAGCGTGCCGATTTTTCCGATTTCTTCGGCAACAACGTCACCTCGATCGCCTTTCGCGACGCGCATGAGACGCTCGACATCCGAATGAGCGCGCGCGTCTCGGTTTCGCGCCCCGAGCAAGGCCTCGACGTCTCGCCCGATATAAACGGGCTGAGGTCGGAGCTCGACCTGGTGCGCTCGCTATTGCCGTCCGCGCCGCATCATTTCCTCGCCGCCAGCGACCATGCCGGCATCGATGCGGCGATCACGGCCTATGCGCGGGAAAGCCTGGCCGGCTCCGCGGTCGCCACGGCGGCCGATCTCTGCAACCGCATCCATCGCGATTTCACTTATGACGGCAAGGCAACCACGGTGCAGACGCGGGCAAGCGACGCCTTCGGGCTGAAACGCGGCGTCTGCCAGGATTTCTCGCATATCATGATCGCCGGCCTGCGCGGGCTTGGCATTCCCGCCGGTTATGTCAGCGGCTTTTTGCGCACGATCCCGCCCAAGGGCAAGCCTCGGCTCGAGGGCGCCGATGCCATGCATGCCTGGGTCAAGGCCTGGTGCGGACGCGATGCCGGCTGGCAGGAGTTCGACCCGACCAACGGCATGCGGGCGAGCAACGACCATATCACGGTTGGCTACGGCCGCGACTATTCCGACGTTGCGCCGATCGTCGGCGTGTTGAAGACGACGGGCGGTCAGGTCGGGGAGCAGGCGGTCGACGTCGTCCCGGTGGAAGCCTGACCCGCGGGCGTCGATGACGCGCACCGCCGTTTGCATCGGAACCAGTCATCGGCGAGCGGCTTTATCTACGGATAATTTCGCGGAGCCGGCATGTTGCAGCATTCACAATTGTCCTCGGACCGTTCAACGCGGAGCGAGGAAACAGTAAGGAACGGTGCGCAGGATTCGGCCGAGCGCGCGTCGCTCAGCTATGTCAGCGACACCGATCCCGGCGTCCGACGATTGAGAAAAGGCAAGGGATTTTCCTATGTCGGTCCGAACGGGCGCAAGGTCGGCGCGGAGACACTTGCCCGCATCAAGGCGATCGTCATTCCGCCGGCCTGGACGGATGTATGGATATCACCCGATCCGGACGGCCACATCCAGGCAACAGGCCGGGATCAGCGCGGCCGCAAGCAGTACCGCTATCACCCGCACTGGACCGAGGAACGCGACGGCGTCAAATATTCCAGCCTCGTCGCCTTCGCGCAAAGCCTGCCTGCCCTCAGGCGGCAGATCGATGCCGATCTGCGCCGCCAGGGGCTGCCGATGGAGCGCGTCGTCGCCTCGGTGGTCTGGTTGCTCGACAACACCATGATCCGGATCGGCAACGCGGCCTATGCGCGCGACAACAAGAGTTTCGGACTGACCACGCTGCGCGACCGCCATGTCGAGATCACGGGCTCCAGCCTGCGCTTCGCCTTCAAAGGCAAGTCGGGCAAGGAATGGAAGCTGAGGCTGGCCGATCGCCGCATCGCCAAGATCGTGCGCGGCGCCCAGGACCTGCCCGGGCAGAAGCTGTTCCAATATCTCGATGAGAATGGCGACCGGCGGCCGGTGCGTTCGGAGGACGTCAACCGCTACATTCGCGAAGCTTCCGGCGCCGAATTCAGCTCGAGGCATTTCCGCACCTGGGGCGGCACCATCCACGCCGCTTCGCTGTTTGCGCAGACCGAACTGCCGAAAAGCCAAGCGCTGCGGAAACGGGTGACAAACAGCATCGTCGACAAGGTCGCCGAGCGGTTGGGCAACACCCGTGCCGTCTGTCGCAAATGCTACATCCACCCGCTGGTGTTCGAGGCGTGGAGCAACGGGCGCCTGCTCGACGAAATGGCCGAAGCCAATAAGCACAAGCGCGTCATACCCGGCCTCGACGAGGAAGAAACGCTGGTGCTCAGATGGCTGCAGGCGCGCGGCGCCTGACGGGCGGTTGCGGCGATCGTCAAGTCAGTGATCCCTCGATAATTTTTTTTATCGACCTGGTGTCGGGAAGGGTCCTAGTGTCGCGTCCTTTGATACGGAAAGGACCTGCCATGCTTTACGCCATCCTCTGCTACGCCTCCGAAGACGTCGTCTGCTCCTGGAGCAAGGAACAGGACGACGAGGTCATGGCAAAGCTCCTCAACGTGCAGGACAAATACGCCAAGGCGGGCCGGCTGGGGCCGGTGGCGCGCCTGTTGCCGACGACGGCGGCCACGACGCTGCGAAAGGTCAAAGGCGAGTCGATCGTGCTCGACGGCCCATTCGCCGAGACCAAGGAACAATTCCTCGGCTTCTATACGCTCGAATGCGACGATCTCGACGAAGCCGTCGAATTCGCGCGCGAGCTTTCCGAAGTCAATCCGAGCGGCGGTTCCTACGAGATCCGGCCGGTTTCGGTCTTCAATCCGACAAAGGTCGCGGTATGACGGAACTCGCCTGGATAAACGCCGCGATCAGCAATGCCCGCCCGCAGGCGATGGGCGCGCTGCTGCGCTACTTCCGCGACCTCGACGCCGCGGAAGAGGCTTTCCAGGACGCGTGCCTGAGGGCGCTCAACAACTGGCCGAAGAACGGGCCGCCACGCGATCCCGCGGCTTGGCTGATCTTCGTCGGCCGCAACAGCGGCATCGACGCGGTGCGCAAGCGCGCCAAGCAGGCGCCGATGCCGGAAGAGGACCAGATTTCCGATCTCGAGGATGCCGAAGGCGATATGGCCGAGCGGCTGGACGGCGCGCATTATCGCGACGATATCCTGCGGCTTCTGTTCATCTGCTGCCATCCGGATCTGCCGGCGACGCAACAGATCGCGGTGGCGCTGCGCATCGTGTCCGGCCTCACCGTTAAGCAGATCGCACGCGCCTTTCTCGTCGGCGAAAGCGCCATGGAACAGCGCATCACCCGCGCCAAGGCGCGCATTGCCGATGCCGGCGTGCCGTTCGAGACACCGGGCGCGGTCGAGCGCTCGGAGCGCCTCGCCGCAGTCTCCGCAATGGTCTATCTGATCTTCAATGAGGGCTATTCGAGCAATGGCGGCGAGGCGCCGGCTCGCGCGCCGCTGTGCGAGGAGGCGATCCGGCTCGCCCGGCTGCTGCTCAGGCTGTTTCAGCAGGAACCTGAAATCATGGGGCTGACGGCGCTGCTGCTTCTCCAGCATGCGCGGGCACCGGCGCGCTTCGACGAAGACGGCGAGATCGTGCTGCTCGAGGACCAGGACCGCTCGCTCTGGAGCCGCAAGATGATCGACGAGGGCTTGGCGCTGGTCGACAAGGCGCTGCGCCACCGCAAACCCGGCCCTTATCAGGTGCAGGCGGCGATCGCGGCGCTGCATGCGCGGGCGGCGACGGCCGAGGATACCGACTGGACCGAGATCGACCTGCTTTACGGTCTGCTGGAGCAGATGCAGCCATCGCCGGTGGTAACGCTCAACCGCGCCGTCGCGGTCAGCAAGGTGCGCGGCCCGGAAGCCGCGCTTGCCATGATCGAGCCGCTGGAAGAGCGGCTGTCGGGCTATTTCCACTTCTTCGGGCTGAGGGGCGGGCTGCTGATGCAGCTTGGGCGCAACGACGAGGCGCGCATCGCCTTTGACCGCGCCATCGCGCTGGCCAACACCGCGGCCGAGGCGGCGCATATCCGCATGCATATCGACCGGCTGATCAAGGAAAGCACTGAGAAGTCTTCCTTCCAAAAAGCGCGCTGATCCGGCTTCGCCGTCTGGCCCAATTTCGCAATCCGGCCTTGGACCATGCCGGGGTAGCGGTTTTCCCCCGAAACGCGTAATGCCACGCCATGAA
Organism: Mesorhizobium sp. B2-9-1; assembly: GCF_006439455.1. Taxonomy (NCBI): domain Bacteria; kingdom Pseudomonadati; phylum Pseudomonadota; class Alphaproteobacteria; order Hyphomicrobiales; family Phyllobacteriaceae; genus Mesorhizobium; species Mesorhizobium sp. B2-9-1. The sequence goes on along the minus strand of NZ_VFTP01000005.1, from coordinate 72,144 downwards.
AGCGCCCGGCTGTGCCCGACGGCACGGACGTGGCGCATGGCTTCCACGCCCGCCCTATGAGCGGCGGGATATGAAAGGGACAAAAATGACGTTAGCGAAGGAAACTGCTTCACTTCTTGAGAAACTGGGCGTCGCCGGGGATGCGCTTTCCGGGGGCGACCTGATCGTGCGCAGCCCGGTGACGGGCGAACAGATCGCGGCGCTGAAGTCGATCTCGGCCGCCGACGCCGGCAAGGCCATCGATGCCGCGCACAAGGCTTTCCAGGCCTGGCGGCTGGTGCCGGGGCCAAAGCGCGGCGAGCTGGTGCGCCTGCTCGGCGAGGAGCTGCGCGCGCATAAGGACGAGCTTGGCCGGCTGGTGTCGATCGAGGTCGGCAAGATCCCGTCCGAGGGGCTGGGCGAAGTCCAGGAGATGATCGACATCTGCGATTTCGCCGTCGGCCTTTCCCGGCAACTCTATGGCCTCACCATCGCCACCGAGCGCCCCGGACACCGCATGATGGAGACCTGGCATCCGCTTGGCGTCGTCGGCGTGATCTCGGCCTTCAATTTCCCGGTTGCCGTTTGGTCTTGGAACTCGGCGCTGGCCTTCGTCTGCGGCGACGCGGTGGTGTGGAAACCGTCGGAAAAGACGCCGCTGACGGCGCTTGCCTGCGAGGCGATCTTCAAGCGCGCCGCCAAGCGTTTCGGCACCGATGCGCCGGCAGGGCTGCTGCAGGTGCTGATCGGCGACCGTGCCGCCGGCGAGGTGCTGGTGGATCATCCGAAGGTGCCGCTGGTCTCGGCCACCGGCTCAACCCGCATGGGCCGCGAGGTCGGCCCCAGGCTCGCCAGGCGTTTTGCGCGCGCCGTGCTCGAGCTCGGCGGCAACAATGCCGGCATCGTCACGCCCACCGCCGATCTCGACATGGCGCTGCGGGCGATTGCCTTCGGCGCCATGGGCACGGCCGGCCAGCGCTGCACCACGCTGAGGCGCCTGTTCGTGCATGACAGCGTCTATGACGCGCTCTTGCCGCGGCTGAAGAAGGCTTATGAAACCGTCTCGGTCGGCAATCCGCTGGAGGGCAAGGCGCTGGTCGGTCCGCTGATCGACAAGGCGGCCTTCGACAACATGCAGAAGGCATTGAAGGAGGCTGAAGCGCATGGCGGCAAGGTGACCGGCGGCACGCGCGTCGAGAACGGCCATCCGGACGCCTATTACGTGCATCCGGCACTGGTCGAAATGCCTGCCCAGGTCTCGCCGGTCACGGAAGAGACCTTCGCGCCGATCCTCTACGTGATGAAATACTCCGATTTCGACGAGGCGCTCGAGCAGCACAATGCGGTGGGCGCCGGACTGTCGTCGTCGATCTTCACGCGCGACCTGCAGGAATCGGAGCGATTCCTCGGCGTCGACGGTTCGGACTGCGGCATCGCCAACGTCAATATCGGCACCTCGGGCGCTGAGATCGGCGGCGCCTTCGGCGGCGAGAAGGAGACGGGCGGCGGCCGCGAGAGCGGCTCGGATGCCTGGAAGGCTTATATGCGCCGCGCCACCAACACGGTGAACTATTCGAAAGCGCTGCCGCTCGCGCAGGGCGTGTCGTTCGACATCGATTGAGAACGAAGCGACGGATCAGCCTCGCCCGCGAGCTGACCCGGCCCGGCTATCGATCAGACCGTGCAGACGGAGGCGGGCGATTGCTCAGAAAGCCTTGCCGGTGGCCGGATCGAAGAGGCGGAGCGCGTCCGCATCGAAGACGAACGCGCATGGCTGACCCTTGGCGACGCGGGCGCGTGGCGGCAAGGTCGCCGTCAAGTTCTGCGCGCCGATCCGGGCCGTGGTGACCTGTTCGGGACCGGTCAGTTCGACGACGTCGATCTCGACCGGCAGCGACAGATCCGCGCCGCTGCCCGGCCCCAGCCGGAGCGCTTCCGGCCTCACTCCGGCAATGACCTGAGCACCGCCGCGGCCTGCGTTGGCGTAGCGCGCCGGCAGCGCCAGCCGCGCATCCGTGCCGGCAATGGCGAGCTTGCCGTCCTCGACAACCGCTTCCAGCATGTTCATCGCAGGCGCGCCGACGAAGCCTGCCACATAGAGTGTCGCCGGATGGTTGTAGATCTCTTCCGGGGTGCCCAGCTGTTCGATACGACCGTCGCGCATGACGGCGACGCGGGTCGCCAGCGTCATCGCCTCGATCTGGTCGTGGGTGACGTAGACGACGGTGGTGCGCAGCATCTCGTGCAGGCGCTTCAGCTCGGTGCGCATCTCGAGCCGCAGCTTGGCGTCGAGGTTGGAGAGCGGCTCGTCGAACAGGAAGACCTGCGGCTTGCGCACCAGCGCCCGGCCGATGGCAACGCGCTGGCGCTGGCCGCCGGAGAGCTGGCCGGGCTTGCGGTCGAGCAGGTTCTCGATCTGCAGGAGCCTTGCCGCTTCGCGCACCGCCTTGTCGCGCTCGGCGACGGGAACCTTGCGCATCTCCAGCCCGAAGCCGATGTTGCGGCTCACCGTCAGGTTCGGATAGAGCGCGTAGGACTGGAAGACCATGGCGATGTCGCGGTTCTTCGGATGCACGCCAAGCACCGAGCGGCCGCCGATCAACACGTCGCCGCTGGTCGCCTCGGCGAGGCCGGCGATGATGTTGAGCAAGGTCGACTTGCCGCAGCCGGAGGAACCCAGCAGCACCAGGAACTCGCCGTTCTCGAGCGCGACATCGATGCCTTTCAGCGTTTCGACGCTGCCGTAATTCTTGCGGATATCGCGGATTTCAAGCGCGCTCATGGATGGCTTCCTCGAAGAAAATCGGCCCGCCATAGTCGCGGGGCAGGGTGGAAATGGCCCGCGATGCCACCTGAACAGCCGCTGCAAGGCAACGTGCCAGAGCGTGCTCCCGAGCAAATGCCGCCAGAAAGGCGCCGTTGAAGACATCGCCGGCGCCGATCGTGTCGACGACGTTGACGCGTGGCGCGGTCGCATCGATGAGCTGGCCGTCCGGGCCGATAGCGATCGCGCCCTCGGGTCCGCGCTTGACGACCACGGTCGCGGCTTTTTTCATGCCGTCGCGGATCTTGCGTGCCGCGTCCGTGGGATCCTTCAACCCCGCCAGCGTCGTCGTCTCGACCTCGTTGAAGAGCGCAAGCTCGCAACGCGACAGCCAAGCGCGCGCCGCGGCACAATTTTGCGCCGTCCAGCCGTCCATCGGCCAGCCGGTGTCGAGCGCGACGGCGATGCGGTGTGCCTCCGCCCAGTCGAAAAAAGCCTCGTACTGGCGCGTCAGGTCGTCGGTCAGGAAGGAGCCGCAGAGCAGCGCATAGCCACCGGAAAGCCGCCTGCCGTCCAGAACCGAAAGCACGTCGTCGAGGTTGAAGCGCGGCAGGTGACCGCGGGTGGTGAAGAAGGTGCGTTCGCCGTCCGGATGGGTCATACCGACCGACAGCGTCGTGCCCTCCGTATGGACCGGCCATCTCGCGGCGCGGCTCCCGAATGCCTCGCGCAGCCAGCGCCCGAACTGGTCATCGCCGAGATTGGCGGCGATGTCGAAATCGATGCCCAGCGCCTGCCAGGCAAGTGCGGTGTTGCCGGCCTGGCCGCCGACGCGCAGGTCGTCATGATCGACGACGGTCTCCGTGCCCGCCTTCGGCCAGGGCGCGACCGGCCCAACGATCAGATCGACATTGACGTTGCCGATCACCGCGAGCGGCCGCATCATTCGCTCCTGGTTATCTTGGTGGTGCGCACCGGCGTTCCGGCATTCTCGACGCGGGAATCGGCGAAGGCGATCATCAGGCGCTGCGCCACCGGCAGCATGGCAAAGATCGCCGCCAGCCCAGAGGCGGGTCTGAAGGCGAGTGTCGCGGCGCCTGCGACCGGCGGTTTGCCCGAAGCGTCGAATACGATCAGCGGCGCCCCGGTCTCGACCACTGAAACGGCCATGGCGGTGACGAGGTCGGCGGTCGGGTCGTCGCCGCGGAAGAGCACGACGCCAATGCTTGGACCCAGCATCTCCATCGGCCCGTGGCGCAACTGACCGCCTTCGAGCGAGAAACAAGGCAGGCGCGACAGTTCGGTGAAGCCGAGCGCAAGGGCTTCAGCCACGCCTTGAAGCTTGCGGCCGGAAGTGACGATGGTCGTGACCATCCTCAGCGCCGCGAGCGCGGCATCGATCTCGACCGCCTGGGGCGCATTGAGCCCGGCGAGCGCGCCGGCGGGATCGTCGCCTAGCGCAGTCAGGATGGCGAGATGCAGGGCGAAGGTCACGGTCAGGCTGCGGGTCGCGGCAAAGGCAAGCTCGCTACCGCCGGCGCCGACGAGGCAAGGCACTGTGCGGCCGAGGAAGGAGCCTTCCTCCAGCGTCAGACCGAAGGTCTCCGTGCGATCGCCGGTCTCGGCAAACCAGCGCAACACCTCGGCGCTTTCGCCGGATTGAGAGGTGACGATCACCGTCTTGCCGGTCAGCGGCAGCGGCTGGCCGAGCTGCTCCGACAGCGGCAGCGCGATGGCATCGATGCCATGCGCGCGATAGAGCGGCTCGACGGCGCGGGCGACGGCATGCGAGGCGCCCATGCCGAGCAGGAGGAGCCTGCCGTTCTTGCTGATCGAGGCAGCGACCTCGGCAGCTACTTCTCGATTGCTGGCGAACGAGGCAAGCGCATCCTCATGCTGGCGTGCCATCTCGCGGTCGATCGCGACAAGCCCTGCCGGGCGGTTCTTTTGCGCAATCATGATTATCCTTTCACTCCGCCGCTGGTCAGACCCGAGATCAGCGCGCGTTGCATGACGAGGCCGATCAGCACCGGCGGCAAGGCCGCAAGCACGCCGGCGGTGGCGATCAGTCCATAGTCGGAGACGCGGCCGCCGGCGAGATCGGCGATGGCGACCGTCAGCGTCTTTGCCCGCTGGTCCGAGGTGAAGAGCAGGGCATAGAAGAATTCGTCCCAGGCAAGCAGCACGGCAAACAGCGCCGACGTCGCCACCACGGGCGCGGCCAGCGGCAAGGTGATGATGCGCCAGGTCTGGAGCAGTCCCGCCCCGTCGATCATCGCCGCGGCCTCGATTTCGCGCGGGATGGAATCGAACCCCGATTTCATCAGCCAGGTGGTGAAGGGCGCGAGGATCGTCAGATAGATCAGCGCCAGGCCGAAGACGTTGTTGAGCAGGCCGAGATAGGAGAGACCCATGTAAAGCGGGACGGAGAGGGCCACCGGCGGCAGCATGTAGGTGGCGATCACCATCGACAGCGACCAGCCGACCGAAGGCGTGCGCGAGACGGCCCAGCCGGCCGGCACGGCAAGGACGATCGCTGCCAGCGTCGCCATGCCGGCGACCTCCAGGCTGTTGCGCAGCGATGACGTGAAGGCGGCGCCGGCGCTGTTCTCGGCCCTCGATATAAGCTGCGTGTAACGGGAGAAGTCGGCCGCCTGCGGCCACCAGCGCAGCGGCTTGGCGGCGAGGTCGGCGGCCGGCGATATGCTCATGATGAAGAGCCAGGCGAGCGGCGCCAGGATTACGGCGGCGAGCAGAATGGCGCAGACGTAGATAAAAGCAGTGAAGACAGGGCTCTTGCGTTCCATCAGGCCGCGCTCCCGGCGGTCTTCTTGACCAGCGTCGCATAGGCGACGGCGAGCACGGTGACGAGCAGGGTGACGATCAGCGCCAGCGAGGCGCCGGAACCGGCGCGCTGGAAGGAGAAGGCTTCCTGGTAGACGAGGATCGACAGCGAGCGCGTGCTGTTGGCCGGACCGCCGCGTGTCATCACCCAGATGATGTCGAAGACCTTGAACGCCTCGATGGTGCGCAGCACCAGCGCCACCATGAGCGGGCCTGCAAGATAGGGCAGGATGACGAAGCGGAAGCGGTTGAACGGGCCGGCGCCGTCGACGAGCGCCGCGGCGGTGATGTCGCGCGGCACGGCCTGCAGGGCGGCCAGCGCAATCAGCGCGACCAGCGGGAAATTCTTCCAGCAGTCGGCGACGATCAGCGCCGCCAGGGCCGTTCCAGGCTCACCTAGCCAGGAGCGGTAATCGTCTATGATATGGAGCTGCGTCAGCGCCGCGTTCAGCGCGCCATATTCGGGATTGTAGATCAGCCGCCAGAGCGTCGCGTTGACGACGGTGGGCAGCGCCCAGGGCAGGATCATCAGGCCGCGCAGCACGGCGCGGCCGCGGAATTCCTGATTGAGCAGGAGAGCCGCAAGGACGCCGAGCACCATCTCGGCGGCGACCGAGATGACCGCGAACCAAGTGGTGGTGGTCAGCGTGCGGGTGAAATTCGAGCTCGTCAGCATCTTGGTGTAATTGTCGAAGCCGACATAGTTGCCCGCCGTACCGACCAGCTGGGCGTCGGTGAAGGAAAGCCTGACAGTATCGACCAACGGCCAGCCGATGACGGCCACCATGATCACCAGAAGCGGCAGCATCAACAGCCACGCACGCGTCGCCATCCAGGTGCCCGACATCAGAGGCGCCTCTCTTCCTTCATCCGGTTAGAAATAGCACGGGCGGCACTCGTATTTTGAGGCCGCCCGCCCGTCGGGGAACGCCAGATCAGAGGCCGCTGTTTTCGGCAGCGGTCTTGAGCGCGTCTTCCGGCGTCGCCTGGCCGAGCAGCGATTCCTGGATCGCCTGCTGTAGCGCCGTCGACAGCTGCTGGTATTTCGGCGTGGTCGGGCGCGGATACATCGCGGCAAGACCGAGCTTGGCGGCGGCGATCAGTTCTTCCTGGCCCTTGGTGACGGCCGGGTCGTCATAGGACGAGGCCCAGATCGGCAGCGAGAGCTTGGCATACTGGTTCTGCGTCGCCTGCGAGGTCATGAACTCTATATATTTCCAGGCTTCGTCCTGGTGCTTCGACACCGCCGTGACGCCAAGGCCCATCGAGCCATTGACGGCAGAGACCTCGCTGGTGCCGGCAACGCCCGGCGCCGGCACGACGCCGACCTTGCCCGCGACCTTGGAGTCCTTCGGATCATTGGCCATGTTGTACATGTAGGTCCAGTTCAGCGCGAAAGCGGCGTCGCCGTTCTCGAACACCTTGCGCACGTCCTCTTCGAGGAATTCCTTGGAGTTCGGGTTGGTCAGGCCCGACTTGTAGCTGTCGACCATGTATTTCAGCGCCGAGAGGCCGCCGCCGTTCTGGAAGTCGGGCTTGCCGTCCTTGAGGAAGTCGCCGCCATAGGCGCTGACCAGCGTGGTGTAGTCGCAGATGGCGGCTTCGGCCTGCGACCAGCTCCAGGCGATCGGCGTCTTCAGCAAGCCCTTGTCCTGAATGCTTTTGGCCTGCTGGCCGAGCTCTTCCCAGGTCTTCGGCGGCGCCTTGATACCGGCCTTTTCCAGGATTTCCTTGTTGTAGAACAGGTATTTGGTGTCGAGGATCCACGGCATGCCATAGTACTTGCCGTCATACTGGACAGTGGTCCAGGCCCCGGGCAGAACGCCCTTCTTCATGTCATCGGTGATCTTCGAGGACACGTCGACCAGCACCTTGTTGGTCGCATATTCGGCCGGCCAGATGACGTCGAACAGCACCACGTCATAGCCGCCGCCGGATCCTTGGGCGAGCACGGTCTTGTCGTGCAGGCCTTCATAGGGAACGAATTCGAGATTGACCTTGATGTCCGGATTGGCCTTGGTGAAGGCCTCCGTCATCGAGCGCACGTCGGCCTCGCTATAGGCGGCCTGCGCCATGAAGAGCGCGTTCAAGGTGGTGGTTTCAGCAAAGGCGTGGGGGACGAGCAGCCCGCCAACGAACACCGCGCCCAGAAGTGTCTTACCGATCGATTTCAGCATTTGTCTTTCTCCCATTTTCGACGGCTGCGAGTGGGCGGCCAAGGCTGTGCCGCTTTCTCGAATTCGCATCGCGTCTGACCGGATCCATCCCCAACGGCGTGCGGCGGAGCTCGAAAGCTTTTGCCGTCTTTTTTTTAAAACCGCGGAGGTCTCACCTATTAAGTCAATTCGCTTGACTTAATTAGTCGATCAATCCTTTAATGGAGTCAAGAGGGGAAACGACGGTGCACGATATCAGTCCGATCCGCGCCAAAAGCGGCACCAACCAGGAGGGGACGAGCGCCCATAATCGCCGCGTCATGATCGAGGCGCTGCGGCTCAACGGCGCGCTTTCGCGCGCCGACCTGGCGCGGGCGACGCAGCTTACCAAGCAGGCGGTTTCCAACATCATCGAGGATCTCGAGCGCGATGGCCTGGTCGTGGCGCTGGATGCGGTGCGCAAGGGCAGGGGGCAGCCTTTCACGCCCTACCGGCTGGTTCCCGAAGGGGCCTTCGCCATCGGGCTGCAGATCGACCGGCATCTGACACGCGTGGTGGTGGTCGACCTCGTCGGCAAGGTGATAGCGCGCGCCGAGGCGGGGCTGCCGTTCGACGAGCCTTCGGCGGGCGCCAGGATCATCCTCGGCCTGGTCGACCACGTCAGGCGCGAGCTGGCTTGCTTGTTTGCCCAGTCCGAGCGGCGGCTGGTCGGACTGGGCGTCGCCATGCCGGGACCGTTCGGGCTGAAGAACCCCGACAACAAATGGATGATGCCGGCCTGGCAGCAATTTCCGCTGGTGGAGGCGCTTGCGGCCGGCACGGGGCTCGATGTCGGCCTGCAGAACGACGCGGCGGCCTGCGCGACGGCGGAGCGGATCGTCGGCGCGGCGCATGGCGTCGATCACGCCGTCTGCCTTTATGTCGGTTACGGCATAGCCGCCGGGCTGATCCTCAATGGCGAGCTCTATAGCGGCGGCAACGGCAATGCGGGCGAGGTCGGCATGGCGCTGCTTTCGCCGGCCGGCCCCGGTTCCACGCCGCTCGAACACCGTGCGTCGCTGGCCTCGCTCTATCAGCATCTCGGCCTCGACCCCACCGAGAGGGGGCTTTACGAGACGCTCGGCGCACTGGCGCTTGCGCAGGATCCGCGGGTCATGGGCTGGGTTGAAAGAGCCGGGTCCGACCTGCGCTGGAGCGTGCATCTGATCGAAACGATCTTCGATCCGCAAACCGTCATCCTCACCTCCAGCGCGCCGGAGGCGCTCGCCCGGCTCCTGCTTCAGGCCATGCATCCGCTGCTGCCGTCGATCGCAGATCGCCCGGTCCGGCGCCTGCCACGGCTGCAACTCGGCACCACCGATCCCTGGGCGATCGCGGTCGGCGCCGCGGCAGAGCCGATCAGCCGAACCTTCGATCCGCGTTTTTCCGCGATCCTGAAGGCCGGATAGAAGCGATCAGCCTCCTCGCCTGCGTCGTGCTTGCGGTGAAAAGCCGCGTCGATGATGGCGAGCTTGACCGCCTGCGTGGCGCCCGCCAGCGCGGGTACCGGTCTTGCGCGGCGCCGGGCGGAGTCTTGACGGTCAGCGATTGTTCAGAGCTGAGATACAGGCTTCGAAGGCCTCGTCGACGACGGCGAGCTTGGCTGCCTGGACGGCCATGTATTCGTCGAAGAAAGCCCTCGAAACCCACATCACGGAATGGCCGCGCTGGCCGATCCAGCCGATGCTGCCGAGCGCCTCGGCATCATACAGTTTGCGCGCCAGATGGGTGCGTGAGAGCTTCAGCCAGTGGGCGAATTCACTGACCGAGATGACGCCGGTCGGTATCCTGTCGAGATGAACATCCTCAGGATCGATACCGGACATCAGCCAGTCCATGATGATGCCGCCGTTGTTTAGCCAGATAAACAATGAAAAAGTCTGCCCAGGCTCCCGCACTGCGCTGCTGGCCAGCAATCCATCGGCGATCAGCGGCTGCAAGGTGGGCAGCATCTCGGGTCGATCGAGGAGGTTTTCCAGCCGGTTGGCGCCATCTATGCGGTCGAGCGTTCTCAGATGCGCGTAAATCCACCCGGTAAAGGTCTCTATGGTGCCTGCCGTGACCCGCAACGGATGGGCGCGGCCATCACCGCTGGCCGAAATATATTCGGCGATGTTGTAGTGCAGCATCTCCTTGACGAAGGCCTCGGCGGTGTTGCGGCTGGCCACGGAATTGCGGCGCACGACGTCGATGAAACGCGCCATCGTCATGTCGGTGCGGCGGTCGTTGGGATCGCGCCGGAAATGCAGAGCCAAGCCGACATGAGCGAGCAGCCATCGCTGCTGGGTGGCAAACACGGCAGCCAGCCGCGGGCTCGTTTGATAAATATGGATGAGCGCCTTGGACTGCTCCTGGACACCGCGAAGCGCTGCCGGATGACGGGCGATTTCTGCGGCATTCAGCGGCATTTCCTATGGTACTCCATGCGATTCCAAGCAACGACAAATGAAGATTCCCAGTCTTCGCCGGTCGTGTCCAGTTGCCCATTGGAACAACGAACGATCAGGCCGTGAATTCGTTGCTAACTCTTTGCATCGGTTCTGGAAAGCCGTCCCAATAATAGTCGGGCCCGCAGCCCTGCGCTGAATTGACGAGTCCCGCCAGACGAGCATGGGTTCCGCGCCATCGGGCTGCGGGGAGCGCCTCCCGGGTCGGGCTCCGTCCCTGGTGCCGATCCGCAGACAATCCTGCAGGATTCGCGCTTCAAGGATGCCGCATTCTGTCGGCCATCGCGACGGTCTCCAACACATGCGCTCTGGCGTCGGCCGCGCCGGTCGGCGCCGATCGATAACGTGACGGGGAATCCGCGCAGCCCTTTGAAGCCTGCGGAGGGCGGCCTATCCTGGCGGTGATGGCCAACCCTGAGTGAAACGATGCCGAGAACAATCAGGACGCTGACCGCCAGCGAGGTGGAAACGCTTGTTGGCTGGGCAGCGGAGGAAGGCTGGAATCCGGGCACCAGCGATGCCGCGGCGTTTCGCGCGGCGGATCCACAAGGGTTCATCGGCGCCTTTGTCGGCGGCGAGATGGTGGCCGGCATTTCGGCCGTCGCATACGGCCCCGGCTTCGGCTTCATCGGCCTCTACATCTGCCGGCCCGACCGGCGTGGCGAAGGTCACGGCAAGGCGGTCTGGGACGCCGGCATGGCGCGCCTCGGCAACCGCATCATCGGTCTCGACGGGGTGGCCGAGCAGCAGGCCAACTACCAGAGTATGGGCTTCTTGCCTGCCTATGAGACCGTCCGCCACAGCGGCCGCCCCGCCGGCTTGCCCGAGGGCGGCAAGACAAGACCCGTGACGGCCGGCGACACGGCTGAGATTTTCGCCTACGATCGCAAGTGCTTTCCAGCACCGCGCGAAACCTTCCTTGGCGAGTGGCTGCGGCCGCCGCGGATTGCGCGGCTCTCAGCCCGATCGGACGGCATTGCCGGCTACGGCGTGGCGCGCCGTTGCAGGCAGGGTTTCAAGGTCGGGCCGCTGTTCGCCGACAGGACGGAGCTTGCCCTGGCAATGCTGGCGGACCTGTCGGACGCAACTGCCGGCGAGGAATTGCATATCGACGTGCCGGCCGGCCAGGTTCAATTCACCGCCATGCTGCAGGCCGCCGGCATGGTTCCGGGGTTCACGACGACACGCATGTACAAGGGCGGCAAGCCCGGCAACGACCAGTCGACGGTTTTCGGCGTCACGACGCTCGAGCTGGGATGATCGCGTGCTGAGATCATTGTTTTGCCTGGCTGGTCCATGCGACATGGCTCAATGACGTGGTTGCCTTTGCCGAGCTGCGTTTCGGAGATTATCGAATGGCTGGAAGGACGGTTCTGATCGCCGGCGGCGCCGGCGGAATGGGTCTGGCGACCGGACTGCGTTTCGCCGCCGACGGCGAGCGGATCGTGCTCGCGGATATTCCCGGCTCCAAGCTCGACGGCGCCGTGGCGAAGATTGCCGCGGCCGGGGCGGACGCGATCGGCTTGCCGCTCGATATCCGCTCCGTCGCTGCCTGCCGCGACGTGGTGGGCAAGACCAGGGAGTGGGGCGGTGCGATCGACATTCTCGTCAACGCCGCCGGGGTCTGGCTCGAGGGACCGGCACGCGAGGTCGAGGAAGATCAGTGGGACCTGGTGCTGGACGTCAATCTCAAGGGAGCCTTCTTCCTGATCTCGGCAGCCATACCGCATCTGTCGGCGGCGCAGGGCGTGATCGTCAACATTGCGTCGGACGCCGGCATCGTCGGCAACAACGGGGCTTCCGTCTATTGCGCCTCGAAGGGCGGACTGGTGCTTTTGACCAAGGCTCTCGCGCTTGAACTCGCCCCGCAAGGCATCAGGGTCAACGCCGTCTGTCCTGGCGACACGGCAACGCCGATGATCGAACATCAGGCCAAGACCTATGGCGCGGACGACCCCGACGGCTACAAGCGCCGGCTCCTTGGGCACTATCCGCAAGGGGACAAAGCAAGGTTCATCCAGGTGGAGGAGATCGCTTCCTTCATCCACTATCTGTGCCAGCCGGGCGCGGCGCCGATCACCGGAGCCGCGCTTTCGATCGATTTCGGCGTCAGCGCCGGCTATTGAGCCGGTTCGGTTCGTCGCGGCGGTGATTGGCCGCGCCGACATGTCGGCGCCTGCATCCTGGAGGGGAAATGATCGAGTTCCACAAATCCCGCAAGGCACTGGTGACCGGCGCGGGCGCCGCCGACGGCATCGGCGTGGCGATCGCGCGGGCGTTGGCCGAGGCCGGTGTTTCGGTCACCATCACCGCTTCGTCCGCACGCGTCGAGCAACGCGCGGCGGAACTGCGGGCGGAGGGGCTCGGTGTCCGCGCTTTCATGGCCGACCTGACGCTGTCGGGCGATGTCGAGCGGCTAAGCGCCGAGGCTGGCGAAATCGATATCCTCGTCAACAATGCCGGGATGGGCACAGTCGCCCAGCCGGCATTGCAGCGGCGGTTTCTCGACCTCAGCGAAAGCGACTGGGACCGCGGCATCGATGTCAGCCTGAAAACCGCTTTCTTAAGCACGCGCGGATTTCTGGCCGGCATGGTGCAGCGCGGCCATGGACGCGTCGTCAACATGGCATCGGTGACGGGGCCTTACGTATCCAATGAAGGCGAGGCCGCCTACTCCGCGGCCAAGGCCGGCATGATCGGCCTGACGCACGCGCTTGCCCTGGAGGTCGGCCGCAGCGGCGTCACGGTCAATGCCGTGGCACCGGGATGGATCGCGACGGGCGCCTCGACGCCTGAGGAACTGACCGCTGCCCGCAACACGCCGCTTGGCCGCGCCGGCAGCCCCGAGGAAGTCGCGGCGGCCGTGCTGTTCCTGGCGTCCGACGGGGCCAGTTATGTCAACGGCGCCGTTCTCGTCGTGGACGGCGGCAACATCCTGCAGGAACGCAAGGCATGACCGCGAGCGCGAAAGCCAAAATACAGGGACGCTTTGATACTCAGGTCATAACAGGATGAAATGCGAACCCAGGAACACGAGAAACTGGCCGGTAGTCAGAGGGACCCGCAAAATAGGGCCGCTCTCTGCGCTGTCCTGAATGGGTTGTCCGCGCACGCAAGGGTGCGCCTTTAGCACATTCCTCCAGATCGTGGGAAAGTCCGATCCCTTGCTTCTTTCGGCGTTGCACGTGTCGACAAGTCTCGCGACGGCATTTTTCATCGAGCGGAATTCACCTTAAGCGCCTGATTGCAAGACATATGACCAATTATGGCAGGAAGAATTTGATCTCGATCAATGCACCGAAAAAGGAGCCGCTCACAGCCGTATCAATAGAGCATGATGTCGTCCGAAAACCGCCTCACACATCACGCCCTAGCCGGGCAAAAGCATCATGATCGATGCCCCGGCCATCAGTGCCGTCGCGATCCAGCCCAGCATGACGATCGGCCAACCGGACGTGAAAGAGCCCATGACCGATCGGCTTGAGGCCAGCAATATGACCACTACCATGAGCGGCACCGCGACGACGCCGTTTATGACGGCGCTCCAGAACAGCGCCTTCATCGGGCTGATGGGCAGATATTGGATGGCCAGCGCCGCCAGGATGCTTACCGCGATGACGCCATAGAAGCCACGCGCATCGCCCGCCTTGCGCTCAAGCCCCTCCTGCCATCCCATGGCCTCCGCCAGCGCGTAAGCCGCCGAGCCCGCCAGGACGGGCACGCCGATCAATCCTACTCCCAGTATGCCGGCGGCAAAAAGCACGAAGGCGAAATCGCCCGCCAGCGGCTGCAGGGCGCTGGCGGCCTGTGCCGCAGTCTCGATGTGCGTGATACCGGCGGCATTCAGTGTTGCCGCGGTTGCCAGGATGATGAAATAGGACGTCGCATCCGAATAGAACATGCCGCTCCAGGTGTCCCAGCGCAACCGGCGCAGTTCAGTCCCCGATCCGGTCGCGTCTGCGATAAGGGGAGGACCGCCCTTCATCTCTTCGACCTCCTCAGAAGCCTGCCAGAAGAAGAGATAGGGGCTGATCGTCGTGCCGAAGATCGCCACCGCCACGGTGGCAGTTTCGGCGTTCATCGGCAATCTGGGCCACACGGTGCGAAGCGCCACATCGCCCCAGGGCACATGGACCATGAAGAGCACCGCGGCATAGGCAAGAAGCGACAGCGTCAGCCATTTGAGGAAACCGACATAGCGATGGTATGGGACGAACACCTGCAGGACCAGCGTCGCGAATGTGAAGATCAGAGTGGCGATGTGTCGGCTCATGCCGGTTACGAGCTCTGCGACCTCGCCCATGGCAGCTATATCGGCAGCAATGTTGAGCGTGTTCGCCACAACGAGCAGCGCAACGACGAAGACGACCACGAACGGTGGGAAGTGCGCCTTTATGTTGGCGGCAAGTCCCTTTCCCGTAACGCGGCCGATTCGGCCGCACATCGACTGGACTGCCGCCATCAGCGGGAAGCAGAGCGGCATCGTCCAAAGCATGTTGAGACCGAACTGGGCGCCTGCCTGCGAATAGGTCGCAATCCCGCTCGGATCGTCGTCTGCTACTCCGGTGATCAAACCGGGTCCGACGCGCGCAAGCGGATGTTCCCTCAGGCGGCCGAGCAAACTCCATGGCTTGCCGTGCCCGGGTACTGCGCTGATGTTGTCGTCGACGATACCCATGGGCCGCCCGGAAAAGGAAATCCGCGCCCTTGTAATCCCGATCGGCGCGACGATCTTTGACCTCGCTCAAAGCATGGGGAACAACGCGCATAGGATCGCAAGCGGGCCGGCGCCGGCTGCCATGTTCTGAGATAGGCTGAAGACGCCTGAGCCCACCATGGAGCCGATCACGAGCGCTGTTAGAGAACCCAGCCGCAGCTTGGTCGACGCCGAATGAGGCCTGGCAGCCTCGACGCCGGTCAAATCCGGATTGGCGCTGAAGCCGATCGCAAATCGCGCCCTAGTCTAGCCGCCTGCGTTGCTCACCAGCAGCGGAATGATCCGGTCGCTTTTGGCGACGGCGGGACGGCCGGAGCTGGCATAGGGAATGCCCAGCGCATCCCAGGTCTCGACCAGCGCATCCTGCAATTGGGCGATCAGCGCGTCCGAATGGAAGGGTGTGGGCGTGATGCGCAGCCGCTCGGTGCCGCGCGGTACCGTCGGATAGTTGATCGGCTGGATGTAGATGCCGTGCACGCCAAGCAGCCGGTCGCTCGCCATCTTGCAAAGCTCGGGGTCTCCGACCAGCACCGGCACGATGTGGGTGGCCGATTCCATCACCGGCAGCCCGGCCGCGGCAAGCACCTGCTTGGTCCTGGCCGCCTGGCGCTGCTGCGCGTCGCGTTCTGCCTGCGAGCGCTTGAGGTGACGGATCGAGGTGGTGGCGGCCGCGGCGATGGCCGGCGGCAGCGCCGTGGTGAAGATGAAGCCCGGCGCATAGGAGCGCACCGCGTCGACGACAGCGCTGGTGCCGGCGATGTAGCCGCCAAGCGTGCCGAACGCCTTGGCCAGCGTGCCCTCGATGATGTCGATGCGGTCGGCCAGGCCTTCGCGTTCGGTGATGCCGCCGCCGCGCGGCCCGTACATGCCGACCGCATGGACCTCGTCGATATAGGTCATGGCGTTGTAGCGTTCGGCGAGCTCGACGATCTCTCTGATCGGCGCGATGTCGCCGTCCATCGAATAGACGCTTTCGAAGACGATCAGCTTGGCGCGCTCGCGCCCCGCGGCCTGCAAGAGGCTCTCAAGATGCGCCACGTCATTGTGGCGAAAAATCTTCTTTTCAGCGCCCGAGCGGCGCACGCCCTCGATCATCGAGGCATGGTTGAGCTCGTCCGAGATGATCAGGCAGTTGGGCAGAAGCCTGGCGATGGTCGAGATCGAGGCCTCGTTGGAGACGAAGCCGGAGGTGAAGACCAGCGCTGCTTCCTTGTCATGCAGGTCGGCGAGTTCCTGCTCGATCTCGACCAGCGGGTTGGAGGTGCCGGAAATATTGCGGGTGCCGCCGGCGCCCGAGCCCATCTTGCCGGCAGCGTTCTGGAAGGCGGCAATCACGTCCTCGTTCTGGCCCATGCCGAGATAGTCGTTGGAGCACCACACGGTGATTTCCTGGGCGCGGCCGTTGGAACGCCAGATGGCGCGCGGAAACTTGCCCACCATGCGCTCCAGGTCGGCGAAAACGCGGTAGCGGCGCTCGGCGTGGAGCTGGTCGATCGCATCCTCGAAGAACCGCTGATAGTTCATATGGAGCTCCTATACGGCAAGTGACGCCGCGGACCCGACGGGCTCGATCCGCTGGGACGTCAACCTACGAAACAGGGGAAGGCGCCGCTTTGAGCTATGTCAAATTGGGAGGCGCGCGGATGCCTCATGGTAGGCAGGTTCCTCGACATAAGCCGTCTAAAACTGATTCAAATCAAAGCGCCGGACCCCATTTCAACCCACGCTGGCTGGATGTGGAATCCAATAGCAAGCGCTCCGTTTGGCCGCAGTCTCGAACTAGCCGTTCTGGACGAGGAAGGCTTGCACGCCGTAATATTTCCCTGCGAAAAGGACCGGGAGGGCTGGCGGAATGCCGTTACCGGCATTCGCGTCGATATCCGGCCGACCCACTGGCGCGACTGGGATCTGCCAAAAGACAGTACCGCTTCGGTTGGAACCATGTCTAAATCAAAGAGATAGGGCATGATGTCGTCCGAAAACCGCTCCACACTTTTCGGCATCATGCTCTAGGTGGCAGTTCCGGACGGAACCGCGGCGCACTTTTCTTAATGTTTGGGCTCAGCGATCAAGGCCATTCGTACCAGATGCGAGAGGCTGCCCGCTCCCATCTTGCTCATGACATTGGCACGATGGATCTCAACCGTGCGCGGGCTGATCCCGAGATCATAGGCAATCGTCTTGTTCGGCAAGCCGGAGACGAGCCCGTCGAGCACCTGGCGCTCGCGCTCCGAAAGAGTGGCAAGGTTCTTCCGGATATCGGTTGATTGCGGATGTGTCGCAATGGGCTCGCTGCGATTGTCCAAGGCGGACCGAATCGCATCAATGAGCACCTGGTCGTCGAAGGGCTTTTCGATGAAGTCGGCGGCGCCCTCCTTCATCGCCTGGACGGCCAGCGCGACGTCGGCGTGCCCGGTCATCACGATCACCGGCACGCCAAGGCCACGGGTCTTCAGTTGCCGCAGAAACTCGATGCCGTCGATGCCAGGCATGCGCACGTCGGTAACGATGCAACCCTCGAGCTCCTTCGGCTCTGTCGCCAGAAATGCAGTTGCCGATTCGTAGAGGCGCACGGCAAAGTCGGCTGTCGCGAGCAGGAAACCCAGCGACTTGCGAACGTCGACATCATCGTCGACGACATGAACGATATCACTGGCCACCAGCGACCTCTTCCTTTTCTACCGCGCGCAAAGTGAAGCGGAAGGCCGTTCCGCCATCGGGCATCGACTCCGCCCAAATATGACCACCATGCGACTCGACGATAGTGCGACAAATAGACAGTCCCACGCCCATTCCGTGCTTCTTCGTGGTAATGAAGGGCTGGAAGAGTTGGGCCGAGACCTCCGGCGCCAGCCCAGGCCCGGTGTCGATCACGCCGACCTCTGCCATCCTGTCATGTCGAGAGGTCGTAGAGACGCGCAACTCCCGGCGCGGCATGCCCTGCATAGCCTCCACGGCGTTTCTCATGAGATTGAGCAGCACCTGCTCGATCTGAATTCGATCGCTCAGAACCAGCTCGGCCGCCGGGTCGAGATCGTATGTGACGCGTACGTCGGCCTCCCTCGCGCCGACCAGAGCGAGCGATGAGGCATCCTCGATAAGCGATGGCAAGTGTTC
Source organism: Mesorhizobium sp. B2-9-1 (assembly GCF_006439455.1). Lineage (NCBI taxonomy): Bacteria > Pseudomonadati > Pseudomonadota > Alphaproteobacteria > Hyphomicrobiales > Phyllobacteriaceae > Mesorhizobium > Mesorhizobium sp. B2-9-1. The sequence goes on along the minus strand of NZ_VFTP01000005.1, from coordinate 54,081 downwards.
GACCTGGCGCTCGCTTTCACCCCTGGCAACGAAGTCCCTGAGACGACGAATGACGTCGCCGGCACGCAAGGCCTGTTCCGCGGCCTTTCCGACAGCCTCCCGCAACATAGCCGCGTTCTCGTCACTGCTTTTCTCGAGCAGGCGCCGGCTGCCCTTCAGGTAGTTCGTGATGGCCGTCAGCGGCTGGTTTATCTCATGCGCCAATGTCGAGGCCATTTCGCCGAGCGCGGTGAAACGTGCCATATGCAGCAATTCCTGCTGCTGCTCCTGCATCCTGGCTTCGGTTTTGTGGCGTTCCGTCAGGTCGCGACAGAAGCCGGTGAAGAAGCGGCCTGTTCCCGGATGCATTTCGCCGACAGCGAGCTCCATCGGAAAGGTCGATCCGTCCTTGCGCATCCCGGTTACCGTGCGCCCTATCCCGATGATGCGCCGCTCACCGGTCGTCAGGTAACGCTGCATGTATGCATCATGCTCTTCCCGGTACGGTGAGGGCATCAGCAATTTGACGTTTTGACCGATGACCTCGCTGGCCTTGTAACCGAACAACGTCTCCGCGGCGGTGCTGAAGGATTGGATATTGGCGCTCTCGTCGATGACGACCATGGCATCGGGCACCGTCGCCAGGATCGAACGCAGGTGATCCTCTCGCATCTGCAGCGCGGCATTGGCGAAGGACAGCTCGCTGACGTCCGTGCCTTGAACGAATATCGCCGTGATCCGGCCGTCCTTCGCCCTGATTGGCTGATAGACGAAGTCGAGGATGCGTTCTTCCGCAACGCCCGTTTCGACGTTCCGATAGACGACCTTGACGCTTCGGCCCACGTAGGGTTCGCCGGTCTCATAGACGCGGTCCAGCAATTCGAAGAAGCCTTGGCCTTCGAGATCGGGAAAGGCTTCACGCATCGATCTGCCAAGGATGTTTCGCTGGCCGACCATTCGCTCGTAGGCGGCATTCGCCAGCTCGAACACGTGCCCGGGCTCCCTGAGCAACGTCATAAAACCCGGCGCCTGCTCGAACATCGATGCAAGCAGCGCACGTTCCGGCAAATCACCACCTCGCGACACGCCGCCAGGCGAAGCGGCCGCTTCGGCGATGGTTTCCGCGGAAGCTGGGTTCTTCTGGGTCACATCCATTCTGCATCTGAAGGAACACTGGCGATCGATGGTTTAGCACTCGCACAGGCATTCGCAAACATGGAGCTACCGGAGTTTGACTAGCATCAAGGTCATGCACCTCGCGGAATGGCACTCATCAATCGATGATCATCTCCTGAAGGTGCCGCATGTCCTACAAAACGATTGTCGTCAACTTGGCCGTCGATGCGGATCCAGCGCCAATCGTGAAGCTTGCGGCAGAAATGGCGCATCGCTTTGACGCTCACCTCGTCGGTTTCGCCGCCGCGGACGTTCCGCCCTTGGTGGCCACGGGTGAAGGCCTGGTCTACGAAGGCGAGGTCATGCAGGTCAAACGGCAGGAGATCGAGAAGCGTCTTGCCGAGCTGCGCGATAGCTTTGAGAAGCTCGTACCGCACTCCATCAGCAGCGAATGGAAACAGCATATTTGCGGTCCGACTCGCGCTTTGGGGCTGGCAGCCCGCTCAGCCGATCTCATCGTGACCGCCAATGGCAGCGATGATGTGTTCCGAGCCCTCGATGTAGGAGGCCTGGTGCTCGGGGCCGGTCGCCCGGTGCTGGTTGCGGCGGGCAATGCCGAACACCTGCTTGGGAAAACCGTGCTGGTCGCCTGGAAGGACAGTCGGGAAGCACGACGAGCCTTGTCCGATGCCTTGCCGCTCCTTGCCAAGGCCAAAAAGGTTGTAGTCGCCACAATGGAAGCCGCCCCGGGAACGGATGTTCGAGACAGCCTCGCCGACGTCGCGGTGTTTCTGGAGCAGCATGGCGTCATGGCGCGAACCGAAGTGATCGCCGGTACCGCGAATGGCGAGGGGCTGATGGCGTTTGCTCGCTCTGTCAACGCCGATCTGATCGTCTGCGGCGCCTATGGTCATAGCCGGCTCAGGGAATGGGCCTTTGGCGGTATCACGCGCTCGCTGATTGGCGAGAGCGATATCAGCCGCCTGTTTTCGAATTGACTTTGCCATCATGGCGACCGGAGCGGCAGATGGCACAGACCAGCCAGCAGCCATGGCGAGCCGGTCGCGATCGGCCAGCCGCTCTCCTGGTCATGTTGAGCGCCCCTACTGGTCGCTCGTTGATCGAGATCAATGTCGCACGCCGCTGACATGGCAATGATTTGCGGTCCGAGGAGTGTGACCACATGAGCTTTCTCGAATATCTGCTCGGGGCCGACGCTAGAACCGCCTTGATGGAACGCATGATGCAGAAGATGGGCGTCGAGAGGCAGCTGAAAGTTGTGGCGGATCACGCAGCCGTCACCAGTCGTGCCGTCGATCGGTGCCGGTCTTGCGGCCACCAGGACGAATGCGCCGCCTGGCTCGACGAAACCGCGCATGCCGATCATCCGCCGGCCTATTGCCGCAATAGCGACTTGATCGCTCGATTGCAGTCCGTCCGTTGATTGAACCTTGACGCTGGGAGCCCTGAGCGCGCCGTTCGCGATGCAGCCCACGGTCGGGACGCCCATCGGGCGTAAACGCCGACCCTCGTCAGGAGAGGAGCAAGACCGACAACGGTCCGGCGCAGAAGAGCTTGTCGGTGACTGTCTTGACCCCGGCCACGTTCTCCGCGGCAACGACAGCCGCCTTTCGCTGGCGCTCGTCGAAAATAGCGCCATTCAGCTCGACCTCTCCTTTCTTGACGGTGACGCCGATAAGGTCGCCACTGACGCTCCAGGATTGCCCCCGCAACTCGGCGAGAATGTTCCTGCGGATGACCTCGTCGTCGACGGTCGCAGCGCCTGATTTGGGCAGAGTGCGAAGGAGAGTACGCATCAGATCGGAGCGGCTGACGATGCCGACGATCTCGCCCGCATCAAGGATAGGGACGTTCTTGATGTCGTGGGTCGCCATGAGCTCGACGATCTCGGCGAGCGAGGCGCCGGGCGCTGCCGAAACGAGGCCGGCGGTCATAACCTCGTCCACCCGCCGGCCGCTCGAACGGACATACTCGTCGGCGAGCTTGCCTGGACCGAGAAGAACCTCCAGCCAGCGAGGCCGCGCACGTCTGGTGCCAAGCTCGCCCCGGCGCAGGAAATCGCCTTCGCTGATGATGCCAACCAGCGATCCATCTTCTCCCACGACCGGCAGGCAGCGGATGTTCCTGGTCAGCATCAGATCGGCCGCTTCGGCGACCGAGGCAGAGGCAGTGATTGTGACCACCGGCGTCGTCATGATATCCCGAGCCTGCATCGAAATCTCCCGCTTCGTCAGCCGCTTTTCGGACATCGAGAGCGACGCCGCCTTGATCCACGTCAGTTTGATTGCCGGCCTTCGCCGTCTCGGCGATCAGGTTCGATCAGTATCCGCTCTGCTGCTCCATCGAGGTCCTCATACTGGCCGCTGCGCAAAGCCCACAGGAAGCCGGACAAACCGAGCGCGCCCAGGAACAGGGCCACGGGAATGAGATAGACGAGCGTGGTCATGGACGGGCCGCGTCGACGACATCGGTGCGGCGCCTGGCCGGCGCAGCTTCAGGTGCCGCTTTCGCCGTTGCCTGAAGCCGCATCGCATTTGCAATCACGATCAGTGAAGAGGCGCTCATTGCGATCGCCGCGATGAGCGGCGTCACGTGGCCCAGAACGGCTATCGGAACGGCAAAAGCGTTGTACACGATCGCGATGGCGATGTTCTGGCGAATGAGCCGGCCGGCCTTGCGCGAGACATCCATCGCCAGAGGGACCGCAAGCAGGCTTTCGCGCAGGAAGACGAAATCCGCTGCCTGCCGGCCAATGTCGGCCGCGGTTGCCGGAGCCATCGAAACATGCGCCGCCCGCAACGCCGGTGTGTCGTTGAGGCCGTCGCCCACCATCAGCACCTTGTGTCCGGCGCGGGTCAGCGCCTCGATCCATTCGACCTTTCCCGAGGGCAGCAGCGCCGGCGCGAAACTGTCGATTCCCAGCGATTTGGCAACCTCGCCACAGGCCTTCGCAGTATCTCCGGACAGCATATCGACCGACACCCCGGCGTCCTTCAACTGCCGGATCGCTGCGCTGGCGTCTCGTCGCAGCGCGTCCTCGAAAGCAAAACACGCAACGATGTTGCCATTCTTTGAGAGCACCGTGCCGCCATAGCCGCCGAGCTTGCCTTCGCCGCCGGTGCGAGCCTTCCAGCCCGCCCATCCACGCCTTCCGAGCCGCCACGTGTTCCCCTCCGTTTTGGCTTCAATGCCGAAGCCCGGATGCTCGCTGACGGATTCGACGACGGGCCGGCCGGAATACCCTGCATAACTGGCGATTGCCCTCGAGAACGGATGGCGGGAATGAACCGCCATGTCCGCCGCGATCGCAAGCATGATCGGATCGATCGATGACGCATTTACCAGCTTTGGCCGCCCGAGCGTCAGCGTCCCGGTCTTGTCGAAGACAGCCGTGTCGATCGTCGCGAGACGCTCCATGGCCGAACCGTCCTTGACCATGACGCCGGCCTCGAACAGACGTCGGGCCGCAACGACCTGGACGATCGGCACCGCAAGGCCGAGCGCGCAGGGGCAGGTGATGATGAGCACGGCGATGCCAATGGTCATGGCGCGGTGCCAGTCGCCGGACGCGGCCATCCAGCCAAGGAATGTCGCGAAGGCCGCCAGGTGGACCACGGGCGCGTAGAGCGCCGACACGCGATCGGCGATGCGTCGATAGCGTGAGCGGCCACCTTCGGCGGCCTCCATCAGTCGAACCATTTCCGCCAGGAAGGAATCCTTCGCGGCGGCGGTCGCCCGCATCGTCAGCGGACCCGTCAGGTTGAGCGTGCCGGCCTGCACATGGGCGCCGGCGCCGACGGTCTTTGGCGCGCTCTCCCCGGAGACGATCGAGCAATCCAGGTCGGAGCTTCCGCTGAGTATGTTGCCGTCGACCGGTATGCGTTCTCCGGCCGCGATGAGCAGGCGCATTCCCGGTATCAGTTCGGCGACGTGCACGTACTCGCGCATGCCGTCATCCGTCAGGACAAGCGAACCCCGCGACGCGAGCCTTGCGAGACCATCGACGGCGGTCCGCGCGCGCTCGCGCATCACATGATCCAGCGTGCGACCGATCAGCAGGAAGAAGAGCAGCGAAACCGAGGCGTCGAAGTAGGCGTGCTCGCCGTGATTGACGGTCTCGTAGAGGCTCATCGCGTAAGCGAGCGACACACCCACCGCGATCGGCACGTCCATGTTCATGCGGCCATGGCGCAGCGCGTTCGCGGCAGAGCGGAAGTAGATGCCGCCGGCGAAGGCCAGGGCCGGGATGGCGATCAACGCGGACAGCCAATGAAACAGATCCCGCGTCGCGCCCTCGGCGCCGGACCAGACCGATACCGACAGCAGCATGATGTTGCCTGCCGCGAAGCCGGCGACGGCGACGGCGCGGATGAGCTCCGATAGGGTTCGGTCCTTTTCCTGGATTTCCGGGTCGAACAGATGCGCCTGATAGCCAAGCCTTGAAAGCGCTGCGAAAAACGGCGGAACCAGTTCCCCGCGCCAGCGAACGGATACCCTCCTGGTTGAGAGATTGACGCGAGCGGACTCTATGTTTTCGAGCTTCGCCAGGGCCGCCTCGATCGCCTGGATGCAGCCCGCGCAATGAACGGACGGAACTGACAGATCCGTCTGGCGATAGCCGCCGTCCAGTGCGCGGCTGGCCAGTTTTATTTCGTCGCTGGAGGGCACAGCGCATGCCGCGTCCACGACCTCCAGAGCCATCTCGGCCCCCGGCGCGCAGCAGCTCATTGCAGGGCTCCGTTCGCGATCATGACGCGGCGGACATCGCGAAATGGAGTGGCAAGGCCCGCGTCGGCCTCGATCTCGACGATCCAGACGCCGTCCTTTGGCGTGTGATGCACGGCAAACTCTTGTGCATTCCCCTGACTGGCACCCGCCGGTGCGGCAAGCGTCAGGGCTTCGTCTTCCGCTTCGTAAGCCGGGTGCCGGAACAATATTCTGACGCCGTGCAGCTGCAGCGCTTTGCCGTGTTCATCGACAAGGCTGTAGCGGATTTCTCCAGAGGCGATGGTCAGCTTGCCTGTCCAGCCTAGTGCTGCCTGCGCTCGTCCTTTCCGAGCCTCCTCGTTGAACTTTTGGCTCGCCACAAAGGTGTTTTCGACAACGAGGCCGGTCCAACTTTTTCGGGCGAGCGTGGCCATCGTGACGTTGACCCCGATCACCACCGCGAAGAAGCTCACGATCACGATCAACATGTGCCGGCCGGTGAACTCGCGCGACTTCTGCATACCGGTGCTCATTTGTCGTTCTCCCGTGCGTTGAAACTGGCGATGTATTCGGCCGATTCCGAGCTCGCCTTGTCCTCGATGCGAAATTCGAAGCTCTGCGCCGGCTCCCTGATCCGGTCCGCCGGTTGGCGAACAAAGACCTTGAGCACCTTTAGCCGGTCGGGTTCGACGGCCACGGAAAATGAGCGGCTCGGGGCCTGGTCGACACCGACAATGCTCATCTCGCCGCCGTCGAGACCCTGCAGCATGACCTCGATCGTCCTCGGCGCGGGTATCATGTTGAGCAGCTTGACCGTGTAGCCGTTGCGGATCGAGCCGTCCGAGAGCGTCACGAACTGAGGATTGCGGTCATGCAGGACATTGAGCTCCAGCCGTTCGCGCGTCAGCAGCGAATAGACGAGCACCAGGCCGATCGCCGACCATGCAACGAGATAGATGTAGGTGCGCAACCGGAAGATCTTGCCCAGATGGAAATGCGCCAGGCCGTCGACGAAAGCGCCGCTCGTTGTTCTTACCAGCGATGGATTGACTTGACTTGTGCCACCCGCGGTCGCCACCGTCATGTTGGCATTGTAGTCCGCCAGTGTTGCATAGGAGATCAGTCCGCGCTCGCGACCGAGCTTGTCCATGACGCCGTCGCAGGCATCGATGCAGAGCGCGCAGGTGATGCATTCGAGCTGCTGCCCGTCGCGGATGTCGATTCCCATCGGGCAGACGGCAACGCAGGCGTTGCAGTCGACGCAATCGCCGGCCGGCAAACCGGCGGCGAGAGCCCTTTTTGCATGGCGCGAACGCGGTTCGCCGCGCCAGTCATTGTAGGTGACGGTCAGCGAATTTTCGTCAAGCATGGCGGCCTGAATTCGCGGCCATGGGCACATGTAGGTGCAGACCTGCTCGCGCATCAGTCCGCCGAAGACATAGGTGGTGCCGGTCAGGACGGCGATGGTGACATAGGCCACGGGCGCCGCCGTCCCGGTGACAACTTCGCCGAGCAGCTTCGGCGCGTCGGCGAAGTAGAAGATCCAGGCGCCGCCGGTGGCAACCGCGATGATGAGCCAGATCGCGTGCTTGGATGCGCGCAGGACAAGTTTGCGGGCGCTCCAGGGTGCGGCTTCCAGCTTGATGCGGGCATTGCGATCGCCTTCAACCGCGCGTTCCACGACAAGGAACAGGTCCACCCAGACGGTCTGTGGGCAGGCATAGCCGCACCAGGCTCGCCCGACCGTCGATGTGATCAGGAAAAGACCCACCCCCGCCATCATGAGAAGGCCCGCGACGTAATAGAATTCCTGCGGCCAAATCTCGATGAAGAAGAAATAAAACCGGCGATTGGCCAGATCGATGAGGACGGCCTGATCGGGCGCAAACGGGCCACGATCCCAGCGCAGCCATGGCGTCAGGTAATAGATGCCGAGCGTGATCGCCATCACCAGCCATTTGAACTGGCGGAAACGGCCGGAGGCCCGCTTCGGAAAGATCTTCTTGCGCGCGGCGTAAAGCGGCGGTCGCGTCTTTGCCGAGTTGACCGCTTCGGCATCGAGCCGTTCCACCTGCGCCTGATCCAGCACGACGATCTCCAATCGCGGCGAATGACGCCGCCTGTCTCCAGCAGTGTTGCAATCGCTCGCGCGCGGCGCGTTGATGCAGGTCAAATTTGAGTCATCAGAAGCAAGTCGAGGCCCGGCATGGCCGGGCCTCGTCGCTTGAGCGGCTGAGGGCCGAGAATAGGCCCCGCTCCTATTCTCCGCCGCCAAGCGAATGGACATAGACAGCCAGTTCCTTGACCGTCGTCTCGCCGAGCCGGCCGACCCAGGCCGGCATCACGCCGTTCCTCGGCGCGCGCACCTGAGAAGCAATCGCGGCTTCGCCGGAACCGTGGAGCCAGATCGCATCCGTCAGATCGGGTGCCCCGAGGTCCCTGTTGCCCTTCGCGTTCTCCCCATGGCAGGCCGCGCAATTGTCCGCGAAAACCTTGGCGCCGGGCTCGATCAGGCTCTTGTCCCGCAGCGGTCCCGAAAGACTGGCGACAAAGGCGCTGACCTCAGCGATCTGCTCCGGCTTGAGCACATCAGCAAAGGCAGGCATCTCCGACTGGCGGGTATCGGCATCAGGCGCGAACCGGATTCCGTGGGTGATCGTCTGCTGGATCTGCTCCGCCTTGCCACCCCAGAGCCAATCGTCGTCGTTGAGGTTCGGAAAATCTGTCGATCCTTGCGCGCCGGAGCCGTGGCACTGCACGCAGTTGACCTTGAATGCGGCACCGCCCGCCGCGACGGCAAATTCGCGCAATGCGTCATCTGCGGCGATCTCCGAAACCGTCTTGGATTGTATTGCCGCCACATATTTGGCCTTGGTGGCTTCCGCGGCCGCCATCTCGTTCTTGACATCGTTGCGGCTGGAAAAGCCCAGGACGCCTTTGGTGGCGGAACTCAACATCGGCCAAGCGGGATAGGCAATCGTGTAGGCGACCGCCCAGGCGATGGTGATGTAGAAGGTTATCACCCACCAGCGCGGCAGGGGATTGTTGAGCTCCTTGATCCCGTCCCACTCATGGCCGGTGGTCGTGACGCCGGAGATTTCGTCGACATGCTCGCTGCTCATGATCAGTCGTCCTGGAGAGGAATCTGTGCGGCGTGATCGGCATGCGATTTGCCGCCCGGGCGAAACGCAAAAGCAATGCAGCCGACAAAGAACAGGGCCATTGCGAGCAGGCCCCAGCTGTCGGCGAACTCCCGCATCAAATTGTAGTCCATCGGTTGGTTCTCCTCAGCGATAGCCGGCGGCTTCGTCGTAGTTCTTGAAATCGACCAAGGTGCCGAGCATCTGGAGATAGGCCACCAGGGCGTCCATCTCGGTGACCTGCTGGGGGTTGCCGTCGAAATCGCCGACCTTGGCCTTCGGGTATCTCTTCTCAAGGCCTGACGTGTCTGCATTGGGATCGGCCTGCGCCGTCAGATCCGCATTGGCATTGGCGATCATGTCGTCGGAGTAGGGCACGCCGACGCGCCTGTTGGCGACCAGATGCGTCGAGAAGTTCTTCACCTCGATCGGGGTGTCCTTCAGGAACGCGTAGCTCGGCATGACCGACTCGGGCACGACGGAACGCGGATCGCTAAGGTGCTGGACGTGCCAGCTATTGGAGTAGCGGTCGCCGACGCGAGCGAGATCGGGTCCGGTCCGCTTGGATCCCCACTGGAACGGGTGATCGTACATCGACTCCGCCGCCAGGCTGTAGTGGCCGTAGCGTTCCACCTCGTCCCGGAACGGCCTGATCATCTGGCTATGGCAGAGATAGCAACCCTCGCGCACGTAGATGTTGCGACCGGCCAGTTCCAGCGGCGAATAAGGCCGCATGCCGTCGACCTTTTCGATCGTGTTGTCGAGATAGAAGAGCGGCGCGATCTCGACGATGCCGCCGACTGTCACGACCAGCAGGGATCCGACGAGAAGCAGGGTTGCGTTCTTCTCGATCAGAGCATGTCTGTCCATCAGGCCCATGTCTGGCTCCTCATTCGGCAGGCTGGAGGGCGGGCGCGGCACCCGGCAGAGGTTGTTCCTCGCGCTGGTAGCCGCGGATGGTCATGGTGATGTTCCAGGCCATGATCAGAGTGCCGGCGAGATACATGGCGCCGCCGGTGGCGCGCATGACGTAGTAGGGGTGCATGGCAGCGACCGTCTCGGCAAAGGAATAGACGAGGAACCCTTGTTCGTCGTACTCGCGCCACATCAGGCCCTGCATGATGCCGGACACCCACATGACGGCCGCGTAAACGACGATTCCCAGCGTCGCCAGCCAAAAGTGCCAGGTGACAAGCCGCGTCGAGTAGAGCCGCGGCCGGTTCCATAGCTTCGGCACCATGTAGTAGATGGCGCCGAACGAGATCAGGCCGACCCAGCCGAGCGCGCCCGAATGGACATGGCCGATTGTCCAGTCCGTATAGTGGGACAGCGAGTTGACGGTCTTGATCGACATCATCGGCCCTTCGAAGGTCGACATGCCGTAGAACGCGATGGCCGCAACCATCATGCGCACGATCGGATCCGTGCGGATCTTGTCCCAGGCCCCGGAGAGGGTCATGAGGCCGTTGATCATGCCGCCCCAGGAGGGCATCCACAGCATGATCGAGAACACCATGCCCAGCGTCTGAGCCCAATCGGGCAGGGCGGTGTAGTGGAGGTGGTGCGGACCCGCCCAGATGTAGAGGAAGATCAGTGCCCAGAAATGGATGATCGACAGGCGGTAGGAATAGACCGGCCGGTTCACCTGCTTGGGCACGAAGTAATACATCATGCCAAGGAAGCCCGCGGTGAGGAAGAAGCCGACCGCATTGTGCCCATACCACCATTGGGTGAGCGCATCCTGGACACCTGAGAAGGCCGAATAGCTCTTCGATCCCAGGAATGAAGCCGGCATCGACAGATTGTTGACGACGTGCAGCATCGCGATGGTGACGATGAAGGACAGGTAGAACCAGTTGGCGACGTAGATGTGCGGTTCCTTGCGCTTCAAAATGGTGCCAAGGAAAAGGATCAGATACGCGACCCAGACAATCGTCAGCCAGATGTCGACATACCATTCCGGCTCGGCGTATTCGCGGCTCTCGGTGATGCCGAGCAGGTATCCGGTCGCAGCCATGACGATGAAAAGCTGATATCCCCAGAAGACGAACCAGGCCAGATTGCCGCCGAACAGCCGCGCCCGACAGGTGCGTTGGACGACGTAAAGCGACGTGCAAATCAGCGCGTTGCCGCCAAAGGCAAAGACGACGCCGGAAGTGTGCAGCGGACGCAGACGGCCGAAATTGAACCAGGGTGGGATGTTAAGATCGGGGAAAGCGAGCTGAAGCGCGATAATGACGCCGACCGTCATGCCGACCACACCCCAGAACATCGTCGCGATGGCGCCGTAGCGGACCGGTCCATCCATGTAAGCTTCCGGGTCGACCGGCAACGCCGGCTTGAAGTCCGAATTGCGTAACAGGATCGCGGTGAAGCCAGCGACGGCGAAGAACAAAACCCACATATGCTGGCGGAAAGGTTCATCCGCGCCGAAACCGGCGGCTACAACGGCGCCAAACGCAAACAGGCTTAGAAGGACCATCTCCGTGCCATATTTCATCGCAAGTCCCCGATTTCGTCTCGAAAGGTTCGGCGGAATTCCCGCTCGCGGCACCATTTCGGGATTTTCCGTCGCCGGGCCTTGATTCAAGTCAAACGTGAAGAGCTTTTGTTTGGGGAGGGTTGCAGCGACCGCTGGAGCATAGCCTCGGCAGTGGCCGCCTTGATCGAAATCAAGGCTTTGCCGGCGTCGTTCGGGCAGTTTGGCCGTCATGACCGCTCCCGCCGCTCCCGTCCATTCCCCGAGGCCAACTCACGCAGTGGGCCTCGGCGACAACGTACCGCGTTACACGAGCTATCCCACGGCACCCCACTTTCATCCCGGTGTTGACGCGGTCGCGGTGCGCGCGTGGATGAATGCGCTGGAGGGCGATGACGAGATATCGCTCTATGTGCACATCCCCTATTGCGACCGTCTGTGCTGGTTCTGCGCCTGCCATACCAAGCAGACGCGTCACTATGCGCCCGTCGCCACCTTCCTGCGCTCGCTACACAGGGAGATCGAAACGGTCGGCCGCCTTGTGAGTGGCCACGGCAGGATCCGAGCTGTCCATTTCGGCGGCGGCTCCCCGACAATGCTCAAGCCCGACGACATCCTCACGCTTGGAAAAGCGTTGCGGGAACGGTTCGATTTCCTCGACGGTGCCAGCCTCAGCGTCGAGATCGACCCAAACGATATGGACGAGGGGCGGCTCGACGCCTTCGCGGCCATCGGCATGACGCGAGCGAGCCTTGGTGTCCAGGACTTCGATCCCAGGGTGCAGAAGGCGATCAATCGCGAGCAGAGTTTCGCGCTGACCAAAGGCATTGTCGATGCGGTGCGTGCGCGGGGCGTTCTTTCCGTCAATCTGGATCTGCTCTACGGGCTGCCGCACCAGACCTGCGAGAGCGTTGCGGCGACGGTCGCCCAGGCGCTGACCCTGGCGCCGGACAGGTTGGCCCTGTTCGGCTACGCGCATGTGCCGTGGTTCAAGAAGCACCAGACGATGATCGATGAAGCCTGGCTGCCCGACTCCACCGCGCGCCTGGCGCAGTCGCAGCTTGCCGCGCGGCTGATTGTCGATGCCGGCTATGAGGCATTGGGATTGGACCATTTCGCCAAGCCGCAGGACATGCTGGCGGTCGCCGCGCGCGCGGGCAGGATCCGCCGCAATTTCCAGGGCTATACCGAAGACCAGTGCGAAACCCTGATCGGCCTCGGTCCCTCCTCGATCAGCCGGTATCGCCAGGGCCACGCACAAAACATCGTTGCGACGGGCGAGTACGAAAAGGTCGTGAATTCCGGACGCATGGCAATAGCCCGGGGCGTCGAATTCAGTCTGGACGATCTGGCGCGAGGGTGGATCATCGAGCGTCTGATGTGCAACTTCACCTTCTCGGCGGCAGAGCTTGTCAAACGTTTTGGAGCGGTCGGCCAAATATTGCTCTGCGAAGCGAGCCGGTTGGCTGTCGGCGGCGCCGGCCAGCTGCTTCGGCTCGACGGCGAAAACTTCGTCGTGCCGGAGGAAAGCCGTCCGTTCGTGCGGACGGTGGCGGCCAAGTTTGACAAATATCTCAACAATGGAACCGGCAGGCACTCGTTAGCGGTTTGAGGCCGGAACTGCGCATCAGAAGTGCTCGCCGACCTTGAAGGGACCGACACGGGTGCCGGCCGCGATCAGATAGGCAGTCGACCAGCCGATCAGCAGAAAGCCGTTGATGCCTTCCAGCGCCGCCAGGATGCGCCACCCGTGGGCAGGCACCACATCTCCGTAGCCAACCGTCGAAAAGGTGATCGTCGAAAAGTAGAGCGCCGTCTCGAAATCGCTCAGGATTCCGAGCAATCGGTACAGACCGGCCCAAAGCCAGACTTCCGCCGTCATGACCGCGAAAAGTCCCATCACCACGCTGATCATGGCGATGATCCGGCTACGCCGACCGTGCATGCGCAAGAGCGCCACAAGACGCGCCATCATGCGTGTGATCGCGATAAGGCCGAAAGTGTGGATCAGGACCGTCAGGCTGATGACGATCGTGCCGACGCAGAGATTGAGGACCATCCAGGGAAACTACGCACCCCGACCGCTGCAGTCCTTGCGTAAAATCAAGCCGAGCCCGCAGCATTTGACGGGGCGACGGCGGAGCCTGGGCGAAAGAACATGGCGAGCTTCAGGCTCGCCGCTATCCGCTCCGCCCGCTCGACAAACACCGCCACGATTTCGAGCGTGAACAGCTCTGCCGCCGTTTCGCGAAAGAGAGCCAGCCAGATATCGAAATCGGCTTCGGTGACGTCCTTCAGCTTCAGGTGAGCGGGGACCGGCCGGCCGTTATAGTCGCCGCTCTTCAAGATGACGGAGCACCAGAAGTCCGTCATCTTCTCCAGATGAGGCTCCCAATCGCCGACAATTTCGCCAGCGAAGATAGGCCCGAGCCGCCCATCCTTTCTCACCCTGGAATAGAATTCGCGAACCAGTTTTCCTATCGACGCCCGATCGACGCCGGGGCGAAGCAGAGGCTGTTCGGCGGCAGGGCGAACCCTATCAAGCAAGACGGACTTCGAAGTCATACGGGTTCCTTGTTTCTCGAGAACTCAGGTCAATCCCAACGATGAGTGGCGACCCGCAGCGGCGGCGGTCACGGACATGGGAGGCCTAAATGTCAGGCGGCCCGCCGACCGGACAATCGCGCAGCCGCCATCGCGGATTGTGTTTCGACATGTAGGCCCGGTGGATGCCCTCCACAACATGCGCTTACTCAAGAGAGAATCCTGCTGCGCGCATTGAGTCGCGGCCGCATCAGCATGCCGCCGAACAGGACCGCATAGCCGATGAAGGCTGCAACCCAGAACGCCGCCGAGAGATGGAGGAGAATTGCCATGCCAGGCGCCATGCCGGCGGCCACGCGCAGGATGGCGGCAACGATGATGGCGACGAAAACCGCGCAAGTGCCGGCGCTTGCCCTCAATTCGCGGCCAGTATGGCCAAGCGTGGCGCGGGCCATGACGGCAAGCGTCATGGAGGCGATCGCTCCCACCGCAAAGGCATGAATGCCAGCCATCGCCGGAATCCTTTCCGGGGCGAGGGCGCTCAAGCCGGCAAGCAGAAGTCCAACCGGCACGAAGGCGAAGGCAACATGCAGGATCAGAACCAAAGGGTCTGGCAGGGTCCGATAGCCCGCCCAGCGGGCAAGCCGGACGGCGTTAAAGATCGCTGCGGTGATCAGCAACACGCCGGTCGCGATGGCGTCAGGAAAAAACGTCCACGCGGCGAGCGCGACAGCCGACAGCGCGATGGTTCCGACATCGAACCTGCCGAACGATGCCGGGAGCCGGCCCGGCTTCTCGCGAACCAGCCAGTTGCGGGTGAAGCTCGGAACGATCCGCCCGCCGACAATCATGACGAGGACGACAACCGCCGCAAGACCGAGGCGCCGGCTCATGTCGGAGATCCCCTGGTAATGCGCTTCGGCATGAAACATGACATTTGCCGCAAAAAGGGTCGCGACCGGCAGCAGCACCTTGAGGTTCCGCCAGTTTCGCCCGACAACGATCTCCGTCGCGGCGGCAGCCACCACCGCCAGAAGAAAGGAGCAGTCTATGACGGCGCTCAGGAGCCAGCCCGTTTCCGCCGAAAAGAACACGGCCGCCCGGCCCGCAATCCAAAGCAGCACGAGGGCCAGCAGACGGAAATCCTGAACCGGAAGCCGACCGGTCCAATTCGGAATTGCGGTCAGCAGGAAGCCCGTCACCACTGCCGGCAGATAGCCAAAGAGCAATTCGTGAACATGCCAGTCCAGGGGCAGGAAGGTGCTGAAGGTCTCGAGCTTGCCGTAATAGAGAGGCAGCCAAAAAAGTATAGCTGTGCCTGCCTGCAGCGAGCCGAGCAGAAAGAAGGGCCGAAACCCGTAGGAGAAAATTGCCGGATAGACGCTTGGCCGCGTCCGCGGAATTGCCATGGCATGCCTCATCGGTGACCAGGCTTGCTGCCTGTTCGATCCCATCTCTATCCCGGTCCCGAAGGATGGAACTTGCGTTGGATCAAACAGGCGCGTGAATGGCCGGCGGCAGCGACGGGAGCTTCACTTGTCGACGGGCTGCGGTCCGTGACAAAGTCCGGTCGCGGGGCCTTGAGCGCGTTGCGTTGTTGAAAGCGGGAGAAAAGCCAGTTGGCAAGCCTTGACCGATCGCTGATTGCCGGACTGTCCGTCTTCGAGGGGATCGCCGTCGCCGATCTCGATCGCATCGTTGGACAGGCAAGGTCGATCCGGATCGCCAGGGGTCAATCGGTGTTCGAGCAGGAACAGGAGGCTCGTTCGTTCTTCCTGCTGCTTGACGGCCATGTGCGCGTGGTGAAATCGACCCCTGCCGGGCACGAGGTGACCGTGCGATACATAGGCCCCGGCGAGCTGATGGGGATCGCCGGCGCGCTTGGCAGGACGACCTATCCGGCAAATGCCCTCGCCGCCGCCGATTGTGTGGTGCTTGCCTGGCCAAGCCATCTCTGGCCGACATTCGCGACGAGTTTTCCGAGCCTCAGCGCCAACACTTACAGGATGGTGGGAAGCAGGCTGCAGGATGCCCACACGCGCGTCATCGAAATGTCCACCGAGCAGGTCGAGCAGCGCGTCGCCAATGCATTGCTCAAGCTGGTCAAACAATCGGGAAAGAAGATCGAGGAAGGAATCCTGATCGATTTTCCGATTTCGCGCCAGGATATCGCGGAGATGACGGGCACGACGCTTCACACGGTAAGCCGGTTGCTTTCGGCCTGGGAAGACCAGGGGCTGGTGAAAAGCGGGCGCCAGAGGGTCGTCGTGGTCGAGCCTCATCGGCTCGTCGTGGTCGCCGAAGCGCGTGGATCGAAAAGCTAATCCACGTCACCGCTTTTGATTGCTGCCTCAAGGTCGCGGCGAAGTTGGTCCTCGTCCAAATCATGCTCGCGCGCCGCTTCGGAAACGGTGTGAAAGGCAGCGATCGGGCAGCCGACGCAAAGCATTCCGTGCTGGAGAACGACACGGATCGTTGCCGGGGTCGCACGCATGATCCCGTCCATCGTCGCATCGTCGTTCAGTTTGCGCTTCATGCAGATTGTCGGCATTTGGATGCAACAGTCTGCCTGAGCCACACGACGCGTTCGTTGCTCTGAAACAAAGACGGCGCTGTCTTGCGACGCAACCGGGCTTTGGAATTTGGTCGCACACGACCGGCATTTGCGATGGATCAAAGCTCGATCGGTCTTGCCCGGATAAATCGAAATCGCCCGTTGTTGACACCGGCCAGTGGTGAACCGGTGGCGGCCTTCAAGCGTTCAGCTTCAGCCGGGTGGGTCTGGCACCAGCGAAGGAGTCGGAAAATGACCGAGCGTCCCAGCACCAATCGCTTGTCCGCACAGGAACTGCACGACATCGATGCCTACTGGCGTGCCGCCAATTATCTGACCATCGGGCAGATTTATCTGCTCGACAATCCGCTGCTTCGCGAGCCGCTTCGGCTGGAGCACGTCAAGCCGCGGCTGCTCGGCCATTGGGGCACATCGCCGGGCCTCAGTTTCATCTATGCGCATTTGAACCGAGTGATCCGGCAACGCGACGCCAATGTCATCTATATCTGCGGTCCGGGTCATGGCGGACCCGCGATGGTTGCCAACAGCTACCTCGAAGGCACCTACAGCGAGATCAATCCGGACGTCGCGCCGGGCGAGGCGGGAATGAAGAAGCTCTTCCGGCAATTCTCCTTTCCGGGCGGCATCCCAAGCCATGCCGCTCCCGACGTGCCCGGCTCGATCCATGAAGGCGGCGAGCTTGGCTACGCGCTTTCGCATGCCTATGGCGCGGCTTTTGACAACCCGGACCTTGTCGTCGCCTGCGTGGTTGGCGACGGCGAGGCGGAAACCGGACCGCTTGCCACCTCCTGGCACTCCAACAAGTTCCTCAACCCGGCGCTTGACGGCGCAGTGCTGCCGATCCTCCATCTCAACGGCTACAAGATCGCCAATCCCACCATTCTCGCTCGCATCCCCGAAGAAGAGCTGCGTGCCTTGTTCGTCGGCTATGGTTACGAGCCGTTGTTCGTCGAGGGCGACGATCCGGCGTGGATGCATGAGCGAATGGCGCTCGTGCTCGACGATGCGCTCGACCGCTTCAAGGCGATTCAGAACACGGCTCGCAGCGGAGCAAAGACCGCGCAGCCGCGGCCGAACTGGCCGATGATCGTGCTGCGAAGCCCGAAGGGCTGGACCGGTCCCAAGGAGGTCGACGGGCTGAAGACCGAAGGATTCTGGCGCGCCCACCAGGTCCCGCTTTCCGGCCTCGCCGAAAACCCCGCGCATCTGAGGATGCTCGAGGAATGGATGAGAAGCTACCGGCCCGAAGAGCTCTTCGACGCCGCCGGCGCGCCTGTGGCCGCGGTCCGCGCCACTGCGCCAAAAGGTGAAAGGCGCATGAGCGCCAATCCGCATGCCAATGGCGGCCTGCTGCGCCGGTCTCTCGAACTGCCTGCCTTGCAAGAGCACGCCGTCCCGGTCAAGCGGCCCGGCGGCGTCAAGGCAGAGTCGACCCGTGTGATGGGCCGTTTCCTGCGTGACGTCATGGCATTGAATCAAGACGCCAGGAACTTCCGCATCGTCGGGCCCGACGAAACGGCATCGAACCGGCTGCAGGACGTCTTCGAGGTGACGGAGCGCGCCTGGATGGAAGAGATCCTGCCCGAGGACGTGCATCTCGGTCGAGAAGGCAGGGTTCTGGAAATTCTATCCGAGCATACGTGTCAGGGTTGGCTGGAAGGCTACCTTCTTACCGGGCGCCACGGCCTCTTCTCCTGCTACGAAGCCTTCACGCACATCGTCGATTCCATGTTCAACCAGCATGCGAAATGGCTGGATGCCTGCCGCAAGCTTGCCTGGCGGCGGCCGATCGCTTCGCTGAACTATCTGTTGTCCAGCCATGTCTGGCAGCAGGAGCACAACGGCTTCAGCCATCAGGATCCAGGTTTCATCGACGTGGCGTTAAACAAGAAGGCGGATGTCGTGCGCGTCTACCTGCCGGCTGATGCCAACAGCCTGCTCTGCGTGACGGATCATGTGCTGCGGACATGGAACCGCATCAACATCATCGTCGCCGGCAAAGCCAATTCCTGGCAGTGGCTGTCCATCGACGAGGCGAAAGTGCATTGCAACGCCGGCATCGGCATATGGGGTTGGGCGTCGACCGACGGCGGGGCCGAGCCGGATGTGGTGATGGCCTGCGCCGGAGACGTGCCGACGCTCGAGACGCTAGCCGCCGTTCAAATCCTGAGGCGCCACATTCCCGACCTCAAGGTCCGTGTGGTCAACATCGTCGATCTGATGACCCTGCAGCCAAGGGAACACCATCCGCACGGGCTGTCGGATCGCGAGTTCGATGCTTTGTTCACCAGCGACAAGCCCGTCATCTTCGCTTATCACGGCTATCCCTGGACCATCCATCGCCTGACCTACCGGCGGACCAATCACGACAACATCCACGTGCGCGGTTACAATGAGGAAGGGACGACGACGACGCCCTTCGACATGACCGTGCTCAATGGGCTCGACCGCTACCATCTGGTGCTTGGCGTGCTCGACCGCATTCCCGAGCCGGCCGGTGCGCATATCCAGCTGAAACAGGCCATGGAAGGCAAGCTGATCCAGCACCGGGCCTATATCCGCGAGCACGGGCAGGACATGCCGGAGATCCTCGGCTGGAAATGGGAGCAGTAGCCGATGCCGAAGCGCCAGGCCGACAGGATCCGTCCCGCAAAACCGGCTGGAACCGGTCGAACATGACTGATGTCATTCTTGTCCTCAATGGCGGCTCATCGAGCCTGAAGTTCGCCGCCTTTCAAGGACGCCGCGAGCTTCATCTGCTGATGCGTGGCAGCGTCTCGTCAATCGGCGAGCGGCCCAGACTTCATGTCGCGCCCACGGCAACGACGCCGCCGTTCGACAGGAGCCTCGGCGAACGAGCGATCTCCGTCGGCGAGGCATTCGAAGCCGTTGCGTCCTATCTGACGGACCGCGGCCTGCTTAGCCGCGTGAGCAGGGTCGGGCATCGCATCGTCCATGGCGGTCGGGAGTTTGCCCGCGCAACGCTGCTTGATCAGGCCACGCTCGATACCTTGCGCAAGCTCGAGCCGCTCGCTCCAATTCATCAGGCGATCAACCTGGAGCTCGTCGATCTGGCCCACCGTCTTCTGCCTGGCACCATGCAGGTCGGCTGCTTCGATACCGCCTTTCACGCCACGCAGCCTCAGATCGCAAGACTGTATGGCCTGCCGCACGAGATGTCGGAGCAGGGCATCGTGTCCTACGGGTTCCACGGGCTCTCCTACAGCCATATCGCCAACGAGCTCCGCACGCGTTACGGCGCCGGCGCGGGTGGCCGCGCCGTCGTCGCCCATCTCGGCAGCGGCGCGAGCCTTTGTGCGATGAAGGCAGGAGTAAGCCAGGCCACCACCATGGGTTTCTCGACGCTCGACGGCCTGGTCATGAGCACGCGTTGCGGCGCGATCGATCCGGGCGTCCTCCTGCACCTTCTGCAAGACAGGAAGCTGTCCTCCGACGAACTGTCCACCTTGCTTTACGAGAAGTCCGGGCTTCTCGGCGTATCTGGCATCTCGGGAAACATGCAGACGCTGCTGGCGTCGAAGGACGCGGCGGCAATGCGCGCTGTCGATCTGTTCGTCTATCGGGTCGGGCGCGAGATCGGATCGCTGGCGGCCGCGCTGGGCGGGCTAGACACGCTGGTTTTCACCGCAGGCATCGGCGAGCATGCGCCGGCGATCCGGCGGCGGATATGCGAGGCTGCGGCATGGCTGGGCGTCGCCATGGACGACGGTTTGAATAGCAGCGGCGAAGACGTTGTGAGTGCCGCGAATTCCCGTGTCGATGTGCTTGTCATCCCAGCCGACGAAGAACGCGCGGTGGCGACAGAACTGCTCGGCGTCGAAACGGCTTGAGCGGAACAGTCTCCCGCTATTGGCGGAACGCCCCTCACCTGCCGGAGCTGCCGATTGAGGTGGATGGCCGATCCCTCGGAGGCAGCCATTTGCGCCCGCTGCCGATCTCCACGACCCTGTCAGCGGGCTCCCACACGGCTGAAATGGCAGGATCTTAATTCTCCAACGTGGCGCCGAGCTTCCGCTGGACCAGGACAAGCGTCGGATCGTCGGGATCTGTCGCGACAGTGAAGCCCTTCTCGCGCTCAAGCTCGATCGCCGCGCGGTTTTCGCGGCTTTCGATCGACTCGATCGTCTCGATGCCATGGTCGTCGGCATAGTGCGCGATATAGCCGAGAAATTCCCAGCCGACGCCGAGATGCTTACGGTCCTCGCGAATGCAGATGGCGACCTCGCCACGCCTGTCGGCCGGATCGGCGGCGAGGGTCGCCACCGCGACCAGAATTCCGTCGGTCGAGAAGGCGAGAAAATTATGGATATGCGCATCGTCGGAACGGGTCATCGCCACCAGGCGCTCATGCGACACTTCCCGCACCGCGCCGAGGAAGCGGAAGCGCATATCCTCCGGCGTCACATGGGTGAAGAACTCTGCGACGAGCGGCTCGTCGTCAGGGCGCGCACGGCGCACCTCGAAGCGAAATCCGCTATGGGTTGCAAGCGTGGTTTTCATTGTCGTCCCTTTCAGGATTGAGGAGCGGGCGATTGGCCCGAGCGGCCTCATTCCCCCATCGCCAGCAGTGTCTCGCGCTTGAGAATTTCGATGCTGCGCAGGCTGAGCAGGCGGATCACGCCCTTCTCTTTCAGGCGGGTGAAGACCCGCGAGACGGTTTCGATGGTAAGGCCGAGATAGTCGCCGATGTCGTTGCGCGACATCGGCAGTTCCACCTGCCGCAACCCGCCCTGGCGCTCCGCCATCTCGACGAGGAATGCCGCGACGCGCTCGATGGCGTTCTGGCGGCCAAGCACCAGCAGATGTTCCTGCGCCCGCGTCAGGCCTTTGAGCGCGAGAGGCAGGAGCTGGCGCGACATGTCCATGCCCGAGGGAGTGCGATGGACCCGGACGCCGGTCGCGTTGATCGCTTCGGCGAAGAAGTGATGCGTGGCGTCGGCCTCGAAGCCGAATGTCTCTCCCGCCAGATGGAACGCGCTGATCTGTCTGCGGCCGTCGGCGAGCAGGCGATAGATGCGTACGGCGCCGAATTCGACCTGGTAGAGGGCGCCCGCCTTTTCGCCCTGGGCGTAGATTTCGGCCCCTGACGGGAAGAAGCTCACCGGCGTCATCGGCCCTTCAAAGACGGACGCTGGGCTTTGATGGGAGAGATAGGACTGCAGTTCGATCTTGGCGGAAGCTTGAGCGTGCATGGCTGTGGTCTCGGTGAATCTGCGACAACAGCAATCGCGCAAATCCAGCCACGTCGAAATTCGGTTATCTCCCTACGAGAAACTACGTAGGGCTGTCCCGAAATCACCAGATCGGGCACCGGCGAGGCTTTCGTCGTGTGCAATTGACCACGATCAAGGCCCGAATGAATTGGTTCGGCGATCATCCGGTCGAACCAATCAACCTGGGGTGCCTGAACATGACTTCCGACATGATCGAAATCTGGGCCGGGATACTGGGCCTGGCCTATCTTGCCGCAGCAGGCCTTTATCTCGAAGTGTTTTCCGCTGGGAAGCGCAACGACGCTGCGGTGGATTATGGTCTTGGCCGTCACGCACGGCCGCGCCCTGTCAAGGTCAGGCACTTGCGCTAGGAACGGATGCCGGACCGCCGCGTTTCCGTTGCCGTTGCGCCAATCTCACTCGGCGCGACGCGGAGGAGTTCTTTCCGATAGCGCAGCGCGCTCAGGTGCGCACGCATACAAAGATCTATCCGCTTGAGCAGGCAAACCAGGCGCTGGATGATTTGCGAATGGGCAGGCTGAGCGGAGCCGCCGTCCTGCGGCCATGACGGGCCCGGCCGGCTCTAGATCAAAGAGATGATGTTGTCCGAAAACCCCGCCACACTTTTCGCCATGCTTTAGACGGCGCGCGCGCCGAGCCGGTGCATCTGCTTTAGCCAGCTCGCCCGTTTCACGTCGCTGGCGTTCGCGACCATGCCGAGCAATGTTTCGCGCACCGGCCTGATCCCGACAAAGTTGAGGATGCCGCGCCGCATGCCGGCAACTCCATGGCTAAGAAACCAGATCCGGTAGACGGCCGCGGGCATTCCCATCGTCACGATCAGGCGGGCGGAGCGGCCGCGCAGCAAGGATTTCGCGAAACCCTCACCCTGTTCCGGATAGGCGAATGCCGTGCCCGGCCGCAGGACCTGCTCGAGGAACGCTTTCAGCATTGCCGGCACGGTGCCCAGCCAAAGCGGGAAGACGAAGACGAGATGCTCCGCCCACACGACTGCGTCGGCCGCCTCCCTGAGGCTGCCGGGGATCGACCCGTGCTCGAACTCCTGCATCGTCCGAAGGAACGGAATGTCCAGCGAGGCCAGATCGATCTTGCGGACGGCATGGCCCGCGGCCTCCGCGGCTTCAGCATATGCCGAGGCCAAGGCGCGGCAGAGCCGGTCGGGGGACGGGTCCGGATGGCCGATGAGGACAAGTATGCGGCGTGACATGAGTCCCTCCGACGGCTTCAACAAAAATGTTATGGCTGCTCGACCCGGGCGACTTGATAAGTGTGCATGGCCCCGTTGCGCTTTATGGAGACATACTCGCCAGTGACGAAGCGCTCCTCGCCGAGGTGAAAGCCAACCTCGTCGTCACGGTCGCCTTCGGCATAGTCGAAAAACCATTGTCCGCCCGGCTTGCGGCGCAAGCGGCCGACCAGGTCGTCCTCGCCGGTGCGGAAACGGCGAACGCGGCAGACCCCTTGGTGCGATTTCCATTCCCGTGCATCCAGGCGTCCTTCGCCTGTGAGCGGCGCAAGCACGTCGTAACCCTCTTCGCGGTCTCCTTCCGGATGACCTTTCTCGCGCGCCAGAAGCAGGCGGATGTTCCTGAACTTCGGGGTGAGGTCGTGCAAAGTGATCATAGCAAGCTCCTTTGACCGCATTCCTATCGCGGCGGCTGGAGGCGGCCTTGATCAAGGTCAAACGGATCCTGGTCTGGCGGGAAGCTCAGCTGGCGCCCGTCGGCGCCTGACCGCGAACCCAGCCGACGATCCGACTGGTGCTCACCGCTCTCGAGATCCGTGCGATTTCTCGCTGATGATGAGGCAGCGAGCCGGGGCTGTCCGTGGCGCGCACGGGCGCAGGAGTTCAGATATTCCTGCTCCCGATTGCTCATCTGCTGTGCCGCCGCGGCGCTCAGCGTCAGCGCAAAGAAGCCCATCGTCGTCCCGAATCTCATTTGATCCGCCTCCAGCCATCGGCTCAGCCTAAGGCGTGTCGCGCACGCATACGTTGACCGGGATCAATCTTGAGCAGGGATCGGATTGATCCGGCAGACGTGCCCGCCACCTCCAAGCTGCGTATCCAATGCACGTCGAAACCGAATTCCATCGGCGCAGCGACAGCGTGGTGGCAAGTCCTCGCATTTCCACCCGCGAGTGGCTGCAAATTTGAGCTAGCGCAAATGTTCGCCGGCGAGCTTCGTCTAAACCCTCATCGGGGATCGACGTTAGCGATCTCATCCAGAGACAAATAAGGACATGGAAGAAAATGCGTTCGATTAGACTCGCGCTGTCAGTCGTGGCAGCCACACTGATAGCCGCTGGTGCCGCGCGTGCGGACGAGGTTGAGGTCGATATGATGAACATGGACAAGCACGGGATGTTTCAACTTGAGCCGTCCTTCCTCAAGATAGCGCCGGGCGACACCGTCCATTTCGTAGCCAAGGACAAGGGCCACGACGTCGAATCCATTTCCGGCATGCTGCCCGACGGCGCCCAGCCGTTCAAAAGCGAGATGAACAAGGATACCTCGGTCACATTCACGAAATCCGGGGTCTACGGCATCAAATGCAATCCTCACTATGGCATGGGCATGGTTGCGCTCGTCGTGGTCGGCGATCCGAGCAGCAATCTCAAGGCAGCCGAGTCGGTCAACCAGCCCGGCAAGGCCAAGAAGTCCTTCGAAGAACTCTTCAAGCAGATCGACCAATAATTGAGCCGCAAACCATCCGTGCGCCGTGCTGATCCGGCGGGCTACCGCACTTTCCGCGAATTGTTTGCGCTTCGGCAAATAAACGGATTCGACCGGAGATATTTTTTGGCGCCGAGCCAAGAGTGTCGGTGCTCGGCGCTTCCACAGCAAGTCGGGATTAGGAATATGTCTGAATCAGAAGTCTCATCACAACCCCAGCTGGATGTACGCGCCGTCCCGCCCGTGGAGCGCCACGCCCGGATTTTCGCGATCGCCCAGGCGCTGGCCGGGGGCCAATCCTTCGTCATCGTGAACGATCACGACCCGCGCCCTTTGCGCTATCAGATGGAAGCCAGATATCCTGGCCTGTTCGGTTGGGAATACCTGCAGCAGGGGCCGGACATTTGGCGCGTTGAGATCAAGAGATTGCATTCATCCGGCTGCGACTGTTGCTGCGGCGGCTGACGATCGCGCCGCTGTCCAGAGCAGTTCCAGTGTGCAGCGGCTTTCCGTCCGGAATTGCTCCAGCAGCTCAGTCACGCTGCTCAAGGATGGGGGAATGCACCGCGATCGAGCCCGCGCCGATGAGCTCGAGGCAGTAGGGCACGGCAGGGAAGACGGCGCCGAGGCACACGTCGATGGAGGCAGGTTTTCCGGGTAGGTTTATGATCAGCGAACGACCGCGCACGCCTGCGGTTTGACGCGAGAGAATGGCGGTGCGCACATGCTGCAGGCTTGCCTGCCGCATGAGCTCGCCGAAACCGGGCAGTTCCTTGGCGATGACCCGTTGCATGGCTTCCGGAGTGAGGTCCCTTGGCGAGGGGCCGGTTCCGCCGGTTGTCAGGATCAGGTCGGCGCCTGCCTGGTCGCAAAGCTCAATCAGCACGTCACGGACACTCTCCAGGCCGTCGGGGACGATGCGGCGGACGAATTCGCAGGGCTCCGCCAGGATACGGCGAAGCCAGCGCTCGATTGCCGGTCCGCCAAGATCCTCGTACTCGCCGCGGCTTGCACGGTCGGATATAGTCACGATCGCGATCCGGGTCATTGCCGTCAGGCCGTCGCCGTTACCTGCCAGCCGGGCCTGGCATAGGCGTATCCGTCGACCAGGGTGCCGGGCAGATCGAGGCATGAAAGGGAGAAGCGGGCATCTTCGGGCTCCTCCCTGCCGTCGGCAAGTCTTCTATAAATCCTCGCCACCTCCACCATGTCGCATGCCTGCGGGGACAAACGAAGGCGCCTGATTGCCTTTGAGGCGAGCGCGTCGGGCGCGGGGCAGAAAGCCTGAACCTGATTGGAAAGGGTTTGCACGCCGTTGACGGCGAGGAACTGCTGGTCGTCGAGCGTGTCGACCGCGAGACCGTCGGGATCTCTTTCGCATGTGAACTGGCATGAATCCTTGTGAAGGCCGTGGATCCGCGCATGATAGCAGCGTCCGGAAAGAGCGAGCGGCAGCCGCCCGAAGGCGAAAATCTCGAACTCGGCCTCGGGACATTTCAGGGACATGGCGCCGATCGCCGCAACCGACAATTCCACGGGCGGGCATATTGTCTGAGCGCCGAGCTGGATCAGGAATCTCGCGGAAGCCTCGTTGTAGACGTTCAGGAACGGACCCGTGACGAAGATTTTGCCGGAGCGTGACGGCAGGCCCGAAACATCGTTGATCTCGACCAGCCGCTCGTCTCCGCAAATGTCCTCGAGGCCTTTGCGCTCCCGGACGGTTGCCGGCGCGGCCAGTGTGGATAGCACCACCTGTTTGCCTCCGCGCTCCAGCCGTTCGATGACCGCCGGCCACACAGGATCGGAAAACGGCATGCGTTTTCCGCAGACGACTTCGCCGACGTGAACCCGCTCGATCGGGGCCTCGTCCGCGATCCTGCGGTAAAAATCCAAGAGACGGTCGGCGGACCAATGGAAGAAGACGGGTCCAAGCGTCAAAGCGATTTTCGGCAGGGCGATTTCCGGCAGGGCGATTTCCGTCGGGGCGATTTGGGACACCGGCTATCTCCATTTCTTCTCGTAAGCGCCGGCCGTCTGCCGAGCCCCTTCCGACTGGCCGGCGAGAAGCCGGTCGATATCGACAGCGTCGCCGCCCTGTTCGACCGCGTCGACGGCTTTCCTGAAGGCGCGCACGACCTCGCTGACATAGCCCTTGCCGCGCTGGCGTCCCTCGATCTTCAACGCAGTCACGCCGGCCGCCTTCAAGCCCGCGATCATGCCGCCGGCATTCAGGCTGACGGGATCCTCAAACAGATGGGACGTCTTACCCCCGACTTTGAATTTGCCTTTGCACAGAGTGGGATAGCCCACCGGCTGGCCGCGCGCGTACCGGTCGATGGTGAAGCCGGACAGCCGCGCCGTCGTGCCGGTCGGCTCTTCGTCATAGCTCACCATCTCGGGCGGCGAGCAGACGCCGTTGAGGTTGGGCGATTTTCCCGTCGCGTATGACGAGAGATAGCAGCGCCCTTCGATCATCACGCAAAGGCCGCCGAAAACGAAGGTTTCGGTTTCCACGCCGATCGCACGGTTCAGCGCCGCTATCTCCTGGAGCGAAAGGACCCTTGGAAGCACCACGCGGCGGATGCCGAAATGAGCCGCATAGAAGCCGATCGCTTCGGGCGTTGCCGCGGCAGCCTGCACCGACAGGTGAAGGCGGATCTGCTTGTGGTTCCGTGCCACATGATCGAGGACGGCGAAATCCGCGGCTATGATGGCATCCGCGCCGCTTTTGACCGCTGCGTCCGCAGCCTTCTTCCAGATGTCGACATCGTCGACACGCGCAAAGGTATTGATCGCGACCAGAACCTTGCTGCCGTGGTCGTGGGCGAAGCGCACACTTTCGGCGAGCTCGTTCGGGGAGAAATTGAGCCCGGGAAAATTGCGGGCGTTGGTTTCATCGCGAAATCCACAATAAACCGCGTCCGCACCCGCCTGGACGGCTGCCCTCAACGTAGCAGGCGTTCCCGCCGGACAGACCAGTTCCATGCGTGCCTTCATGCTTGCTGCACCTCGCTAGGGCTGTTGTGGGTCAATCGCCGTGCGGCGCCCAAGGCGCCGAGGACACCCTTGTCGACACAGCGGGCCAAGGTGCCGTGCAGCCCGAGCAGGTCTGCCGGGCGAAGCTCGGCATCCTCTATCGTGTTCCTCAAGGCAAGCACGGCTTCCGTGCGCCCGCTTATCGAGATCACGCGGCTGAAGAACATCGCATCGCCGTCCAATGTGCCGTCAAGCAGGCCCAACAAGGTCAGAAGCGGCCCTTTGATCTGCACGTCCGATCGAGCAGCCTCATCCTTGCTTACGACGCGGACGCTGGATCGTTGTCCGTCCGGGACCACGCAGAACGCGAATGCGAGGTCGGTGGGATCGATAGCGAAGCTGGCCGAACGGGACTCGCCCAGGCGCTCGAAAAGTCCGGGGCGCCGCCTTGCGAGCGAGCGCAAGGACAATGTCAGCAATGGCCCGAGCGGCAGCCCTGCGACTGTAGGAAACAGGCGGCGGACAAATCGCGGCAGGATTGGCCCGGCATTGTGCTGCGGCATATTTAAGAGCTGCCCGTTTCACATTCGATCATGAAGGTTTACGGCCATCCAGAGACCGCATTCGCTGCCTGAGCAGCTTCGAAAAATTATCCTTGTTGGGGCAGAACTCGCGATAGTGGCTTTCGAAATCGAAGGCCTCAAGATGGCTGTGGCATCTGCGGCGATGGGGACATGTGATACAGGTTCGGGACATGAACTGATCATGCGCGAATTCCAGCGTATGAAAATTGTCGGGATCGATCCCAACTGAACGCATCGCCAGCGTAAGGAAATCCTTCGCGGCATAGGGCAGATGCATGGCGTCCTCGAACTCGCTGGGCGACATCCCAATGTCCTCAAGCAGGCCCATGCACTCGTCTGTTCCGAGCGCCCAAAAATCCCTTCTGGCTACCCTGTTCCGCCTGCGGTCTTTGAAAACGGCGATTGCGGTCCGGCACGCATCAAGGGTGTTGTTGATCAGGTTGCTGCTCATATGCGCCCCAGTCCTTCAAGCAATAAGAGTTTCCGACCGATAGTAGGGTGCAGAAACGCCTCGTTCTTTGCGCTAGCGCAAAGTTATCGAGCGGCTGTGGTGCGAGAAGGATGCGGCCGACGGACCCGGTCGTGCCGGATTTCGCCATGCATTATCGCCTTCTTCCCCAGTTCTGTGATCTCGGATCCTTTCTTTCCTATCTGGACGGGAAGGGCCAGCTTCGACAAATCAGCGCCCCGGTATCGACGCAGTTCGAGCTGACGGAGATACATAAAAGGGTGATCGCGGCGCGAGGACCGGCGTTGCGCATCACCATGCCTACGGACGGCCAGGGAGTGGGTTCGTCCTTTCCGGTCGTGGCAAATATCTTTGGGACGCGGGAGCGTGTCGCCTGGGGGCTGGGCACGGACGTTCGCGGGTTGGAAACGCTCGGCGCTCTGCTGGCGTGGATGAGGTCCCCCCAGGTTCCGCAGAACTTGCGCCAGGCCCGCCAGATTTTCTCCGTGGCGCGCGGCGCGTTGGCGGCGCGCCCGAGGATCGTATCGCCATCAAGACTATGGAGGGATGCGGAACCGGATTTCGCGATCCTTCCCGTCCAGACCTGCTGGCCGGAGGACGCGGGTCCCCTCATCACATGGCCCGTGGTCGTCACCCGGCCACCGGGCGACGGTGACCCCGGCAGATACAATCTGGGCGTATACCGGATGCAGGTCATTGCCCGGAATCGGGCGATCATAAGGTGGCTGCCCATGCGGGGCGGCGCGGCTCACCACCGCATGTGGCAGGCGAGGGGGCTTGAGATGCCCGTTGCAGTGATCATCGGCGCGGATCCCGCGACACTGATAGCGGCGGTGATGCCGGCGCCCGAAGGCGTATCGGAACTGTCGCTGTCCGGATTGATCAACGACCGACGGGTTGCACTATCGCCATGCAAGAGCATCGAGCTCCATGTCCCCGCCAGCGCCGAGATCGTGATCGAGGGAACCGTCTCACCCACCGAAACGGCGCAGGAAGGTCCCTTCGGCGACCACACCGGATACTATAACGGCGCGGAGCATTTTCCCGTCTTCAAGCTCAAGCGGATTCGCGTGAGGGACGGCGCAAATTATCTCACGACGTTCACCGGGCGCGCGCCCGACGAGCCGTCCGTCCTCGCCGAGGCGCTGCTCGACGTCTTCAAGCCGCTGCTGTGCCAGCAAATGCCGGAAATACTCGACGTCTGGCTGCCGCCGGAGGCCTGCTCCTACAGGATCGCGGTCATTTCGATCGCCAAGAAATATGCCGGACAGGCGCGGCGGGTGATGATGGGGTTCTGGTCGCTGCTGCCGCAGTTCTCGATGACCAAGATGGTCGTCGTGGTAGACGACGACATCGACATCCGATCATGGTCGGACGTGATGTGGGCGGTCGCCACCCGCATGGATTTTTCGCGCGACCTGATGACGCTGGACCGAACCCCTATCGACACTCTCGATTTCGCGTCGCCGCTGGAAGGGCTCGGCGGAAAGATCGGATTCGACGCGACGCGCAAGATCGGGTCCGAAACGTCCCGTGAGTGGGGGAAGGAGCTGAAGATGTCCTCTCACATCATTGAAAGGGTCTCCGGGCGCTGGGATGAGCTTTTCCCGCGGGCAACCACTTCGGTGCAGAAATGACGAAACGGATCATAGTGGGGGTTACCGGCGCATCAGGCTCGGTGCTGGCCATCGAGACCATACGCCAACTGGTCAGAGGTGGGGTGGAAACGCATCTTGTCACCTCGAAGAGCGCGCGCATGACCATTGCTTACGAACTCGGCGCCGACGGATTGGCACAGCTTGCCTCACTCGCCAACCACACCCACTCCCATCAGGACATGGCAGCACCCATTGCCAGCGGCTCCTTCAGGACGGACGGCATGATCGTCGTGCCTTGCTCTATGCGGACCCTTGCGGCGATGGCGCACGGCCTGGGCGACAACCTTCTGACCAGGGCAGCCGACGTTGTCCTGAAGGAGCGGCGCCGGCTGGTGGTCGTGCCGCGTGAGGCGCCTCTGCATGAAGGGCATCTGGACGCGATGCTGAGGTTGACGCGGATGGGAGCGATCATCGCGCCGCCGGTGCCGCCGTTCTACGTCAAGCCGGCTTCGATCGAGGCGATGCTTGTCGAGATGGCGGCACGACTGATCAACTGGGCCGGCGTGGAGCCCGGCGACAAGCTGACCAGGTGGGGCGAAAAGAATGTCGCGACCCGCCAGTTGTTTTGATGGAGCCGCCAATGGGAGGGAAGACCCCGGCGAATTGTAATGAGGAGCAGCAAGGCGAGCCATATGATGTAAGGCGACTTCACACGGCAAGGAAACAGGCGGCCGTCATGTCGATGTTCGACAGCCTCGAGCCTGGCCAGACATTCTCGGTGATCCTGGACTTCGATCCCCGCCGATTGAAGCGTCAGCTCGAGTCGTCTTTCGCCGGCGACCTCGACTGGTTTTGCCTCGAGATTGGGCCACCGGAATGGCTGATCGAAATCGGCAAGAGAAAACCGGCTCAATGACCGGGCCGGTTGCAGGTCTCAACTATCGTACGATTGCGGTGAGAGCGGCAAATTGACCGAGCTGCCGCATCGAAAGCGCGCCATCCATCGCGATCGCCGCGATGTCGTCAAAGAGAAGGGCGAAGTCCTGGTAGACACTGGTGTCCCGTTCGGCCTCTCCTATCTCGTCGAGATCCTGCAAGAACAATAAAATGGTCTCGATATGTGCACGTTGACGGCGCGCGTTGGTGAGATGCCCGCGGGCCGCCGGCCCTATCTCCAAACGGGCGAAGCGGGACAAGGTCTCGTCAAGCTTGGAGCGGCATCGGCAGTCCAACCCGGCCTCGTCGATCAACCCTGCCAGCCGGGCAGCGGTGATCGCCATTTCCGCGGCGCTGTTTTCGGGAAGGCCGTGCTTCATCATCTTCTTCTCCCGTCGCAGACAGGCTGCCTGGAGTCGCTGTGCAGTTGACCTGCGCCCTGAGCAGCCTGACCGAGAAGAACGAGACCAGTCCCACGCCAGGAACCAGATCGCTGGGCTGCTTCAAGAACAATCTTCAAGATAGTCGATGCTGGTGAGGGAGTGTTTGCGCTGGAGCAAACACCAAACCGATCCTCGCACCTATTGCGCCATACATGTCCTTCTGCCGTTCCGTCTAATGACGGGCGACGCCGGAGAAGATGTATCGCCATTCCGGAGGACGGGTCGCATGGGCGCCGACGGCAATTTAAAGGCCTTCAAAACAAAACCGGTGCACTTGCCGTTCCGTCCGTTCTTTCTCGTGGCTGTTGTCGATGCCGTCCTCGGCGGTAGTGGCTGGTTGCCGTCGGCGTTCGGGCTGCAAGCCTACGGCTCGACAGGAATCTCTGCCGGTGACTGGCATCGCGACATGCTTCTGTTCGGGATGGTACCGGCAGTGTTGACCGGCTTCCTGCTGACCGCGCTGCCGCGCTGGACGGGACATCGCGTGACGTCGCCGCGCACGACACATCTGCTCGTTCTCTTGTGGGCCTGCAGCCGTGTCGCCTTCCTGCTGCGGTTGCCGTCGCTCGGGCTTGCGTTTCTGGCCGTCTGGATGCTTGCACTGTTGTCGATCGCGGCCAGAGCAGTGATCGGTAGCCGGGATCGCCGCAATATCAAGATACTGCTTCTCCTGGCCGTTTTTTGCGGCAGCAACGGACTCGTTGCGGCATCGTATCAGGTCGAACTTGCGCTGAGACTGGCGCTCGTTTCGATCATCAGCCTCGTCATCATCATCGCAGGGCGGGTCGTGCCGGCGTTGACCGTTGCCTATGTCGAGAGCGCCGGCGCTCAGATCATTCTCAGCCGCTCTGTTTTCAGGGAGCAGACGGCAGCGCTGATGACGATTTCTGCGCTTTGTTCGTGGGTAGTCGCGCCGGAGGCGCAACTCACCGGCATTGCCTGCGTTCTCGCCGCTCTCAGCCAAGCGATCCGTGCCGCGCAATGGAAAGGCTGGCGCAGCCTGTCGTCGTCGACGGTGCTTGGCCTTCACATTGGCTACGGCTGGATCGTCGTCGGTTTTGGATTGCTGGCCATCCATATCTTCGCGCCTGCAACGGTGAAGCAGGCGACCGCTCTTCACGCGTGGACCATCGGCGCCACCGGAACGATGGCGCTGGCCATCATGGCGAGCATGATCCGCAAGCATAGCCGGCTCGCCTTCACGCCCTCGACGTCTGCGACCGGAGCACTCGCGGCGATGACTGCCTGCTGCCTGTCACGCCTGCTGATCGAAGCGCTGCCTGGCTATTTCGGCCTGCTGGCAAGCCTTTCGGGCGCTTTGTGGATTGTCGCGTTTGGCCTGTTTCTGGCGGCCTATCGCGGGCCTCTTTTCGGCGCCGGAGCGAAATAGCCTACCAGATCCAGAAAAGCAGGAGCCACCCCGCCACGGCGGGTGCCATCGCAAGGCGAGATGTCTTTGTGCCAGCGCAAAGAGGAGGCGTCTTTCTCGGCCTAGGCTTCGCCGCGTGAATTCCGACCGCCGTCCGATTACGAACCTGACATCTGCTCCACTACAGGCTCGTCGAGGACTTCAAGCAACCCGACCGCCTCGTGACTGGGAAATCGTCGCCAGGATTGATCCTGATCAATGCCGCAACCAGCCAATGAAGCAATTCAATCCGGCATGAATTTCATTGCTCCGCCTCCAAGGAGACACCCGCCAATGCAGACGGCTTTGAATCCGAAGTCCGGTCAAATATTAGGGGCAAGCACGGCCGCATTTACGGTCTGCTTCGCGGTCTGGACCATCTTCTCCATCATCGGCATTCGCATCCGCCAGGAACTCGGCCTCAGCGAGACGCAGTTCGGTCTGCTTGTCGGCACGCCCATCCTGACCGGTTCCCTGCTTAGGGTCGCGCTTGGCATCTGGACCGACCGCTACGGCGGACGGTTCGTCTTCACGGCGAACATGCTCGCGGCCGCGGTCGCGACCTTCCTGCTGTCCTATGCTCACACCTATTCGCAGATGCTGGTCGCGGCTCTCGGCGTCGGCATCGCCGGCGGCTCCTTTTCGGTCGGCGTCGCCTATGTCTCGCGCTGGTTCCCGCCGCAAAGGCAAGGCACGGCGCTCGGTGTCTTCGGCGCCGGCAATGTTGGTGCCGCGGTCACCAAATTCCTCGCCCCCTTCGTGCTTGTCGCCTTCGGATGGCAGGCCGTGGCGCAGGTCTGGGCGGCTGCTCTCGTCGTCATGGCCGCCATCTTTTGGTTCACCACGGCAGATGACCCGGTCATCGTCGAACGCCGGCGCTCGGGCATCAAGCCGAAAAGCGCCTGGCTCGAGCTAGAGCCTCTGAAGAACGTCCAGATTTGGCGTTTCGCGCTCTACTATTTCTTCGTCTTCGGCGCCTTCGTCGCGCTCGCGCTCTGGCTGCCGCAATATCTCATCAATGTCTACGGCCTCGACATCAAGAGGGCCGGCATGATCGCCGCCTTCTTCTCGGTGCCGGCGAGCGTGTTCCGCGCCTATGGCGGACACCTCTCGGACAGCTTCGGCGCGCGCCGCGTGCTCTATTGGACCTTCTTCGTCTCGGTCGTGGCGACCTTCGTCCTGTCCTATCCGCCGACCGACTATATCGTGCACGGCGTCAACGGCACCACGACGTCCTTCCATATCGAGATGGGCCTTTTCGGCTTCATCGTCACGATTTTCGTGCTCGGCTTCTTCATGGCGCTCGGCAAGGCCGCCGTCTACAAGCACATTCCGGTCTACTATCCCGACCATGTCGGTTCGGTCGGCGGACTGGTCGGCATGATCGGCGGCCTCGGCGGTTTCGTGCTGCCGATCCTGTTCGGCTTGCTGCTGGACCTGACCGGCCTCTGGACGAGCTGCTTCATGGCGCTCTTTCTGCTGGTCTCCGGCGCGCTGCTGTGGATGCATATGGCCATCCGCCAGATGGAGCGCGGAACCGTGGGCGAGGCCCTCGCCAAGCTGCCGCCGTTCCCCGAAATGCAGCAAATGCCGGAGCCGGTGGCAAAGACCCGAACGGGCGGCGCCCTTACCGACTGGCGTCCGGAGGACAAGACCTTCTGGGCTGAAACCGGCCGCCGTATCGCCAAGCGCAATCTGTGGCTGTCGATCCCGGCGCTGCTGCTTTCCTTCGCAATCTGGCAGGTGTGGTCGGTCGTGGTCGCCAAGCTTCCGCTGGTCGGCTTCACCTTCACCACCGACCAGCTGTTCTGGCTCGCCGCCCTGCCGGGGATTTCAGGGGCGACCCTGCGCATCTTCTATTCCTTCATGGTGCCGATCTTCGGCGGCAGGCTCTGGACGACGCTGACGACCTGGTCGCTCGTCATACCGGCGGTCGGCATCGGCTATGCGGTGCAGAACCCGGACACGCCTTATGTCGTGCTGCTAATCCTGGCGCTGCTGTGCGGCTTCGGCGGCGGCAACTTCGCTTCCTCCATGGCCAATATCTCCTTCTTCTTCCCCAAGGCGGAGAAGGGAAACGCGCTGGCGCTCAACGCCGGGCTCGGCAATCTCGGCGTCAGCGTCGTCCAGTTCGTGGTGCCGCTGGCGATCGCCACCGGAATATTCGGCTGGCTCGGCGGCGATCCGGCCATGGTCAAGGGACCGGCCGGCGATACGCCGCTCTGGCTGCAGAATGCCGGCTTCGTTTTCGTGCCATTTATCGTGCTCTCGGCTTTTGCCGCCTGGTTCGGGATGAACGACATCGCTTCGGCCAAGGCGTCGTTCAGCGAGCAGGCCGTGATCTTCCAGCGCCGTCACAACTGGATCATGGCCTGGCTTTACACCGGTACTTTCGGATCCTTCATCGGCTATTCGGCCGGCTTCCCGCTGCTTTCGAAGATGCTGTTTCCGGACGTCAACGCGCTCCAGTTCGCCTTCCTCGGCCCGCTTGTCGGCGCTCTCTCGCGCTCAGGCACGGGCTGGCTTGCGGATAGATATGGCGGCGCGCGCGTCACCTTCTGGGCCTTTGTCGTGATGATCGCAGGCGTCTGCGGTGTCTTGTGGTTCATCGGCATCAAGGACCAGCCGGGCGCGTTCACGGGCTTCTTCGCATCCTTCCTGCTCCTGTTCTTCGCCACCGGCGTCGGCAACGCCTCCACTTTCCAGATGATCCCGGTGATCATGGCCAAGGAGATGGGCCGCCTGTTTCCCAAGGCCAACGCGGAAGCGCGTCGCCAGCAGGCGGAGAAGGAGTCGGCCGCCATCACCGGCTTCACCTCGGCGATCGCCGCCTTCGGCGCGTTCTTCATTCCGAAGAGCTACGGCAGTTCGATCGCGCTCACGGGCTCGCCGAACGCCGCGTTGTGGGCGTTCCTGCTGTTCTATGTGAGCTGCCTTGCCATCACCTGGGCTGTCTATACCCGCAAAGGCGGCCTTCTCCACGCCATCGAGCACGCCAAGCGCGGCGCGCCCGTCCATACGGCCGCAGCCGAATAACCAGGGACAAAGCAATGTCGCATTTTCTCGACCGGCTAACCTTCTTCCGCAAGACCGTCGACACCTTCTCCGACGGCCACGGGATCGTGACCAATGAGGATCGCTCCTGGGAAGACGGCTACCGCAAGCGCTGGCAGCACGACAAGATCGTGCGCTCCACCCATGGCGTGAATTGCACCGGCTCCTGCTCGTGGAAGATCTACGTCAAGGGCGGCATCGTCACCTGGGAGACGCAACAGACCGACTATCCGCGCACGCGGCCCGACCTGCCCAACCACGAGCCTCGCGGCTGCGCGCGCGGTGCCTCCTACAGCTGGTATCTCTATTCCGGCGCCCGGGTGAAATACCCGATGATCCGCGGCCGGCTGTTGAAGCTGTGGCGGGCCGCCCGCGCCAAGATGCCGCCCGTCGCGGCCTGGGCCTCCATCGTCGAGGAAGCGGAAAAGCGCCAGTCCTACATCTCGATCCGCGGCCATGGCGGCTTCGTGCGCGCAACCTGGGACGAGGTGAACGAGCTCATCGCGGCGGCCAATGCCTATACGGTGAAGACCCATGGTCCCGACCGCGTCATCGGCTTCTCGCCGATCCCTGCCATGTCGATGGTCTCCTATGCGGCGGGCTCGCGCTATCTGTCGCTGATGGGCGGCGTGTGCATGTCGTTCTACGACTGGTACTGCGACCTGCCGCCCGCGAGCCCGCAGACATGGGGCGAGCAGACCGACGTTCCCGAGAGCGCCGACTGGTACAATGCCGGCTTCATCATCGTCTGGGGTTCCAACGTGCCGCAGACGCGCACGCCCGATGCGCACTTCTATACCGAGGTCCGTTACAAAGGCACCAAGAGCGCTGTCGTCAGCCCGGATTACGCCGAGGCGACCAAGTTTGCCGATATCTGGCTCAACCCCAAGCAAGGAACGGACGCCGCGCTGGCGCTGGCGATGGGGCATGTCATCCTTCGCGAATACTACCTCGATCGCACGGTGCCCTATTTCGACGACTACGCCCGCAAATACACCGACCTGCCATTCCTGGTTCGCCTGACCGAACGGGACGGCCGGCTCGTCCCCGAACGGCTGCTTCGCGCCTCCGAAATAGCCGGCGGCCTGGGCGAAACCAACAATACGGATTGGAAGACGGTCGCGATCGACGACAACGCGAACGCTCTCGTGGCTCCACGCGGCTCGATCGGCTATCGCTGGGGCGAGAACGCAAAATGGAACCTCGAGGAGAAGGACGGCAAGGGCCAGGACGTCCGCCTCAAGCTGACGCTTGCCGGCAAGAAGGCCGAGATTGCGGCTGTCGATTTTCCCTATTTCGGCGGTCGCGCCACCGAACATTTCGTCTCGACCGATCACGGTGAAATCCTCACCCGCAATCTGCCGATCCGGCGGATCAAGCTAGGCGACGGCTCGACGGTGGCGGTGGCCACCGTGCACGATCTGATGATGGCCAATTATGGCCTCGACCGCGGCTTTGGCGGCGATCACACGGCCAGCAGCTACGACGACGATGTGCCGTTCACGCCGGCATGGGCGGAGCGCGTCACCGGCGTGAAACGCGATGCGATCGTCACCGTCGCACGCGAGTTCGCCACCAACGCGGAAAAGACCAACGGCCGCTCGATGGTGATCCTCGGCGCCGGCGTCAACCATTGGTACCACATGGACATGACTTACCGGGGGATCATCAATCTCCTGGTGTTCTGTGGCGCCATCGGCCAGTCGGGCGGCGGCTGGTCACACTATGTCGGACAGGAGAAGCTGCGGCCGCAGACCGGGTGGACGCCGCTTGCGTTCGCGCTCGACTGGAACCGGCCGCCCCGGCACATGAACTCGACCTCCTTCTTCTACGCTCAGACCGACCAGTGGCGCTACGAGACGCTCACGGCCGCGGAAATACTGTCGCCGACGGCGCCGGAGGGGGACTGGAACAAGAGCTTCATCGACTACAATGTCCGCGCCGAACGCATGGGCTGGCTGCCCTCGGCGCCGCAGCTCAGGCAGAATCCTCTGGCGATCGCCGCCCAGGCCAAGGCCGCCGGCCTCGAGCCAAAGGATTACGTCGCCAAGGCGCTGAAATCCGGCGAGCTGGAACTGTCCTGCCACGACCCGGACGATCCCGCCAACTGGCCGCGCAACATGTTCGTCTGGCGTTCGAACCTGCTCGGCTCGTCGGGCAAGGGACATGAATATTTCCTCAAGCATCTGCTGGGTACGACGCATGGCGTGATGGGCAAGGATCTCGGGCCGGAAGGAGCGGTCCGCAACACGGAAGTCGTCTGGCACGAGACCGCGCCGCAAGGAAAGCTCGACCTGCTGGTGACGCTCGACTTCCGTATGTCGACCACCTGCGTCTACTCGGACATCGTGCTGCCGACGGCCACCTGGTACGAGAAGAACGACCTCAACACGTCCGACATGCATCCCTTCATCCATCCGCTCTCGGCGGCGGTGGATCCGGCCTGGGAGGCGCGCTCCGATTGGGAGATTTACAAGGGTCTCGCCAAGAGCTTCTCCGAAGTCGCGCCCGAGGTTCTGGGCATCGAGCAGGATGTGGTTCTTTCGCCTATCCAGCATGACAGCCCGGCCGAGATTGCCCAGGCCCTCGATGTCAAGGACTGGAAACTGGACGAAGTCGAGCCGGTTCCGGGCAGGACGATGCCATCGGTGACGCTCGTCACTCGCGACTATCCCAATCTCTACGCCCAGTTCACGGCGCTTGGCCCGTTGATGACGAAAGTCGGCAATGGAGGCAAAGGCATCGCCTGGAACACCAAGCACGAAGTCGAGGCGCTTGGCGCGTTGAACGGCATTCATCTCGGCGGCGCGGCCAAGGGCCAGCCCAAGATCGAGACCGATATCGACGCCGGCGAGGTCATTCTGATGCTGGCGCCGGAGACCAATGGCGAGGTGGCGATCAAGGCCTGGGAAGCCCTGTCGGAAATCACCGGCCGGGAGCATGGCCACCTTGCCTTGCCGAAGGAAGACGAGAAGATCCGATTTCGCGATATCCAGGCGCAGCCGCGCAAGATCATCTCTTCGCCGACATGGTCCGGCATCGAAAGCGAGAAGGTCTGCTACAACGCCGGTTATACCAATGTCCACGAACTGATCCCCTGGCGGACATTGACCGGCCGCCAGCAGCTCTACCAGGATCACCTCTGGATGCGGGCATTCGGCGAGGGTTTCGTCACGTGGAAGCCGCCGGTCGACCTCAAGACGATTTCCGCCGTCAAGGGGCTCAGGTCCAACGGCAACAAGGAGATCGTCCTCAACTTCATCACGCCCCACCAGAAATGGGGCATCCACTCCACCTACTCAGACAATCTCTTGATGCTGACGCTCAATCGCGGCGGTCCGGTGGTGTGGATTTCCGAGGCCGACGCCAAGGCCGCTGACATCGTCGACAACGACTGGGTCGAGGTCTTCAATACCAACGGAGCACTCACGGCCCGCGCCGTCGTCTCCCAGCGTGTCAAGCCCGGCATGATGCTGATGTATCATGCCCAGGAAAAGATCGTGAACACGCCCGGATCGGAAATGACGGGCAATCGTGGCGGCATTCACAACTCGGTCACCCGAACGGTGCTGAAGCCCACCCACATGATCGGCGGCTATGCCCAGCAGTCCTACGGCTTCAACTACTACGGAACCGTCGGTTCCAACCGCGATGAATTCATCGTCGTCCGCAAGATGGCGAATGTCGATTGGCTGGAAGAACCGCTCGCATCCCAGGCGCCGAAGGAGGCCGCAGAATGAAAATCCGCGCTCAGATCGCGATGGTGCTGAACCTCGATAAGTGCATCGGGTGTCACACCTGCTCCGTCACCTGCAAGAACGTCTGGACCAATCGGGAAGGCGTCGAATACGCATGGTTCAACAATGTCGAGACCAAGCCGGGTGTCGGCTATCCCAAGGAATGGGAGAACCAGCAGAAATGGAACGGCGGCTGGCGACGCAAGAAGAACGGGAAGATCGAGCCGAAGATCGGCGCCAAATGGCGCATCCTCGCCAACATCTTCGCGAACCCCGATTTGCCGGAGATCGACGACTATTACGAGCCGTTCACCTTCGACTACCAGCATCTGCACACGGCGAAGGAATCCAAGGCTTTCCCCACGGCCCGTCCGCGCTCGGCCATCACCGGCGAGCGGATGGAGAAGATCGAATGGGGACCGAACTGGGAGGAGATCCTCGGCGGCGAGTTCGAGAAGCGGTCGAAGGACGTGAACTTCGAGGGCGTCCAGAAGGACATATACGGCCAGTTCGAAAACACCTTCATGATGTATCTGCCGCGGCTGTGCGAGCATTGCCTGAACCCCGCCTGCGCTGCGGTGTGCCCGTCAGGAGCCATCTACAAGCGCGAGGAGGACGGCATCGTCCTGATCGACCAGGACAAGTGCCGCGGCTGGCGCATGTGCGTCTCCGGCTGTCCCTACAAGAAGATCTACTACAACTGGTCGTCGGGAAAATCGGAGAAGTGCATCTTCTGCTTTCCGCGCATCGAGGCGGGGCAGCCGACGGTCTGCTCGGAAACCTGCGTCGGGCGCATCCGCTACCTCGGCGTGATCCTTTACAACGCCGACCGTATCGAAGCCGCGGCCAGCACTCCCGACGAGAAGGACCTCTATCAGGCGCAGCTCGATGTCTTCCTCGATCCGAACGATCCGGCGGTCATCGCCCAGGCCCGGGCCGACGGGATCCCCGACAACTGGCTGGAGGCGGCCAAATTGTCGCCGGTCTGGAAGATGGCGATGGAGTGGAAGATCGCCTTTCCGCTGCATCCGGAATACCGCACCCTGCCGATGGTCTGGTACGTTCCGCCGCTCTCGCCCATTCAGTCGGCGGCGGCCGCAGGCAAGATGGGTGTCGACGGCGACATGCCCGACGTGCGCAGCCTGCGCATCCCGCTCCAGTATCTCGCCAACCTGCTGACGGCGGGCAATGAGGAGCCCGTGGCCCTCGCGCTCGAACGCATGCTGGCGATGCGCAGCTATATGCGGGCAAAGACGATCGACGGCCGCCTCGACGAGTCGATCGCGGCGCGGGTCGGCCTGACGGGCGCGGCCATCGACGAAATGTACAAGGTGATGGCGATCGCCAATTACGAGGATCGTTTCGTCATCCCGACATCGCACCGCGAATGGAGCGAGGACGCGCAGGACCTGCGTGGCTCCTGCGGCTTTTCCTTCGGCAACGGCTGCTCGGGCGGGTCCTCGGAGACGAACCTCTTCGGCACCAAGCAGGCAAAGCGGCCGACAAACCCGATGGAGATCGCGTGATGGCCCCGCATTCGAACAGAACCTTCAAGGCGCTCTCGGCGCTGCTTTCCTACCCGAGCGAGGAGCTTTGCGCGGCGATCCCTGAAATCGCCGCGGCGGTCGCGGCCGAGGGATTGGTGTCGGACGAAGCGGGCAGGCAGCTGCAGCCCTTGCTTGCCGATCTGGCCACACTGGATCTCTACGACCTGCAGGAGCGCTACGTCGAGTTGTTCGACAAGACGCGCCGTCACTCGCTGCATCTCTTCGAACACATCCACGGCGAGAGCCGAGATCGCGGCCAGGCCATGGTCGACCTTGCCGAACATTACCGGCGTGGCGGGCTTGTCGTCGCGGCAAACGAACTGCCCGACTTCATCCCGCTCTTCCTGGAGTTCCTCTCCGCTCGTCCGTTGGAAGAGGCGCGCGGCCTGCTCAATGAAGCCGCCCACATCTTCTCGCTGCTGGAGGAGCGGCTCGCCAAGCGCAACGGCGGCTATGCCGCCGTGTTCACGGCCATATGCTCGCTTGCCGGCAAGCCCGCCATGGTCGCGGACGCTGCCGAAATCGACGAGCCCGACGACCTGGCGGCTATCGACGCAGCCTGGGAGGAGACCGCCGTCGCATTCGGCCCCGGAAACGCGACGGACGGCTGTTCCGTCGACCGGCTGAGAATCCAGATGCGCGCCGCCAATCGCGATGCGCGCAACAATGCGGCCTGACGGAGGCAAGCCATGTCCGACACGATCAACCACGCGCTCTTTGGCTGGTATCCCTATTTCTGCCTGACGATCTTCCTGCTCGGCAGTCTGATCCGCTTCGATCGCGAGCAGTATACCTGGAAGACGGGTTCCTCCCAGCTGCTGCGGCGGCGCCAGCTCCGCTGGGGCTCCAACCTGTTCCATGTGGGCATCCTTGCGATCTTCGGCGGCCATTTCGTCGGCCTGCTGACACCGATCTGGGTGTTCGATGCGCTCGGTGTTTCGCACAGCTTCAAACAGGGTCTTGCCATCACCGCCGGCGGCATCGCCGGTGTGGCCTGCTTCATCGGCATCGCGCTTCTTGCCCATCGCCGGCTGTTCGATGCCCGCATCCGCAAAACGTCCGCGCCCGGCGACATCGCGATTTTGCTGCTGCTCTGGGTTCAGCTCGCGCTTGGCCTTTCGACCATCTTCGTCTCGCTCGGCCACATGGACGGCCACGAGATGGTGAAATTCATGAACTGGGCGCAGGGCATTCTCACGTTGCAGCCGGCGGCCGCAGCCTATGTCGCCGACGTCAATCCGATCTTCAAGGCGCATCTGCTGCTCGGCATGACGATCTTCCTGGTCTTCCCGTTCACGAGGCTGGTTCATGTCTGGAGCGCGCCGGTCTGGTATCTCGGCCGTCCCGGCTACCAGGTTGTGCGCACACGCTTGTCGACCCGCCGGTCGCCCGCGCCGGTGCCGGTGGTGCGATCC
The DNA here is from genome assembly GCF_006439455.1 of Mesorhizobium sp. B2-9-1. Lineage (NCBI taxonomy): Bacteria > Pseudomonadati > Pseudomonadota > Alphaproteobacteria > Hyphomicrobiales > Phyllobacteriaceae > Mesorhizobium > Mesorhizobium sp. B2-9-1. The sequence goes on along the minus strand of NZ_VFTP01000005.1, from coordinate 11,424 downwards.
GCCGCGCCGGCGAGGCGACCCGCCGCCATTCCTTCCCACCAGCCTGCGGAGTAGACCATGGCCGCCCTCGTCATCGACCATTCGGCCGGGCGCAAATCGTCCGAACATCCGCACGAACACCGGCCCGCGACTCCCGACACGGCGCCGTCCCGCGAACGCGTGGCGATGCCGCCGGTGACCGTCAATGGTGTGGCGATATCGCGCAAGGCGATCGCCGCCGAGGTGCAGAATTTTCCCGCCCGCAATCCCGGCGAGGGCTGGCGTGCCGCAACCCGCGCGCTCGTCATCCGCGAGCTGCTCCTGCAGGAGGCCCGGCGTCTCGGTATCGCCCCCGAGCAGCAGGCCGATCAGGATGGACGCCGGGAGACCGTCGAAGACGCGCTGGTGCGCGGCCTGATCGAGCGCGAGGTCCAAGTTCCCGAGGCTGACGAGGTGATGCTGCAGCGCTTCTACGAGAACAATCTTCGCCGCTTCGTGACGCCGCCGCTCCTTGAAGCCGATCATATTCTCATAGCGGCTCGTCGCGATGACAAGGAGGCCTTTGCCGCCGCGCGTGAAAAGGCGCTGTCACTCAGATCCGGCCTGGCCGCGGCGCCCGCGCGTTTCGCGGCGCTGGCGCAAGACTGCTCGGATTGTCCATCGGCAACCGTTGGCGGCAGCCTCGGCCAGATCGGGCCGGGCGACACGACGCCGGAATTCGAGGCCGCTCTCGGCGATCTTGCGCCGGGTGAGATTTCTTCGCCGGTGGAGACGCGTTACGGCGTCCACCTCATTCGGCTGACGCGGCGCATCGATGGCCGCCAGCTTCCGTTCGAGCACGTGCGCGAACGCATTGCGTCCTACCTGGCCGAGCACGTCAGCCGGCAGGCGACGGCGCAATACGTCGCGCTGCTTGTCGGCCGGGCGGACATCGTCGGCATTGCCATCGACGGCGCATCCTCGCCGCTGGTGCAGTGAGGCGGATGCGATGCTCGGAGATATCATCGCCTCGCTGGAGGATCCGAAAGCGGCCATGGCTATGGTCGCCGCGTTGGAAGAGCCGGCCTTGGCTGCGCTGCTGACCGCCGCCGCGGATGCGTCCGGTCGCTCGCCGGCCGATATCGTCGGCTCGGCCGTACGCAATTTCGTGGACACCGCATCCGACGATCTTTGGACGCAACTCATCGGTATCATGAACCGCGCACAGGATCCGGGCCTTGCGGCCATGCGCGCGATTCTCGAAAAGACGCTGCCGGACGTCGAGGCATGACCGTGCCGGCAATACTGCCCCACAGCAGCTTCGGCGCAGGCGCAATGCCGTGCGGCGCGACGCACAGCCATCGCATTGGCGGCCACAGAATGAGCCGGAAATGGTTCCGATGGCCGACGCCGTCGGATGCCTTCAATTCCGGCGCATTGGGGCGATCCAGGGCCGCTGCCGTCTGGCAAAATCAAACCAAAGGAGATTCCGATGCAGGGCGTTCGTCCTGACTGCCCCATCACCGCGATCGTCTATTCAGACGGCACGGAGTTCGAGGCATTCCTGCAGGAAACAACTGCCGTCATGGCCGAGCGGGAGATGCGATTGGCCGGCCTTGTTCAGCTAAGCGAAAAGAGGCCTGATCGGGTGAAATGCGACATGCATCTGCGGGATCTCGCTTCGGGTAAGCTCCACGGCATATCCGACGATCGGGGTCCCCATGCCCGAGGCTGCGTTCTGAATACCGACAGCCTGCTCCGCGCCTGCGAAGCCGCCGGGGCAGGGTTGTCCTGCAAGACCGATCTTCTGGTTCTCTGCAAATTCGGCAAGACCGAGGTCGAAGGCGGTGGCTTCAGGGGCCTGATCGCCAAGGCGCTGGAACTTTCCGTGCCGGTGCTGATCGGTGTTCCCGTCATCAATCTCATGGCGTTCCGCGAATTTGCAGCCGATCTCGCCCGAGAAATCGAACTGTCTCATTTTTCGTCCGACCGGTTTGCGGCCGTGGACCGTCTGCTCCACGATAGCTTGATGCTTGCCCCCAACCAATCCCAGGATGGGAGAACGGCCGGTGCCGAGATGGCTTGACATCATTGTGCGCTCCATCGTTGCTGGCGGAGCCGTGGGTGTTTGGGCAGCCATTGTCAATTTGACGGGAGGCCCATCGGTTTTGATTGTCTTGGCGGCGATCTTGATAGTGTTCGGCGTCTCCGGCGATTTCCGCCACAGCTAAGAGCAATTCCAAGAAAAGTGTGAAACCGTTTTGCGTCCGGAATCGCACCAGGACAAAGAAATAGAGCGGTTCGCCGTTTCAGTTAAACGGTGAAACGCTCTGCTAACGGTTTGCTGGCTCGGGATATTCGGTCAGCGGTGCTGCGACAGCTTCGCTGTATCCAGCATCGGCGGGCGGGCCACCGCGCAGCGCCACATAGATCGCCGGAATGACAAGCACGGTCAGCAGCGTCGAGGAGGCAAGGCCGAACAGTAGGGATATGGCGAGGCCTTGGAAAATCGGATCGGTCAGGATCACCGCGGCGCCGATCATTGCCGCGAGCGCGGTGAGCAGGATCGGCTTGAAGCGGATCGCGCCGGCCTTGAGCAGCACACCGACGAGCGGTCCGTCAGTCCCCCTGGCGTGACGGATGAAATCCACCAGCAGGATCGAGTTGCGCACGATGATGCCGGCTAGCGCTATGAAGCCGATCATCGAGGTGGCCGTGAAGGGCGCGGCGAAGGCCCAGTGGCCGAGCATGATGCCGATCAGTGTCAGCGGGATCGGGGTCAGGATGACCAGCGGCAGCTTGAACGATCCGAACTGCGCGACGACCAGGATATAAATGCCGAGGATAGCCACCATGAAGGCGGCGCCCATGTCGCGGAACGTCATCCAGGTCACCTCCCATTCGCCGTCCCACAACAGAGTGGGTTTGGATTCGTCGTCCGGCTGGCCGTGCAGCGCGATGGCCGGCTTTGGGACGCTGCCCCAGTCCGCCTTGGCAATCGCATCGTCCACGGCGAGCATGCCATAGACCGGCGCCTCGAACGCGCCGGCCAGTTCGCCGATCACCATCTCGGCCGGGCGTCCGTTGTGGCGGAAGATCGGGTAGGAGGCCGGCTCCCGGCTCACCCGCACGACGTCGCCAAGCTCGACAACATCGCGCGCGCCGGGCAGCGCGTTTGCGGCCACCGGTGTTGCCAGGGCGCGCTGATCGACCACGCCGTTTGTCTTGGACAAGGCGATGCGGATCGGGATCGGCAGTCGTCCGCCGCCTCGGTGCGAGTAGCCGACCGTGGTCCCGCCGTAGAGATAGCTCAGCGTGTCGTACACGTCCGCCTGCTCGACCTTGTAATATTCCAGGTTGTCCTGGTCGATTGATAGCCGGAGCCGTTCCGGCGGGTTGTGGAAGCTGTCGTCGATGTCGACGATGAACGGGATGCTTGCGAAGGTCTCGCGAACCTTGGCCGCGACCGCGCGGCGGGTCTCGGCATCCGGGCCGTAGATCTCGCCCAGCAACGTGCCGAGCACCGGCGGCCCCGGCGGCGGCTCCACCACCTTCAGCACCGTGCCCGCCGGAATCGCCATTCCCTTCAAGCGATCGCGCAAGTCGAGCGCAATGGCATGACTGGCCCGGTTGCGGTCGCCCTTGGGAAGCAGGTTGACGGCGATGTCGCCCTGTTCGGGGCTCGATCGCAGGTAGTAGTGGCGCACCAGGCCGTTGAAATTGAAAGGCGCGGAGGCGCCTGCGTAGGTCTGGAACGAAACCACTTCCGGCACTGAGGCCAGCCGGTTCACGGCTGCCTGCAGCAGCCGGTTGGTGTCCTCGACCGACGAGCCCCGGGGCAGGTCCGCCACGATCTGGAGTTCGGTCTTGTTGTCGAAGGGCAGAAGCTTGACCGTTACGTGCTTGGTGTAGATCAGCGCCATGGACCCAATCGTGGCGATACCCACGACCAGAAGGAAGGTCCATGCCCGGAGGCGCGACTTCAAGATCGGCCGCGCCACCGCGATGTAGACCCGCCCCAGCACGCCGCCATGCGCGCTGCCGGCATGGCCATGCGCGCCGGTTTTTCCGCCGAACTTCAGCATCAGCCACGGCGTCAGCATCACCGCGACGAAGAAGGAGAAAAGCATCGCCGCCGAGGCATTGGCCGGAATCGGGCTCATATAGGGACCCATGAGGCCGGAGACGAACAGCATCGGAAGCAGCGCGGCCACCACGGTCAGCGTCGCCACGATGGTGGGATTGCCGACCTCGGCGACCGCGTCGATCGCCGCCTGGGTGCGCGAACGTCCATCGTTCATCGCCCAGTGGCGCGCGATGTTCTCGATGATCACGATCGCGTCATCGACGAGAATGCCGATGGAGAAGATCAGCGCAAACAGGCTGACGCGGTTCAGCGTGTAGCCCATGATGCGCGATGCAAACATGGTCAGCAGGATCGTCGTGGGTATCACGACGGCCACCACCAGAGCTTCCCGCCAGCCGATGGCGACGGCGACCAAGAGAACGATGGAGACGGTCGCCAGCCCCAGATGGAAGAGCAACTCGTTGGCCTTCTCATTGGCCGTCTCGCCGTAGTTGCGCGTCACGCGCATCTCCACGTCCTTCGGGAAGACCTGGCCGCGCACCTGCTCGAGGCGCTTGACGATCGTATCGGCGATGACGACCGCATTGGTGCCTGGTCGCTTCGCGATCGCAACCGACACGGCCGGCGTCCGTTCGAGACCGGTGTCGGACTTGACGATGTTGGTGACGCGGTTTTCCGCCGGCGACGTCGCGAGCACGACGCTGGCCACGTCGCGGATATAGACCGGCCGCCCGTCGCGAGCCGTCAGCAGCAGGTTGCCGATGTCGGACAAAGCCTGCAGCGTCTGGCCGGCCACCAGCACACGCTGATTGCCCTGGTCGCGCACTGTGCCGATTTGGAAGGACCGGTTGGCGCCCGCGATCTTGCCCGTCACCTGCTGCAGCGTGATGCCATACAGCGAAAGCTTTTCCGGATCCGGCTCGACCTGGATCTCCTCCGGCTGCTCCCCGACTATGTAGGTGAGGCCGATGTCGGGAAGCTTTGCGGCCTCAACCTGCAGCTCATGCGCAAGACGCGTCAGGTCCGCCGAAGTGTAGCGTGACGCCGCTTGCGGCGCCGGCGTCAGCGTCACCACCACTATGGCGACGTCATCTATGCCGCGCCCGACGATCAGCGGCTCCGGAATCCCGACGGGGATACGATCCATGTTGGCGCGGACCTTGTCGTGGACACGCAAGATCGCGGCGTCAGAGCTGGTGCCGACCTTGAAGCGCGCGGTCACCAGCGCGCCGTCGTCCATGGTTTGGGAATAGACGTGCTCCACGCCGTCTATGCCCTTGATGATCGTCTCCAGCGGCTCGGTCACGAGCTTGACGGCATCCTCGGCCTTCAGGCCGTTGGCGGACACGTGGATGTCGACCATGGGCACGGAGATCTGCGGCTCCTCCTCGCGCGGCAACGTGACCAAGGCCACAAGCCCAAGCGCCAGCGCGGCCAGCAGGAACAGAGGCGTCAGCGGCGATGCGATGAAGGAACGGGTAAGCCAGCCGGCGATGCCGAGTTTCATGGCAGGACGACCTTGTCGCCATCGGCAACACCACTCAGGATTTCGACGCGCGGCTGGCCGGCGTCCTGGAATTCCCCGCCCAGCACGACCGCGGCCTCGAGCGGGCCGTCCGCCGTCTCGACCGTGACGTAGTCTATGCCGTGGACGGTCCTGAGTGCCTCGGGCGGAACGCCCAGTATGGTCCGTTTGGCAACCGGTATGGAAACGAGCGTGCGCTCATTGACGAAATAGGTCCCGATATCGACGACTTCGACGTCGGCAATCACGCGGCCATTCTCGATCTCGGGGTAGATCTTGGCGATCCGCCCCTCGCTAGCCTTGACGAAGCCGGCATTGGTACCCGTGCCGCGTTCGCCGATGTCGACGCGGGCGCCTTCCGTTATTTCGACGGCATGCCGCTCCGGCAAGGACAGTCGCAGATAGTACTGGCCCGACGCCACCCGTGCCGCAGGTTCGCCCGTCATGATCACCGAGCCGGTGGCGACCGGCACGGTCAGTACCCGGCCATCGGCCGGAGCCAGGATATCGCCCTCCCTGGAGCTTTGCTCGATGACCGCCTTCTCCGCAATCGCAGCCGCCAGCTGGTTCGTGACGACATCGAATTGCGTCTTCGCGGCGTCGACCCGGCTTTGGGCGGCGGCACCCTTGGCGAGCAGGTCCTGCGCGCGTTGCAGATCGGTACGGGCACTATCGAGTTGCGAATTCAGCGCCGCGATCTTGGCGTCGGCGGCTCTGAGTTGCAAGGCGAGCTTGTCGTCGACAACCGTGGCGATCACGTCGCCCTTGCTTACCTGGACGCCCTCCGAGACGCGGATGGAGGCGACGGTTCCCGAGATCCTCGCCCTGGCCGGCAGGATGGTGCGGCTCTCCACTTGTCCATACACAGCCTTCATCTCGGTGATGGCCGCGGCCTTGACTATGAAATCGGCGGCACGTGCATCGACCGCGACAAGGCCGGCGGCGCCGATCAGAACAATGTTCGCGAGGGCCGATCGTATGGTTCTCATTACGCTTCTCTCGTCGATTGAAACGGGCCGGGAGGCGACTGAGCCGTCTCCCGGCTAGCGGCCAATTGCTCGATGACGTGCCGTTATTTGAACGCCACGCCCGGCTTGCAGCCGAGCTTCTTGAAGACCATCGCTGCCGGGCAGAAACCCGTGACCGAGGCCTGCATCATGTTGAGCCCGGCGAATGCGGTCAGCAGGAACCAGTAGGGCGAATAATAGATGCCGAGTGCGAGCGATATCAGCACCATGAAGCCCGCGAACATGAGAACTGCCCTGTCTATCGTCATGATCGTTTTTCTCCTGGATACCGCCGTGCCTATTCGGCCGGCTCGATGTGGATGGCCTTGAGTTTCTTGATGCCGAGAACGTCGAGCGCCAGCCCCTCATAGAAGGTCTCGCTCTTTCCTTGTCGCACCTTGTGGAGGAAGTATTTCTCAAACCCGACCTTCGCCGCGTGCACCCACTTGCCCTGTGAAGACCAGTTGACGTTGCGGGGAGGGATCTGCGGCTGCGCGACAAAGGCTATGCCTTCATCGCCGAAATCGGCGAGGCAGACCGCATTCCATGTCGCGACGGCCCTCGGTTCCTCGCCGCGCAGAAGCGCGCCGATGTTCTCGGCGGTGGCCGTGACCATGGATTCGATCATGAAGCCCGTCTTCGGCACGCCCACGGGAAGCGGCGTCTTGCCGACCGGCGGAATGGCCACACAGACGCCGATCGCGAAGACATTCGGAAAAGCCTGGTTGCGCTGATGTTTGTCGATGGTGACGAAGCCGCGCGGATTGACGAGGCCTTCAATGCCCTTGACGGCGTCGACACCCCGGAACGCCGGCAGCATCATCGACAAGGCGAAGGGCAGGTCATGCTTGGCCTTGGTCGCACCGTCGTCGTCGACTTCCTCGACATGCATGACACCGGCGTCGACCGAGGTCACCTTGGCGTTGGTGACCCACCTGATGTGGCGATCGCGCATGGCGCTCTCGAGCAGGCCCTTGGTATCGCCGACGCCGTCAAGGCCGAGATGGCCAATATAGGGCTCCGGCGTGACGAAGGTCATCGGCACGCGGTCGCGCACCTTGGCCTTGCGCAGCGCGGTGTCGAGGATGAAGGCGAATTCGTAAGCCGGACCGTAGCAGGACGCGCCCTGGACCGCGCCCACGACTATCGGGCCGGGCTTGCGGACCAATTCGTCGAACCTCGCCCGCGTGGCGACGGCATGATCGATGTGGCAAATGGATTGGGTATGGCCGGCAGGTCCGAGACCCGGCACTTCGTCGAAGGCAAGGTCGGGGCCGGTCGCGATGATCAAATAGTCGTAGTCGACGAGGGAGCCGTCATTGAGTTCGACGCGGTTTTCCTTCGGAAGCACCTTCTTCGCGCCCTCGTGGCGCAGCGCGATGCCGCGACGCTTGAAGATATCCACCAGATCGACGGTGACGTCATCGCGCATCCGCCAGCCGACGGCCACCCAGGGATTGGAGGGCACAAAGGAATAAGACGTGCCGAGCGTGACGACGGTCAGCCGGTCATCTCGGCGCAGCTTTTCGCGCATTTCGTATGCCATGATCGTGCCGCCGAGACCTGCTCCGAGGACGACGATGTGGGACATGATACCCTCCCGTTGGTTCGATCTTCGTGGCATCCTGCGCGGGAAAGTCGCGTTCCGCGTTGATCGGGCTCAATTTCCAAACGGGGCGACGCAATTGTAAGGTAACGGCGTCGAAGAGCCCGAATGGCAAGCTTGCATGTAACATTCAAAGATTATAAATTCAAGAACATGAATGTAAGAGATTTGATCCCGGCCTCAGGCAGGGCGGCCGAGCTGCTTCGGAGCCTGTCCCATCCACAGCGTTTGCTCGTGCTATGCGCACTCGGCAACGAGGAGCGCTCGGTGGCCGAATTGCGAGAACTTCTCGACATCGACCAGGTGCCGATGTCGCAACAGCTTATGCGGCTCAGGGCCGATGGGCTGGTCGAAGCCCGTCGCGAAGGGACGACCGTCTATTACCGCATCACCAGGCCGGAAGTGCTGACTGTTATCGAGGCGCTGCATTCGGCTTTCTGCCCAAGCTGATGCATGCCACCCAAAAGTGCGCAGCGGTTTTGGGAAGACGATGTGGATCAAAAGCGCTTCCCTTGAAGGGTCGGCTTTCGCTGAACAACGCAAAATCAAAGACTTAGCTAATCTCTGCGTTGCGGCCAGTTTGGCCTTGGCGACCAATTTTTACTAGTGAAATCAACGGCTTAGTGAAAGGCTGGTAGCGGGAGAGGGACTTGAACCCCCGACCCCAGGATTATGATTCCCGTGCTCTAACCAACTGAGCTACCCCGCCAGGGTGGCAAATGGCCCGAAAAACCGTCCTGGACGGATGGGTTGTTTCAAGGCGTTCGCCGAGGTCGCGCGGATATAAGGTTGGGAGGGTCGGCCTGTCAAGCTTCGAAGCGGCCGACATGCGGGCATAAGCCGGCCGTCATGATCTCATCCCAGAAAAGCTTTGCCGGACAGACACTCAGGGCCTGCCCCGGGGTTGAGTTCGTCGGGGCACGTCGTTATGTCTCGGCCATGAAATTCTAGAGTTTGAGCGAATGAAGCCGCGCATCGCCGTCCTCGGTTGCGGATACTGGGGCAGCAACCATATCCGCACCCTCAAGGCGCTTGGCGCGCTCCATGCCGTCTCCGACGCCAACCGCGCCCGCGCCGAAGGTTTCGCCAGCGAGCAGGATTGCCTGGCAATCGAGCCGGACAGGCTGTTCGAGCGTAACGACATCGACGCCATCGTCATGGCGCTGCCGCCGCAATTCCATGCCGACACCGCGGTGCGGGCCGTCGAAAGCGGCAAGGACGTGCTGGTGGAAAAGCCGATCGCGCTGACGGTCGCCGACGCCGAGCGCGCGGTGAAGGCGGCAAAGGACAATGGCCGCGTCTTCATGGTCGGCCATGTGTTGCGCTTTCATCCCGCATTCGAGACGCTCAAGGCGCTGATCGACAATGGCGAGCTCGGCGAGGTGCGCTATATCCATTCGCACCGGCTCGGCCTCGGCAAGTTTCATACCGAAAACGACGCTCTCTGGGACCTGGCGCCGCACGATTTGTCGATGATCCTCGCCATCACCGGCACCGAGCCGATCGAAGTGAGGGGCGAGGGGGCAGCACTCCTCGACAATCTCAGCGACTTCGCGCATCTGCATATGCGCTTCCCGAACGGATTGCGCAGCCATCTCTTCGCCTCGCGACTCAATCCCTATCGCGAGCGGCGGCTGACGGTCGTCGGAACCAAGGCGATGGCGGTGTTCGACGACGTCGAGCCCTGGGAGCGCAAGCTTGCCGTCTACCGCCACGCGGTGTGGCAGGACAGCGGCCAGTGGGCCTTCACCGCCAACGAGCCTGCCTATGTGGCCGTCGGCGAGGGCATGCCGCTGACGCGCGAGCTTGCCCATTTCATGCAATGCATCGAGACGCGCGCCGAACCGCGCACCGACGGCGAGGAAGCGATAAGAGTGCTGCGCATCCTGACCGCCGGCACGGTGATCCATACCGGCTCGTCCGCCTGAGGCACGTTGATATTCAGGTGATGCCGGCCTGCAAACGCCAGGTTCCTCCGTTTCCGGTGCTCACGTACTCTAGTACGCTCCGCTCCGGTTCTCGAAACCCGTCGTTTTCGGCTCGGCCTGACCTGAATCTCAACGCACCTTCGGCGAGGATCTGACCTTCAACGAAATTGGTGGAAAGGCGAGCTGGGTCATTCGGCCGGGATTTGCGCCGGCCTTGCGGCAAGCCGGGACAGCATGGCCTCGGCCTCGGCGCCGCGCTCGGAGCGCTCGATGAAGCCGCCGCCGAACACCCGCGCCTCGTTGCCGTCGTCGGAATAGAGCACGCAAGCCTGCCCCGGCGCGATGCCCGACTCGCCGTCGGCCAGCTCGACGGAGGTCACGCCGTCGCGGTGATGCAGCACGGCCGGACGCGGCGGCCTGGTCGAGCGGACCTTGGCGAAGAGCTCGACCCCGCCGGCCGGAACATCCGACAGCGGTCCGTCGCCCAGCCAGTTCATGTTGCGCAGATAGATCTTGTGCGTCTCCAGCGCCTCGCGCGGGCCGACGATGACGCGCGCCCGGTCGGCGTCGAGATGGACGACATAGAGCGGCTCGCCAGAGGCGATGCCGATGCCGCGGCGCTGGCCGATCGTGTAGCGCAGGATGCCTTCATGGCGGCCGAGCACGCGGCCGTCGATATGGACGATGTCGCCGGGATTGGCGGCGGCCGGCTTCAGCTTGGCGATGATGTCGGAATACTTGCCCTGCGGTACGAAGCAAATGTCCTGGCTGTCCTGCTTGGCGGCGACGGTCAGGCCCATTTCCTCAGCAATGGCGCGGACCTGCGGCTTCGACAGGCCGCCGAGCGGAAAGCGCAGATAATCGATCTGCGCCTGCGTGGTGGCAAACAGGAAATAGCTCTGGTCGCGGTCGGCGTCGACCGGCCGGTAAAGCGCACGATGCGCGCCATTGGCGCGCGAACGGATGTAATGGCCGGTGGCCAAGGCGTCGGCGCCGAGATCCTGGGCGGTCGCCAAAAGATCGGCAAACTTCACAGTCTGGTTGCAGGACACGCAAGGGATGGGGGTCTCGCCGGCGACATAGCTTTCGGCGAAGGGATCGATGACCGCCTTGCGGAAACGTTCCTCGTAGTCGAGCACGTAATGCGGGATGCCGAGCGTCTCCGAGACGCGACGCGCGTCATCGATATCCTGTCCGGCGCAGCAGGAGCCGGCACGATGGGTGGCCGCGCCGTGGTCGTAAAGCTGCAGCGTCACACCGACGACATCATAGCCTTCGCGCTTGAGGATGCCGGCAACCACCGAGGAATCGAC